>JABARV010000018.1 GCA_019186965.1 Turneriella sp.
TAATGTCATTATCCGTCTGTCAAAGAACAAATCTAACTTCTGATTAACCGGCCTAAAAGCCATTGGACGCGCCTTACGCGCCAGAAGACCGCTTACCACGAATAGTGGTACTACGCGGAAAGCCACTGTTTGAAGGCCAAACAGACCGTCAAACAGTATGAGAATTTTTGGAGTAAAAAACTAAAAGCGTTCATAATCCTTGACACGACGCCACCGATGTTCAGGTTTCTTGTAGATGATTTTGAAAGCAGTTTTTCTCCACAATTTTTTTCTTTCGTTCGTACTCTACACTATATTCCTTTCAGCAACAACGCCTTCAACAGTTCTTGCCGAGAAAAAATATCTTTCTTCTTACGCACACCGCAAGTATATCGAAGAGCGCACCTGTGAAGCTCCACAAAAACTCTCGAAACAGAAAATTCGCCTTAAGAAAATACTGTATGGAAAATCAAAAAAAGGAAGAGCGCTTATCGCGTATATCGTTCCACCCAAGTCAACTAATGAAGACAAAATAAAAAATGTTTTCATCCTTGCTTCGCAGCACGGCGACGAAAAAAATGCATCTCGCGTACTCGACCTTTTTGTACGCGAACTACGTACTCTACCAGCATCGTACCGTAACAACCGCCGTATCCTCATAATTCCACTTTATAATCCTGATGGATACCACAACAACGATCGATTCGCAGCAGGAAAGATTGATCTCAACCGTGACTTTCCCAGCTCTAACGGCGCAGAAGGAGCGCCGCACGCGCCAGAAACTAAGGCGTTCATGCGCCTTCTTGAAAAATATCCCGCAAATTTTATCTACAATATGCACCAACCTTTTCGCGTCGTGCTCCACTACCCCGAAGACTTAGAGCTGGCAAAACCATTTGCAATCATGTCAGATTATCCTCTTAGTTCAAGTGTGGGATACCCTACTCCGGGGTCTTTAGGGACGTGGGCTCGTGAAAAAAAAATTCCAACAATTACGGTAGAGCTTTCGCGCTCGATGCGAAAAGTGATGACTCCATTTATCTACGAAGAAGTGCGCCTTGCACTTTTCCACTCCGCGTTTGGTTGCATCCCACAAAAAGCAATCGCGTCACGTATTGAAAAATACCTTCAAGAATAATATGCACATAAACAAGAAAAAAATTCCACGCTTTTTTCGTATAAAAAAACGAGGAGCCATTATTCTTATTACTACTACTGTTATTTTGACCCTTACAACATCTATCGCGCTTCTTTACGTACGCTTTGCGCTGAATGAATACCGAGGTGCTTCAACTGCAGGTAACCGCGAAAAGTCTCTACAGCTTGCGCAAAGTGGTCTTGAAACGGGAATGCTTCTTTTAACGCGAATTTCTGCCGACACGCTTTACGATTTTGGGATTTTCACTATCGCCCCCACAATTCCCTTAGGGGGGGGGATGATTACACTTTCGCTGAGCGAAGAAAGCGGAAAGCTCAATGTAAACCGTTTGGTGCGCATGTTTGAAGATAAAACTGATGAGCGCCAGTTGGAGTACTTCCAACGCCTATCGGTGGCTTTAGGAATACCGGCTGAACTCTGGGACGCGGTAGTCGATTATATCGATGAAAATAATATTCCCATGCCTCGCGGTGCGGAGCGCAACGACTACGAAAGGTTAATCCCTCCCAGGCGGATAAAAAACGGAAGGATGCAATCAATCGAAGAACTACTTTTTATACCCGGATTTGATGCAAAACTTCTTTACGAAGATTCGCGCTCGCTAGACCGGATAAAAAACACCACGACGGCAAGCCTTTCGGATGTCGAAAAAGCCGCTGTTACTCCGGCAGATTACATTCTGGCAAATAACATTACAACGTATCTTCCTTATACAGCAGGCACTTCAAGCGATTTAATTAACCTTAACTCCGCCCCATACCATGTTCTCCTTGCATTATCCGAGTTTATGACGCCCGCTGCAGCCAAGCGTATCATTACCGAAAGGATAAAACGAGGGGGGCGCTTTAAAAGCGTCGCGGATTTGGCGGCGCTACCAGAGTTGCAAATCACGACGACGGGGAGCATTAAGCTTTTTCAAGAAATTTCGACACGGCTAACCGAGCAAAGCCAGCTCTATAAGATTGTTGCCGACGCATCCATCGATTCACAAGTAGCTCAGGTTATGGGTGTTTTAGATCCAAATGCGAGAAGGCTCGTTTTTTACGCAGAATGACGTTCCTTAAATACGATAAATAACTATGGCGCGCACACCCGTCGTCATCGAGATAAATAACTACGAGATCAAAGGTCTTGCGTTTCGCAGCGGCCTTGCAGGCCGCTCATTTTTTAACGCCGAGTCGACATTCCTAAGCCCCGATAGGCCAAGCGCAGAACAGGCAGCGGCGTTTGTTGCAGAAAAATATCCTGACGCGATTGGCGTATATTTTAACGTACCTTACGAAAGCCTTTTTACGCGTGAGCTCAACTTTCCTTTTGCCGACCGCCGCAAGGTGCGCGAAGTTTTACCCTTTGAACTTGAACCACAAATCCCCAACGACTTAGCGGATGTTGTTTTCGATAGCCACCTCGCAACTCCTGTTTCGGGAAACGCAACACGCGCAATTGTCGCTGGCACGCGTAAAGACGTTCTTATTCCATACTTGGATGAATTCCATAAACTCGCAATTCCTGTTTTGGGAATTTATACTCCGCACGACGCGCTCTACCGTCTGCATCCTTTTACAGGGCTTACTTCGTGCATTATGCTACATGTCTCGCGTTTGGTTTCAATTATCGTCATCGTTATCGACGGCGAGTGGCGATTTGCACGCGTGATGCCCGTAGGTTACGACTGGTTGATTGCCAAGCTCAAAAGCAAATGGAAAAGCGAACCGTCGGATATCCACCGTATCCTTCTCGCGATGCCCGCAACGCTCGACGAAAGCAGCGATGTAGATGATTTTAAAAAAGCGCATAAAATCACGAACGCAAAATTTAAAATATTAACCGATGCTGTAGATAGTTTTACGCAGGTTATTGGGCGCGAACTTGCGGCGTCGCTACGCAGTTTGCAGCTTTCTCCCGAAGGCGAGAGTATCGCTTTGGAAAAATCGGATGCAGAAGGTGCTGTAAAAAAAACTTTTAATCCCGAAGAATTGACCGTTGCTTTAAGCTCTGACCTCAATAACGCAGTGGTGCTTGAAAACGCACTTGCAGCAAAATTAAAATACCAGGTTGAAAAATTTCCTTACGAGCGTACTCCGCTCGCTCTTTTAAACCGAGAGCACCTTATTACAATGGGGGGAGCATATTCACAAACTGCGTCGGGAAAACTAAACCTTCTAAAAGATGATTTAAAAAAGTGGGTAGTTAGTTCTCGCGAAGGCGCCTCGCGGCTCATTTTGTCTCTTACGCTTTCTGCTGTTTTTATTTTTGGCCTTTCGTATTTTATCGATTTAAAACGGCGCGGCCAAGAAGTGCGTGAATGGGAAAATCGCCAGGCAAAAGTTTTTCAACAATTTTTTCCGGGGATTCCCCTACCCGATAGCGACTCGTATTTATCCACCGCGATGCAGCTTGTACGCAAAGAAAAACAAAAGACAGAAATTCTCGATAATTTTTTTAACGCACCGCGTCTATCCGCCGTTTTGGTTGATTTACACCAAAACCTTTCCTCAGATTCACAATTAGAAATTTCGTCTTTTTACTATAGCGACCGTGGCGTAGAAATAAACGGTATTGTTCCCGACTACGCACGCCTCGAAGATATTAAGCGCTCGCTCTCAAAATCTATACTTTTAACCGAGGTAATCTCTAAAAATGAAAATTCGACCCCTGGCCCAAACGGACAAAACCGTATTAAATTTACCCTCCTTTGCAAAATAAAAAAGGCGGAGCGCTAACCGTGAGAAAATTTTGGGACTCCCTAAGTTCGCGCGAACGCACATACTTAATAATCTTAGGTATTTTTGCCGTGCTTATCGCGCTTTTTTTATCTGCGCGTTCTTTTGCAAATTATATGTCTAGCCTTTCTGAGCGTTCCCAAAACGCAGAATCGAACACCTCACGCTTGGAAAGTTTAGGCCGAGAGTTCCAAATGCTACAAGCGATGCGTACAGGCGAGTCGCAGCAGCTTGACAATATGCTTTCAACTATAGAGACAATGCTTAAAACGATTGGGCTTCGCGAAAAAGTGGGTAGCCTAACCCCAACGGACACTGTCGTTCAAGACAAATACGTTAAGCGTGAAGTTAAGGTCACCATAAAAGAAAGCCCCGCAAATTTAGTTTTGGATTTTATACGGCAAATAGAGCAAAATACACAAACGCTTTACAAGGTTGAAAGCTTCAACTTTAGGCCAGTATTAAAAAAAACAGGCGTTTACGACTTCAACATCTCTATTTCAGGGTTCGAGAAAAAAAATGACAAAAAATGACCTCGAAGAAAATTTTTCAGAAGAAGGTTCATCAGCAACCCCTACTCCACCTGCTGCGCCCCAACGTACGCTTTTAGGGACACTTAAGAAATTCTCTCCATGGGGAGCAGGGCTTCTCGCATTCCTTATAGGGATTATTTTTTTCGCACCTCTCGAATCGTACGCGTACTTGGCGCTACGGCAACTCCAGGGTGATGGAACGCGTATTGAAGTAAACGACTTGTCGCTTTCAACGCTTGGGCGCTTCAAAGTACAAGGAATAAAAATACCGCTTACCGCTACGAATAGCAATGAGGGAGTACTTAAAATTGCCGAAGCCAAGGGAAAAATTTCGTTGTGGAACGCTCTTTTGGGCGACAAATACGATTCGCATACCGAAGCGGTAATTTTTTCTTTCCACAAAGGCGATTTTACTCTCAAAATAGATTCTCTCGAAATTGATTCGGATATATCCTTAGCTAAATCGGGTGGCACAAACAAAACTATAAGCGGGACTTTCGGATTTACCGCTGAATCAGCGCAACTTGTTTATAAGGAAAAAAAATTCTTGAAAGAAGAAATTGTTATTCCCTTCCTAAAAGTCAATTTGAAGTGCCGCGCACAACAAAACAATATCGCAATAGAAACAGGCGACGCCGTAGGACGCCTCGTCAACGCACAAATACGTGGCAGTATCCAGATGGGACCAACGGCAAACCTGAACATCGACATAACATTGCGCCCAACAAACGAGTTTTTTGAAAAATACCAAGATAAAGATCCGCGTACGCTTCTTAAATTTGCAGGAATTTTACAAGACGACGATCGCATTGAACTCAATATCCGTGGCTCGATGGCAGCCCCTGTGGTTACTCCCGTTAAGGTACAGGGCGCGTCGCCTTTTGCGCCAAGTGCACCTGCTACGCCTTAAAATTAGCGTACTGCTGCTTGCCGTTCTATACTATCTTGGCTTCGCGTCTTTTTAGGCTTTGCTTTAGGATGTTCTATTATTTTTACAAACTGCTGCCATTTGCGTAACTCATAAGCTTGGTGGTAATGCTTAAGCGACCGTAAATAAAGGTGCGACGCATACAAATAATTACGGTTATTGTACGCGCTAAACGCACGTGTTTCATCTTGTTTGCCGACGGCAACGCTCGCTAAAACTTTTTCTTTGGTGTCGGTATCGGTAAATGGCTCCGAGCTTTTTTCGTAATACTGCTTTTGGTATTTTTCAACCCATTCACGATAAATATCTGCCAAAGCACGGAACTCCACATTAAATTTCTCGTAGGTGTTTTGCGCATTACGTAAAGCACCGTTACGTTCTGTAGGCTTTGCCGAACGGTACGCAATTAAGCTTTGTTCAAAATTTTCAATCTGCATTTCGATGGCTGTTTGCCGTGCGGAGACAAGTCCTGACTCTTGAAAGTAGCGCAAATCTTTAATGTACTGCGCTCCCTTGAGTTTAATTTTTTGTATATCAAGCGGCCCCGCTATAACTGGTAAAACGGGCGAGAAGATAAAAAGTACAACTAAAAAATGGCGCAGAACTTTATGTGACAACTCGTAAAAGGTAAAGTACTTTTTTCGCATGGTATTTCCCAATTACTTTTTTGGCGCTTCCTTTGGCTTGTTTTCATCCGGTTGATCCATTGCAGGATAATCGGGATTTCTTTTTTTCTTTTCTGGACGCTTTGTTGTCAGCTCTTTGAAGGAGTCTTTGAGTATAGACCTCTTTTGCCCGGAGATAAGCCCGTAGTTATCGTCGTGGTGCAAGAAAAAGTTCATTCCATCTGTATAGAGTTTACGATTTATTTGGTTAATCATATTATTTTTTACACGCTCGTAATCGCGTATTTTTTCATTTTCTTCTTTATTACGCGCTTCATCCCAAGTTTGGGTTTGGTACTCTACTTTGTCTTCAATCGGCGTTTTACTTTCAATAAGAGATAAAAATGCAAACCGTTTTGCTCGCCGTGCACGCTTTATTCCATCGATATAATAACGAATTTTATTTGAAAACAAAAACCGGTTATAGTTGTATCCTTTATCGCGAAACTGCCGCGCTACTTCGACATCACGGTACCCCAACTGTAAAAAGAGCGCAGATTTTCTATCTTTCGACTGGATGATAACCGGTGCATTCATATCGAGAAGGGCACGCGAATCCTCAATATACCGTTTTTGCAAAATATCGTAATACAAGTCGAGGAGTATCTCTTGGCTTAACCGAATTTCTTTGAATGCATCTACGTAGTTACTTTCAAGATAGTATAAATTAGCGTTAAAATAGTGTTGGTTCGCTTCTTTAAGAGATTTTTCATTTTCGGGAGAGCCAAAATTAGAAACGCATGTGTTAGCAAACTCCATAAAATAACGGTTATCCCCAATTATTTTTTCGACAAACCCTTGGTCAGGAGTTACTGCTTGAAGCGCTGCCGTAAAAGACGCTGCGATAACCAGCAAAAATCGGAATAGCTTATTTAACCGACGCATTTTCCTCCGCGTTGATGGCACAGGGCAGTAGAAAATATTAACTCACGAACCACTTTCTTTTGCATTTTGCTCCGTATCAAATATCGACGAATATGCTAAATCCTTCAAGCAAAATAATGCTGGATTTTTATTGCGGGAGCTTCTTTTTTAAAATAGAGATTGAATAGGGTTTAGGGGTGAGGAAGCGAGCGCCAGCACGCAACTTATGCGATTTTGTATTCGCATCTACCCAAATAATTTCTACAGGAAGCTCTACCAGCTCACCGTCGATATGGAGCGTCAAATCGAAACGATCCCCTGGTTTTGTTTTTGTGTCTAACTCAAAAGAAATACCATCTACCGATATATCTACCGATTTCCCTTTTAAGGCTTTTCCTTTTTGGATAACTTCAAACTCCCACTTTACTGGATAACGCGCAGTACGGCGTTTGTTTTGCGAATAGCAAATGATACGATTTTTCCCTGAATACTTTGCAAAATAAAGCATTTGGTCTGCACGCTCCAGAAGTTCGTGCGCCGATTTACCGTCTTCGGGAAACGTTGTTAAGCCTCCACACAGAGAAAGTTCTGTTCCCGCAATTTTAAGTTTTGCAAATTCGGAGCGAATTTTTTCACTCACAACCATAGCGCCCTTTGCATCGGTTTCGGGAAAAATAACGGCAAATTCTTCACCTCCAATGCGGCACGGAGTATCTTCCGCACGGATAATTTCTCGAAGCAATTTACCCAACGCAGAAATAACAGCGTCGCCAGTCGTGTGTCCGTGGGTGTCATTAATTTTTTTAAAGTTATCAATATCGAGAATAAGGAGAGAAAATTGCCTATTACGCCGCAACGCTTGTTTTATTTCCCTTTCGAGAGCTGCATCAAAAAAACGGCGGTTAAAAATTCCTGTTAATTCGTCTATTGCCGCTTGCCGTGCTGTTTCAGCATAAACGCGAATTTCAATAACTTTTGGGTTTTTGAGCTCGTGGCTTTTGTTTACAAAATAATCTACCATTGCAACGCGAAAACCTGTTCCACGCCCAAGCTTCGATTCTAAAAAATCACGATGGTTGAGTATGTCGTGCCACGTACTTTTTGCTTCGTTCGCATCGAGGCGTAAGTGGCATAAAATATGTAAAAGGCGTGCATAGATATTCGTCTCTCCCGATTTGAAGAGTGCATCCGCCAAAGCAATCACATTCTCTTCGTTACTATCATCTTCACCAAAAACCTGATTAATTAAATCTAGTTCGCTTTGTATTCCCGCCGATGTTCGCATGGCTTATTATCACATTGACATTTATGGTGTAAAGTGAATGAAAGGCTACGCGGATTGTCGCGGGTGCCTTATAGATAAAATCACATACGTAAAAGTACGTAGTCGCATAAACAGCGACAAAGTTTTTGTTGGCAACAAAAAACTTATTTGGGTGTACGTCGGCCTTTATCTTTGAGCCATTCAAGCATTTCGGGAGTAATTTCGATATCGGGATTTTCTTCTTGCCATCTTGCTAAATCCACAGGCTCTTCAATTGCATCATCGACTTCAACGTGCAAGGTTGAGCGGACAAGCCTCCAAAAAATATAAATAGAAATCGCACTAATAAAACCTGCTACAAGATACGCCATCGGTTTTACAAGAAACGAGTTTCCCAAAAGATAGTTTGCTAAAATTCCTGCATCGGTACGCATAACATCGCCGTGGATAAAGTCGTTTAAGTCGTAGAGCGAATAAAGCGCGGTGAGGCCACCTAAAAAAAATAGAAGAAAATGGTTTATACGCGGCAATAAAAATGCAGAAAGGATAAGCGAAAGTCCCCAAATACCACTAATGGTATATTTTAAGAGTTTATCCGAGTAACGGGTAATTCCCGCACCATCGGGAAAAAAACCAAAAAAAATAACAGTGACTCCAACAATTACAGAAATAGTCCGCACATAGCGCCCCGTGAGCGAAGCACGCAACATTGCTTGTCCCCAAAGGATACTACCAATGTAACCTGCAATAGCGATAATAAAAAAAATCCCTTCCCCATTTGTTGTATACGTCGCTCCCGATTCATCCCAGGCAATCGAAATCGCCGACAACCTTCCCCCCGTTATAAGAGCGGCAATTGCGTGTGATGTTTCATGCAAAAAAACGACAAAGAGCTTAAAAGGTTTAAGAAGTGGGATGTCCCAAAAAAAGATAAGCAGCACCGCTAAAACTGTCATCGCAAGTAACCTTAAAAAAATAGTTTTCATTAGCGAACGCGGTAAAGCACTCCCAGGTTAATTTGGAATCGTGTATGGAGTAGAGTAAACGGCGAATAGGTTACGCGCCTACCGGGAAGTAAATTTAACCCCAAAATTCCCGTAACATTAAGAAACAAGTTTTCGGTGATACTGGGCGTGTAACGTGCTGCAACGTCTAAAAACAAATGCAAAAAACTTGATTCGGGAACTTCGACTCCATGTACGTACATTGGTGTTTCTGTAAGGTTTGTTAGCCCAACGCCAAGCGCGAATGAAGATGCAACCTTGTAATACGAATTTAGCGAAAACATTATATGCCACTGTGTGCGCTCCGCCATGTCTATAGAGAACGAATTGACGCTCAACTGCACAAGCTTCTGCAAACCTAAAACACCTTCGAAGATAAAAGGCAACCAGTGGTATTCTACAGAAAAATTTCCCCCAACTGTTGTATACCTTGCGCTATATTCGCCTTTAGATTTATCGAGGCCATCTTCTATGTGGCTTATAACCCCAAGCGCAGAGCCTATATAAATGGGCGCTTCACTTTTCACAAGCAGTGTTTTATTCCACGTATCGTACTCTTTAAAATCGTTTCCCCAAACGCCATGCGTAACAAAGAGCAGAAGAAAACACCATCTTTTAATACGCATGCTTTTTATTTTCGACATTGGGCGGTCAAAACTTCGTTTCCTTGGTCTAAAATTAAAACGTCGTCTTCAATACGAACGCCAATACCGCGCGCTTCATCGCGGATAAAACTATACTCTACAGGGAAATAAAGTCCGGGTTCAACGGTAATCACCATCCCTTTTTGTAGGGCACGGCTTTTCCCTTCTACAAAATAATTTCCCACATCGTGTACATCGAGCCCCATGTAGTGCGATGTCCGGTGCATATAAAATAAATTGTAGTATTCTCTCTCTTTAATTTCATCGAGCGAGGTAACGTCTACAAGCGTTTTTGCATCCTCCTCTTTGTCCTTTGTACGTAGCGGCACACTCTTAAAAAAACCCAGACCGAGTAAACCTCGCGATAAAATATCGACAGCGCTTTCGTGTACGCTTTCTATGGAATTTCCTGCGACCGATTTTTGTATCGCCACACGTTGCGCTTCGAGAACAAGCGCGTAAATATCTTTTTTTAAAGCACTCCCGTTTCCGCCTACGAGGGTCGTGCGCGTTATATCCGACGCATATCCTTTATATTCACACCCCGCGTCAATAAGGACGAAATCTCCCAATTCTGCAACTGACTGCGTTGCTTCGTAGTGTAAAATTGTCGCATTTTTTCCTGCAGCTACAATGGAAGGGTAAGCGAGACGGTCTGCACCTGCGACCATAAATTCGTGTTCAATGAGGGCTTTTAGCGTAAACTCACTTGCGCTTGTTTTTCTTGATTCAATATATTCAATAACTTTGTTGTGCGCGTTTGATGAAATTGCAGCAGCTTTGCGCATACACTCCAAATCGTATACGTCTTTGAAAAGGCGGCATTCCTCCAAAAGAAGCGACGAACGTGTAATTGTTTGCGGAGCCAAAACGCCGCGACGTGCTTTTTGCCGAATACCATTGAGCGTTTTAAAAACTAAAGCATCGCTTACTGCATCTGCGCCAAAATTGAAATAAAGTAATTTTTTAGAAACCAAAAGTGTTTGTAAATTTTTTTCCAAATCTTTAGGTTCGTGTATAAATACTTTTTTTAGAGAGGAAAATAAATTGCGATAAAATTCATGGCCCTTAACAGGGCCCATCCACCTTTCACGTTCGGCGTCACGCCCAAGAGCAAAAATGTGTACTTCCTCGTGCGTAAGCAGGATAGAGAGTTCTTCTTCATTAACCCCTGTGAGGTATAAAATATCCGAAGATGCCCTGTAAGGATAGTTTGTGTCGTGGTTACGGATACACGGGGCTTGCGCGGGAATAAATAAAATACTTTCTTCTGCCATTTGTGCGCGTACGCGGCTTAGTCTATCCACAAAAACATCCATACTTCACTTGGCCTAACTTAAAAAGGGAGCGTAAAGCAGATTCACATTTTAGAGGTTACAAGACAGATTCTATTGTCGCCCACTCTCTAAGTTTAGGGATAGCGTATGCCAAATTCGCACTGGTTCGACTCGATAGAAAAAGAATTCGCCAATAAAATCGCTTCATCCCCCGTTAAAGTACGCCTTATTGCATACACAGAACATCCTTTCGATATTGCAGCCGCTTCTGCACGTACGTGCTACAGCTCAAAAGGACTTCTACTCCCAGAAGACATGCGCAAAAGCGAAAAATCTGCAGCGATTAGCCACAAAGTTGCACGCGCAACGTTAAAGTCGGGACACCACACAACGCGACAACACGCACACTTTGTTTTTGGGCTTGAAAATGTTTCACGGCAAGTTATTTGGCAAATTCTACACGCGCATCCGTACTATAACTCTGAGCAAGTTTCGCAGCGGTACGTCCCCATCAAAAATGACCGCGCATGGTACACCCTACCCACATCGATTAAAGAAAATCCAGAAGTACACGCCTTTCACGAAAAAGCATTTAGCACATACACAGCGCTTATAGAAACGCTAAAGCCTGTTGTCGAAGAAATTTACTTTTCAATCCATAAGTTAAAAGCGCGTAACAAAGAAGCGTGGGCAAGCGATATACAAAAACGCTGCATGGAGGTAGCGCGTTATGTAATGCCTGTTTCAACAGCCGCATACCTTTACCACAGCGTAAGCGCACTTACGCTAATGCGGTACTCTCGTATGCTTTTATGGTCAAATTACGAGGAGTTTATTGTACTTGCGTGCAAAATGTTTGCGCTTATTAGAGAAGTAGACCCCGACCTTTTTGATGAATTCCCGGAACCCCTTCGTGTACCGGAGCGAATATTCGATACAAAAGAAGCGCTCGAGAAAAACCAAGCGTTCGACAAAAAATTAGGCGCACGGCCTGCAAAGCTATGTTCCTCGTCCCTCGATGCAATACGGCATTTAAGTGGCGAAACACTTTCCCACGCGCTTTCTCCTGCAAAAAATACGCTTCTGGGCGATGTATTTTATCCAGGAACCCTCGACGAAACTTCGCGCCTTTTAAACCATGCCCACTTTACGTTCTTCAAAAAACTTTCACACACAGCCGATTCGCAGGAGCAGCGCCACCGCACCCTTCCGGGAAACAGGCCACATTTGGCGGCACAAGTTTCTCTCGAAAACGACTACATAGTTCCAAAACTCCTTTTACAATCAAGCCAAGCACAAAAACTATACACCGAATTTCTCGAACAAAATTTTGATCTCGTACGGCAGCTATGGAAAAACACAGCTATCAAGCGCGAAGATATAACGTATGTACTTCCAAACGCATTCCCCATCCGCTACATGGAATCAGGAGATGTATTCAACTTTTACCACAAATGGAAAGCACGGCTTTGTTACAACGCGCAGGAAGAAATTTTCCACTCTGCGTATGCCGAAGTTTCCGAAGTACGCGAAGTTTGGCCAGAGCTTGGAAAGTATTTAGGCCCCCCTTGCTTTGTTCGGGAGTTTTTAAAACCACGATGCCCCGAAGGCGACCATTTTTGTGGAATCAAAGTTTGGCAACTTCCCTTTGAAGAATACCAAAGGATTATTTAAAGCGACGGATTATACGCAAAGAGTGTATCAAAAAACCGTGGCTCTATACGGGGAAAGTTTACTCGAAAATCTGCTTGTTCATCCACGTTATATTCGTGGAATTCTTTACGCCAAAAATAATTATCGCGTATGGCGTTAAATTTTTCAACTTGTTTGGACAAATTTTCGCTTTCATGTTTAATATTCCAAGTACGTGATTTGGGATAATAATTTTGCAAGTCCATTCCAGGAAAAAGCGCAGATATACCACGGTAAATTCCGCCAAGCCTACCAAGTGTTGAATACCCTGCAATGTGCGGTGTTGAAAATTTTGCCTGCTTTAAATCTTTTGCATAAGGGGGCTCTATTGGGTATACGTCTTGCGCGAGAAGTTCTACAAACGGATGCTCATGGATGCGAGAGTAAAAACCTATATCCCAAATTTTACCGCGACAACTTTGTACAATACGGATTCTCTTTTGGACCGGTGTAAAGTATCCTTTATTTAACATTTTCTCTGTTGCAAATTTTTCTACAGTGGTTAAAGGAACATGAAACGTCACAAAATCACACTGGAGGACATCTGTAAGAGCGTTGGATGCAGGCAAAAATGGATCGTAGAAAAGTACATCCACATTTACTTGTCTTAAGAAATCAACAACTCGGCTTCCAATGCGCCCTTTTCCCACAACCCCCACACGGTGCTCTTGGGGATTAAAACCACCAAAAAGCAAAGCTTGCATTACATAGTCAAAGACAGCTTGCGCATTCGCACCTTCTCCAGTAACAAGTTTGGTATCCCGTTTCTTAAGAGCACCAATGTCGATATTATCAGAGCCTGTCGATACAAGCGCTGCCAAATGTAAGTTTGGTAAATAGGTTAATACCTCGCTATCTAAAGTAAAATTCGCACGAAAAAAAATCGCATAAGTCTTATCGTGTTCTAAAAATATTTTTAGTGCAGACTTTTTATCTGTGGGAAAGCGTACAATAGAACATCCCTCTTCTTTTAAAGCAGAAAAAAAAATATCAGGAATGCCTTCTTGAAAAAGAATTTCCACTTATTTTAAATGAGCGCTAATTTTACCGCTACGCATTTCAAAGACAGAAGTAGCGTCCGAAGCAAATTTATTGTCGTGCGTAACAAGAAGAATTCCTTTGCCGCGAACATGTTCTTCTTGAAACAATTTTTTTACACGCAAAACAGATTCCGGATCCAAATCTCCCGAAGGTTCATCGGCTAAAATAAACGAAGAATCTTTTATTAACGCACGCGCAATCGCAGTTTTTTGGAGCTGCCCCCCCGAAAGTTTTCCTGGAAAAGCTGATAGAAGAGGATACAAATCAAGCGCTGCAGATAAATGCTTTAACCGCGCATTATAATTTTCGTCAATTTGCCCGTGCGCGGCTACATACGAAAAGCGCAAATTTTCTTCGACCGTAAAACGCGAAAGCATTTCCGAAAATTGAAAAATGATACCAAAATATTTTGCACGGATTTTTGCCTGCCGCGCCCTACTCGACCTATTGAGGCGGTACTTATCGACAAAAATGTCTCCTTTGCGTAGGGTAATTAAACCAGCGATTGCTGTAACAAGGGTGCTTTTTCCGCTTCCCGAAGGCCCCACAATTGCGACGTAGTTATTTTCGTTTATATCAAGCGTTACTCCGTTAAGCGCATTCACCTCTTCACTAGCACTCAAGAAAGGCCCTGCCGCCTGTGTGTACGCAATATGCACGTCGCTAATCCGAATCATGGATGCAAAAAGTTATGTCTCATTACTCAGTCAAATAGAATACAAAATTTTATCAATAACTCCGATATACGTGTATGGACATTTCTATACTAAAACAGCTCGAAGAACGTGGCGCACACGCACACCTTGAAAAATACCTAACAGGAGAAGCAATCCAAGCACGCGACGTTGCCGCTTTTAAATACGGCTCTGCATATTTTGTCCGCCGCGGAAAACCAACGCAATCCCTCGAATGCTATTCGTACTACCTTAATTTTCAGAAAGATACCTCCCCCGACCCCGAAGCTGTTGCGATGGCAATGGAAATGGCGTTCCGCTTACAAAAATTTAATCTTGTACGCGACTATCTATTCAGCCTACCACCAAAAGTACGCGAAAAACTTTCGAACCAGACGCTTACCATTGCAATACATAGTTTTATTCAGCTAAAGCAAGTTGAAGAAGCGGATAAAATTACGGCATTCCTACGTAACCGCAGCGGGCTTAATAAACTCCCCACTTTTGAGGGACTTATAAAAGAGCGCTTTGGGTCAGCACAAAAAGCAAAGGAGTTTATCCAAAAAAATGCCGACAAATCCGCAGCAGAGGATTCGGCTACAGATGTTAGCCAATCAATTTCGCTTGCCCTAGCTTATATGATTGAAAATAATTTCAAAGCCGCTGAAAAAATTTTGTTAGCGTGCAAAAGTCGCGTTGCAGCTTAATCTTACATTCTTTTTTAAATTGCTTTTGAAAAAGCTTTTCTTTCGCCTACTTTACGGTACGCATCAAATACCGATGCAATATGCCGGATAATAAAACTACCGCTCTCGGTTGTTTCAAATCCTGAAGTCGTAAAAACACCATGCCCCTCGTCTACAAATTCTTGTAGCTTTTCTAACTCTGGAGCAAAATAGTCGGTAAAAATAATTTTGAATTCCTTTTCTACTTTTTCAAACTGGAGAGAAAAATTCGACATAAGCATAGTGATAACTTCTTGCCGCAACCTGTCGTCGTGAGTCATTACATAACCTTTTTCAAACCATCCGCTTTGTGTCTCTATTGTATTTCGATAAGACGAAAGCTTAACGTGGTTTTGCATGTAAACGCCTGAAACAAACCCAATCGCACTTGTACCAAACGCAAGCATATCGAGCGTCTTTTGTGTTGTGTACCCCATAAAATTACGGTGGAGTGTTTTTTCACGAAACGCTTTAGTGAGCGTGTCGTCTTGAAGGCCAAAATGATCCATACCAATTTGTTCGTACCCAAACGAAGCAAAGCTTTCACGCGCAGCTAAATAAATCTTTAATTTCTCCGATGGTTCTGTAAGCGCGTTTTTATCAAGACGCCTTTGGTGGTGTTTAAGCCATGGAATGTACGCGAAACTAAAAAGCGCGATACGGTCAGGATTAACTTCACGGATAAAATCTAAGTTGTACTTGTAACTGGAAAGCGTTTGGTGCGGAAGCCCGTAAATTAAATCTATATTAACAGAAGAAAATTTAAGGTCGCGGCTTTCGCGCACGACACGACGGATTAAGTCGATATCTTGCGGGCGGTTGACTGCTTCTAAAACTTTCGGAGTAACATCTTGGACACCGTAACTTACCCTATTAAAACCAAGCGAACGTAGGTGCCCCAAATATCCTTTGGGTAAATACATGGGATCGAGCTCAACAGAAATTTCTGCGTCGGGTACAAAACTAAAATATTTCTTTAGCTCTCGAAAAATGATGTCCCAATCGGGAAGGCGTAAAAAATTCGGAGTACCTCCGCCAAAGTGTAACTGACTCACTTGGGGCTTATAACCTAATATTGCAGTCTTAATCCGCATCTCTTCAGCGATAAGGGGGATGTATCTATCTAAAATATCTTTGCGCCGTGAAAGGAGCACATTGCACCCGCAATAGAGGCATTGGTTTTCGCAAAAAGGCAAATGGATATAAACGCTAATCGCCTTTTCTCTATTACACTGCGCGTAACTTTTTTGGAGCTCCTGATCCTCGAGTGTTGTAAATTCTAATGCGGTTGGGTACGATGTATACCGAGGTACCGGCGAATCGTAGCGGAGTATTAGCTTCTCCACCGTTTGGCTATCGAGCATGGGTTATTTTTCAAAAATATAACCGGCGTCAAGAAGGCGATACGGTTATGTCTGTTACTTATCGGCAGCGTAAAGTGGTTGCATCGTTTTTTGCAAACAAAAACAAAGCTGGAGCTATGTGTCTCGTATTATGTCACATTAGGGGATAACTACCTCACATTATGTCACATTAGGGAATAACTACCTCACATTATGTCACATTAGGGAATAACTACCTCATATTATGTCACATTAGCGGATGACTATACTTCCGATTGGATTAGGCTCCAAAACACCATTTTCTCCAAAAAGTAAACGTATTTGTAAGCTTACTCCTACGGAGCAGTATCAGGAAGCGCGGGCGCAGTTTGGGGTTGCGCTATAGCAGGTGTGTCTAACTGTGCACTTTCTTCTTCAATCGCGTTTGGATTAGTGAGAGCAGGCAGCATCATTTTGCGCGTAATTTCTGCACGCCTATCGGCAGGGAAAAGCGTTAACAAGTATGGTACAATTGACGCATTGCCTTCCAATTCGGCGTCTTTGTCCATCTGCCGCATTACGTCGATGATGTCAAAATCGCGCCACGCTTGCATCATCTCTTGCGCTTTTTGGGGCGGCATATTGCGTACTTTTTCAGACAAATCTTTCACTTTTTTTTGCCTGTCATCCCATTCTTTTTGCATGAGTGTAAATTTTTCTTTTTCGGCTTTAAGAGCAGCGCGGGCTTCATCTAACTCGCGACGCGCTTCATCACTATTTGACTTTTGGTCTTTAAATTCCGCTTCCCGTTTTGCAAGGGCTTCTTCGCGCTCGATAAGCTTTTGCTCCCATTTTTGGAATTCTACTTTTTCTACCTCGGTCGGGTATTCTTTATCTTCTACGCGTAATGGATTTTTAGGTTGAAGGAAAGGAAAAATATCCGCTGCACGAACAATTCCCATTGTATTGAGTGCATAAAAAATACCGCCAGAAAAAATAAAGATAAGCAAAAGCAAAAAAATTACAAATCGTTTATGGTTCATAACCTCTCCATTGGACTACTCGTGTTCCATTTCTCTTCGCACTGCGTAACATTTTCGTGCGGCGCTTCAATAGATTGCAACAACCTACGGTTGCGCACCACGCACGCCCCCACGTTGTCGATATTGCGTACAAGGCACTGTATTTCTTTTTTTAAAACTCGTAAATTCTGCCAAATGTCCGCCGCTGAAAAACGTAATTTTGTAAAAGCTTTTTTTACTTGCGTTGGGTAGTTCATCTAAGTAGACTCCTTTGGTCATTCGCTTCGTCTAAAATCTTTTGCTCTTCTCTCTCGTGTTCTTGTTTGTGCTCGGCGACTTTTCTCTCGCGTAAAATTTCTACCACGCGCCTATCTTTTCGTGCGGCGTTATACGCATTCCGCTTTTCTGTAACTTCGCCTTCCATCTGCTCCAACTGGCGCGTAGCGTTATCGCTACGGCGTTTAAGCGCAGCGAGAAAATCGTACATATCTTTTACTTGGTTAATACGCGTTTCCTGTGTACGAAAATGGTCTTGCTGCGTTTGTAGCATCGAATTATATTGGTTATTAAACGCTTGTTGCTCTTCACGGTATGCGTTCACACGGCGCATTACCTGTGCAAGTTCGCCTAACTTACGTTGTTCGTGCGCTTTTTTTACCTTCAAGTAGCCTTCGAGCGCGAATTTAAATTTTTTCAATTAACCCTCCGCATAACTTGGCTACCTTTTGCACGTAACGGGAGGAGAGTTTCACGCAACAGACGGCGTGTTTCGTCAAAAGTTAATTGTTCGTTTGGGCTCTGCCGTAAAAATTTACGCATCGGTTCGCGAAGAAGTATCGCGCTATCGATAACTGGATCTGCGCCCCGTGCATAAGCCCCCAAGTTAATCGTCTCTTCGTTTTCTTTATACGCCGTATAAATTTCACGAAAATCCTGCGCTGCCTTTAGGTGGTCTTTGTCGATAACCTGCACCATTGTACGGCTAATCGAATCGGCGACATCAATTGCAGGGTAATGGTTTTGGCTATTAAGCCTACGCGAAAGGGTTATATGTCCGTCTAAAACCCCGCGTGCAGTATCTGCAATGGGTTCGTTCATATCGTCACCTTCGACAAGAACTGTATAAACTCCGGTAATTGTGCCTTTAGGCGTGGTTCCTGCGCGTTCCATAAGATTAGGAATCATAGAAAAAACAGAAGGCGGATATCCTCTTGTCGCCGCTGGCTCTCCGCGTGAAAGTCCAATTTCTCGTTGTGCGTGCGCCAAACGCGTTACGGAGTCCATCATCAAAAGAACATTTTTTCCTAAATCGCGAAAATACTCAGCGATTGTAGTTGCAAGGTAGCCCGCACGCACGCGGTTCATGGGAGATTCTGATGCAAGCGAAGTTACAACAACAGACTTCTTGCGCCCACTTTCTCCCAATTGTTCTTGGATAAATTCATTTACTTCGCGGCCACGCTCCCCAATGAGCGCAATCACGTTTACATCGGCGGTCGAATACTTGGCAATCATCCCCAAAAGCGTCGACTTACCCACGCCAGAACCTGCAAAAATTCCGATACGTTGTCCCAAACCAATTGTTAAAAGAGCGTCGATTGCTTTAACCCCTGTCACAAGCGGCGTACGGATCAATGGTCTCGAAAGGGGATCGGGAACTTCGGCGTATAGGCTATGGGGAACCCCTTCCACAAGCATACCTCGGTTATCAATGGGGCGTCCCAAACCGTCGATAACGCGTCCCAATACAGCAGGGGTTAAAGAGACAGCAGGCATGTTTCCTGTCGAGACAACGCGGCTTCCTGGAGAAACCCCTACAATTTTTTCAAGCGGCGCAAGGATAACCGTACTGTCGCGAAAGCCGACAACTTCGGCAAGGACATAGCTTTCTATCTGGTCTTTCGCGTGCCGAGTAAAGCGTTCAAGCGTCGCGTTTACTTCGATATGGCATAGCTCTCCCAAACGTACTTCGGGGCCACGCGAGAGGATAACATTTCCTTGTATTTCCAAAACCGAACCTAACGAACGGATAGTTTCGGTCTTCTGGATTATGTCTCTATATTTATTAAGAAGGTTTACCTCTTTGCCGACGTTTCTTGCTATCATAATTATAGTGGTTTTGCGTCGCGGATTGCCTGCTCAATCTCTTTAAGCTGCGTCGAGATACGTGCGTCGATTGCGCCAACGTCGGTTTCGATAATGACCCCGCCACGGTCGACACGCGAGTCTTCGTAGATATTGACCTTGCGCAAAGATTCCATCATTTTGACGATTTCGTCTTTGTGCGCTGTGGTAAGTTCCAAGTCGGCGAAGTTGACGCGGATATCGATACGGTCGCGTTCTTTGATTCGCGCCAAACCTTCACGGATGTTATTAAGTACAACTTCTTTACGTTCAATAATTTCGTCTTTGATAACTTTACGCGCAATCATAAGAATCATCTCGACCATAAGCTTTTCCGATTCCTTGATAATTTGTTCACGCACATCAATGGCGTTACCCAAGATGGTCCCCAAACGGTCGATAAGGCGGCGCACCTCGCCCATACCTTCTTTATAACCCTGTTCGCGCCCTGCGTTGTAGCCTTTTTGGTACGCTTCGTGGTTAATATCTTGGACGCGTAGCTCGGCCTCTTTAACCATCCGCTCGACTTCGAGCTTGGCACGTTCAATAATTTGGTTTGATTGTAGCCTTGCAGATTCTTCTTCTTTGCGTGCTTTCTCTTTTGCGTCTTGGATTAGGCGGAATGCCTCTGCCTTACCCTCTTCGCTAATACGCTGCGCGTCTTTTTCCGCTTCTTTCTGGCGAACTTTTATTTCTTGTTCTGTCTCGTCTCTATACCTTTGGAGCTCGGCCTCAATTTCTTCAATGGAAGGCCCAGTGTATTGCTCGACAATGTTTCCCTCGGCGTCGAGCTCGAACTCTGCCAATTCGTCTAATTGCTGGAATTTTTTATACCTGTCGGGTAAATCTAAAACAATCGCCGAGTTTTGCTTTTGGATTTCGTTATTGTTAAATACCAGACGTGACATAATTCAGTTTTTTTCTCTCGTAGAGGCGCAAATTTTTGCGCCTCTATGTATGATAAATATCGACCACCGTGTAGCCATTCTCAATCCTATTGGACTAATTCGTCCTCTCCTGCACGCGCAACCACAATCTCGCCATCTTCTTCGAGCTTACGGATAATATTGACGATTTTTTGCTGCGCTTCTTCCACGTCTTTTAAGCGGATTGGTCCCATAAATTCCATATCTTCTCGCAAAAGCGCCGATGCACGTTTCGACATGTTGCGAAAAATTTTCTCCTGCACCTCTGTATCGACGGCCTTCAATGCTTTTGCCAAATCTTGGTTGTCGAGTTCGCGTAAAACTTTTTGTATCGCTTTGTCGTCCAAAAGAACAATGTCTTCGAACACGAACATTTTCTTTTTGATTTCTTCTGCAAGCTCTGGATCTTCTTCTTCAAGAGCTTCGATAATTGATTTTTCTGTCGAACGGTCGACGTTGTTTAAGACCTCGACCACAACGTCGACGCCACCAGCCATGGTATAGTCTTCGTTCGAAATTGTCGAAAGCTTACGCTCCAACACCCGTTCTACCTCACGCAACACCTCGGGTGACGTACGATCCATTTTAGCGATGCGCCGCGTCACATCTGCCTGAATTTCGTGCGGCAATTCCCGCATAATGAGCGCGGCCTTTGGCGCATCCAAGTACGAAAGGATGAGTGCAATTGTTTGCGGATGTTCGTTTTGTATAAAGTTTAAAAGTTGCGAAGGGTCTTGCCTACGTACAAAGTCAAAAGGGCGAACCTGTAAAGACGATGTTAAACGGTTAACAATGTCGGTTGCCCTTTGGCTACCCAACGCCTTTTCGAGAATGGAACGCGCTTGTTCAATACCGCCGCGCGAAATAAATTCCTGAGCCATCATAAGCTCTTGGAACTCTTGCAATACTTTTTCTTTATCTTCTGGACGGATTTTATCCAGACGCGCAATCTCGTAGGTTATCGTATCTACATCCGCCTCGGAAAGGCGTTTCATAATATCGGCGGCAACCTCAGGACCAACCGTTAAGAGGAAAATCGCGGCTTTTTGTTTGCCGCTAAATTCCGATTTAGCGCCTGTACTCACGTATCGCCTCCTATTTTTGTAACTCCAACGGTGTTAACGCGTTTTGCCATGTCAATCCTCTGCGAGCCAAGTTTTTAAGAGTTGGACTACATCTTCTGGACGTTCTTTTGCCAAGTTAATTGCATTTTCAATCATCGCACGCCGAGCCTGTTCTTCAATCGAAAGCTCTACTTCAACCCCTTCTTCTTCGATTGCCCTAAGCGCTGCATCGCGCATCATCGCTTGGCGTGCCGCCAACTCTTCTTCGCGTAAGCGGCGGCGGCGCTCAATTTCACGTTTGATGAAAATGTACGCAACGTACGCGATTGCAAGGGCGATAAGGGTAATTAAAATTCCAACGAGAAGTTTACGCCGCGCAATTTGGGCACGTAGCTCTTCGTCTTCTGCTTCAAATTGTTTGCTGCGGTCGATTTGCAAATGCTTGACTGAAATTTGGTCTCCGCGACCAATATCAAAACCTATCGATTTTTTAAGTACGTCTGTAACTTTTAGTAGCTCCTCATCGGTAACGCCCAAATATTTACGCTCATACCCCGATTGGTCTGGCTTAACACCCAAACGCTCCCATTTACCGTCTAAAAGGACAGCGAGGTTAACGCGCTCAAGCTCCCAAGGTTGCTTTTTAATTTTGCGGTGCGTTTCGTTAAATTTATTATTCTTGATCGTTTCTTTTTTAACATATTTTGCTTTTTGGTAATCGCGGTCTTTATACCCTGGCGGAATATTGGGTTCTGTTCCCGCAGGACCTTCGGGAGTAAAACCGTTACCGTCAAATTCTTCGGTTGTTGTTTTGGAAGATACCTCTAAAGAATCTTTCACTTCGCGTTCTGAATATGGAGTGCGTGGATCGTCAGGCGTCATGACAACTGGCTCGACTTCGTTTCTTTCGAGCTCTTCTTTATCCCACCTAAGTTTTGCCTCCAAGCGTACAACGTCGTAACGGTCGCCATAGACACCTTCGCCGTAAAATTTCGTAAGCGATTTGCGGATATCTGACAAGAGGCGCACACGCTGGCTTTCTTGGATGCGGAGCTTAGCTTCCACGTCTTTTATTTCCGCTTTTTGCTTATCAATTTCATTGTCAAAATCGTTGATGACATCGCCGTCGGGGCCTGCGATAGTTACGTTTTCTTTTTTAAGTCCCGGCACAGAACGCGCAACGAGCGTTTCAATACCTTTAATTTCTTTTGTTGAAAGCTTTTCAACACCTGGTTTATATTCAAGGAGGATTGCTGCCGTTACGGGTTCTGTTTTTTCTTGGAACAATTCCTCTGCTGGAAACGCTAAGTTAACCTGCGCACGCTCAACTCCTTTAACTTGGCGGAGCGTATTTGCCAGCGCACCCGAAAGTGCACGCTGCTTTTTGATATCTTTCTCGAATTGCGTCTCTGACCATTTGTCGATATCAAAAAGTTCCCAACCGTGCACCCCTTGCGGAATTAAATTTTCCTGTGCAAGGGCGACCATCGCCGCGTTTCTTTTATCGGGTGAAATGAAAATTGTATCTGTGCCAGACGTGGTATAGTGGAATCCCATTTCGCCAAGCTTGTTGGTAACTGCCGCAAAATCTTTAGTTTCCATGTTTTTGAAGAGAACAACATTCGATTTTTCTGAAGAGACGCTCCCTATAATTACAAGCGCGATGACGACAACGGCTGCGGCAGAACCCAGAATAATTTTTTTTGTGGCGTCTAATTTGCTTGTAAGTTCTTTTAAACGGTCCAGTAAATTTTTCAGAAACGGCGGCATAGTGTACTCCTTTAGTCCTCTTTATTATGTCACATCTTTTTTGAAAATGATAAACCTAATACTATTGAAAATTTGTGCCCCAACCCAAAAGTTCGTGCACACGCTTCTAAAACCTTTTTTGGTAGATTCGTCTTACCCATTTCCATTACCTTAAATTGGAAAGCTCGCGGTATGTACGCACCGCAAGGTCTGCAATATTTTTTACAAGCGTCAGCGACATCCGCGCTTTTTCTGCTTGTATCATAAGTGTATGCGCTTCGACTCCTGTAGGGTCGGAAACAACTTTTTGCCCAAGCATTTCGGCGTTTACTTGCTGGTCGTTTACTTTTTCGAGCGCCATAACAAGAGCATCGGTAAAGTTTTTTGCGGCGTCTTCTCCCATAACTTTTATCGCACGGCCATTGTTGTGGAGTGGGCT
Source organism: Turneriella sp. (assembly GCA_019186965.1). GTDB lineage: Bacteria > Spirochaetota > Leptospiria > Turneriellales > Turneriellaceae > Turneriella. Next base: position 23,819 of record JABARV010000018.1, read on the forward strand.
TGTTGTTTTTAAAGCAACGTAGTCTCCTTTGGCGTTATTTTGGTTGAAAAAATTTTCTGTAATGGGCAACATACTTTACCTCGTTATTTCTACGCTCTTCCTATTTGCATTGCGGCTTGGAACATTGACTTAGCTCCTTGGATTACTTGCGAGTTGGCTTCGTAGCTTCTACTTGCGGAAATCATATCGACCATCTCGGAGACAATATCGACATTAGGATACTCGACATACCCCTTTTTAGGGCCAACCTTGATTGCGTCTGGATGCGAAGGGTCGTATACCATGCGCATGGGAGACGTTTCGTCGCGCTCTATTTTAAGGACGCGCACTCCTTCGCCATCCCCCGCACGCAAACCAAAGGGATACACAGGGGATTTCCAGCGGGTGCGCGTGTTAACAGGCTGGAGGACAACGCGGCGGCGGTGGTATGCGCCATCCCCTTCATTTGTGCGCGTTGTTGTTGCGTTTGCAATATTGTTTGAGATGACATCCATCTTGAGGCGTTGCGCCGTAAGCCCTGTCGATGCAATATTTATAGATTCAAACATTATGCTACCCTATTTACAATACCAATTGTACGGAAGTTATGGCTTAGGAGGTTCGTAAGGGCTTGGTATGTCATCATATTTTTAGTTTGTTCGGCGACTTCGTGTTCGGGATCGACATTGTTGCCATCGTTACGCATTGTGCTTAAGTAATCGATTTGTGGCCGCGCCTTAACATCGTGTATGTCGCGGGTACGGTAAAAAGGGATGTGCCTTTCGTCGTCAAGGCGTGCAGGGATTGCGTTTTCTGCCACGTCTTTTTCGGTTTCGATGACGCGCCTAAGTTCTGCCTCAAAAGTTACTTCGCTACGCTTAAAATGCGGAGTATCTGCGTTGGCTAAATTATCTGCAAATACTTTATGTCTCATCTGTGCAACGTCTAGACCCTTCTCGAGAAGGTATGTAGTGCGCCCCCATAATCCTGTTTCAGTAATCATATTGCCTCACGTTTATGGTATCGGCCATCTGCCTAAATCTCCCGAGGGATTTTCTGTGGAAGTTATCGATTCACCAGATGTACCTTTTGTGCGGGGTAAATCTGACTGGGTTGTCGAGCCCCTACCTATAAAGCTTGCCGGAGTAAAGACAGCAACGTGCGCACCTGCGCGTTCGAGCATCGCGGGGTCCAAACTTACAAGAACCCCACCCGAAAGGCGTGCCGCTACGGTGTAAATTGCGTCCGAAACACGTAGAGTACTTTGGTCTGCAAGCTCGCACGCTGCACGCGTAAGGGCACTATCGGCATCGAGCCAACGCACATTTTCGGCAATCGCCCATTGGCGTGCAAGCGTCGCGTAAACAGATTTCACGTTTAAAAGAGCGCGCAAAGCAACGATAAGCTCTAAAAGGAAAAGCCGAGGCAGAAAAAGTTCGTACCCCTCTGCAAGGACATGCCGCAAAAATTGCCTTGCTTCGTTTGCCCCTTCGGTTTTTTCTAGCGCCGCAAGATAAACACTTGCATCAATGGTAAGGCGGCGCACCTGCGCAGCAGCGGGATAACTATACTCGGACGGGTTTTCAGCCATTTGTCTCCTTGCCTTCTATAGGAGCACCCCAATGCGTAGAAGCACGGTGGTCTAAAAGATTTTCTAGAAGACTATTCGAGCCGCCTTTTACCTGCCCGCTCAGTTCACTGAGTGACTCCATAAATTCGTCGATACGGACGCTACCCGCCTGGCTAAGAGCGCTATCGGCACGGTTGAGTTCCCGCGTGAGGCCAGCAACAACCATATCGCGAAACTTTACGCCTCTGAGCGCTGCTTCGGCCTTCGCTTTACGGTAAATATCCACCGGAAGATCTATGGTGGTTCGCATAAAAGCATATTTATGATATCGTGAGTATATGTAAAGATTTTTTTATGTTTTTAGGAAAAACTGAAAAGCTGTGTTACTTGGACATCTGCTGACTTGAGGACGAACTTCAGCGCGGTGCGCCTTTTCCTCTGTCTGTATTCGGCATTCTGCTCTGCGCGCTTCATAGCTCTGTTTTTCCATAGCTATGAAGAAAAAACCGCGCCTAACTTTTCCCAACGGGTCCAGAATTTTAGATTATGTCACATTACGGGATAACTACCTCATATTATGTCACATGAGGGGATAACTACCTCTTATTATGTCACATTAAGGAATAACTACCTCATGTTATGTCACATGAGGGGAGCAAGGATGACCGAGTAGCACCTTCAGGTTTTAGCACTAAAAGTGCTTCATGGCCCTATCATTTGATTACATACTCAACGCCAATTGTGCCGCGAAAGTAGGTCAGGTTCTCTCCGCTATAGATATAGCTGCCCGATGCCACGGTCACTAGAAGATGCCAAGGCGATCGGCGGCCAAGCCTGAAATAGTTGTTCACGCCTAGCTCAGGGGCAAAGCCTACGGTCTGCAAAAAAGCGGTATTGATCTGCCGAAAAAAGCGCTGGTAATGCGTCGTATAACCAACAAAAGGCGCCAACGCGTAGACGCGCCCAAATTGAAAGACACGATCGAAGCGTACACCGCCGCCCAGCGTCAACAAATGAATTTTCACCTTGGTGGGATTATCGGCGAGATACTGCGCCATTTCTCCCTGCGCGTAACCCGCGTGCATCGTCATAGCCCAACGCATCTGCCATGGAAGAAATTGCCAACGTCCCGGTGTGATGCCCGCTTCGAGAAATCCATAACCGCGCATGGCATCGAGCTGCAGCTTAGATCCGGGTTCTATGGCACTAGGGTTGGATTGACCTAAGACATTGAAGCTTTGCATGTGAGGATAGCCCGTCGCCACCCACCAGCGTGCGACGATTGGGCCACGCGGGTCGGGGGTTTTAAACCGCACGGTGTACGCGACCGCATCCGGTTTTTTCGATGCGGCGATTTTCATCACCGGCTCGTGCCCGGTAATGGCGCATTCGTCTCCCTTACATTCGAATTTTTCCGTTGCAATATGCGGAGTTTTTCTGTCGCCCCAATACTGGTACTCGTACCGGATTTTCGAAAATTCTTTTAAGTCGTCGTACGTCATCGGCACTTCGTATTCAAAGGTATCGATATCGAATGCGGGGCTGAGTTTCAGGCCTACGAAATACAGGTCGTCCAAAAATCCTTTAGGAGGATTTTCCAAGCGCTGTATTAATTTTTCGAGTCTATTGTCACGCTTGAAACTTTCCGCATCGAGCGGTTTGAGTTTCGCCACAAGTTCGTCGGAAATCGAGAGCGCGAGGCGAGCAACGGTATCGAAGATCTCGGCGTTTATTGGCGCGTCTTCTTTGTGCACAACCACAGATTGTTTCTCCAATGCATCGACGCCGTCGGCTTCAAACGACACGATTTCCTTCTTACCCTCTTTGCGCACACTGAAGCGCCCGACGACGGCGACTTCGCAGTTAAGCCGCGCGGCAAAAGCCGATGCATTCTTGGCGTCGAGATTCTGGAATCTCATATTTCTTACCCTCGGCGGAAAAATATCCGCCGAGGGTAAAACGCTTTAAGTTGCGTACGATGCTGTCGGGAATACGTTGAACCGTGCCGAATACCTACTCTACTTTGTAGCGGGACACTTAAGGCCAAGGTAGTTACACGCAAACCGAAAAATATCTTTTGTATAACGTATTTTATAAACCCGCTCTTTATGCGGGGTAAATGCAATGGCAACTGTTTGCATATCTTTACGCTCGGGTAAAAAACCGTGCGTATGCCCTGTTACTTTAGGAGAATATACCTCTTTACCCGCCCACGAACGCGAAAGCAATACCTGTGCGCGAGCAACCAGAAAGAGCTCTGCGTTTCTATCGTATTTTTTTTGTAAGCGTTCAAAATCTGCATGGCCTCTATCGACAACATCTATATCGGGGCATGATTCCTTAATATTTTTTTTAAATTGGTCTATTGGAAATGGCGTGGTATCTCCATTGTGCAAAAGCCTCGCAACGCCGCCTGCGGTATCAAAAAAGTAACTCCAACTTTGTACTTTACTCTCGATGAATCCCATACCATGCAAAATGGTATTTGGAAAACACATTCCTTTAAAAGTTGTAAAGCCATGGTCGGAAACAATAAGAAGCGCCGTATGCAATTCTTTTTTCCGATAAATTTCCTTAAGAAATTTTTCAATTTCAACGCCAAGTAACTCCAAGTGTTCAAGCGCACTTTTGCTATACTCTCCATTAGCATGCTGTATTGAATCGAGGCCAGGAGTATAAAGCAGCATTAAATTAGGTTTTTTTTTCTGCCAAATATATTTGGCTACACGGATGCGATCTATATCACTCGAATACTCGGTAAGCGAAATTTGTGTATTCCTCTCCACCTCGCGATAAAGCGTAGGGGTTGAAAGCACGCGCATGAGTTTTATTTCTTCTTCACCTTTTGCCCTATCAAATTGGGGAAAATGGTAGTGGATTCGGCGCATATCCATCATCGTAACAGGCCACAGAATATTAGCGACGCGTTTTTTTTGTTCGCGTACAATATCCCACAACGGCTTTTTACGGATGTCTTCTGTAAACCAAGTCCATCCATTCTTTGAAAGGTTAAACGGATCGACGGGATGGTTTCCATAAAGCCCGTGGAGCGCGGTATCAAATCCCGTTACCATTGCCGTGTGTGCAGGATACGTTAACGCAGGAATTGTTGTTTCGACAGGATTAAAAACTATTCCCCGTTTAAGCAGCCTTTGCCACACTGCGCTTTTTTGGATAACAGGGTTAGATAAATATCCTGCTGCAAAACCGTCGATGGACCAAATAATCAGCCTATTTTTTTTGGCCGAAAGCGGCGTTATTGTACTAATAACTACACAGAAAACAAAAAATAGACGCGCCATTATTTTCCGTCGGTAATCGCACGGTACATACTATAAATGAAAAAGGTAGTTACCGCCGAAACAGAAAAAACCATTACAATCCAACCAGCTGTTGTCATTGTGCCACCTTCCGCGCATCGCGCTTTTTCCAATTGAGTACTGCAAAGTGTGTGAGGATAAGGAAAAAAACAAGCACTCCAAGCAAAAAGAACAGAGAAATTTGCGTCACAGGATTTGTTTCAAGCTTTGCCCACTGCTCAGGAAGTTTTTGTATACACCAAAAAACAAACACAATCCCTAAAAACGTGGGTGAAACGTATTTTATAAGGAAGGGTAAAACTTTAGGAATACGCATGTGTGCGCCGTGTTTCGCTTCTTCGATAACTTTATCTACCCCAAAAATCCATCCCGCGACAATAACTTGAAGAAGAGCGAGAAGAAAAATAAAAAATGTTCCCGCCCAAAAATCCATTGTATCGAGTGCTTCAAGACCTGCCGAGTAATAAACGACAAAAAGTGAACCTAAAAGGGTAATCACGAGGAGCAACGCCGAACTATATTTGCGTTTGAGGTGAAGCCCCTCTTCAAGGAATGCAATTCCAGGTTGTATCATAGAAACCGAACTTGTAATCGCCGCAATAAAGAGAAGAAAAAACCACAGCGCTCCAAAAAATTGCCCTAAAGGCATGTGCGCAAAAACTGCAGGAAGAGACACAAAGCCTAAAGCAAACGTACTTCCGATTCCCGCTGCGCCTAAAAAGACAAAAGCGGCGGGCACGGTAATTAATCCGCCAAGCGCAACTTCGGCAAATTCGTTCCCTGCTGCAGAAGTTGTCGCCGAACGTACGATATCTACCTTACGGTTAAGGTAGCTTGCGTAGTTTATAATGACGCCAAAGCCTACAGAGAGCGAAAAAAATATTTGCCCTGCTGCATCCATCCAAAGCTGTGCGTTTGCAAGCGAGGTAAAAATACCTTGTTGCGGTGGGTTCCACAAATGCCCCAAACCGTTAAGGACATTACGCTCGGGAAAATTGGGGTTTGGCGTACCTAAAGTTAGTACGCGCACAAGAACAAGAACTGCAATTAAAAGAAGAAGCGGCATTCCCCAACGGCTAATACGTTCAATGCCGGATATACCGTTGTAAACAAAAAAGAAATTGAGAAAATAACAGACAAGAAGCGAAATAACAGCGGGAGACATCCCTAAAAAAAGTGTACCATTTGCGGATGCACCCGTAAAATTTTCAAAAAAGCCCTTGTAGAGTGTAACGTCTTGCCCTAAATTTAAAGCACCCGCAAGAAACCCCCATGCGTAGTAAAGGCACCACGCTTCAATAAAAACATAGTACATATAAATGCCGACGGGAACAATCAGCCCCAAGACCCCTAAATACGGCGCGGCTTTGTTTTTCCAAAGGACACGAAAAATTCCAGGAGCGCTATGGTAACCGTGCTGACCGCCGTAGCGTGCAAGCGCCCATTCTGCGTAAGCGACGGGAAGCCCCAAAAGTAAAAATGCAATAAAATACGGAATCATAAATGTACCGCCGCCGTACTTTGCGGCAAGCCCGGGAAAGCGGAGAAAGTTACCGAGCCCAACGGCAGAACCCGTAACGGCTAAAATGATACCGAGCCTACCGCCCCACTCATCTGTTTTTGACATCTTGGTAGTTTTCATTTTCCATAGAGTGGGTCAAGAACTAAGGAGCCTCATGCGCCAATCTACTTTACGATGGATAAAAAAATTAAATGCTGCCGAGAGCTACCATGAAAAAAGTAGAGGCCGTTATGGAGCCTGTGCGCCAACTCGCTGTAGCAATTTTTTTGCAAATTTTTGTACGCTATTTTGCACAAATTCCTCCGCGAATTGCACCAATTCGCTCTGCAAGAGGCGAGGACGCCCAAATTTGTGCAAAATTTCGCATTTTTAAGCGAACCGCGTACAAAAATTTGCAAAAAAATTGCCTCTTTATTAACGCTGCGCGATTTGGCGCACAGGCTCTATGCTATTCCCAGTAATGTTATCTATGCAGAAATTTTAAGCCCAAAAATCGCTGAAAACTTATGGCGTTTTTTGATAAATCAACGCTAAACACTATTCGAATTTGTTTGCGCGAAATTCTTGTAAATGCCATTGAACACAGAAATTTAGCTGTCAACTTCGAAGAAAAATCAAAAGCAATCGTAGAACAAGATTATATGGAATTTCTTATAAAAAGGCAAAGGGAACCTATTTACGCAAAAAAGAAAGTATACATTGACTACTTTATTAACAACAACCTATTTTATTTTCGTATTGCCGACGAAGGGGAAGGTTTTGATCACAAGTCTTTTATTGCACGCGAAAAAAAACGCCTCGCGAAGATATGCTCGAGCACGGACGAGAAATTCTAATGGCGTACAATATTTTTGATACTGTCGCTTACAACGAAGAAGGGAACCAAGTTACTTTAACAAAAAAAATCTCCGTTAACTAACTTTTTTAACCCAGTGTGCAACCGCACGCGCTGCACGCGCCATCGCTCGGTAGAATTCTACAGCATCCACGTCTGCTCCTTCTTCCGTTATTTTCAAAATAATTGCTTGTGCATTAAGAGATATAATATCTTTTGCAAAACCTAATGCTCTAAATTTTTCATCATTTTTATTTAACAAAGACAAATCTGTAGCTGTTGGATTTTTTTTTGCTGCAAGATTTAAATTATCTTTTAAAAGACGCTCAGCCTTTCTCAAATCTTCCCACAAAGAGGATAAAGGCTTTAGTAGACTTTTCTCTGGATTTGGCAAAGTAGGTTTTGGGGATGGATTTACTCCCTTAAGCGCAGCACCTAGAGAAAGGTGTTCATATCCTTTAAGAAAAGCTCCTGCATGCGTTGCATTAATAAGGCGTATTTTTTCTTTATCAATATTCTGTACTTGCATTTCAAACCAATCACAAAACATTAAAAGTTTTCCATTGGTGCGTACCATATCTCCTTGAATACCGCGCCTCCATTCTGTACGCATCGCCATCATTTGCCGCCAATTGTGGCGCTCAAAACCTTGAAGACGATTATTTCTGATAAATACCTGTTCTTCTAAAACGGCTCCTTTAACGTGCGCTTGGCGGTTGCTAAACGAAAGGTCTTGTCCCACAAGAATAAGCCGAGCTAAATTTTTTTCACTACGTAAAGAAAGCCATTGCCGCGCAACGTCAAACGCATTTGTCGAAACGGAACCACCATGTGCAACATCGCCGCGGTCCATCGTCCGAAAATAGCTATCCGCCAAAAAAACATTGTTCCAAAAAACGGTGCGCGTACCCAAGCGTTTTATCTGCCGCAAAATGGGAGGACAAACTACGGGGTCAACAACCCAAGTAGCGCGTGCCGCAAGAGAGGTTTGTGCAAAATAATGGTTTACCCACTGCGGATCTGCAGAAAAAACAAAATCGGCAAAAACCCCTGTCTTCGCAAGAGGAATAAACGCAGTATCGGCGGCAAAAAGAATAAATGAATCACGATATTTTTTTAATTCGCTAAAAGAATATGAGAGCGAAGGTCCTGCACCTGCAACGACAATTACTTCTGGCGCGGGTTTAGTTAAAAGAGAGGACAACGTTATTCCATCTTGCATCGCAAGGCGGTTTAAAAAAATATTTTTATTCCACAGCGCTTGGAATTTGATTATTGTCGCCTGGTTCACCGAACGCTTTTCGAAAAGTTGAGTAACTCTTTCGTATGCACGCGTAAGTTGCGCTTTGTTTAATTCGTGTACAATTGTGTGGTAATAAATTTGCGTTCGCTTAAGATTTTTACCTTGCAACCACGGTAAAATTTCTTCCAAAGCATCGAAACGTTCTAAAGAATTAAAAAAAAGAGTAATTTTTCCTGAAAACTTTTTAAAGGATCCATTTAAAAAAAATGCAGCCAAAAGATAAGTATCGCTTTCTATAAGCAGCACCGATTTTACACGCTTATCGAGCACTTCTAAAAAATATCCGGCTCCCAAAGATAAAGCAATTATAGATTCTGCGGAAGAAAATTCTCGTGCACTACGCTCTGCTTCTCGTTGTGGATTTCTTTGCGAATGTAAAAATTTTCCTTTAAATGCCCAAGAACCAGATTTAAGACCTAATTCCAAAGAGGAAATATCTAAAGACGAAAGTGACTCCCAAAGTTTTTCTTTAGAAAACTCACCTAAAATACTATGGCGGGATAGAAAGTCTGCTACATTTTCAAAAAAGAGAGACTTAAGGTCTTTCATACAGAGCTTATTGTATTCAATATCTGTTCCACAAGGCGTAAATTACGTTCAAAGACTGCAGCGAAAGTAATTTTTAAAAGCGCAGGTTTTGCGCAAAAAGCAATCCCAACTCCGCTGGTATTAAGCATATCGATGTCATTTGCGCCATCCCCAACCGCGCATGCCTCTTTGAGATTAATCCCATGCATACGCGCCAAGTCTTTAAGGATTTGGCGCTTTTTTTCTCTATTTATAACCTCTCCTGTGGTACACCCTGTAAGTTTCCCATTTATAACTTCCAGTTTGTTGGCAAACTGCCCTGTTAATTTTAAGTTCTGTACAATTTTTTCGGTAAAATAAGAAAATCCTCCCGAAACAAGGTATGAAAAAATTCCACACGAGTTTAAATATTCGATAAATTCACGTGCGCCACGTGTATACGTAAGCTTCTTTTCAAAAATTTCGGGAAAAACATTTTCGGAAAGTCCTTTAAGAAGACGAACGCGTTCTTTGAGAGCTTCGTTAAAATCCAACTCTCCCCGCATGGCTCTTTCAGTAATTGTAGCTACTTGTTCTTTTACATTCGCGTACACCGCAAGTTCGTCAATTACCTCCTCGTTAATAAATGTCGAGTCGGTATCTAAAACCACAAGTTTTATCGGTTTAAGCTCTTTGCCTAAAATTGCATACGCGCAAAGGTGGTTAGCTTCACCCAAAACTATACCACGAACCAATGTTTTGTTTTCTACGCTAAAGATTATTTTTGAGTATAAAGCCGCGCCCAACGAAAAAGATTGCTTTTTTTTTTCAATGCCTCCAAAAGACTTTTTTTCAATTAAACTTTTTTGTATCCGCGTAAACACCGCATCGGAATTTTCACGTGCGATTAAGATAAGCCGCGTACGCATCCTCAAAAGCGGCGGTCGCCGATACCAAACACAAATTCAAAACCGCTTTGATCTGGGTGGTTTATAAACCAACCTGCGTGTTCATCCCATAGAAGCCTTTTCGCTAAATAAATGCGCAGCGGCAGAATGGGAATTTGGAGTCGAAAACCAAAACCCCAACTATAACGAAAATAACCCAAAGAAAAATTACGTGCGTTAAGACTCGAATCGTTGTACGCTTGGACAAGCGTGGGTTGCGCAGACGCAGCAAACGCGTATTCTGATGGATTTTGGTAGAGAGCGCCTGCGTCGAAAAAAAGTACAAGCCAAAAAAGAGAAGGCTCCACCGGAACGCGTATCTCCGATCCGAAAAGAACGCGGTGGCTTCCCCCGTTTCTCCACGTTGCTCCTGCTTGGTCGGTATTTCCATTCTTGTCAATACCGTAAAAACTATCAAAGAGAGTCCATCCGCGCAAGCTCTCGTACCCACCTAAGAAAAGCCTGTCTTGGTATTCGACATAAGGGTTAACGGAATTATTTTGACTTCCCCAGAAAGGCGAGGTAGGCTGCGTAAATGTTGCAGACGCACGTATCTCTTGCACGATACGCCAACGGCGTAGAACATTTTTACGAATCATATTGAAGAAAGTAAAGTCCATCATCCACCAAAAAAAATCTACCTGCGGATAATACCGCATAAAGTGGTCTTGCCCACCTAAAATGTTACCCACAAAATCGTGAGAGAGTTCAAAACGCAAGCCACGCGTTGTATTAAAAATATTATCGCGGTTATCGTAGTAAATACCGTTGGTGATCATATTTTTAAACTGCCAACCGCGTTGCACCAAAAGAAAAACAGAATCGTCAACCATACTCGACGCATTTGCTGCAACAGAAACCTGCGGCGAATACCTGTGGTAATGCCCCCAGTTGACCAAGAAGCGGTGGCCGATACCAATAGTAAACCCGACTGTATTGAGGTTGTATGTAGACGATTCGTCATTGGTTGCAATATTAATGGACCCCGCAAGTACACGACGGCTAATATAAAATGCAGAAAGCGAAAGCGACCAAGGCTTATCGAAAAGCCACGGCTCTGTCCACGACGCTTCGAGCATTGTACGCAAAGGACCAAACTCTACACGCCCCGAAATACGTTGCCCTGTTCCGTTAAGGTTGTTTTCTGCAACTTCGGTAAAAATAGAAAACCCTGTATTTGTGCCATACCCTCCCCCCAAGGAAATGGTTCCCGTGGGTTGCTCTTCTACATCGATGACAAGGTTCATTTTACCTTCGGCAGACCCGGGGCGTGCATCAACATTTACTTCTTTAAAAAATTGTAAGTTCATGACGCGTTCGCGTGAACGCTGCACAAGTTCAGAATTGAAAAGTTCTCCTTCTTTAACCAAAAGCTCTCGACGGATAACTTTATCAAGAGTTTTTTTGTTACCCTTAACGATAATGTTCTCGATGTAACCTTTGTCCCCTTCGGCGATGGTAAAGCGCGTGTGTATAAATTTTTTACCGCGCAATTCTGGATTATTTTTTAGTACTTTAGTAAGCCTATCCAAGTTATAGTAGTCGATTTTATTTTTTTCTGCTTCTTTCTGTTGTGGGGAATTACGTTTTTCCTCGATTGCTTCTTCGGTTAAAAGAATAATTGTCCGTTCGGGTTGTACACGTGCGTAAATATACCCTTCTTGCGAATAGAGGTAGTTTACAACGCCACGGTCACGCATAAATTTACCGTAATCAAAAACTGTCCCCACATCGCTTCGCGTGTACTCAAAAAATTCTTCGACATGGTCTTTACTAAAAAGCTGTTTTTTTGTCGTTGGGTTAAGAAATCTTTCGTCCCATTCAAGGTCGTAACCGTCAAAAAAGTATTGTTCCCCTTCTTTAACTTTGTACGTGATTACAATAACACGCTCTTCCTGTGTTTTTGGATTTTTCCAGCGGTAGTCGTACCGTGCGTCTTCTAGCTCAACATCTAAAAACCCCTGTGTCTTATAGAACTCAAGAATAGCATTTTTATCTTTTTCAAAAGTTTCGCTTTTGAAGGTTCCATCCGCAATAAACCCGTCTTCTTCCAATTCCATAATCGAACGTACGTCTTCGGGGTCGACCTTCGTTACGCCTACAAGGTTAATTTTGGCAATTTTTATTTGCTCACCTTCATCGACGACAAACGTGATGCTGATTGTATTTTTCTCCTTATCGATTTCGCTACGCCGCACGCGTACGCTCGCATTAAATAACCCTTTTTCACGGTACTTACCGATAATTTTTTGTATCGAATCAGAAAGTTTACGTTCGGTAAAAATATCGTCTTCTTTAAGTGGAATTGCCTGCTGGACATCCGTTGCAGAAAGTTCTTCAAGCCCAAGAAAGCCAATTTCGCGCACACGTGGACGCTCCTCCAAAATAAACGTGAGCGATACGCCCCCTTCGACTTCTTCTCCTTCGACGCGCACGTACGCAAAAGAACCTTCGCTAAAAAGTGCCTTTATATCGCCGTTCAAAAGGGGCAATGTAAGAACCTGCCCTTCTTTCACTTGGATTATATCTCGGTAGAGGGTATCTCGCGAAACGTGGATATTCCCTTTAAAGGCAATACTCATAATTTTTTTGCCAATAAAACGCTCTGCCTGCGCGTAAAGGCTCAAATGCGTTGAAACCGCGAAAAACAAAGCCATAAAAAAGGCTGATATGGGAATCCAAGAGGATTTAGTAAATTGTACTATTTTACGCAAGAGAACCTAAACCAGAACTTTGTCGAAAACCTTTTTTCGAGAGAGGGCGTCAACGCTTCGATAAGGGACGCGCGATATATCAGGTGGGGACAATAGTTTTTTCTAATACACTCTGATGGGTGTTAATGGCAAAAGCCTCGCAATTTGAAGACAAATTGCTGCTAAAGCGGTGAAGACACCTGCTTTTGCCATTAACACCCCCACCTGATATATCGTGCGCCCTTCGATAAGACTTGACGTTCGTAATAATTACGCGCCTTTGCTCTATGGCTAAAATTGCAGTAATGACACAGCTTTCCCCTACAATGAAAGAAGGAGTTTTTGTCGACTGGCAAAAAAGCGAAGGCGATACGGTTAAACCCGGCGACATTCTCGCTTCGATTGAAACCGATAAAGCGGTAATGGAATTAGAGGCATTTGATGGAGGAATGTTGCTCAAAAAAATAGCAGCCAAGGGAGATAAAATTCCCGTAGGTGGAGCTATTGGGGTTATAGGCGCAAAGGACGAAAATATCGAAAACCTTCTAAAGGAAATCCAAAGCCATACTTTAAACCCCTCCCCCCTCCCAAAAACCGAGGAGCAAAAAATAATCCCCGATGCTAAAAATGCAAACACCGGTCCATCCACCCTTGTAACGCCGCAGCAACTGGCCACCCCCTCTAATGTTACCGGCCGCACCAAAGCCTCGCCGCTTGCTAAAAAAATTGCTGCACAGGAAGGAATTACTCTGGAAAAAATCCACGGCTCGGGTCCTGGCGGGCGCATTGTAAGCCGCGATTTGGTATCCCACCAAAATACAACGCCAACACCACTGGGTACAAGGGTTCCCGACACACGTATCGAAATTACTCCGATGCGTAAAACGATTGCCGAAAGGCTTTCCATTGCAAAGCAAACTGTTCCCCACTTTTATCTATCGCGTACGCTAAATGCAACACGCCTTTTAAGAGTGCGCCAAGAAATAAACGCAGCCCTCGCAAATTTTTTGCCGGAAGAAAGGTTACAAAACGGCTATCCTGAAAAAATTTCTGTGAACGATTTCATCCTAACCGCCGTCGCGCAAAGCCTCAAAATGCATCCCGAATTTTTAAGGCAATGGAATGGGGATAGTATTTTAAAACGTGGCAATATAGACGTCGGTTTTGCGGTAAGTTTAGACGATGGACTCATTACTCCTGTTATCCGAAACGCAGACGTGCATAATCTTTTTACAACTGCATCTTTAGCGCGAGAATTGGGAAACCGTGCGCGGGCGCGAAAACTTAAAATAGAAGAATACACCGACGGCGTTTTTACCGTTACCAATTTGGGGATGTTGGCTGTAACTTCTTTTGACGCAATTATCAACACTCCCGAATCGGCTATTCTTGCGGTGGGGACAAATGAGAGACGCCCCTACGAAGGAGAAAATGGCGGATTACTTTTTGGCGATTTTTTAACGCTTAACTTGGCGTGCGACCACCGGGTTATCGACGGAGCGACAGGTGCAAAATTTTTAATTACCTTAACGCGGTTTTTAGAAAACCCAGGGTTAATACGCTAAAAGTTTGGAAACCTAGTCTTTCCACTGGATACATTCACCAGGGCAATCGTCGATAGATTCCTGCACCTTCGTGTAATCTTCTTCGGCAACAACGGCATCATTAACATTTGCGCCATCGTTGTGTGTTTCTGCAAGATCGTCACTATCCATGCGAAAATATTTAGGGAGCGTGTCGGAACAAAGACTACAGCTCGTGCAATCGTCTTTAATGATATGGACTTTCCTGCTCATTTCGTCGAAGACAAAATTTTAGATACCGCGTCAATCTTGTCCTATGTGGGTAGGCCGGAACTCGCGAAGCCAAGATAGAGAGCAAATTTTTCGCACATTTTGAGGCGCGGTTCGTTCAAAAATACGAAATTTTGCACAAATTCCAATAGCGTGCAGAGCAAATCGGCAACGATTTGCCGTCGGCCAAAGCGCCGCCGCCCTCACGGCGTTGCACGCCGCTTTGGCGGAGGAATTTGTGCAAAATAGCGATTCAAAATGTGCGGAAAATTTGCCTCAGCGAGTTCCAGCCTACCCGCCTATATCTACACTTTTCAAAAAACTATCTAAATGTGCCGCATTTTTTTGAATTTCTGCGTTTTCTGGGTCTAAAGAAAGCGCCTTTTCCATAGCGTACCTTGCACTCGCGTATTTACCGACGTTGAGCGACGCTATTGATAAATTGTTGAATGCAAGCGCATAATTGCCGCGTAAATTAACCGCTTCACGCGCATATTTTTCCGCGTTGATAAAACTCTTTTTAAGAATCGCAATTGAACTTAAATAGTAAAAAATTTCAGCATCTTGCCGGTTAAGCTCGAGTGACAACTTCAAGTACCGTTCTGCCGCCTCAATGTTGCCAAGGTCAAAATGTACTACCGCTGCCGTTTTAAGCGCAGAGAGATTTTTTCCATAAAGCCCAATTGCGTTATCCAAAATTTTTATTCCTTCCTTGGCGTTCCCAGCTTCGATAAGGCGGTTTGCACTCGCAACAAGGCGTAGAAATTCTGAGTATTCGGGATTTACTTCGACCATAAGGAGTGAAATATCGTCGTTGGGCTGAGTTCCTTCGGAAAATTTGAATACTTCCCCCACTACATAAGAGATTACTTCTTCGGCAGGAAGGCGGCTTGAATCTTTTAACAGTTCATCAAAGCGTAGATTCCCAAATTCTTCTCCTTCTTTATTTCTTATTTCGATAAGTCCATCTGTATAAAGAAAAAGACGATCCCCTGCGTTAAGCCTTCCTGCTTTTTCTGCATAACTTTCGTTTGCTTCGCTCATTGCTCCGACAAAAAGGCCAGCGGTATCTAGCGATTCTATTTGCACGACTGGAGAATTTTCTTCTACATCCTCTTTATTTAAATCTGGCTCTGGTGTTTTTCGAATAATTTTTGCGTGTTGGTGCGACGCGTTGCCAAAAAGGAATTGGTGCGTATCGTCGATTGTTAAATAAAACGCGGTTAGATAGTCCTGTGTTGTTACAATTTCCAAAAGTTGGTTATTGACTTCACGAAAAGTCTGTACCGGCGAATGTGTGTTTTGTGCAGCGCGGGCAAACGCTACTTTTGCCATCGTCGTTATAAGCGCAGCAGGAACTCCATGCCCCGATACATCGGCCATAAGAATTCCCAGGCGGTTACCTTGCGCAGGAAATACATCGTAGTAGTCTCCCGAGACTTTTTCCATCGGTAAATAGTAGCTCGAAAATTTTAACCCATTCCATTCTTCAATTCTTGTTGGGATAATCCCTTTTTGTATCTCTGCCGCAAAATCTAACTCCATTTGGATAAGGCGGTCCTTTTCATTGAGAGCCTCGTTCGCCGCAGTTAACTCAACGGTGCGTTGCTCTACTTTTTGCTCCAGGTTATGCTGGTAATCTCGAATGGTACTCATCGCGGTGTTTAACCCAGTTGCAACATTGATGAACTCAGCATCGAGAGCTTCTGGAAAAAGCATCGTATGCTTCCCTTCGTGGATACCTTGCGCAGTTTCGCCGATTTCACGTAATGCCTGTAAAATAACAGAAAAAAGCATGAATGCCATTGCAGCCGCAATAGCAACCGCAAAAAGAGAAAAACGCACAAGAACAGAGAAACTAACCTCGTAATAAATCATAAAGTTCGCGACGAATAACGTTGCAACCATTATAGATATAAAAAAGAGAACCTTTGAGCGCACCGTCGAAAGCGAAATTTCCTTAAATTCTACTTTCTTTGCATACATTATTTCTTTAACGCGGCGGCGCATTTGCCCTGTTACAATTTCCGTAATAATTGCTGTGTACCCGCCGTGGATAAAAGCGGCAACGACGGCGATTACTCCAACTTGCACGAGGTTTGCGACGGGAAAATTTTGGTAGAGTACTAAATAAATCGCCATCACTAAAATTATTATAAGTACCATTGCCACCGACATAAGAACGTTGTCGCGAGGTAAATAGCACAACCTATGGTAGAGTGTTCGGTATTCGTCGGCGTTTAGGTTATCTTTAACCTCTACGCTAAACCACGACGCGCCGCGTACAATCGACCGGTTTAGAATCCGCATAGATTTCGTTACACCACTAAAACCGATTTTGTGGAGTAACCCAAACCAAACCCCATGCGTAAATACCGTGATTGTTGCTGTTGTTGCGACCACGGCAAGTAACTCGGTAAATGCCGGTAATTTAAGTGTATAGCTAAAATAAATAACGAAAACAAAGGTGATAATTGCGGCATAAAATGCGCTCGACGCAGCGCTTGCGCCGTACGAAACCGTATTTGAAATAAAGTAGATCCCCTTGAGAAAAAGCTGGCGCATCTTATACTATACCCTACCATTATCGGCTTCGTGAGAAGTCAACCTAACATTGGTAAATTCAGGCAAAGGTTGCAAAGCAACCTTTGCCTGAGTATTAAATGCAGCTAAGCGTTCGTGAGAAGCGACCACAAGTGCCGACTGGCTAGGAATTTTTGTGAGATGCGATAAGACCAATGCAAACATTTTTTCGCTTAACGCAAGAAATCCCTCGTCGATGAGATAAAGTGGTGCGGGCAACAAAAATGCACGGGCAAAAAGAACGCGCGTTTTTTCTCCTTCTGAAAGCGTGTTAAAGCGACGCGGCAAAAAATCCACGAGCTGAAAACTTTCGATAATGGCGTTGCTCTCCTTAGGAAGCTCTACGGCATAATCGTAAATCGACATCGAATAGCGCGAAGCAAACACGTCGCGCACCGTCATCTCTGGTGGGTAATACGTAAAATGCTGCGCGGACACGTATGCGATGCGCGCCCAAAGCGTACTTTTCTCCTCGTGCTGAAGGGCGCCCTTAAAATGCAAATGCCCCTTACCCCACACAGGGTAAAAATCGCCGTGCAGGATGCGCAACAGCGTTGTTTTTCCCGAACCATTGGGACCGGTGACGAGCCAACGGTCGCCTTCACGGAGGGTGAAGTTTAAGTCCTTAAAAATGAGGGTAAAGTCATGGTAAAAATCAGCGTTTTGGATTTCTACCAGCGTGTTTTGTGAAGTGCAGTGAGGGGGGTGTCTAAAAAGTCCCAGATCTGTTGCAGGGCGACGTACAGCTAAGCCCTGTTTTTCCATAGCTACAACACGCCCCTCGGCTACGCGCCATACCCGATTGTACCCCATCGCCTCTGTACGTTCCCTATCGTGCTCGGCAAAAACAACCGCCGACGGTGCTATCAAGTTTTGGATGAACGCGACAACTTTTTGTACCGCTTCGGGAGCTAATGAATTTAATACTTCATCAAAAAGGTATAGCCGCCTCTCGTGGAGCACCATCCGTGCGAGTGTGCAAAGCCGCATCTCACCTAAAGAAAGCGTACGCACCAAACGATTCTCTAAATACTCCAGAGAAAAAATTGACAGTGCCGCTCTAACTTTTGGGACGTCGAACGCTTCTACCTCCCGATAGAGGAAATCCTGGCCATCCAGATGGCCTAGCAAAAATTCACGCACCGTGCTCTTGTGATGGATTTTTTTAAGCCGCTCGTCTTCGTCGCGGCTGATGAGTGCAATGTTTTTACGCGCTTGCCGGAAATCAACTGCCGGTGGAGCATCCCACGCATACGCGCGTGTGCCGGTGTTGTTGTGCGGATGGAGACGCCCCGCCATGAGCAACAGCAACGAGCTTTTGCCAGCGCCGTTTTCTCCTTCTAAATGGACGCGATCGCCTTCAAAAACGGAAAGCGTTACCCCACCCAGAAGCTCTTTTCCGGCACGTGCGAGGGTGACACCGGTGAACGAAAGGAGAGGGAGGGGATCGTCGCTCAACTACGTTGCATTCGCCGTCGACGCTGTAAATCTCCGCTTTACGAAAAAATAATACAGTGTAAAAAGTGAACCACTAAAAACTAAATCCCCCGCCAGAGAATTTTTGAAAAACGGGAGCGCCATAGTATAACAGGTGAGAAGCCCTTCAAGAGTATAGGGATACATACCGGTCATTAAAAAGACACCGAAGTTGGTAATAATAAAGAAGAGAACGCTACCGCTTATTGCCATCGCTGCAATTTTAAGCGGTGAGCGTTTTTCACGCAAGAAAAAGCCCAAAACACCTGCCAATGCCATCGAAGCATAGACAAAAGGGAGGGTTGAATGGAGACCCAAAAAAATATCGGACACTGCCATCGCTAAAATTGCAACAGCGATACCGAGGTAACGGTTAAAGAACACCGCTGCGCCAAAAAGGGCAACGCTCATCACCGGTGAAAAATTCATCGGATGCGAAAAAAAGCGTGTCGCTGCGACGGCAGCGATAAGACCAAGAACAACGAGAACATTTCGTGCTTTCATGCTTCAGCTTTAAGGAAAGAAAGAGGCCGTCAAGGTGAATACTAAAACGAAATATCCCACTGCGCGCGGTAACGTTCTTCGGTCGCGTATCCTCCTGTAAGGTTTTTTAAGCGGTGGTGCGTCACCTCAAGTGAAATTTTATTCAAATGGCCTCGCTCAAACCAATTCAATACCCCCGAGTACTCTTCTTGATACACACCCACATTCTTTGAGTTGGTATCGATAAACGAAAATCGTGCGGCGGTTTCCAATTGTGGAGGAATAAAACTCAGCACGGTATGCGGAAAGACACCTGCTTGCAGAAGCGCACCCCACAGTTGCGCTTCTGGAAGAATACCCGCTCTGTCTATGATACGTTTTGCATGCGTCTCTTGCTTGAAATAAAAACCTTTATACACCGAGCGCATCTCGAAAACCGCTTGGTCTATTTGATAGCTTCCCATAGGCTTTCCCGCTACAAGCGTATATGCACTGGCCCCGGGTAAAGTACGGCAGCTTACCGCGTCTGTTTCAAACGCAGTGCAGTTGCTGCGGTTGGTCGCTGCAGCGAGTGCAAAATTGAGCATAAAGCGGGGGGTAAATTTGTAATCGCTTTGGCTAAATTTTATGATTCCCCCTACTGCGTTCCACTGCAATCGCGCCGCGTACATGAGGTTTTCGTCGTCGTTCAAACGCTCCCCCACACCGTGTCCGGTAAAAATACCAAGCACATAATTAAAGTCGGCGGCGGTATTTTCAAAGAAACGCCCCAGAAGTTGTATACCTTGCTGACGATCGACGGTAAAAAGGTCGTTCAGGATTGAGCGGTTAACAAACTGTTGATACCCCGATGACGAGACCCGTTCGTCGTTGTAGATAACTTTAGCGCGACCAATGCGCAACGTCAGCCAAGCGAAGCGGTCTAACGTAATATGAAAATCACGCAAGACCGGCTGCGACCAATCGTATTGGATATAAAATTTAATCCACGGTTTATACGCGTGGCCTGCCAGCTTTAACCGCGCACGACGCACCATGAAAGATTGCGTGTTCTGTTTTAGACCCGCCACGCTACGCGGGTCGGCATCGAAGGGGCCTGCATACCTAAACTGCAAGCGGTGCAGCATGGAAAGCGAGTAATCACCGGCGCTAAAGGTGATGCCGTCATCGGTATAAGAAACAAAGTCCGGCTTGAGCGAGTTACTCTCTTTTGTTTCTTCTTTATTCTTTTCTATCGCCTCTGTCGTTGGCGTACCGGCGTTGCGTTCGCTGGAACGCGCTTCTGAAACTAAAAGCACGAAGAAGGCAAGCGCAATGCTATGGTAGAGTGTTCTTGTTGTTATCATTTATTTTTCCTACTGAGGTTACATTTCCTAAAGGGAGAATAATACGTATACAACATTTTGTTATTTAGCGAAATATAAACATGTTATTCTACTTGCCCCATTCGACTATTGATTTTATCTAAAAAATCAAAATCTAAATTGAGAGTTTCATCGCCATCAAAAAATGTCTTGAGCTCTGCGTAGATAATCCCCCCCAAGTTATTGTTATCGTAAAGCTTAGGATGGATACAGTACTCCACCCAGCGTCCTTGTTTATTATCTAACACTAAATCCGAATCGCGCAGAATCGAAAGGTGTTGTGAAATTGTAGGCATAGAGAGGCGGAGCATGAGTTTTATATCATTCACTACCAGAGCACGGCGCGAGAGTAGCGCAAGAATACGCAGGCGTTGTTTGTCGGAAAGAGCCTTAAACATACGTTCGTATTCGCGTAATTGCATAATTAACGAATTGTCTAAGTTAAGTACCGTGTCAAACAATGCACACAGCTCTCAACGTATAGATATTTCGCTATTTACCTAAATGTGGATATACAAATAGACTAACCTAATTTTCGTGACCGCAATGAAAAAACTTACAGCAACGATAGGACTACTCTTCCTCGCGCTCCTTGCGTGTAGCCGCAAAAACAACACACTCAAAATTGCCGGCTCCGACACCATGGTACAAATTGGGCAGCACCTTGCTAAAGCATACATGCAACAAGACCCCCAAAAGCTCATTTCCATCCAAGGCGGTGGAAGCGGCACCGGTATCGCGGCACTCCTTAATGGCTCAACCGACATTGCCAGTGCATCGCGGGAAATGAAACCGGAAGAATTGATGCGGGCGCAACAACGCGGGATTACAGTCAAAGAATACGTTATTGCAAATGACGCGTTAGTCATTGCCGTCCATCCCTCGAACAAAATTTCAAAACTCACTATCGAGCAACTGAGCGGTATTTACGCCGGTAAAATTACCAACTGGAGCGCGTTGGGCGGTGACAACAAACCCATTCTTGCAATCTCCCGCGACAGCAACTCGGGTACACACGTTTATTTCAAAGACGAAGTGCTGCGTCAAGGGAAGACGGTAAATAAAGGAGAGAAATCCACCGACCCACTCGCCCGTTTAGAATTTGGTAAAAATGTTACTTTCGCCGTGTCTTCACAAGCGATTAGCGATCAAGTTAAAGTCAATACGGCCGCTATTGGCTACTTGGGCATCGGCTGGGCGGCGGAAGGGGTTAAATCTGTTACAATTAGCCGAGACGGCAAGGCGTTTTACGCACCCACTTTGGAAAATACAGTGCAAGGAAAGTATCCCCTTGCCCGCGGATTACAAATGTACGTCGCTGTAAAGGAAGACCAAAAGGCCATTGAGTTTATGAATTTTGTACTCAGTCCTGAAGGGCAAAAAATTGTTCAAGAGCAGGGCTTTATACCGGTCAAGAAATAGGTTATGAAAAAGCGCAATCGACTTAGCGAAATCCTTGTAGAAAAAGGAGTCATAAGACTCGCCGGTTACACGGCAGTCGTTGTTCTCCTTTTAATTCTCTTTTTCATGTTCCGCGAAGGCACTCCTTTTTTAGAAACGTATTCCATCTCCAGTTTTCTTTTCAAGAACGAGTGGTTCCCCCTCTCGGATCGCTATGGCATGCTACCGCTCATCACCGGCAGCGCCATGGTCACTTTGGTGGCACTCTCCTTTTCTATCCCACTTTCTTTCGCCACCGCTATATTTATGTCCGAGCTGGCGCCGCCAGCGGTGCGCAACACTCTGAAGCTATCGATTGAAGTCCTCTCGTCGATCCCTTCGGTTGTGTTTGGTTTTTTAGGCATCATCTTCGTTGGCCCATATATTCAAAAAGCATTCCATCTCACAACGGGGCTCAACGCATTCACCGCCGGCATCTTGCTCGCGTTCATGGCGCTGCCCACCATTGCGAGCATTGCCGACGAATCACTACAAGCCGTGCCTAGAAATCTCAAAGAGGCCTCTTTGGCGCTGGGAGCAAACCGCATACAGACAATCCTACGCGTCACTTTCCCGGCCGCTTCTTCCGGTATTATCGCCGGCGTTATGTTGGGGGTGGGACGCGTCTTAGGAGAAACAATGACGGTCATGATGGTCGCCGGTGGTTCTGCGCAAATTGCACTTTCGCCCATGGCGCCTGTGCGCACGATGACTGGCACCATCGCCTCAGAGATGGGTGAGGTGGTAACCGGAGACGTGCACTACCGTGCACTTTTTATGATAGGGTTGTTGCTTTTTGTCATCACATTGACTATCAATACATTGAGCGGCATCATCATTGAGCGCATTCGGCAGAGGCAAGGCGTATGATAAAACGCACGACACGTATCGGTGATGTCTTCGGCTACGCCGTTATCTACTCGTTGACCGCAATTACATTTATCCCGCTTTTAGCGTTTATAGTTTATATCGTTGCCAAAGGCATCGGCCGCATCGATTTAGATTTCCTCTTCGGCGCATCGTCTTCTTTGGAAAGTGGCGGCATTTTCGCGCCATTATACGGTACAATAATACTAACGCTCCTGTCGCTTTTATTCTCTGTCCCCATTGCACTTTTTGCGGCGATTTATTTATCCGAGTACGCCCGTAAAAATCGCTGGTTTGCCATCATCGAATTGACGATTGTGAACTTAGCGGGAGTACCCTCGGTGGTGTACGGTCTTTTCGGACTCGGCTTATTCGTCGTGTTCTTCGGTTTTGGTAAATCGTTATTGGCGGGTGCCCTCACCATGGCTTGCATGTCGCTTCCCCTCCTTATTACTGTCTTTTATCAGGCACTCAAAGCCGTACCCAACACACTCAGGGAGGCGTCGCTTTCCCTCGGCGCAAGCAAACTGGCGACGGCGTTCCGCGTCGTGGTGCCGACAGCAACACCGGGGATATTCACCGGTGTCATCCTTGCGACCGCGCGTATCGCCGGTGAAACCGCGCCCGTCCTTTTTACCGTGGCGGCGTATTACATGCCACAGTTGCCACAAAGCGTTTACGACCAATCGATGCTCCTCTCGTACCATCTATACGCTTTAAGTACGCAAAACAGCGCCGCCAGCGAAGAACAAAAATTTGCCGTCACTTTGGTGCTCGTCACTCTGGTTTTACTCGTCAACGCGCTTGCAATTTTAGGCCGCGCCCGCGCGCGCAAAAAAATTGGAAATCTGGAATAATATATGGAAACACAAAACGAAACAGCCCCTATCTTAACGCTGCGCAATTTGAACATGCGCTACGGTGAAAAAAAGGCCCTCACCGACATCAATATGGATATTTTACCGCGCTCCATCACCGCCTTCATTGGACCTTCCGGTTGCGGTAAATCTTCACTTTTGCGCTGCTTTAACCGCATGAACGACTTAATTGAAAACGCATTAGTTACCGGTGAAATCCTTTTCGACGGCCAACTCAACATCAACGATGCGAAAATTGACGTCACTCAGTTGAGACGTAAAATTGGTATGGTCTTTCAAAAGCCCAACCCTTTTCCAAAGTCGATTTATGAAAACATTGCGTATGGCATCCGTGTCGCCGCCAAGAGTACAAAATCAGAAATCGACGATCGTGTCGAAGATGCTCTGAAAAAAGTGGGTTTATGGAAAGAAGTCGCCGACCGCTTAAAAGATGCGGGGACCCGTCTTTCAGGCGGGCAAGCGCAGCGGCTATGTATCGCCCGCACCATAGCGACACGCCCTGAAATTATTTTGATGGACGAACCGACGAGCGCTTTAGACCCTTTGAGCACGCAAACGGTCGAAGAGCTCACGCTCGAACTCAAAGAAAACTACACTGTTGTCATAGTTACTCACAACATGCAACAGGCAGCACGGATTTCAGACAACACCGCATTCTTTTTACACGGCGAGCTTATTGAGTACAGCCCAACAAAGCTGATGTTCACCCGCCCCAACAACAAACGCACCGAAGATTATATCACAGGGAGATTCGGATGAGATTCAAAGCAAGCACAATTCCAAAATTCGCTACACTTTCAGAAAGGAGTCTTTCGTATGTTAATTATTGAAAAAGCGCTTAAACAATTACGCGAAAATTTGCACGCGATGACAGAGGTCGTCATCGACATGCTCGAAATGGTCGTCGTTTCACTTGACAAAGGAAATTTAGAAGACTTAGAAAATATTTTCAAACAGGATAAGTATTTAGACCAGCTTGAAAAATCTCTCGACCGGCAATCCATGGAGCTTTTGGCGCTTATCAACCCCCACGCTTCAGATTTGCGCTTTGTCTTTTCTGTTATCAAGACAAACGGCAATCTGGAGCGCATGGGCGATGAAATGAAAAACGTCGCGCGTGAAGCAAAAAATCTGAAAGGAAAAATCCCCGATGAACTGAAAGAGTTGGCGCGCCTTGTTTTTGAGATGTCTAAAAAGACTTTTCTTGCATTGGCACAAAGCGACGCAAAGCTGTCGATGAATATCATTTTAGAAGACGACACCATCGACACTTTGGAATACAACATTGTCACAAAATATCCTCAACTCGATATTGCTTTAACGGCAAAGGCTCTCGAGCGTATCGCCGACCACGCCACCAACATCGCAGAGAGCATCATCTATTCTGTCGAAGGGGTCGATGTTCGGCACGAGAATACAATCAAACAACGGGCTTTTGAAAAAGAATACACGTCGCCACTCCCATAGAGAAAGCGCGAGTTTCCAACGTCGTAAAGCCAGCGCTTTCGCATTCGTGGATTAAATCTTCGACAGTGACAAAACGCTCTACCGACTCTGGCAAATATCTGTACGCTTCTTTATCGCGGCTAATTAAAGCGCCAATGGAAGGTAAAATTTTTTGAAAATAAATATTAAAAAAGAATGCGGGGATTTTTTTCTCCATTGGAGTAAATTCAAGAATGGCAAAATATCCCCCTGGTTTTAGCACGCGATAAATTTCTTTAAATGCGTAGTTGCGTTCAGCAACATTGCGGATACCAAAAGCAATCATCGCGTGAGAACAAAGATTATCTTTAAGGGGCAACTCTTCGCCGAACGATTCTAAAAAGTAGCACCGCGTCGTGTTGTACCGTAATTTGGCCTCTGCACGGTGCAGCATTTGCCGCGAAGGGTCAACAGCAAAAATGGTACGTACTTCGTGTTTTGTTGCTTCTTCCGAAAGGTCTCCTGTACCACACGCTAAATCGAGAAGTACCGAATCTCTTCGGAGCTTAAGGAGCTGGATTGTTGCTTTGCGCCACCTGCGATCGATGCCAAAGGAAAGTAGGTGGTTTAGAAGATCGTACGTCGGAGCAATGCGGTTAAACATACCGCGTACAGTAGCGCGTTTTTCCACACTATTTGCCATGCGTATGGGCAACTTAAAAAATGGCAACGTATCGTCATTCATTGAGCTTCGTCGTTGTCGGCGTATTTCGATTAAAAACTGAGACAGTCTATTGCTATTAAATTGCCGAAATTAAGGATAGTCATGGATATAAATTCACGCCCGTTTTCTTTTGTCTTCGTTATGGCTTTCGTGTCGCTTTACAGTAGCATGACATGCCTTCGTTCGAACATTAAAAATATAAATCCTATAGTGCAAAATTTTAGTAACAAAACAAGTGCTCAAATCTTCACAACCAAAACAAGTGGAGAAACTACCGCACTTGCAAATATCGTCTCAGAAACTCATAATACCCCGAAAGAAGCTCAAGAAAAAAATTCTATACAGAAAAAAATAAATTCCAGAGTAAATCAGACAAATAGCACATTATTTCCTTTTCTTAAAAAATTACGTGAGTTTCGTTTATCGTGGGCGAATTTCCCCATAAAGCGTCCTGCTTTCATTAAGGGGATTTATCTTACTAATGCAACCGCTATTAGTACAAAATCGCTTAAACACTTTGTCGACCGTAGCCGCAAATACGGTCTCAACACGCTTGTAATAGACACGCAGGGTAAAATGCTCACCCGCGAACAAATTTCTTATATCAAGTCGAATGGAATTTATCCCATTGCGCGTGTTGTCTGTTTTGATCTCGGCCTTAAAGAAAAATATCCTAATAAAGCGCATTTAGATAGCATAATGCAAGAGGTTGAAAACGCAGCTAAAGCGGGGTTTCAAGAAGTGCAACTCGACTACATCCGGTACGCGGATGAGCCAAAACTATTACGCCTTCCACTAAAATTTAAATACGAACAAATCAACCACGTCTTAAGCCGTGCGCGCCGCCTAACCGATTCTTTAGGGGTCGAATTAGGCGCGGATGTTTTTGGGCGCATTACGTTAAACGAGCACGACCAAATTGGGCAAAGGCTTGAAATCTTTGGCGATCACGTACACAACCTCTACCCCATGGTATACCCTTCGCATTACTACGGCGACCCTGAAAAAATAGCTGATCCTTACGGTACAGTTAAAGAAGGCGTCGAAAACTCCAAAGAGCGCATTCCAAAAACGCGTATCATTCCGTGGATACAAGGTTTTGCGATGAAAATTAAAGAATCAGGGCTTTCTTTACCCGAGTACATATTGAAGCAACTTTACGCAGTCGATGACGCCAAGGGCGATGGCTATGTCGTGTGGAATGCGCGTAACGACTACACATCGACATGGAAAGCAATTAAAGAATACGACCGCTTAGTTGAGACGCGGAAAAAAACACACCCCCATTCAAAACTCTCCCGTAGTTCGGGTTAATGCCAGAAGAAAAAAAACATACAGGTACTCTTTATTCGGTAGCAGTGCCAATTGGAAACGCTACTGATATTTCTGAGCGTGCGCACACGACCTTATCTGTTGTGGATTTTATCGCCTGTGAAGATACGCGCAAAACCTTGGAGCTATTGCGCCGTGCGCGAATTGAAACTAAAGCGCGGCTTTTGGTACACAACCCTTTTGGCGAAGCAAAAAGCGCCGAAGGGCTGTTAAAGCTTCTATACGAAGGGAAAAATATTGCGCTGGTTTCGGATGCAGGAACGCCGCGGCTTTCTGACCCAGGTTCCCGTATACTGCGCTTAGCTTTTACTGAAAAAATTCCAGTCGTGCCTATTCCTGGCGCGGCAGCACTCACAACGCTTTTAAGTATCACCCCTTTCTCCGTTGACCCTTTTGTGTTTTTGGGATTTCTTTCTCCCAAAAGCGGGAGGCGGCAAAACGAACTTAAGAAATATTTAGATTTTGAAGGAGCAATTGCGCTCTACGAATCGGTACACCGTATTGAAAAATCCCTTGCCGATATTTGTGACATCTACCCCGATGCAGAAATTCTCATTGGTCGTGAAATGACTAAAACGCACGAAGAATTTTTTTTAGGTAGCACTCTGGAAGCAACTTCTTGGGTACAGGGTAAACACGGGGAGTTTGCACTCATTTTTCGTAAAAAATAAAAAGTTTCTTAAAAAACTTCGTCTTTTATTTTATAGTGAGAGTGGTTAAAATTTATTTTTTCTTTTAAATCTACGCCACCAAATAAGAATTCCTGTAATAACCAAGAAAAGGAGAGAGGCTCCAGGAATTATCGTCAGTTCTTTTTTTGTCCCAAAAAACTCCAACTGGTGTAATTTTTGCATGAGAAACAGAAAACGCCGCGATGGGCTTGACTCTTCGATAATTTCACCCGAACTACGATCGATAAAAATTTCTATCGTTTCACTTCCCGTAAACACAACGCGATAAACATTGTTTACTTTGCGGCCTTTGCGGTGGGTATAAACATCGAGAGCCTCAGCTGACTTGAAAACTGTGTCTTGAGGCACGTATTGCGAGGCAATTTCAACCGCAAATTTTTCATCGATGGGGCTTAAAATATTCCCTGTTACAGCGTCCATCAACGCCTTTTTCTGTTTCTTTCCTTCGTTAAACGTGGCTAAGTAGGTAAGCTTCGAAGCCTCTGCACGTAAAACAAGCGACTCAACCCCTTTTCCTCCATAGCTATGGAAAAACAGAGCAAATTTATTAAGTGCGTCCGCGCTTGTTACCTTTGTCTTAGTTAAGAAAGGCGCTTCAATTCCACGCTTTTTCTTGAGATAGCCCTCGCTAAAGTAAAGGTGCGTGGAGTACGCCCATAAAATTCCTGTTAACGCACTTACTGCCAAAAAGATAGTAGAAAAAACGCCAACGTAACGGTGCCACTTCGTTATTTTCATTCTACGACAAAAGTGTATGTAGCGCGGTGGCGTATAGCTTCATACGATTTACCGTCAAATTTCCCTTGTGCTTTTTCGGTGTAAATAACTTCGAGCACATACTCGCCCGTCCATGGTAGCGACAGGCTAATCTTGCCGTCTTTGTCGGTGCGGTATTCTTTCGTCCATGTATTGGGAGCATAAAGAGAAACTTTTGCCTTTTCAAGCCCTTTACCGCGAAACAAAACTTGCATGGTGTTTTTCGTGTTTGCGACGGGCAAAATATCTAAAAGCATCGCCGCTTTTTGTGGCGAGCTTGCACGGTGCGTACCAAAGCGGGCGTAGTAATGGGGTTTCACAATCCCCAAGCCAAACTTGGTCAAATCTGCTACGGGCATCGCCTGCGTTTCTGCGTACACACTCATTGCATTCGGCTGCGTTTCAAGTCCCAAATAGTGGGATGTCCTCTTGACTGCGCTTTTTTTCAGCGTGCCTTGTGCATCTACTGTATGCGCTTTGAGCCCAATTACTTTATCGAGCTTACCCGGAGATACTTCGCGCTCGTTGTCTTCGACGCCGCCAAAATAGACTTTCGCTTCGTGGCCTTTATCGTACTCAATCCATATATAGTGCGCGTGGAGAGAGAGCGGCAGCATGAATAACACCGCCATATACAAATAATTTTTTTTCATCAGTTACTCCTTAAATTAATATAAATTTACCGCAGCGCGCTGCGGTAAATTTTAAGAATCTTATAGCGATGCCTTTGCCGAAATAATCACGTTGAAGGGTTCGCCGGGCATCGCTCCCGCAAAAGACGGCGAGGTGTAATACACTTCGTTGGTGATGTTGCGGAAGTTGACTTGAGCCTGCCACTTTTCTTTTTTATAGAAGAGCACTGCATCGGCGACAACGTAACCCGGCACTTGCATGAGGTTTTTTATATCGACGTACACCGCCGATTTATACGTGGGGCCTCCGCCAAAACCTAAACCTTTGAAAAGACCACTCTGGATTTGGTACGTCGCCCAAAGCGAGCCCGCGTACTGTGGAATGTTTTGCGGTGTTTTGCCGTGAAGGTCGACAGCGTTCACTCCCGTGCCCGTTGACTCTGTGATTACTTTAGAATCCATGAGCGCCGAGTTAAAAATAATCCAAAGACCGGCAACGGGACTACCCGAAATATCCAGTTCAATACCATCGGTGCGCCTTTTGCCACCTAAAAAATTAACATTCCCGTTGGTGTCGGTAAAGGCATAGTTCGCGCGGGTAGTCCTAAAAACCGCCAAGTTGGTTTGGAGTTTGTCCTTAAAGAGCGAAAGCTTATTTCCCAATTCTATTTGTGACGACGTTTCGGGGTTGGTGTATAGATACGGAGCCTCGGTATTGGCAGCGATGTAACGCCCTTCGGAGTAACCGCCATAAAAAGAAGATATTTCCCACGGTTGGTATACAAGCCCCGCTTGGTAACTGACAAGATCCCGCGCCATGCTGATGGTGCGCTCTTGCACGGTGTTATTTCCCGGTTGGGTTCCAATCCCTTTGTCAGAGGCGTCAACGTGGTCTAAGCGCACGCCTGCACGCGCTTTCACGTATTTTGAAAACGCAACTTGTTCTTGTGCGTACGCGCTGGTGGTGATGAGCTCGACCAAACGGTCAAAATTTTGTGTTTTTGTAAGGCTCTTATAATCGCTTTCGGTCGGGTATGGATTGGAAAGGCCGATTGCCGCTAAAGGTTTATACGAATCGCGTGCGGTATTCATTTTTGCATACTCAAATTCAAAGCCCGTGAGCACGGTGTGCGCCAAAGGTCCAGTATTAAATTTGAACACCGCTTCGTTTTGGTGCAGCACCGTTTGGATTTTATCGTTTTGCACACGCGCGTCGCGGTTTGTCACGGTGTCATTCGTGTTGACGGTGATACTCGCGTTACGCACCATTGCAATCGAACGGTCGTCGTAAATCAACGTGGAGCGCAACTTAAAATGCTCGTTGAATTTACCTTCGTAAAGCGCAGAGATACGGTTGATGGTTTGTTCTGCGGTATTGAAGGGGGAATAGTACGTGCGTGATGGGCTACCTGAGACAAGATTATTACTTTTATCAAATAAGATACCGTAGTTATCGGGACGTGTTTTAATGTTACGGAAATCGTAATCCAAAGTGAGCGCATGTTTTTCGGTGAACTTCCACGTCACCGTCGGCAACACTTCGATAATTTCCCGCGAGAGCCCGCGATAGCCGTCGGTTTTGTAGTACCCTGCGTTCATCCGTGTGAGGAGTTGATTGTTGACGAGTGGAGTTCCCACATCGGCGGCAAGGCGGTACATATTCCAAAAACCAGTCATCCCTTCGACAGAGGCGTGCGCGTGGTCGAGCGGTTTTTTGGTGGTAATGTTGATTGCCCCCCCGGGCTCGTTGCGGCCATAGAGTGCAGAGCCTGGTCCCTTCAAGACTTCCACCGATTCAACATCGGTCATCGTGCGCATGTAACCATTGAACGCAGCGCCGTCGGAGAAGCCGTCACGCAAAAAACGCATATTGAGACCACGGATGGTGTAACTATCTGCCAAACCGTAACCACCCCCCAACTGTGGATTGACGCCGCTCACGTTTTTGACCATCGAATTCATATCGACCGCCATCTGTTCTTCGATGATTTCTTTAGGTACGGTGATAATCGATGCTGGTGTGTCGTGGATCGGCACATCGGTTTTGGATCCCGTTACCTTACTTTCTGCCTGAACAACCACTTCGTCGAGCGCGGTTTCACTCATGCCCCCTTCTGCTGGGGTCGTTGCGCCCACTGGGTTATCCATACCTTCTTTGGAAACGCCTGCTCCTTCTTTAGCTTCCGCTTTCTTATCGACTTTTGGCTGCGGTTTTGCAACCAATGCAGCCGCCAAGGCAAGCGGGATAACTATCCCACTTATCCATTTTATTTTGATTCTCATTCTCAATAATCTCCTCTATTGTTTACTTTTATAACTACCTAAAAGTAGCACGTTTCTAGCAAATGTTTCGTGCATCGTACGCAACATTTGCCATATACGCTTTTTTAGCTATATCATAGTCGCGCCAGGGACTATATATAGCACCATATTATTTTAATTCAAACCGTATCGGTAGGCGCACCTTGCACGCCACCGCATTCCCCTCGTTGTCGTACGCGGGACTAAACCGAGCCACGCGGATTTTTGCCAGTGCCACTTCGTTGAGTGCGCTGTACGCGCCTTCGAGGAGCTGCGCATCCAACACTTTACCCTCTTCATCGATGATGACACTCAACACCACCCTGCCGTCTTTACCTTGTTGGCGCGCAACCAACGGATAGTCATTCGCGGTGATAAAGTTCCCGACCCACTTGGGTTTGCGCGCTGCGTCCGAAGCAGCGATAAATTCGCCAAAGCCTGCGTGCGCCTCGGGGCATTTACCACGGCACACATTCGCTTCTTGCGGCAGTTCTTTTTTTTGCTCGGGGGCCTTCATAAGTGTGCGCTGTTTTTTTAGTAGATACCAATCGTCGTCCACCTCTGCGGCACTCAGTGCAGCCGATGAGCGCACAACCAACGGTGCTTGCGATAGTTCCACTTCGGTTAAATGCCGGTGCTTCGACATGGTCATCCAGACATAAAACGATGTACCCGCTGTGGCGTGCAGTGCCACCGAGCTTAAAAGTGCGCTCGACACGAGTTTGCTATAGAGACTTCCCAACATTTTCCCCCCTATTTTTCCGAAGAGAGTGCCACACGAGTCACTCCCGCTGCTTTAATCGTATCTAAAATGGTAACGACGTTTTTATACACCAATGCTTCATCGGCTGCGACCACCACGCGCACGCCTGGATTTAATTGTGCTTCGCGCGCCATCGCTGCTTTAAGGCCATTCATATCCACTTTTTGGTTCATGAGGCGGATTTCCCCTTCTTTAGAGTACGTCACCGTGATTGCCGGTGTCGGCACCAGCTCTGCAGCCGCCGCTTTAGGCAAATGCACTTTGAGTCCTTCTTCGGTGACAAAATGCGCAGTCACCATGAAGATAATAAGGAGCACCAAGGTGATGTCCACAAGCGGCGTGACGTTGATGCCACTGACGATGCCGTCTTCGGTGTCGTCGTTCATCATGGCACATTTTCTCCTTGTGCATCTTCAGCATTCAAATACACTTGCATGAGGTGCATGATCGCCTGCGTGTTTTGCACGCGCCGCTTGAGCCGTGTTTGAAAATAATTGTTTGCAACCACGGCGGGGATAGCTAAAAGAATACCAAACGCTGTCGCGATGAGAGCGACCGAAATACCCGACATCACCACCGACACCCCCGATTGGCCGGCGACGCCCAAATCGTGAAAAGCTTTGATGACACCCAAAACCGTTCCCAAAAGGCCGACGAATGGGGCGTTATTTCCCATCGTTGCGAGCACGATGAGATTTTTTTCAAAATGCGCACGCTCTAAGACGAGCGCCGACTGCATCGCCTCTTGGACGGACGTTGCGCCTTTGGTAAAATGGGAAAGCCCAGCGCGTGTCACCCTAGCTTCCAACGCTGCGTGTGTATTACAGAATTCAAGTGCACCTTTTGTGTCGTGTTTTTCTAAAAGTGATTTTACTGCGGCAAAAAAACTCGCAAAGTCGAGTTTATTTTTATGGAAAACACGAAAACGGTCGATCATCACCGCGACCGAATAAATACTCGCGAAGAGTAAAATCCAGAGCACCCAGACATCCCCCACGAGTGCAATTTTCTTAAAGACTTGGTCCATATCCGCTACACTAAAAGCAAGTGATAATCATTCTCACTATAAATTATAGATGCCACGTCAAATAGTTTTTTGCTTTTGCTTATTGGGAAGGTACATTGAGCCTGTGCGCCAACTCCAAAATCAAAAATTTAACTTAAGCTACGATAAGTTATACGAAGTTAAGCTCATTTTTGGCGTTAAAAAATGACAAAAAATGAGTTGGCGCACAGGCTCATTACAGCAAAGCCCAGAGGAATACTGGTATTATGGTTGGACAACCATTGTACCTACGCCGTTATCGGTAAAAATCTCCAAGAGCAACGCATGTGGCACACGGCCGTCTATAATATGCGCGGCAGTTACTCCGCTATCCACCGCATTTTTAGCGCAATTTGTTTTTGGGATCATTCCCCCCGAAATTACTCCGTCTTTTTGCAATGAATTAACTTCCTGGGGAGACAAGCGCGTAAGGGTTTTGCCGTCTTGCATTACCCCTGGAGTATCTGTAAGAAGCAGGAGTTTTTCTGCACTAAGCGCAGAGGCGATTGCTCCCGCCATTGTGTCTGCGTTGACGTTCATCGCATATCCGTCTTTATCAAAACCTACGGGCGCTATAACAGGGATAAATCCCCCTTGTTTTAAAGTGGTAAGGACTCCTATATTGATGTCTTTAGGCGCAACGGTTCCCACGCGTCCCAAATCGATGGAAACAGTTTTTCCCTCTTCTTGTTTTGTGAGGTGGTGCCTGTGCGCTAGCGCAAGAGAACCATCCCTACCCGAAATACCTACAGCTTTACCACCTGCACGCGCAATTTGTGCGACAATTTTTTTATTCACATCGCCTGCTAAAACCATTTCAACAGTCGCCATTTCGCTATCACCCGTAACGCGGTGCCCGTCAATAAAAGTCGACTCTACGCCCAAGCGCCCTAAAAGCTGGTTTATTTGTGGCCCACCGCCGTGCACAATTACCGGATCAATTCCGCAAAGTTTTAAGAGGACAACGTCTTGCGCGAATTTTGCGCTTAGGTCTGCTTTTTCCATCGCCGCGCCGCCATATTTTATAACAATCGTTTTCCCCGAAAAACGCTGTATATAGGGAAGGGCTTCAAGGAGGGTTTCAATACGCTCGGGCGAAGGAGCGTTTTGAGGTTCCACAGCAATCACGTTTTAATAATGAAGTTATTTTTTCTTTGCCGAAGCTTTTTTTGCAACTGGCTTTGCGCTTTGGGTTTGTTTTTTTGCCGCTGGTTTTGCCTTTGCGCGTGGGGCTGTAATTTGCTTTTGCGAAACTGCGGCTTCTTCGGCCTGAGGAGTTACATCGCGTTCAACATCGTGCACACGCGTTTCCGTTGGTTCGTTTTGTCCGTTCATTCCACGGCGGAACTCGTGGATTCCCGCACCCAAGCCACGCGCAAGCTCTGGCAATTTTTTACCCCCAAAAAGAAGCAGAATGATAACCACGAGGAAAATCATCTCGCCCAAGTTAGGCATGCCAATTAAGAAGACCATAGCGGAGAAAAAACCCTAAATGACACCTTGTAAAGTAAAATACACTTTTACGAGCCCATTACACGGACAAGCTGCACCATTTCGGGAGACACCATACGCACCCCTTGCGTTGCTTCGCTTAAGTACGCGGGAACAATGTTGCCGGCACGCATTGCGGTAAAAACTCCTGTCATCCGGTTTTTTAGAAACCGTACCGCAGCCTCTCCCATACGCGAGCCCCATACCCTATCGTACGAAGTGGGTGACCCGCCGCGCTGTATATGCCCTAAAACCGACACGCGTATATTCATTCCCAACCGTGGGCGCAAAACCTCTGCCCAATGGAATGCGGGAGATTCCTCTACCGTAAGCGCTGCTTTAACCGTCGGGTCGGGAGCGGCTGCACGCACCTGCTGCGCGTGGGGCTGAGCGCCCGAATTACACTCAGCGCCTTCTGCAACAACGATAATACCGAAACGCTTACCGCGTTTTCTTCCTTCTTCAAGGCGTTTTGCAAATTCTTCTACATCGAGTTTTTCTTCAGGAATAATGACGTCCTCTGCACCGGAAGCAATCGCCACAGACAAAGCAATCTGCCCCGATTTTCGTCCCATAACTTCGACAAAAAAAATGCGCCCGTGCGAAAGTGCAGTATCGCGCAGCTTGTCGATTGCTTCAACCGCCGTTTGCACAGCCGTGTCAAAACCAATTGTATATTCAGTTCCGGGAATATCGTTGTCGATAGTTCCTGGAATACCAACAAGTTGGCCTTTGTAGTACTCAGACAATTCCATTAAGCCGCGAAACGAACCGTCGCCTCCTAAAACGCAAAGAGCGTCTATTTTTTTTGCGTTAAGGTTGGCGGCCGCTTTTTCAAGCCCTTTTGGCGTTTGGAATTCCGCAGAGCGGGCAGTACCTAAAAAGGTTCCCCCTTTATCTATAATAAGTCCTACATCGCGTGAAGATAACTCTTTAAAATCATTTTCGAGTAACCCCGCAAGGCCATTATGCACACCCACAACTTGGTAGTGCTCCCACAACGCGGAACGGACAAACGCACGCAAAACAGCGTTCATACCTGGGGAGTCTCCTCCTGAAGACAATACTGCAACGCGTTTATCGTCGCTACGGCTACCCATGGGCGCCTCCTTTTAAAATCTGGAGAAAGGGCTTTGTATCCACACTATCAAACCGTGGACGCCTTTTTTCTACAATGGATAACAACCCCTCTTGTGTAACAGGGCTTGTCACGTAGTGTGCTAGCGTTGCTGCGTCTCCACTTTGCAGGGCTTCAAAAAGTGTCCGGTACGGTTCTATACGCGCACGTTTCATTCCCACTAAAACTTGCAGCGGACTTCTTGCAAGCTTCTCCGCAAATTTCTGCGTTTCTTCAAGAAGCATTGTTTCGTCGAAAAGTTTATCGACAAGACCAATTTGGAGCGCTTCTGTTCCTTTAAGAGATTTACCCGCAAAAAGGATGTCGCGTGTTTTTTGTACGCCAATAAGGTCTTTCATGTAATACGCGACAAATGCGGGGAAATTCATCCCTAAAAGCGCTTCTGGAAAACCTAACCGTGCGTTAGCTTCGCTCATAAAACGCCAGTCGGCAAAAAGCGCAAACACCGCCCCCGCCCCCATCGCATGGCCGTTGAGGCAGGCGATAATTGGCTTTTGCAAAAAGAAGTATTGCATCGCTGTTTTGTTTATAAGCTTGCACGTCTCTAAATTTTCGTCGTAACTTTTTTTTAAAAAAAGCGAAGGTTCAAATCCATTGGAAAAATATCCTGAATCGTTACCAACAACGAAAATAACGCTAACCGCACTGTCGTTTTCTAATTTTTCCAGCTGAGATGCAAAAGCCTCAAAGGTATCGTGCGTAAGCGTGTTTGCTATATTATGGTTAATTTTTAATTTTGCAACGCGGTTAGTTATAGTACACTCAAGCCCCACGATAATTTAATCCTTCGCTAAAATTTTTCGTACTCGCCTGTTGCTTGGATAAACTCGTCTGTCGACTCATGCTTTTGCGGCGATACCGCACTCGTGTTCGTTGCCACAGGTGTGCCTATTGCGCTTCGCGTGGTTAAATTTGCTTTCGCCAGGCTCTTTGCTTTTTCTTTTCCCGTTGAAGACGGCATAGCCTGTGTAGATACTTTCGATTCTTCGCGCTCGAAAGTAAAAAACTTCAAATTTTCCATAAGGAGCGAAGTTTGCGAGCTCATTTGTTCTGCAGTCGCCGCTAATTCTTCTGCTGCCGACGCAGTTTGCTCCGTTGTTTGGTTGAGCCTTCCCATACTTTCGTTAATTTGCTTTGCGGCTAAATCTTGTTCTTCGGAAGCTTTACGTATAGCGACAACTTTTGTCGCCGTTTCTTGCATCGAATTGGTAATAAGCGAAAGCGACGAAGCCGCAGTTGCCGATATTTGCGAACTTTCGTGCAAAAGCCCTTGGATTTGTTTTGCCGCTTGCCCGCTTGTATCGGCAAGTTTACCTACCTCAGTTGCAACCACAGCAAACCCCCTGCCGTGTTCTCCCGCCCTCGCTGCTTCAATTGTTGCGTTTAATGCCAACAAGTTGGTTTGCGACGCAATCTCTTGCACAATTTGGATACGCTCCGAAATTATGCGCATCGATTCGACCGCTTTAAGTACATTTTCTGCTCCGTGCCGCGTGTTCTCCATTGCGACATTCGCGGTTTTGTCGGTTTCAATCGCGTTATTCGCGTTGCTACCAATAAGGTTGACCATTTCACCCAACGCCGCGCCTGTTTCTTCGACATGCGCGGCTTGGTCCATCGCGCCGTTATTGAGCATCTCTGCGGTACTTGCCACTTGCTGCGACGCCAACGAAATTTCTGCAGCGCTTTGGTGTACAAGTTGCAAAACTTCACGCAATTTATTTACCGTTTTTTGGAGCGATGCTAGAAAAACAGCAATTTCATCTGTACCTTCAATATCAATCTTTTGCTCCAAATTTCCTTCGGAAAGTCCCGTAGAAATAGTAATCGCTTGGGTAAGCGAGCGCATAATATGGTGGAAAATTACAAAACCAATAAAAAAGGAAATTAGGATACCCAAAATGGTTAGGATAAGGACAGTCCACTGGCGCAAAAGCATCATGCTATGCCGCTTCTCCAGATTTTCAAGAATGGTTGTATTCCCCATGCGGAGTAAATCGTGTACCGCATCTATATATTTTGTAATTGCTACCGAATACGCTGGTGCATCGCCCGTACGCCCCAGCCCTTGCGAGATAAGAGATTTATACAGAGTATCGAACGCCTGCGATAAATTTATTTCTTTGGTAGCCAACTCGTCAAGCTTTGCCGCAAGGATAGGATTGTATTCCGCAACAAGCTTAATCGATTTGTGAATCCATGCTTCACGGTATTTCGCGGTTGAGTAAAGACCATGAAGCGCACCCAATACAACCTCGTTCCTGTTTCCAGTCCTGAGAATCGCCGTCCCGTTAGCTCTTAACTGCCCAAGCACCTCACTTAAAGGTGCCGCAACCTTTTGTGTCATTTCGACTAAGTAGTATACTTCCGCATGTGGGGTTAAATCTAATAGAGACTTCTCCGACACGGCAGCAATAAATTGGAGCAATTGTTCGCTTGTGTTTGTGTGCAATTGTATAAGTTTCTGCTTGTCGACAGTTATCGGTTGGCTAAGGAGATACTCCACCTTCGCCTTAGAATCTGCAAACACAGCTTCAACGTTAAAGCGCCGCGATAAGGCACTGTTCACCGCGATAATTTCAGCGAGGGCTTTTTTGGCTTCTTCGGTCTCCGTCTTATACTCGTTTGTAAACGCCTCTCCTCCGACATAAAGAGCGCCGAAGGCACGCCTTTTTTGTACGTGGTAAAGCAACTGTTGCAATGGCGACAGGTATTGCATCCCTCCCATCTCCAAGCGCGACATGTGCAAGCCATCTGCCGTTTCTATATAAAACTGGGTTGTCAAATACCCCAACGGCAAAAGGATTGTTACCACTGCAATTAGCATTTTGGTGCTTATTTTTAGGTTGCTTAGAAAGGCTCTCATTGTATTATTTTCGGCTATACTGGCTCTTCAATTGAGATATACTGTAACTCTTTAATTCGTTGACGACGTTTTTTCACACCGCACCTTATCCACGCATGCAAATTATTTCAACCAATAACGCCCCCGCCGCAGTAGGTCCCTATTCGCAGGCAATCCGTACAGCGAATATAGTTTTTCTCTCTGGCCAAATTCCGCTCGACCCGCAATCGGGTGGACTTGTAGAAGGCGACATAACGAAACAAACCGAACGGGTACTCGAAAACCTAAAAGCCGTGTGCGAGGCTGCGGGAGGTAGTCTTGAAAAAGTTACCAAGTGTACTGTTTTTTTAACAGACCTCAAAAACTTCCAAGCAATGAATGGGGTGTACTCTCGGTATTTTAGCACCCATAAACCTGCGCGTTCGACAATTGGGGTTGCTGCACTACCCAAAGACGCACAGGTTGAAATTGAAGCTATTATGGTGGTATAGTTTTTAAAAGCCTAATGCCTCGATTCGCCTGTTTTTGTTTCTTTGCATTTAGTTTTAACGCCCTTTATCCCGTTACTACTTTTAAAGATGCAATACGCAATTTTGCAAGTCCACAAAATGGCGTTACCCTACTAAAAGAAAGCGCAAATTTACTCTACCTCGCTAGCGAGAAGATTACGTACGACGACAAAAGTAAAAATTTTTTCCATTTCATGAATAATGCACTGGAAGATTTCGACTTTGCACGTATCTACAACAGTCCATTTTTAAATTTAGATTCTACCGGATTTAAAACAATAGCGCTTACAGGAAAACACTACAAAGATAAGTATGTAGTCTCTTTTGGAAAAACGCAGGCATTAGATACCTTTGGCGATACATCTGCCGAATACCGGATGCGCCAAAATATACAACCTACGCAAACAGCATACACTACACAGATCGAGTTAACGACGAATCTTGCGAAATTTGACGCACGTAGTTTTGTGCGCCTTATAGAATCCCTTCTTTCAATTTACGATGCGGAAAACTCCATAGCGATAAAGACTCCACGCACGGGATTTTTTCCGCAAATTGGCGCTCCCGAACGGCACGTTCTTGATTTAGCTGCACACGATTTTCCGCAAACGACACAGCTTTTTGCAGATGTCCTTGAGCTAAAGAGTTTTGTATCCCTAAAAGAATTTAATAAAAAGCGCTATACCGAAATTGCTATCCGTGGGCATTTTCGTATGGACTCAATAAAAAAACAATTCCCCCATTTCTACGAGTACTTGCGTAGTATAAAAAATTTATTTACATTAGAGCTTTATATAAATGACAAAAAAGGACAAAACCTTTTTACAGCAATCCTTAACACGCAACAGGAAGAGTTCTTTTTGGGTTTTTCAACCGCAAACGGAAAAATTCTTCCCAAAAATTCCAAAGGCGAAGTCGCGTTTAAAGATGCGTTTTCTTTAACAGAAAAAGGCAGCCAAAAACTCTACGTAGCCGCACGTGCGTTTATCCGAGTGTATGGGCTTAAAATCGATACAGGGTACATCTCGCTTTTTTCACGCTACCAAACTTACGGAAAAAATTTATTTATTTCAGGAAAAATAACGCATATTCCCGAAGGTAAAATTTCAGGAGCGCTCTTTGGCGTAGTACCCACTTGGGTTATCGATTTATCTATACCTTCAAATTTACAAACCTTGATGAACCAATTTTCGCAAACACTACTTAAAGCCAATAACGGCTCAGGAACGAGCGCAACCCTAAAATGGGTAAGCCGAAATACCAAAGCAAACTTGCACGCTTCGCTCACGACAGAATTTTTAGAAAATAGATTTATCCGCATTGGAATGAAAATTTGGGTGCGCAGGTTTAGGCCCAATCCAAACGTCCAAGAAGACATTAGCCGTTTTTTTTCAAAGTTAAGCCAGGCGTTTTTACGTGATTTAAACAGCTTTTAAAAGAACATTTTTATTTTCACGGTGTTTAAAATCTGTTTTTGAACCTGTGGTAAACTCCTGCCCCATTTGCGATGGTACGCTTCGGGCGTTGGATAATACCAATTTTGCACTATGCCCTAAGGATGCGCTTATTGTAAACCTTAAACACAAACCTTTTGAATACGAAAAAAATTATTTCGATAACGGCTTTGAAACGCAGTATGGAAAATCGTACCTTAACGACAAAGAAACAATTTTAGCTAAGGCACGTTTTCGCATAAAAAAGGCTGAACGCTACTTTACCGCAAAGACGCATCCTTACGTTCTTGAAG
Organism: Turneriella sp.; assembly: GCA_019186965.1. Classification (GTDB taxonomy): domain Bacteria; phylum Spirochaetota; class Leptospiria; order Turneriellales; family Turneriellaceae; genus Turneriella. Next base: position 64,779 of record JABARV010000018.1, read on the forward strand.
TAGGTTCTGCTGCGGGTTTTTTCCTCGAAGAATTGCGCACAAAAGGCTTTCGTACCGAAGGCTGGGAAATTTCAAAAACAATGGCTAACTACGCAAATGCACAGCGCATCCACACGGTTAGGCAAGATTTTTTTGTAGGCGCTAAAATGCACAAAAATAAAAATGCAAAGCCTTACGATGTTCTTGCGCTATTTTTTGTCTTGGAACATTTCGCCGAGCAGCGAAAAGCTTGGGAAAGTCTTTCGCACCTTATACGCAAAGGAGGCTACCTTCTCCTATCTATTCCCTCGTACCAAGGGCCTACCTTCCGCTTTGCGCGTAAAAAGTGGTATAAAACCCATCCCGAAGACCATGCGGTCGATTACTCTCCAAAGGCGATTAAATGCGTGGGGGCACGTTTTGGTTTTTCGCTCTGTGCTGTTTTTTCCGAAGGAATACATCCCCAACGCTTTCCTTTAGGTAATTTTTTTCCACTATCTTGCATGTATCGCAAGCTTATCGAAAACTTCCCTATTAGCGATACGCTCTTTGCGATACTCGAACGTACACACTAAATATGGAACCTGTAAAATTATTCCACTTTCTTGAAACGTGCGTCACAACAGACGAGAATAAAATTTTTCTACAACTTGAAAAATTTTGGTACAATGAAGTAGCGGCAAAAGACACGCACTTTAGCGAAGATATTAAACGCGAAACGATGCCTTTAACGCTTTCGGTTAAAGAAGACGAGAAAAATGCGATAAAAAAATTTTTGCAAAAGTATGATTTACACTTCCACGACGCGCACGACACCCTTGCGGTAGAAATCAGCACGCACCACCGCCAACCCACTAAAGTCTTTTTTTCATTAAAAAGTTTTTCGCACTTAACCGAGCATATTTTTTTGCAAGATGGATGTATAGAAGTTAAAGAAAATGCAACCGTAAAAGATTACCTCCAAGCCTCGGGAATAGTAGCGCGGTATCCACAGCTTTCCTTTAAGCTTCCGCACAAAAAAAATACTACAGGAGCGCTTGGCATCCAACCATCTACCAGACGCCGTGCTTTTAAAAATATTATCCAAGGAAGAAGGCCTTCCAAAGCGCTATATTTTTTAGACGACTGTGGCCTTCTCGAAATTTACTTGCCCGAAGTAACGGCGGGGCGCAACCTCTCGCAAAACCGGTTTCATGCACACGATATTTTTGTACACCTTCTCAACTCGTTAGACGGCGCAATGGATTTAAACGAACCTGTGCGGTGGGCAGCGCTTTTGCACGACGTTGGCAAAGTTCCCACGCGCGTCGTTACCCAAACCGGTGAAGCAAGCTTCCATAGCCACGAAATTTTTTCTGCGCGGATGGTTGTTCCCATTATGAAGCGCCTTGCCGTACCAATCCAAATTGGGCAAAAAGTAAAATTTCTTGTGCGCAACCACATGTTCCACTACACGGACGAATGGACAGATAAAGCCGTGCGCAGGTTCGTAAAAAAAGTTCCTCTCGAAGAACTCCAAAACTTGATTTCGCTACGCCTTGCCGATAGAAAAGGTTCTGGAAAAAAAAGTGCGTTCCCGCGTGCGTTACAAAATCTTATCCTACATATCGATGAAATTATTGCGAAGGAAAAAGAATTTAAAATTAAAGACCTCGCCATCGACGGCCACACCCTTATGGAATTAGGAATTAAACCCTCACGGGCGATGGGAGACATGCTCAAATACCTTTTTGGTGAAGTTAAGGCAGAACGCCTTCCCAACGAAAAAGAGGCTCTACGCGAAGCTGTAAAACTACAATTGGAAAAAAAGACACATGACGCCTAAAAAAATTAATAACTCTACACAAACCACAAAGCCAAACTTCCCAAAAACACTTCTTATCGCAGCAGGCGGTACTGGAGGACACATTAGTCCTGGAATTAGTATCGCCGAAGCATGGCTAAAAAGTGGAGGTAAAGTACTTCTCGCAACACTCCAAAAAAATATTGACTATCCAGACATAAAGCGTATCGCGCAGCATAGAGACGTTTCCATTGTCGCTTACGACGCACCCCGCCTACCTAAAAACCCGCTCAAAATAGTTGATTTTATACGCCGCTTTTATTCATCGTACAAAATACTTTCTTTTGCTGCAAAAGAAGAACACGCCAACGCTGTATTAGGTATGGGTGGATATAGTACGTTCCCAACCATCGTGTACGCCTTTTTCCACCGCAAACCTGTTTTCCTCTGTGAACAAAATGCACGTTGGGGAATTGTAACACGCTTTGGAAAATTTTTTGCAAAAAAGGTCTTTCTTTCTTTTGGTACCTCGAAAAAACTTTCCTCTAAATTTATTGTCACCGGTAATCCGTTACGCGCAATGTTTTCTCAAGTACAGCCAACAAAAAAGCAGAGGAAATCCGCGAAAAAACCCCTGCTCTTTTTTTTAGGGGGTAGCCAAGGAGCAACTGATATCAACGCTCTTTACCTGCGCTTTCTCGAAAGCCCTTTTGCTTCCAAATACCGCGCTCTTGTCGCAGCCGGAAAAAACTCTGCTGATGGAATTAAGGCAAAAAGCCGCAAAGAAGATACTGTTGTACCTTTTATAGAAGATATGCCAAGCGCGTATAAAGGAGCCGATGTCGTTATTGCCCGCTGTGGAAGTGGAACGCTTTTTGAAATTTTGTGGGCGCAAAAGCCAGCATTCCTTTTACCATACCCTTTTGCAGCAGCCAACCACCAACGTGCAAATGCCGATGCAATTGTTGGAATGCTTTCTGCAATAGTTTTTGACCAAAGGCCATTTAACGTGGAGAATGCCTTTACCGCCTTTTCGCATTTTCTTAAAAATATTCCAGCACAAAAGACACCCCGAATATCTCCTCGTGCCGAAGACGAAATTATCCGATACATTAAAGAAGGTTTCTAATATGCAACCATCCTTTACTCTACTTACAAAGTCGAGACTCTTTTTTTTGTACACCCTCCTCTTCTTTGTAACAACTACCCCCCTTTTTGCAGACCGTTGGCTTGTTTTGCCTCCACGTATCGAAGGGCAAAACACACAAAGCTTTCCTTCCGCAAGCGATGTTGCACGCGCAGTTGCTCTTTACTTAAAAATTAGCCGTGTTGAAAAAATTGTACAGGTTGCCGAAGCCGAAGCATGCCTCAAAAATGCGCATATTCGCATGGATCAAAAAATATCTGCGAGTGCACTAAAAGACATCGCTAAAAATTGTATGGCTGAGCGTATGCTCCTAATGCGGATACGCCCCAAAAAAGAAAGTGTCGAAGTTTTAAGCAAGGTATACTTTGCTGAAAGCGACCAACTTACCGACACTATTGTGTCAAATTCGCGTACACTCAATACTGCCCTCGGAAAAAATTTAGTAGAACGTTTTGGAAAATCCCCTGCAGCGCCTAAAGAATCCATGGCGGATCTTATTGTTGTAGGCGATACATTTGGAAATTCATACTTCGACTGGCCGCAGCTTAAAAATTTATTTTTAAGCGTCGATTCACAAAAATCAGCATTCTGCTATACCGATAGCCGTGGACAAATACAAACCCTGCAAAATACAAGCGATAAAGACAGGCAAAAGCAATTTTTAGACAAGCTTACCTTTTTAGGGGGCGGTGAATACCCAAGCGCACTTATAGACTGCGCTCTTAAAAAAAGTACTGTGTCTCGTGAAGAGGGACGCGCCGCAGAAATTATTTTTACTGTTTCTGATTTTCCCCGCACTCCAAACGCACAATTAAACTTGCGCTCACAAGTGCGTCGCCTTGCCGGACACGGAAATCTGGTATTTGCTCTTGCAAGTAATGCAACCCGACAAACACAACTTTTTTGGCAACGCCTTGCGCGTGAAATTAATGGAACAACTTTTATTCCTCTTGTGCAACGGGTACGCGTAGGTTTGCAAAACGGTACGGAATGGTTTGTCTTCCGTAGGGGCTCACGCCTTTATGAATCGCGCACTGCTGAAAAAGACCGTTTCGAAGGCGGCATAGTTATCCCCGACAAAGAATTGTCTTCACTTACAAACGAAAATCTTGTTGAAGTGTACGAAAAACTTTCGAAGAATAAAGTAATCTCCAAACAAATCGTAAGCACATACTCCGAAAGCCTAAATAATCTACTCTCGCACAAATTTAAAAGCACAGCAAAAGGTAGTAACTACTGGCGTGTTCTTCTCGAAAAAAACACACAAAAATACTATGTTTCACTTACGGCAAATACAGCACGCCAGCTTAAAGAAAATGAATTTGTGCGGATTTATGTTGAACTACTCCCTCCCACTGAAAAAGAAATCATTGTAAACCGCGCAAGCCCTGCCCTTGTCGTCGATGCAGTCGATTCTGCACCTTCTGTTGAGTTAGATATTACCGACTATATCCGCACTCCACGAAAGTATCTACGCAAAGGAATTGGCGCACGTTCGTTTTATATACTTACGGGAAAAGTTTTACAAATTATCCCTCCCGATGCCGATGTTCTCGAGAGTGAATTCTGACGATCCATTTTAATGGACGCAAATGCAACCCTCCTTAGGAATAAAAATTTTACCCGATTCATTGGAGCGCGTGCTTCAATGGTGCTCACGTTCCAAATTGTGGGGACAATCGCGCAATGGCAGGTGTACGCTGCCACACACGATTCGCTCTACATCGGTTTTCTTGCGCTTACAGAAGTAATCCCCGCTATTTTGATGAACCTCGTGGGAGGTTACGCTGCAGATTCTTTTAACCGCCGCAGCATGGCGCTTATTGGTTCCTTTTTTGCATCCGCAAGTGTCATTATTTTAGTTTCAACATCCGGATCACATACCTTAACTTCTATTGTTCCCCTTTTTATCGCGACGGCAATCAACGGGATTGGGCGCGGAATTATGGCTCCGGCGAGTACAGCGCTTTTAGGAGAAATTGTCAACGAAAGATACTATGCACGTGCGGCAGTTTTCAATTCTATCGCATGGCAAACTTCAGTTATTGCTGGGCCTGCACTTGCAGGAATTATTTACGAAAAGATTTCTCCACTTTTGTGCTACCAAATTGCGTTGGGACTTTCCACCGTGTCTACGCTATTTTATTTCAGTATCCATCCGCCTAAAAAACCACGCGTTGTACGCGAGCCTTTCTCTGTAGCAATGCGCGAAGGATTTCATTTCCTTTGGAACACCAAAATTATTTTAGGCTCAATTAGCCTCGATATGTTCGCTGTGCTCTTTGGTGGCGCAGTCGCACTTCTACCTGCGTTTAGCGACCAAATTTATTTAATGGGTGCATCTGGCTTAGGCCTTTTACGTTCTTCGCCAGCAATTGGTGCGGCAATTATGGGAATACTTCTAATCTTTTTACCCATCCGGCGCGGCGCAGGAAAGATTCTTCTACTGTCTGTAACACTTTTCGGAATCTCAATGATTGCTTTTGGGCTTAATACTAGTTTTTATGCTGCACTCGGTATTTTAGTGTTTTCTGGAGCAGTTGATAATGTAAGCGTCGTTATGCGCTCAACTATCCTACAGACGCACACCACCGATAAAATTCGAGGCCGTATCGCTGCGATTAATTCCATCTTCATTGCCTCGTCAAATGAAATCGGCGCGTTTGAAAGCGGACTTACCGCACGCTATATGGGCCTTGTACCTTCGGTCGTCTTTGGCGGATGCATGACGGTATTGGTGGTTTTATTTATTGCGTGGCGAATACCAAGTTTGCGGCGCTTGAGTTTTGCAGGTGTACAGAAATAGGATTACGTTAGCCCTGTTTTTCCATAGCTATATACAGAGTTCACAATAGCTATGGATTTTCATAGCTAAATTCAAAAATAACTTCTTTTTATAAAAAATATACTTTTTTTATAAAAAGTGATAAAATTTGAGAGTTTTTTGGTATTTAATATATATAGGGTGGAGTACGACGTGCGTAAAAGTTAATCCGCCTAATGGGAGAGATATATGAAATGCAGGAAGCAACCAAAATTTTTGGAAAAACGGCCGGTTAAAATTGCTAGTATAATTGAAGTACACCTGACAGTGCGGCAATGGGGGCATATTCTTAAGTTGGCGAGGGCTCGAAAAAAGACGTTCTCGACAATTACGCGCTATTGCGTATTGCGTTTGTCTCGGAAGATAAATTTACGGTGGACGTCGGTATTGTTAGAAACATATAAAAACGTTAAAGAAGAAATACAACTAGCGGAAAAAGAGCATCGCCACGTGGTGTGCCTCTATGGAGAAGATGAGATGCTTATACGACTAGCTGCGATGCAGCTTAGGATTACGATGTCGGCATTTATACGGCTTGCGCTAGAGTTATTCTTAAAACGCTTAGCTATGGAAAAACACAGCTACCGACTTATCTCCGATGAAAATCTCAAATGGCAAGCCATTCGCTTCACCGAAAAATACACACCATACGTACAAAATCTCTTCTCACGCCCGCACAGCCATCGCTTCAAATGGCTTACTTTTGCTGTACATACGTACTGGTAAAAAGAACTAATAATCGCTAATTTTGTCCACCCACTCAGGATGATCGATGAACGGATTACGGTTTCCTTGAATGCGTTCAATCCAATCGTTGCGGTCGCGTTCGCCTTGCGAGACGGGATCTGCCGTGTGCCAAGTGCGCAGTAAATTTTCAAGCCAAGTATTGATATTGGCACGGGTCACCGCTTCGTTGGAGTTCCAACAGCCATCTTCGGTATAATACCGCGTTGCTATATAGAAATAATTACGCGCAATGTCACCCTTAAGGTTTGCTGGTGGCTCAAAAACTTTTGCCGTAGTAGATCCCGCAATGAAGCCAGGCATTGCACCCGTATCCGGTGTGCCAAACTTGGCACCATTATTCGACGGGAAGCCAGCATCATTTGCAAGAACAACACCGTATGAATAATTACTCCGTGACGTGTTCACAGAATCTCGGCTGGGAATTAAATGGTGCAAATCGGTAAACGCCCGAAAATCCCAATTTTTTGCGCTATCCCACGAAGAACCTTCAGAATTACCATTGTAACAATACTTGCCCTGTGCCGGGTCGTTCACTGGTGTCGCACCTGCCGCAAACCAACTCTTGGGCCACGAATGCTCGCGGTTATACGTATTTTGATCGCCACCGGATGACACCGACATAATTTGTGAGGGCGTTGTATAACACTGGCCATCGTAGTAATCATAAAGCTTTCCCGCAGCACAGCCGGTGACGGGATTAGCTGCTTTTTCGGCAAAGACGACATACGCATCCCATACATCGAATCTTTTTTCGACGGGATACCCTGCGTTAGAAAGCGTCATAAATTCTTTCGTATAGTAAGCCGAAAAAGGTTCGGCACTTTCTGTGTACCGCAACACCCGCTGGCCGCGGATACGTTTTTGTAGTTCGCTCTTGAACGCATTGTTCGTGAGGCATGTATCGATGCCTTGGTAGTACGCTTCGTTGACAGAACACGAAGAAGAGAGCGCAGCGTTTAAATTTTCTGTTCCCTGATAGCCATCGGTGATATTAACACAGTACATAAAAACGAAGGTGCTCACTAAAAAAGAAAGAAGATGTTTTAACGGCCGCATCATACACCTACCATTGTTTTTTCGGTCTCTCACTTCAACGTCTCCACCTGAGAACGCAGTCCCAACATCAAACTGAGGTTAGTATCTGCGCTGTTGTACTCGGGCGCAAACACCGGCCCTGTCATGCGCACCTTTGCGCCCTCGGCGATATTGTAGCTATACATATCGCCCACATCAAAGCCCGAGAGCGTGCCCGCACCCAAATACAAACTCATCTGAAAATTAAATTTGGTACCACCGGTGCAGTTGTTCATTGCATCGGTCTTGTTTGCCGCGCCAACGCATAGAATACCCATATAACCCTGTTGGTAATTAAACTGGAACGAGCGTCCCGACGAACATTCTACATACGCGGGCGACTGGAGCACGTATCCTTCTAATTGTCGTGTTTGGTATAAATCCACCCCCCTTGCAAATGCGGCGCTTTGGACGGCATAAGGTATGCCGTTCCCCGATGACACCACTTCACGGCTAGTCACGTCAAAATCGGTGACAATCGGTATCACGTTCGCGCCACTGCCGTATTTTTGTGCTTTAGACACCGTGATTTTAAGGCGACTACCCAAAGGCGCCATGCCGTCGTTCTTCGCGTTCAAAATATATTTTGCGCTCGCTGTGTCGGCCGTGTTTTGGCTGGGAGGATTAAGTCCGTACACGACAAGGATTGCAGCGTCTTTATCTTGCAAAATAAAAGAGCGTGAATAAATAACATCGCTGGTCGCACACCCCGTCGCCGTTGCCCCTACTGCGACCGCATAATTCGAAGGCATCGTGACAATACCTTCGATGGTGGCCGATGTTGCGGTTTCAGCGTTTGAACCAAATGCGTTGATTGTCGTCACCAATGCCTGAATGCCACCGGAAAAAGTTGGAGCATCGGTGGTATAATTTATTTTCTCCGCTGTCTTGGCGTCGTTAAAAAAATCTTGATTGCGCTCGTCAAATTGGCTGCCCGATGTACACGACAGAAGAAAAAACAATGCATACCGGAGGGACGCGCTATAGCGCGTCCCTACACGATTACGGAAAAATTTTAATATCATTTTGCATCCCCCACGCTTGCCGCCAAAGACCGTGCTTCTTTAATGTAATCACGTACCGCTTCACTTGCGCGGTTCAAATTATCGTAATCAATAATTTCTTCGTAGTACGCATCTTGGTGTAAAATGCCTTTAGCGATGGTATATAAATCCTTCAAATTGCGGTTGCCGTATTTTGAATGAAAAAACACCCGCCCCCGCTCTGAACGGGGAAAATCGTTTCTCGCAATGCCCTTTGCCGCCAAAAGGCCACGGAACGCTTCACCCACCGCAAGCCAGCCCTTACCCGCTGCTTGCCGTGCTTTGATTTTATCATCGAGCCGTGTAGCAATACCAAGTTCTGTATCTGCAATCGACGCCAAAGCCTGTGCCTTGCCAAAATAGCTGCCATAGGTAAGAGTTTGTTCTTCACCTTTCGTCATAGTTCCCCTGCATCTCCTACGGCAACGCGCTCCACCTTGAGTTGATTTCACCCGGTGTGGCGACGGTATAATCTTTGTAATCGGCTTTGATGTATGTGCCGGTGCCGCCGTTGCCACCACTACCGCCGCCTGCAATATCTTTGGTGGCGTGATCCCAGCTATTGGGGTCGGCACCATTGCCCCACACTCCCAGTGTTGGCATGTTGCGCTCCATCGACGCCATGTAGAGACGGTCGCCTGCTTGAATGTCGCAAATTTTATCGGATGCCGCAGTGCCGGTGCCTAAAGGGAGTCCATTATCGGGAAAGCTAATACTCCCCGATGCCACAAGGCGATTGCCATCGGTTGTATTGCCAGCCGAGGCGGAGGTAAAATATCCCCCTTTCAAATATCCTACGTCGGCATTGGTTGTCGGCGCACTCGATGCACCGCCTGTGTATGCGACACCATTGTCAGTACGCGCATGGCCTGCGACATCTACTAAGTTACCTCGGTTGTCGCGCAGCTCAATCCAAAGCGAAGTGAAATGCGGATAGTCTGTCGTGCTTCCTGCGTGCATCACATACGGATTAAAATATCCCGAACCGGTAAAGCGGTCGATGTCGCTGTTGTACGCCGGTCGGCATCTTCCACTTGTGGCATCAAACGGAGGAAAATCAAACGTGAGAGGGCCACCTCCCCCCACTGTTGTACGCCCCGTGCTGCTGGTACGTCTATCAAAAAGGGTGAAAAAATTCGAGAGGCCGTTGGCGGGGTTATAGTATGTAATCTTGTTGCTAAAAGACGCCGCATTGGCCGGATCGTAAAGTACGCTTGCGGGAAAGCTATACCCGTCGGCGGTTAAATCTTTCGGTTGGTCGGGTTTGGTAACCACGACAAAACCTTTTGCGGGAATCACCGTGCCCCCCGGAAAACCCACAAGGCCACGTTTGGCGAGTGCTTCGTAACCGGGCCAGCCACTCGAATACACACCCGGGTCGGTGTAGTTGTCAATGACCGGAAAGTAAAGGCTCCAGAACGAAATATCGATCGCGCGGTCGTTAGGGTTGTAAAGCTCTATAAATTGGTTACTATCGTATGCGTAGTATTTGCCGCCAATATTGCGCGTCGTGCCAGCGTAGTTCACCTCGGAAATTACAATCTTTTGGTAGTCGCCCACTTCGCGCTGTTGGTAGTTCGTCACCCCCTGCGCCATCTCGGCGTTGGTGGGATAACGCTGGTCCATCGGCACGCCATCGTCGTAAATCTGTTGCCAAAACTTTAAGTAACGATCGACAATCGCCGGTGAATGGATGATGATGAGGTTTTCATCGTTGTTGTTGTTGGCATTCGGCGACCAGTTAAAAGAGCCGAGCATCAGCTTTGCGTTAGGAGTGCCTGCGTCGACGGCGATTGTTTTTGCGTGGAGGCGTCCCCCACCCGCCTGCCAATCGCCTAAATTATTATTGTTTTCATTCCCGTCGATGCGTAAATCAAACGGCGCATAACAACGCGTGTTCGCCTGCGTGGGAGTATCCCACGTTGCGGTAAAAGGGTTTGTCGTACCACCGTTGGTTACTCCCACACCCGCTTCAAAACCGTACGTGTGGCCACACGATGTGCCGACGCGGTACACCTCGACGTATTGGTTGTGCGTGAGCTGCGATCTATCCATCACGCCGTGTACCGCGTTCTTGTCGCCCGCTGCGGTGAACTCTTTGTGCTTTTGGATAAACATGCGCCCCAGTTGGTCGTGCGTAAAAGCAAAAATACCAAAGTGGATATTTTTTTGCGCTTGGGCAACCCCTTGCAAAAATTGGCTCATCGCGTCTTCGTGCGGTGAAAAATACACTTCAATTTTAACACCGCCCACATCGAACACGTTGTTGTTGTCGGGACGGTCCTTCGCGTGGCCAAAGCGACCTGCCATCATTTGCTGGTGCTCGTTGATAAAATCTTCTGCAAGTTCTTTCGATTCAATAATCGTCCACACGTTGTAGTTGCGGTCGATTTCAGAGTCGGTGATATTGCCCGTGCCGGTCATCACATAGCGGCGGTCGATAACGCAAAACTTGTTGTGTTGGATAGATTGGGAATTACCCGCCACCAGTTTTGCATTGGGATAGCGGCGCAATAAATCCTCAAACTGTACATAGCCAATTTCACCATACGAGTACGTCCCCGCGTCGCCCGCTAATTGCACGTCGAGTCCACGACGCACTGCACGCAACACCGAGTCTTTAATCGACGCACGATAAAAACCGTACATCGCCCAATACACTTCTTTTTTGGCATTATCGATGAGGTTCGCCAAGCGGATGTCAAACTCGGGGGGGCGGTGGCTGTTGGGTGCTTTTCCCGGGTAGTTGGTGTACATTTCCAGCAAGCGGTTATTGGGATCGTCTTGGCTCACCTTCACCCGCGAACAAAAAACGAGGGGGATTGTTAGCGCTGCGTAAAAAATAAACCGTATCATAATGCTCCCCCCACCTGAATGAGTTTATCGATGAGCGCCTTAAAGTCGTCAAAGATTTTTGTGTTCGTCTGTGATCCCGCTGGTTCGATGACCATCACCACTGCGTCGGTAATTAGAAAGAAATCGTCGCGCGTACGCTTAGGCTCCACGTCTTGTGAACCGCCTTTGTCGTAATAATATCTTTTGCGCAAATCGGAAGACATCACAATCAGGCGTGGGCGGCGTGCGCCGTAATCGGTCAAAAAGACATTGTAAGGAATAGGCGATGCAAGTTTTTTCACCGACACCACCGACGCATCGCCAACGGTGGTCATAAGACTCGCCATGTCGCAGTGGATTGACGTTACATTCATAAGTGCCGTCGCGCTTGCGCAGCCAGGGCCTGTCAAATTAGAAGTGCCCCCTGCATGGCAATAAGTTGACCCGGGGCTTGAAATTGAACTACCGTCATAAAAAGGTAATTTGAGTCCCGCCGCCGCTGCGGTGTTAGTAGTGGGGCAATTATCCGACACCAATGCATTGTAAGGTTGCGCCGCCGCCGTCCATGGCGTGGTAAGTGGCGTGGGGGCAGCGTCCACTTCAGTACCGAAAACACCATCGATGCTAAAATTATTTCCATAGAGTTTTGGGATTGTCGATTTATATTGAAACGCGTTCAGAAGATGGCTACGGTTGGCGGTGTGATCGCTGACGTCGAAAATAATATCTTGAGTCATCGCGCGTACCGCAAACTGGATTGATTTTTCCGCACGCAAGAGCTCGGTGACGACGGCAGTTTGCGGGTACTCTTGCGGAGCAAAGTAAATGTTAAAAATCAAATCGCCCAACCGAAAACGGGTGTTAGGGTCGGTGATTGTTTTATTAAAACGGAATTTACCGAAAGACGGCTCTCCCTCGTCGCCGAAAAGACCGCCGTACGCGCCTTGCTGCGCTTCGTTATAAAAATCGTTACAGATGTCGAATGAATGAAAAACAAAAACTACCGAAAGGCCGGTCGAAAATGTTGCCGCATTTGCCCCGCCCGTCGACACCCAACAGGTGGTTTTATCGGCGACGACAAAATTATATTCCACACGCCCATCGTACGAACTCGCGGCGTAGCGTAATTTTGTCGGGTGCGTGTTACGGTTGAAATTAAGCCGCGTGCGCAGGATATTTTTTTTCAGATTCACATTCGGTTCATTCGCCGCAGCGGCGGTGGCGTCAAAGTAGGTTTGAAACATCTGCGGGCGTTTTGCGGCAAGCTGCGCAAAGCCTGCGCTTGCCTCATTGCGCCTATCACCGCCGATCGCGACTTTCAAGCCCGCGTTGGCCTTTTGGATCAGCGCGGATGCAATATCGGTGTCCGCTAAGTCATTGAACATCCCCACAATTTCCGTTTGCGCAGAATCGATCACATTCAATAGTTTGGCTTTCGCACTGGGATTTCCCCCGATGCCGATATAGTATTCTACAGCCTGAGTTCGCTGTGCGGCGTCGTTCGTCGTCGAATAGCATCCGCTGCGCATAAATGCGATGGGGATAGTAAGTACAAGTAAAAGGCGTAAAGTGTATGTATTCATTATTTGTAGTCCGGTGTATTTTTTTCGCCAGGAGTTGCAAACGTGCGTAGGTGGTAATCTGCATGTACATTTTTTCCCGACGCGCCAATAGATGTTGTAGAACAGGCAGTTCCCATAAGCGGCGTACCTTGTCCTGAAGGAGAAGTTTCATTGCACGGTGTCGATGCGTGCCATGTGGAAACCGAACCGCCCTCCTCTTCAAATGTATCTTCGGTGCGCTCCATCGAACGCACGGTGTAACCGTCGAACGCCCCCGAAAGTGGAAAATTGCGGCTAGTTGCATCATCTGATTCTGTGGTGTTGATACCACTTTCCATCAAAAAATTTTCGGCGGTACGCGTGGTAATTGACCAGTTGCGTTCGGGAATTGCAAGTCCCGTAAGCACAATCGGTTTGTAATCGGCGCTGCCTTGGTCGCGGAAAGCACCGCTTGCTTTTGCTATAATTACTTTAAAAGCGCCCGGCGAAACAGTGTTGTTAGGTCCTGCGGGAATGTAATAAATTTTTTTCACATCTCCTGAAAGCTCAATACGCCAATCGGTCAAATCAATGGGTTTGTTACAATCCGAATTTTGGATTTCAATAAAATCGTCATCGGCGTCGTATGTACCGTTGTTTTTCATTGAGCCACCCCAGTTGACTTCACGGATTTCTGCACAGCCCCGCTTCCGGTCGACGTTAATCGCGGTTGGCCATGGTTCTCCCACCGATGACGTACAATGCATGAGAGCTGGGCTTATTATGAAGCCCGCAACCATGAAAAACCAAGAAATATATTTCCGCTGTCCCATTAGAAACTAATTGTACTCCTTAAGAAGACTCCCATAAAATCGGCATCCGCCGGGCCGCCTTTGGGTACGCCGTTCTTACTTACAATGTCCTCGATGGGCGTATCAAAGAAAGAGCCTGGAACAAAAAGCGAAGCGGTAAGTTGGAACATAAGGAGCGAATTCGGGAAGTATTGGATGGTGAGATTAATCTCTTGCCCTAAAGTTTGCCCCAACCGCTTTTGCGCTTCGAGTTCTGCACGCGAAACGTACGGGTTGTTGATGAGGTCTAAATTCGTGGGTGAAAAATTGACATCGGTTGAACCAGTATCTTGGAGGTGCCAAATATCGGCACGTACAACAAACTGGCGCCACATTTCAGTTCCAACACCCGCATGCAGGAGCAGCGACCCTGCCTTGCGGTTTGAATCAAACGGCGTATCATCGATGCCGCCGTAGTTGACGTAACCTGAAGGGCGCACTCCCCAATAACGGCGCATGAGTGTACCGCCAATCCGGTCCCCTCGCATACCGATAAATCCGTGCGAGGTCATATTACCGTTTTTATCGTATTTCGCTCCTTGTGCAAAGAAAAAGTCAAGCTCGGCCAAAGGAGATAAAAACCCTAAAATATTTTTTGTTTGTACTGAAACCCCTGCACCACCGCCAAAAGACGCGTAGTCTACCTGTGGTTGGCCTTGCCGTTTTAAATCAGAACCGGTGGAAAGAGCACCGTCGACGTACACTTGAAGTTGTCTAAAAAACGGGAATTGTTCCTGTGCATTCCACGCAACACGAGCGCCTGTAAGCGCCGACCAATCGTTGTCGGAAAAATTGCCGATGCGCCCGTTTTCAGAATAATCAGAACCGCCGTTGTTACCGCGCACGCGTGCGTAATACGCGTACACACGGGGGTCGATACGCATCTTAGTTAATTTTTTGACAAATGGCTCTCCACTTACTACAAACCCCGTACGGTATGTAGACACATCGCCGTTAAGCCCAGGAAGCTTTCCGCTATCGTTGCGCGAAAAATACTGGAACTCATCGTTCCACCTATCGTTTTCACCCGCGCCGTAACTATTCGCGCCTGAATAGACATCGAGTCCCAAAATTTTGACATCCAACACATCTTTCCAATGGACATTAAACACAATCGCGTCTAAAATATCGCGCAACATATAATCGTTTTGGATACCACCAACGCTATAAAACTGGCGTCCAATAACGGTATCGATGGAAAGTCCACTTAAATTGAAAAATTCCCAAAAAATATTGGCGCGGGCAATACGCGTACCAGGATTGCCATTACCCTGCAACTGGAAACTTCCCCACACGCCGTCAAAACCGAATGACATTTCAAGCCCCACGCGCTGCTTGGGGAACATAAACGAAGTGTCGAATTTGGCGCGGGTGAGCGCAAGCCCCTGCGCGTCGTCGGTAGTGCGGATTTGGTAATCGTTCGTGCTGTTGAGCTGGCGCAAATCGGCATTGTTGTAGCCGTGGAATTCTTGCAGCATATTAAAGCCCCACAAAAATTCAAACTCAGGTTTGTCTTTTCTAATGGCAAATTGCCGTTCAAACTCGGGCACCCATTCACCGGTACGGTCAAGGCCGCCTGCAGAAAGTGGATTTTCTGTCGATTGGTCATCCTCCTTTGCGGTAGGCGCATTTTTATTCGTACCCTTTTCGTTTACATTAGGCCCATCTACTTTGAGTTTTGTTTTATCTTTTTTATTATCTTTCGTGTTATCTGCATCGTCGTCTAAGCGTGGAATTTTAGGAAACTCCACTTGAGCACTCAGGCTAACCGTAGATATTAAAAAAACTCCGATACATAAACAAAAGACGATTTGTATTAGGTAATTTTTTTGTGTAGGTTGTATATTTTTCATGAAATTCCTTATGTAAAACCAGTTGGGCAAAAATCCAATTGATTGGTATAGTAGAATGAACACCTACCTTGCGTCAAGGCCAAAAAAAGCCTGCGGATTATCTTGAAACAACCCTTTTGTGGGTTCTCACCCCAGCTCTTGGGTTCAATTTGCCGCATGGAAAAAAGTACTCCTAACTACTTGCGCGAAAAAGCCGAAGGGTATGTCCAGCAAATGTGTTCCATCTTTGAAAATGGGAAATACCCACTTGTCGAAGTAACACGCCCTTGGTCAAAATATAATCCCACCATTTCGGGAGAATTCTCCCGCCCGCGTGCGCTTTACGCGTACCTCAACAGGGAGTTTGCAGCGCTACTCAATTTGGATGCAGAAATTAAAATATCGCCCTCGCGCACCAAAAGGGATTTGTACGACCCCCAACTTTTTAGCCAACTTTCCGAAGACGATTGGGATTTACGCAAAAAGAAACTTTTTCTTTTTACTCCCGAACGCATCGACATTTCGCTAAACCGTCTCGAACACTACACAGGTACGCACGCGGAGGATTTTCAAAAATACATCCTCTTTACTAACTACCGTATGCACATTGAGGCATTCCTAAAATTTTATCCCAATTGCGTAAAACCACAACGCGACGGCGTACAAATGCCAGCATACCACCACAAAGAAGAAAACCAAAATGGAATTACCCTCGTCAATATTGGTGTAGGCCCTGCGAACGCAAAAACCATCACCGACCACATTGCAGTGCTGCGCCCCGATTTTATGCTTATGGTTGGCCATTGCGGCGGTTTAAGAAACCACCAAAATATTGGTGACTACGTTTTAGCATCTGCGTATATGCGCGCCGACGGGGTGATGCACGATGTATTACCTGCGCATGTGCCGGTGATTCCCAACTTTCTTATTAACTTAGCGCTAAGGCATGAACTCGAGAATGAAAATATTCCCTACCGCATGGGTACTGTTTTTACCACAAATAACCGCAACTGGGAATTCAACCAAAAGACGACTGTTGACGCTATGAAAATTTCGCGTTCTATAGCAGTCGATATGGAATCGGCGACGATTGCCGCCAACGGGTACCGTTACCGCATTCCCCACGCAACGCTTCTTTGCGTAAGCGACAAACCGCTCCATGGACGCCCTAAACTTTCGGGTGAAGCGCAATCTTTCTACCAAGACAGCAAAGAAAAACACTTGGAGATAGCTATACACACCGTCGAAAAAATACGCAGCCAGTTTCCCGACGGTTTACCCAGCGACGATGTACGTTCTTTCGACGAACCTCTTTTTGGAAGCGCGGGAAAAGACTAAATCGACACGCGATTGCGTCCTTGGTTTTTGCTTCGGTAGAGCGCTTTATCTGCGCGTTCAAGAAATTTTTCGAGGCTAAGCCTGCCCGTAGCGTGGCAAATTCCAACGCTTAATGTAACACCCAAGTCGCCCACCTTTGTTTTATACGGATGGCTTGCTGCTGCAAGGCGTACACGCTCTGCAAGAAGAAATGCATTCTCGCGTGTCACATTTGGAATAAATATGGCAAACTCCTCCCCACCAATCCTACTAAAAATTTCACTTTCGCGCAGTACACCACGGATTCTTTCTACAGTCTCTTTAAGTACCATATCTCCTATTTGGTGCCCATGCGTATCGTTGACTTTTTTGAAGTGGTCTATATCTAAAAGGAGTAATGCGTGCGAGTGGTTTAGCGGCACTGTGTATAATGCCTCCTCAACTATGCGAGTAAAGCCTCCTCGGTTTAATATTCCAGTGAGTATATCTTTTTCGGCGGCATCACTGAGTTTTTCAATTTCTTCTTCAACGGGTCGCAAGAAAAGATAATTTCCCGCGACGTATGCGACAAGAAAGGTGGCAATTAGCGATAGCGCTAAACCCAAAAGCAACGCCATTGCATCCCTTGTTGCTTCACGGTAAATTTCACTTTCTTCAAAACGCAAAGCGATAACCATCGCTACGCGCTCTTCTGCTTCGATACGCTGGAATGTATAAACGTACCTACCGCCGTCTTCGTAGACACGCGCAGGAACAATTGTACTACCAGAGCGTTCTATGTGGTTCCAGACTTTCTTATTCGGAAACTCTTTGCCTACAAGCGAAGGTTCTCCCTCTACTTTTTGCGGATGTTGGAAAAGGACAATCCCATGCGCGTCGAGCGCGGTGATAAGAGATTTTCCGGGGAGTGAATAGCCTGCGAAAATATCTTCAAGCCACCCCACGCTAAGGGAGAGGTAAAGTACGCTTATTACTTTATCGTCTTCTAAAACGGGAATCGCGGCTACAATACTTGGCTTTCCAGTGATAAACCCAATTTGCAAACCGTCAATTTGGCCTACCTTAGTTTTAATAGCAAGGCTAAACCATTCGCGGTCGGATACATTAGCTTTACCCGTAAGTTTATGCGCATTACAGACGACACCACCTTTTGCGTCTACGACACCTGCGTTTGTATAATAGGGGTTCTTCTCAATAAATTTTTTAAAGAATTCTGAGCATGACTTCCCGCCTTCTACGACTTCGGGCAATTGGGCAAGAATACGCAGGGACTGCAAAGTCTGTGCAACAAGTTCCTCTTGTTTTTCCGTGGCGTGCGCAAGAAGAGCTTTTGCGCGTACAATCGCATTCAACTTTGCTTGCTGAAAAGTGCGGTACGTAATAAAAGACGCCGATGCGAGAACCGGCAAGATGGCTATAAAAATTACAGAGGCGAGTAAAAACTTTCGCCGTAGGAGAGTACGCATTTATCGTTTTCTCCGTGGAGAAAAACGGACTCGGCGTAAAGAATTACGCGTAGCCTCGAGAACCTTAAACTTGCCAATAGGTAATTCCAACTCTTCTTCGGTTAAAGGGATACGCAACAGGTTTGTTATAAGGTACCCGCCAAGCGTTTCAAAATTATCTTTAGGAATACTCAACGAGAACTCTCTGGCAAAATCATCGATATCCATAACGCAATCGATATCAAACGCATTCCCTTCTGCTTTCCTGAGGTATTGTGTTTCTAATTTTTGGTCGTGGCTAAAAATATCGCCCACCAACTCTTCTGCAAGGTTTTCTTCGGTTACCATGCCCAGTATAACACCGTATTCGCTCACCACAAAAACCATTGGTGCGGCGATGCGTCGCATTTCTGCATGCAACGCGTCGAGCTTCATTGAGTATGGATAAAAAACGGCGGGTTTCATCATTTGTCGAATGCGTGTACTGGCAGGCATCGAAAGCGCGTCGCGTAAATCCAGATAGCCGATAATCTCGGCGGGGATATTTTCGTACACAGGATAGCGCGAGTACGAACTCTTTTCGATAATTTCCGCACACTCCCCCAGCGTCGCCCCCGCTGGGAGCGAAGAGATTTCATTCATGGGGGTCATGATTTCACTAATCATCGTGCTGGAATACGCCGCCAACGATTCGGTTAAAGGCAATCGGCTTTCACCAGTGTGTTCTGAAATAAACCTAAACACTTCAAGCCGCGCATCTTCGCCCCGTACAGCCCCTACTTTGCCGATTAAGCGTGAAATTTTTAAGAAAATATAACTCATCGGTAACAGTAAGTAATAGAACATCCAAATGAGGGAGTAGCTTTTTTCTAATAAGCGCAAGTTCTTGCGACGCCCAATCGCCTTTGGCAACACTTCGCCGATGAGCAAAAACAACATGAGTTCAACCAAAAACTGCACCACTTTTACGTAGAATTCTTTATTCGCAGGCATAAATGAATCAAACGCCAAGGTGCCGCAAACAATCGCTAAGTTGTTCCCTGTAAGGAGCATTGCGATGATGTCGTTTTTGCTGTGAAAAAGTTTTTCGAGCTTGTGTCGATTACCGTTGGTCACCGAAAGCGGATTTAGCGAAAAGAAAGCAACCTCCGTTGCCGAAAAAAAAGCACTCCCCGCCAAACAAAAAATAAAAATGACAATGCTAAGCAGCATTCTTCCTCACCCATAACACAAACGAAGCAATTTTATGATCGACAACTAAAAAATCTTTGAAAACCAAATGTCCAATTTCCAGTTCTGCATCGCCGTGCGGAAAACCGTCAAATTTTTCTAAAAGAAATCCACCGATGGTTTCTGAAAGCGCGGCATCGAAAGTCGTTCTAAAAATTTCATTGAACCGATCGAGTGGCATTTGTGCCGCCACACGGTAACGACGAGCATCGATGGGGGTTAAGTATTCGTCGACGGGTGCCGTCTTGAAACTTGAGCCTAAAATGTGATTCAAAACACCGCGCAGCGTCACCATGCCCATAAAGGCTCCCGATTCATCGACAACTCCCGCAAGGTCGCGCCGTGCATCGATGAGAAATGAAAGCGCACGCGAAAGCGACATGCTGGCGGGTAGAAAATCCAACGAATACATTTTCTCTTCGATATTTTTCTTTTTAAGAAGCGCTAACTGCACCATACCGCGCAGGTACACCACACCTTGAATATCGCGCGGATTCTTTTCGTAAATTGTCGCAAAGCTGTGTGTGCTTTGGCTAAATGCTTTTTTACACTGGGCGAGTGTCGAGTGTGTGGGCAACATCAAAAGTTGCGAGCGTGGTATCATTGCGGCGTAAATGGTGTTATGGTGGAAAGCGATGGAGCGAGAGAGCATGTGCATCTCTTCACCTTTGAGCAAACCGTGACGTTCGGCGAAGCGAACCGCCTCTAAGAGTTCACTTTCGGTAAGATCGCTCTTAACACCTTTAAGAGGTTTTACTGCGGCGTTGGCAATTTTGTCGAACGGTATTGTGAAACGGCTCGACAAACGAAACCAGCCACGCAAAGGGAGCTGCAACGCCCGAATCCACAAATCTTTGAACACAAGCGCGATGATTTTGGGAATAACCTCGCCAAAAGTGAGTACATAGAGAGTGATGATAATCGGCAGCACTACATGTCGGTGGCTAAAATCGCCGAAGAGTTCGAGCAACCACGCTTCGCCCGCGTCGGTGATGCCGATGTTGACAACAAGATTCCCTAGAAGCACCCCTGTGATAACCCGCTCCGGTTTTTTTAACCAACCGATAATCGTCTTTCTTAGCTTAGGTGAAAAAACATCGGTTGTGCCGCGCTTTAAGCGTTGGATATCTTGAGAAAAAATGGCGGCTTCGCTTCCCGAAAAAAAAGCGGAAAACGCGGTGAGGATAAAGATAAGAAAAAGTATCATCTAATAACGTAAATCGCGTAAGGCCGACGCAGCAACGTGGACAAGTGTTCCCGTATACACTTGACGAATGCTCCGAATTTTGCGCTTTGTAGTTGCCGGCGGAAGTCCATAGCCTTCAATGCTTGGCGGTAATTCATTTGCTGCAAGCCGTGTAAACTCTTTGAATTCCACACGGTACGTTACTCCACGCCGTAAAAAATCGCGTAGCTTATTATTTGTATAATCCCACTTGTCGATGCGGTAGCGTAGAAGAAAAATTGAACCATCCAAATCATAAAAGAGAAGATAGTTTCCATCCGCACTTTGGTATTTTAAAAACACCTCACCTTCTATCTTTTTTGTTTCAAAAAATTTTTCTAAAGTTAAATCGTCGCTTGCTAAAAATGCAAATACGCTTTTTAAAAGGAAAAAGAAAATTACGATAAAACTTAGAACGTATTTTAAAGCTCCCGCCCCGTTTCGTATTTTCACTTATTCCTCATTGGTGCGTTCACTTTCTGTATTTTTATCAAGCATGTTTAACGCCTTTTTGGCTTCACGCTGGATTTTTATCGAGGGGTCATATTTAGATTTATACTCTAAAAGTGGGCGTGCATCGGGAATTTTAAGTATTCCAATTTGTCGCACTGCACGCAAACGCACCATCTCATCATCATCACGCGCCATAGCAAATAAAATATCTTTTACTTCGTCGTCTTTAAGAAGAATAAGACCAGAGATAATTTGCATACGAAAGCGCGTATAGCGCTTTTTCTCGTCATTACTTTCCATAGCTTCAATTTTGGTTAGCACTTTTTTTAACTTTGCCTTGGCTTCATGGATTTGTGCCTTCCCTAAAGCGTATGCAGCAGAACCACGCACGGTTAAAGATTCCGCTTCGTCTTCAAAAATTTTCATTACGTGGTCTTTGAGAGTTGCAGACCACGCGGAAGACTCAGCGAGGTATTTAAGAATACCGCTGCGGTAATCGGAATATGTATCGGCTGTTTGCAATTTTTCGAGTAAAAAAGGTTCTAACGAATAATCTTTATAAACGCTCAAAAGGTGGATTAAATCTGCAACGCGATTTCCCGCCTTTGTAAAATCTTGTTCCTTTACTTCACGTAGAATAGCGCCCCTTGCAGATTCCGGCTTCTTTTTTGCAAGAGCCCCCACTGTTGAAAAAAACAACTGGTCGTTATTTTTATCGTCTAAAAAAACAGCTAATGTATCGTCTAAATCGTGAAAAGAAGCAGAACCTATGAACTCCGCCATTTTTCTCAGTACAAGAGGGTCTTTACTCTTGCAGGTCTTCTTAAGCTCGGGAAGTAATTGCTTTTGCTCATCTGCACTCAACCGCGAAAGCGTATTTAACGTATCGCGCACTTGTAGTGAGTTGCCATATTTTAATACTTCACGTATACGTTCTATAAGCGCTGTATGGTCTTTTTTTTTCTCTTCTTTAATACTATCTTTTTTTTCTACACTTTTTTCATGTGTGTCGTTTTTCTTTTCAATTTGGTTTTTAGGTTCCGGCGGAGCGCTTTTGTGCGGCGCTTGGGGAGACGCATAAAGCGAGAAAGCAGCTACAAAAAATACTGCAAACCTTAAATAGCGCCTATAGCTATATTTTTTTGCCTTAAAAGCTGTCCCCAAAGCACAAAGGAGCATTTTAACTGCGGTGGCGTTTTTTGAGTTCTTGGATAATATCTCCGAGCGACCAGCCTTGCGCCACGAGTGAAACCATGAAATGATAAAGTAAATCCGCACCTTCATAGACCGCTTTTTCTTTATCGGCATTTTGGGCGTCTAATATATACTCAATCGACTCTTCGCCGACCTTTTGGAGTATTTTTTGTGGCCCCGCCTCAAAAAGTTTGGTCGAGTAAGAGCCCTCGGGGCGCTCTTTATACCTTTCTTTAAGTAAAGCTTCTAAACTTGCAAGGAAGTCTAAATCCATTATTTTGTCTTATTTCCTTGCTTGTTTTTTTTGGGCGCTTTTACAACAGAATCGTCTTCTTTATCGCCGTCAAAAATAAATTTTCCGATGAGCTCTTCTAAATCCACAACCGATTCGGTTTCATCTATTTCTTCGCCAGCTTTAAGCATTAGATCATCTGCTCCCGGAGTTATCTTAACAAATTTTTCTCCAATTAGCCCCCGCGTACGTATAGAGGCTATAGAGTCGGCGGGAATTAAAACATTGGGTTTTAAGCGTAGCGTCAGTCGTGCTTTATTGTTCTTAAGTTCAATTGTTGTGGCGTTGCCTACTTCGACTCCCGCTATTTCGACAACGGCCCCTGCTTTAAGCCCCGATGTAGAAACAAAATTTGCGTAAAGCGTATAACGCCTATCTCCAAAAATGCTCAGTCCCCCTAAAGAAAGGGCAATGTACGCAAAACAAAAAAGGCCAAACAAAATAAAAACGCCTGTATAAAATTCAATTTTCCTCATATTACCTCTTCTTTGTATTTTTGGTCTTGAGCATACGCTCAAGCCATCCGCGTGCTTTTTTTACGTCTTTGGGATTTACTACGGTTTCTATTTTTCCTTCGTTGAGAACGGCAATCCGATCACCTACCCGAAAAATACGCGGGATGTCGTGGCTTACAATAAGCGCGGTATAGTTGAGCCGGTGTTGCGTATCGATAAATAGGTCGTATATATTTTCGCTTGTTTCGGGATCAAGCCCTGTTGTCGGTTCGTCGAAAAGCACAATTTGTGGGTTAAGCTGCAACGCCCGTGCCAAAGCCACGCGCCGCTGCATTCCGCCAGAAAGCTCCGAAGGCATTTTATACCTATCCTCTGCTAAATTCATTTCGCCTAAATAGTGCATTACCTGCTCTTCAATTTCGGCGGCGGATTTATTTGTTTTCTCAACCAAAGGCAAAGCGACGTTTTCAAAAACGGTCATCGAGTCGAAAAGAGCAGCGCCTTGAAACACGACCCCATAGTGCGAACGTACGGCACGCATTTCCCTTTCGCGCAAATTGAGGATACTTTTACCCTCGACAAGCACATCGCCTTTGTCGGGTTTAAGGAAGCCTAAAATATATTTAAGCATCACGCTTTTACCCGCGCCGCTGGAACCTACAACAATGGTAGTTTTACCCCGCTCTATAGCAAGCGAAAGGTTTTCGTGCACGGTATTTCCGCCTAAAGTTTTAGATATATTTTTAAGTTCGATAACGTTTTTCATTTAAATAAGGACAGCCGTTAAAAGATAATCGAGGATTAAAACCCCCACCGATGCGATTACAACCGCTTGCGTCGTTGCATTAGAGAGCGCTAAGGCTCCCCTTCCTTTGGCGCTTGCATTTTGGTGTACGTAAAGCCCTTTGTACGCACACACGGTAACAATATAAACTGCAAAAACAAGCCCTTTAATGAGAGCCATCCGTATTGTCGCCACATCGGTAACATCACGCATACTGTGGTAGTAATCGCCCACGGAAACACCAAGGATAAGCGAACCCGATACATACCCACCTAAAATTCCGCTCACTGTAAAAACAGCAATCAAAAGCGGAATTGCAATGAGCGCAGCGACAAGCTTAGGAGAGACTAAAAAATTATAAACATCAATCGCAAGGCATTCTAAAGCTTCAATCTGTTCAGAAATTCGCATCACGCCAAGCTCTGCGCAAAGAGCACTTCCCGCCCGCCCAATAATGAGAAGCGCTGTAAGCACGGGGGCAAGTTCGGCCAAAAGGCTTTTTTGGATAAGCGAACCCAAAAAACCATCGGCACCAAAACGTTTTAGTGTATAGTACCCTTGGAGCCCCAACACCATGCCTGTAAAAAAACCCGTAAAAAGAATAATCGCAACCGACTGCCAGCCAATCGAGTAGATTTCAAGTGTTATTTTACGGGCACGTAACGGCTTTTGTACAACACCCCGTAGGGTACGTACCAAAAAAACGCCTGACGCGCCAAAATCTTCAATCGCTCTACGTAACAAGTGGGGTATTGGCTTATTTTAAAGAGGCGGCGAAAAGCCTAAATTTAATTGTCACTGCCATAACAGCATGGGGAATAGCCTTACATGTCGACCGGCGAAATTCGTGCGTCTAATATTTTGCGCATTGGTACAAGTTATTTGGGAGAACTCGAAGAAAAAGTTAAAGCGTTACGTACAATTAACCTTAACGTAAAAAAACGCCGTTTCCTTATAAGCCGCGAAGATATCACTCTCCCCAACGGCGAAGTATTACTTGCAAAAGGAAGCGATATCGATATCTCCAAAGTAATGCTTTTAAGAAGGCACTTTAAAGCAGACCACCTCGTCAAAACCTTCCAACCCGACGAGGGAATTGTCCTTGTTTCCGACATGAGTACGCCGGTTGGAATCCAATTTTCGATGGATTTGGTCACCCAAGTAATGAACATTGGCGGCGGGGCGTACGAAGCGTTTATCGACCGTGTCGACTCGTTCAAAGAATTTGCCGCCCTTTATAACAAAGCGCTATTTCCCAAATTAGCAATTATTGGGTATATTCCCATGCAAGTCGAGCGCGTTAAAGAAGAGCTTGCTTTTTACCAACTTATTGCGCGTACCGACCCCTACATCCGCATGCTCGAAATTTTGCATACAGCAATTAAACCGCAACCGATTATCCCCCGTATACGTAACCTCACAATTAGCCCCGAAGACAAAGACTCGTGGAAACGGTTTATCCTCGAAATTATTGCCGAATACACAAAAGGGTATTCCATCGAGCAGCGATAAACTTGGGATTGTAAAAAAGACGCAAATTCTCCTTACTTTTGCCGACGCATAAAGTAGGATGTTTCGTGTAGCCTCCTTAATTTTCTGTACTCTAAGTCTTTTTGCTCCACTTAACGCAGCAAAAAACAATGGAGGCGAAGCCCTACTGGCGTTTAAAAAAGGGTTGGAATACCACAACCAAAAAAACTATCCCGTCGCCGCCCAATTTTACCGCAAGGCGCTACTTTTAGACGGCGCTTTAGTTTCTGCTGCAATCAATTTAGCGATTACGTACGAAAAGCTCAACGAAACAAATGCTGCACGGCAGATGTACAACGAGGCTGTACGCATTGCCCCTAAATCTTTTTATGCACTCTACAACCGCGCACAGTTTTTTCAAAAACAGGGTGAATTGGATAAAGCGCAGAGTGATTACGCATCTGCAATTGGCCTTAGGCCTGAAGACGCTTCGCTCTACATAAACCTTGCCGCGCTTGAGATAAAACTTTTTGAAAACACGCACAAAATTTCTTTTTTAAACGCGGCAGAAAACAACCTAAAAATCGCTGCGAAACTTAAAACAGAAAGCGCTGCATTTTATTTTAACAAAGCGCGTCTCTTGGAATTAAAAAACTCCCGCGCCCTCGCACGCAGCTACTACGAAGAAGCAATGCGCCGCTATACAATTGGTAGCCTCGAATACAAAATTTGTGCCAGCCAAAGTATACGTTTAGGAAAACAGCTAGAATAACCAAAAATCTTTACACGCTGATTTAAACGCCCGAACAAACCGTAAATGGTTGAAAATGAAGCGCCGGCAAATGCTGCGGTACCAAAATTACTTTTTGTAAAGCATTTGTCGAAAATCGCCCTTTTTTATTTTATTGGCCTTTCTATCTTTTTTATTTCTGGATTTTTAGTTTTTAAAATACTTTTTGCCGATACCGAAAAAGCAATTGTTCCCGATGTTGTTGGTCGTCTTTTTCTAGGCGAACACAACAAACTGCGCGACGATTTCAAGGTGGAGCTAAAAGCGGCATACCTTTTAGAATACCCTTACGGCTATATTCTTGCACAAGATTTATCCCCCGGAAAAACGGTAGATAAAAATACAAAATTGGAATTGCTTGTAAATTTATCCGACGCTGTTGTACAAGTTCCCAAGCTTGTTGGCCTTTCCGAAGCGCTCGTCGACGGCTCCATACAAAGTTTACCCGTCGGAGGAAGGGTCTTTTCTTTGCGTAAAGGCATTGCCACCTACGTACCATCGGCGCAACCTAAACGCGAAGTGTTGTCGCAGTTTCCCCCCGCAGGAACACCTGTTTTGCCTAACACTCCTATTTCTCTTCTTATTTCCGACGGCCCTCAAATACCTCCACAGGCTTCGTTGCAGCAAAAAATTGAAAAAGGAACTCCCGTTGCAATTGCTCTTGGCGCGGCATACTACCTTAAAATTCCCGCTACAATTAAGCTTACAAAAACAGAAAAAGCCGACGAAAACGCTAAATTGCTTGCCGACGCAAAGTTTTCTAAAGATACTGTCGAGTTAGAAATTGGAGAATTTACCGAAGTTTTACAAAAAGGGAAATCACCTCTTGGATTAAAAGAGCTACCCTATACGCAACTTTTTGTTCCAGCAAAAAAATGGGGAGATGAAGGCGCAACCCTTACAATTGCGCGTAAGGAAAAAATACTTGGTGACGATGGTTCCCCGTACAGTGAATATTACTTTGTTAAAAATACATCCGCACTACCTATATTTAGGCAGCGCGACGATACGTTCGATGTATTCCACGACCACTACGTTTTTAATTCCGTAAAACCCGTTGCTAAAGAACAAGAGCAGGTAAAAACAATTGTCGGTGCAACTTCTTCCCAAGCGCCAATTGCCGAAAAGCCACGCACACCCGATAAATCTGTGCGCCTTACCGCTCGGACACTATAGATGGCAACGCTTATTTCACCCAGCATACTGGCTGCACAGCTTGCGTATTTAGGCGCGGCGGCTAAACAAATTGAAGAGGCGCACGCCGACTACGTACACATCGATGTTATGGATGGCCATTTTGTCCCCGCGTTAACATTCGGCGAACAAATTACTGCAGCTATACACCAAGAAACGAAGCTGCCGCTCGATATCCACTTGATGGTGGCAAAACCCGAAATAGAAGTGCCTAAGTATTTTGCGTTAAACCCTGCGATAATCACATTCCACTACGAAGCGACAAACGCGCCTATAAGGCTTCTGGAAGAAATTCGCTCCCACAAAATTAAAGCAGGCATTTCTATAAATCCGCGTACACCGGTTTCTGCACTCAAAGACCTCGTACGTTACTTTGACGTTGTCCTTTTGATGACGGTCGAACCCGGTTTTTACGGCCAAAAATTTATTGAAGCATCGTGGGAGCGCCTGAGCGCACTGGAGCACCTTAAAGCAGCTGCGAAGTCGGCAGGGCATACATTCCAAATTGAAATCGACGGCGGAGTTTCCGATACAAACGCTGCAAAACTTGTTGCAGAGGGTGCGGATATACTCGTTTCTGGTAGTTATCTTTTTAAAGGAAACATGAAGGAGCGCGTGCAAAGCCTCAAGGGAAACAAATGAAAAAAATTTATCTAACTATTTTCGTAATCGCCTTTTTAGTGTCTTGCAAAAAATCAAGTGTCTTCACCGAAATTAACGCCAGCTTTAAAAGTTTAGACGACGTATTTGTCGAAGAATTTAAAAATGAAAAACGGAATGTTGAAAAAAATACCGAAGCAAATTTCGGCGCACACGAAGCAAAGACAGGCCGCTATGGTACTTTAGTCGTTTTAGACGTCTGGGAATTTGCAAGCGAGAGTGAAAGCAAACAACACTACGAAGCTTTAACTAATGAAGAAAAAAATAATACTCCCCGCGAGTACGACCAAACTAAGTCGAATGAATACCGCTACCAATTTATCCGTGGAAGCGGTGTCGCGGGAGAAATTTTTACAATAAAAAAATTACTGTTCCGTATCTTAGGCGAAAACAAAGACACTATCCGCGAATACTTGATTGCATCTAAACTTGCCAATATACGTTAAGTGCGCCAAACCAACGGGATAAATTTAATTGCCATTTCCCCCTGCCCCAACGACACCTTTGCTTTCTATAATATTATCCATAAAGGAAACTACACCGTCGATTTTCTCGATATAGAAGAACTTAACCAAGCGCTGCTAAACGAAAAATATAGCATCGCAAAAGGTTCTTTTGCAATTATGGAAAAAATTAAGCAGAACTACCGAGTTTTATCCGCAGGCTCTGCAATAGGTAAAGGAGTTGGCCCCGTTCTCGTGGGAAAAATTGCACACGGCGCACGCATTGCCCTTCCCGGAATAAACACGACTGCACACAAACTTTTCCAATTTTGGGAAAAAAGGCAGCGCTTTAAAAATTTAAACCTTACCCAAATGCCTTTTTATGAAATGCTTCCTGCCCTTAAAAAAAATACAGCCGACGCTGCAGTACTTATACACGAAGGGCGTTTTGTATACAAAAACGCAGGACTTACACTTATAGAAGACTTGGGCGCGTTTTGGGAAAAAGAAACCCGGCAAATGATACCACTGGGTTGTATTTACGTACACAAAACTATAGACCAAGGCGCGGAAAATAATTTTCTAAAAGCGCTACAAGAAAGCATCCAAAAAAGCCAAGAGGCGTACAAAAATCAATCCGCCTTGTTTAAAAATTCTATTTTACCCTACATGCAAAAAATGGCGCAAGAAAAGGACGATAAAGTTGTCGTAGCGCACGTCGACACGTACGTAACCGAAGATACGTATTTTCTTTCACAAAATGCTCGCCAGTCAATCGAAACTTTTCGCGCTGTGTGCTTAAATTAAAAAACAATAAAAAATGCAACCTTAACAGGAAATAAGCATCTAAGGAGAAAGGATATGGAGACGGAGCAACTCAAAAATATTACGCAACTGCTCGCAGAAATTAAATCGGCGGTACTTAAAAACGGCCAGTTTCCCTCTAGTACAGCGGATATTATTCTTGCGATTGTGCCTATGGTCGCCGTTGTTTTTGGATCGGTTTTACTTTTTTTTCTCATTCTTTACAACTACCGTATACGCCGCGAAAAAATTCGGCAGCAGCTTCCCACCGAAAGTGCGCTCGACCACTTACGTTTTATTAGCCTTTTAGCGGGTTGCCTTAGCTTCTTTGCTGGAATTCCACTAACGCTCTTTTTTGTTTTTACAAACCCCGCTAACCCAGGAATTTTAGGCGGCCTCATTCCTTTTTCGGCAGGCTTGGGGCTTATCGTCTTTTTTTACCTTTCACAACCAAAGATAGGGGCGCATGTACGGTGATGGTAACGCTTTGTCGGACAACCATTTCACACCGCATAACTTCTCCAAAGAAGATTTTGACCGTGAATTTGAAAAGGCCCTCGGCATGATATACTCGATTGGGCTTAAACTCTACCGCGGTAACGAAGAAGACGCCGCCGATTTTTCACAATCGCTATACCTTTTCGCGTTAAAAAAAATACAGAAATTTGAAGGCCGCTCTACTTTTTCGACATGGCTTTACCGACTCGCTTGGAATTTTGGCTTAGAGGATTTACGCCGCAAAAAACGCCTGGTAACAGAAGACATCGCCGATTTCGATATCGCCACAAACGATGCGCACGAACCCGAATTTTCCGAAACAGAAATCGACGCCTTGCGCCAACAAATTGCAGAGCTTCCCGACATGTATAGGCTGCCCATAATTATGTTTTTTTTCGAGAACATGAGTTATTCTGAAATTTCTGCAATTACGCAAATTAAAGAAGGTACGCTCAAGGCAAATGTGCACCGTGCAAAAAATATTTTACGGCAAAACTTGGGGAAATAGGGGGGAGTATGGAAAAGTACACGTACAACGCAGCGATTACAAAAGCAGTGCAATTAGAATACACCCGTAGCGCTCCCGAAGCGTTACGCCTTAAAATTCGAGCGCTTATGCACCTACCTTTGGTAAAACCATGGCAGTTTGCCGGAAGTATATTTTTACTATTGGCATCTCCCCTCAGCTTATATTTTTTTGGCCCAAAACTTATTTATTCGTCTGGGATGCTACTTATCGTCAATATCGCCGCAGGTAGTATAGCGTTCTTAATTATTTTTGCAGGCGTCGCACACCGTTACTCTGACCCCAAAAATAAAGCTGATTTTCTAAACAAGTTTGAATCTTTTCGCGCTAAGATTTCTTAATTGTTTTTATCGCCGTTTCGACATCGGTAAAAATTGTAAAATACTGGTCTGATTTAGTAAGGCGGAACACCATTTCTACAGTAGGTTTAATGCCCGCCAAATACGGATGCCCACCGTAGACCTGCATTTTTTTTTGTACCTGAAACAAAACCCCCATTGCAGAAGAATCTAAGTATTCCACCAACGACAAATCGATAATTAAAAAATTTGGCTCGTCGCTCAGCGTTTTAAGGAGTTTTTCCTTAAGGTCTGGAATAAAGTACATGTGCAGCTGGGCTGCTGTAATGCGCACGCAACGGATACCGTCGGTGTCGACAATCTCCACCATAAAGGAATCTTTTGACTCGTGCGCACGGCGTCAATACTTTGAGGCTATATTATAAATCAAAATTGTCCGCGTGAGTCGATTTAGATTATCTTCTTTACTATGAAAGAAAACCACTACGACACCATCATCATTGGTTCAGGCCCAGCGGGCTACACCGCCGCCATTTACACAGGGCGTGCAAATTTAAAAACCCTCGTTCTCGAAGGGATTGAACGCGGCGGGCAACTTATGATAACAAGCGAAGTTGAAAACTATCCAGGTTTTCCCGAAGGAATACAAGGGCCTGAGCTTATGGATAATTTTCGCAACCAAGCGCTCCGTTTTGGCGCAACGCTTAAATCGGTGCTTGCCGATAAAGCAGAGCTAAAAGGCGCTTCGCCTTTTAAGGTAACAGCAGAAGGTACAACGTACACAGCCGACAGCGTTATTATCGCAACGGGCGCAACAGCACGCTTTTTAGGAATTCCTTCGGAAGCCACCTACAAAGGGAAAGGGGTCTCTGCATGTGCAACGTGCGACGGTTTTTTCTTCCGTGGAAAAGAAGTGGCAGTCGTTGGGGGCGGCGACTCTGCGTTTGAAGAAGCGACGTTTTTAACTAAATTTGCGAGTAAGGTAACGTTGCTCCACCGCCGCGATACATTCCGTGCAAGTAAAATTATGGTCGAGCGCGCAGAAAAAAATCCAAAAATCCAAATTAAACCTTTCGTAGAGGTTGCGGAAATTTACGGGGAAGAAAAAACCGGCACAGTCACAGGGGTTAAGCTTAAAAATACGCAAACAGGCGCCATTGAGGATTTCCCTATACAGGGGCTTTTTATTGCAATTGGCCACGAGCCAAATACCAAACTCTTTACAGGCCAGCTTGACCTCGACAAAACAGGATATATAAAGACAACTCCTGGACGCACAGCGACAAACATCCCCGGTGTTTTTGCCGCAGGCGATGTGCAAGACGCTACCTACCGCCAAGCAATTACTGCAGCAGGCTCGGGCTGCCAAGCGGCAATTGAAGCAGAACGCTACCTCGAATCTAAAGAGCACTAATATGGAAGATTTTGAAACACGCCCTGCATATTTTGAAGGGAAATTTATTCCTCTTAAAGACGCCAACCTCAATATACGCACGCATGCTTTACAGTATGCGACCGCATTTTTTGGCGGCATGCGGGGATATTTCAACGCGTCCAAAAACAACCTGTACGTGTTTCACCTCGAAGACCACCACCGCCGCCTTCGCCAAAGCGCAAAAATTTTGCAATTCCACTGGAAAATGCCGTTTGAGGAATTTCGTGAAATTACGCTAAAAATTTTGCGCGAGGGAAATTGGCGCGAAAATTGTTACATGCGCCCTTTTGTGTATAAATCAGATTTATCGATGTCGCCGCGCCTGCATAACGTCGAAGACAAATTTGCCCTTTACGCAATTCCCCTAAACGACTACCTCGACACCAAGCGCGGTTTAAAAGCGCAGGTCTCGTCGTGGGTGCGCCTTTCGGATAACCAAATTCCTGCGCGTGCAAAAGCAACAGGTGGCTACATAAATTCAGCTCTCGCCAAAAGCGAAGCTTTGGAAAATGGATTCGACGAAGCTATTTTTCTAAACCAACATGGTTTTGTGTGCGAAGGCTCGGCAGAAAATCTTTTTCTTGTGCGCGACGGCGTGCTAGTTACCCCCGGCTACAATGCATCGATTCTTGAAGGAATAATCCGGCGGACAGTTATCGAGATTGCACAAAGTATGGGCATAAAAACTGTGGAGAGGGACATCAGCCGTACAGAGCTTTACGTCGCCGACGAAGTATTTTTTAGCGGTACGG
Source organism: Turneriella sp. (assembly GCA_019186965.1). Lineage (GTDB taxonomy): Bacteria > Spirochaetota > Leptospiria > Turneriellales > Turneriellaceae > Turneriella. The sequence continues at coordinate 97,701 of JABARV010000018.1, forward strand.
GCGCACAAATTGCATGGATTGAATCTATTGACAGGCGTATAATCGGGGATGGGAAAATGGGTAGTGTTACATCAAAGATACGCGAAAAATTTTTCCAAATCGCCAATGCAGAAGCTCCTGAGTTTAACCACTACTTAACCCCTGTTTATTAGATGCTTAAACTTAACGCAGAAAACGCTCCGCAGACAGTCATTTTTGAAGGTGACATGACGGATGCAAAAGCTCAACACCTGCGGCATTTAGCACGCGATATTTTATTCCAAAACCGGCGTGACGCATCTGACACCCTTGCGCTTACGTCGATTCTTGTCAACGAAGGAAGGCACCCAGACCTTGTGGAGTTTTTAGGGGAAAGCATACTTATTGGGCCTGAACGCGATGCGCCACCGGGCACTGTAAGGCATCTTTTGCGAAAAATTTTACCCTACGCACCTTGGAAATCCAACGCACGCGTTATACTTTTCCAAGACGCCGCTGGAATAAAAAATGAAGCGGAAACTGCGCTCCTTAAAACGCTCGAAGAACCTAAACCAAAACACTATTTTTTTTTAAACGCCCAAACTGCTGATTTATTAAAAGAGACAATACGCTCACGTGCAGTAATTACGCGTTTTGTCGAACCCTCTACAGGAGAAGGCCTTCCTGCAGATCCATGGAAAAGATTTTATTACCTTATAGGAAAAAGAACTCTCCAAGAGCATGAATTAGCAATTATCGACGTTTTACGCAATGCATTCGACCAACTTACCTATAGCGTAGACGATTTTTCTCTTTTAGAAAACGCATTTTTCTTTACCCCAAAAAAACTTTTAGAAAAAGAGACTCTTCTCAAACAAAACCGAGCGCTTAATTTTGCAATAAATCCAGTTTACGCCGCGCTGCGCGATAGTCTCACAGAAGGCAAAGTTTCTCCGCTTGCGCCTTTTGCCCTTACGCGAATACCTACTGCAAATGCATTGGAGGCGGCAAAGCTCATCCAGGAATATATGCGCCTTCTAGACGAACGCGTTTTTGGCAACAGGCCACTTAACCAAAGCGCCATTTTTTATAGCTTCTTTTTTAGGTTTATGCCTTTGTGGGCTCCTTAAAATTTCCGAATCTGCTCGACGCGCTCTACACGTGGAGTGGGTTGTCCCATCGATGTGGTACCAAAGCGAAATCTTCTGGACGCTTATTAAAATTATTATCCTCTTCGGAGCGATGATTACAGGCGCAGCTTACTATACGCTCCTTGAACGCAAATGGGCAGGGTATATACAAGACAGGTATGGGCCAAACCGCGCAGGCCTGTGGGGTATTTTGCAGCCCTTAGCCGACGGTATTAAGTTTATCACCAAACAAGAAACGATTCCCCGCCACGCGGATAAATGGATATTTATTCTTGCTCCCGCTATTTCAATGACGGCGGCAATTATGCTTTGGGCAGCAATTCCTTTTTCTCCTGTCGTTAAAGACATCCCCGAATTTTTAAAAACTGCAACCGGAAACCGAGACTTTGTTTTTCAAGTCATGAATCCACCCAGCGGGCTTCTTTACATGTCGGCAATTGCGTCGCTTTCCGTATATGGAATTATGCTCGCAGGTTGGTCTTCCAACAACAAGTATTCGCTTCTAGGCGCGGTGCGCTCGACGGCACAAATGATTTCGTACGAACTTGCGCTTATGCTTTCTCTTGCAGCGGTTGTTATTCTGGCGGGAAGCCTTGACCTTTCACAAATTGTCGCGGCACAAAAGTCGCGCTGGTTTATCGCCACACTGCCGGGCGCGATTGCATTTTTGGTATTCCTTATCGCAATGTTCGCCGAAACGAACCGCTTGCCGTTTGACCTGGCCGAAGCCGAAAGCGAGCTTGTAACGGGTTTCCACACCGAATACGGCGCGTTTAAGTTTGCTCTCTTTTTTATCGCCGAATATATGAACATGATTACGCTTTCGCTACTGGCGGCGCTTTTATTTTTCGGAGGCTACAATATTCCTGCTTTTTTTCCTGAGGTAGTAAAAACAGCATGGTACTCCCCCATCGTGGGTTCACTCCTCTTTTTTCTTAAAGCGTTTCTTTTTGTGTTTCTTTTCGTATGGGTGCGTTGGTCGCTGCCACGTTTTCGTTACGACCAACTCATGAATTTGGGCTGGCGACGGCTCGTGCCTTTAGCGATGGTGAACTTACTTATTGCGGGGTTTTGGGTATATTTTTTCCCGTGAGAGAGCAATGCGTGGCGCACAAAACATACTTTTGCTTACGCTACCATGGCTACTTTCGTGTGGGCAAAAACTCGAACTTTTTTTAGGTGAAGATACTTCTATAAAGTTCACCCTCGAAAAAGAAACACAACCACAGGTAACATACAGCTTACGTAACCGCACTATCTCATTCGATTACCAATTCCATATCGATCGTAATGGTAGCTATCGAACACTGCATACAAACGATACTTCTTGTAGTACAACAAATGCAAAACAAATTTCTTCGGGTACATTTGTAAAAAATGTGTCTATAACAACTTCATTAACAATCCATCTGGACGATTTATCAACGTATGGCAACAATTTCTTGTTTTGCCTTGAAGATACGGCGGCGTACCAAAAAAAAGTAATCCAATACAGTTTTACCACTGCGCTACAAAATTTTCTTGAAAGTACCAACGAGAGCGGCTCTATCGATGTCGATTCGGGAGTATCTGCCGAATACTTTCTCTTCCAAAATGACTGGGTAAGTACTTTAGCCAACCGTGGCACAGGTTCTATCCTCGCTACCGGAGTGAGTAATCCGCGCTACCACACGGTGTTTATCGACCCCAACGATAACTACCGCCTAAAATACGCTGTCGTCGATAGCGGCAACAACCGCGTACTCATTTTCAACCAAATACCAACGAGTAATTTAACGGCAGCTGATGTTGTCGTTGGGCAAGACAATTTCGCTAATGGTGGCCCCAACGCGGATCTAGGTATAGGGGGGCCTGTATCTTGCAAGGGATTTTATTTTCCTAACCATGTTTCTGTCTCTGCAACGGGAATTCTTTTTGTTGCAGACACATATAACAACCGCGTGTTGGGCTTTAATCAAGTACCTACGGCAAACGGCACTGTAGCGGATTTTGTTTTGGGGCAAGTAGACTGTACAAGTAACTCTTCAGGAGTAACGCCAACGGCTTTAAGTGCCCCTCAAATTGCGCGCCCAATGCAAGGAAAGCTCTATTTGGTTGATACAGGAAATAATCGGGTACTGGTATATAATTCGGTACCCAATAGCTCCGCCGCCGCTGATTTTGCCATCGGCCAAGCAAACTTAACAACAGGCACGGCGACGGGAGCGAATTTTACGACCCAATCCGATTACCTCAAAACACCCACCGACGTTCTTGTGCACGATAACCATCTGTATATTTCGGACGCCGATTACCACCGCGTTTTGGTTTTTGATGCTGTGCCGAGTGTTGCCGACACACGCCCCGATTACGTACTTGGACATACAAGTGCCAGTCTTGTGCTGCCTAACCAAGGCTTTCCTTTTGCAACGGCGACGGGTCTCAACTATCCCACCAACCTTGCCGCGCAAGACAACACGCTTGCCGTCGCCGACCGCGACAACCACCGTGTACTTCTGTACGACTTGCCTATTACTGGCAATGCACAAGCAGCGCAAAAAGTGTTGGGTCAAAGTGGCATGACGACCAATTCTCCCGGTGTTGGGCAAGGACAGTTTAACAAAGCCAACGGGCTCATTTTTGACGGCGGCTTTATGTGGGTCGCGGATACGGAAAATAACCGTGTGCAAGTGCTGGCGATTCCGTAAGCATAAAGGTATACTATTCCAGGTCTCCACCGACACCTTTAAATTTTTTACCTCGCCCAACGGCCGCCACTCGGCCTCAGCTTTTTTAACTCGCTGTAAAATGGATTGTCCCGAGCCTCTTGCGCTAATTCGCGTACCAAGTTCTTCTTCCCACTACCCACGAAAAACCGACTTTACAGTCGGCTCTAACTATGGCCCTGCAACCAGAGTGCCCAGCGACAGTCCGATTGGTTTTTTAGGGCTTAGCTTAGGAATTTGGTTTCTTATTTTAGGTTGGGCTTTTCAAAGCCAAAGTAGTGTATCGGCAATTACCCGTATTTTGATAGCTCTCCTTTCAGCCGCGCTACCTACTTTGACATTGTTCTATTTTATGAATAAGCCGAATCCATATAAAGAAGGTATAAAAGCACTCTACGAGAAAAATGAAGCTTATTTTCAAAATTGGGACACAAAAAATTTATCTAAAAAAGAACTCTCTTCTTTGTTTGCAGAGAGCATCCGCCACCGTGAGCCCAAACTAGGGAGACACATTGCCCAACACATCAAACCTTTTACTTTTGAAGATGCAATCGATAACTTTGTGGAGTTATCGGCCTCAACGTGCCAGAAAGAGTTTTTTGAAATTATTAAAGAAAATAATCCGACTCTTTTGGAGGGACAAAAAAATACGGTTGAAGAAATCTTAAAAACAAATTGTAAAGATTCAAACGTAGCTAAAGAAATTCAAAATTTATTTTAACCGCCAAGGTGGGTAGGCCGGAACTCGCGAAGCCAAGATAGAGAGCAAATTTTTCGCACATTTTGAAGCGCGGTTCGTTCAAAAATACGAAATTTTGCACAAATTCCAATAGCGTGCAGAGCAAATCGGCAACGATTTGCCGTCGGCCAAAGCGCCGCCGCCCTCACGGCGTTGCACGCCGCTTTGGCGGAGGAATTTGTGCAAAATAGCGATTCAAAATGTGCGAAAAATTTGCCTCAGCGAGTTCCGGCCTACCCACCAAGATAACCACCGATACACATTCATTTACGCGCTATCTTAAATCTCTTTTGAGGTACCATGCAAACTCCTGCGATTAAGAAAATCGTTCTCGCGTACTCGGGCGGACTCGACACCTCTGTCATTCTCCACTGGCTCAAAAAAACATATAACTGCGAAGTGGTCGCGTACTGTGCCGACATCGGCCAAGAAGAAGAACTCTCCGGTTTAGACGAAAAAGCCAAAAACACCGGCGCATCGAAGTGCTATATCGAAGACTTGCGCAGCGAGTTTGTGAAGGACTATGTTTTCCCAATGCTGCGCTCGTCGGCACTCTACGAAATGCGCTATCTTTTGGGCACGTCGATTGCGCGTCCGCTCATTGCCAAGCGGCAAGTGGAAATCGCCGAAAAAGAAGGCGCCGACGCGGTGGCGCACGGAGCCACCGGCAAGGGCAACGACCAAGTGCGTTTTGAGATGGCATTCATGGCGCTTGCGCCTAAACTTAAAATTGTGGCGCCGTGGCGCACATGGAACTTCAAAGGCCGCGAAGATTTAATCCGCTATGCTAAAGAAGAAAAAATTCCAGTGGTGGCCTCTGCTGCCAAGCCCTATTCGATGGATAGAAACGCGCTCCATATTAGCTACGAAGGCGGAGTGCTCGAAGATCCATGGCATGAATATAAAGAAGAAATGTTTATCCTCACCCAAAGCGCCGAGAAAGCACCCGACAGTGCCGAGGTGGTCACCATTGATTTTGTGCACGGCAACGCCACTGCGGTCAACGGCCAAAAAATGGAACCGTTCGAACTGCTCATGCACTTAAACAAACTCGGTGGCAAGCACGGCGTGGGTAGGATTGACATCGTGGAAAACCGCCTCGTCGGTATCAAGTCGCGCGGCGTGTACGAAACGCCGGGCGGTACGATTTTACATCTGGCGCACCGCGACCTGGAGTCCATCACACTCGAACGCAATTTGCAGCACACCAAAGACGAGCTGTCGATGAAGTATGCACGCTTAGTCTACAACGGCCAATGGTTTACCCCCGAGCGCGAGGCGTTGCAAGCGTTTGTCGATCAAACGCAGCGGGTGGTCACCGGCCAAGTGAAAGTTAAACTCTACAAAGGCAGCGCGGTCGTTTTGGGAAGACAATCCCCCCATTCGCTTTATAGCTCTGCGTTGGCGTCCTTTGAAAAAGAAGATGTGTACAACCAATTCGACGCCGAAGGGTTCATCCGCCTTTTTGGACTCACTGCTCGTAATTCGTATTCTGAGTACAAAAAAGAAATCGGATAAGAGAGCGTGGCGAAAACCCAAACTTTTGTTTCTCCCGAAAATTGGTATTCGCTCGAATACCCGCGCACATGGGAAATGGAAGTGGTCGAAGGCATCCCCAGCTTTTTTGACGGCATAAGCCCCTACGGCGGAGTGCTGCAACTTTTGGCGGCGAACCTTGTGGGCGCAGTGAATCAAGAGTTGCTCGCGCATTCGCCCTTTCTTGCGGGAAAAGATTTGGGTGAAAAGCTATCCCTTTTTTTGGCGAAGCAAGGGGTGAGCGACGAAGCAGCGCGTTTTTTTATACGCGACAACACCGAAATGGGCGTGTGCGAATACAGGGCGGATGGCCACTTCTATCTCGCGCTCATGGCAGAACGAAACAAGATTTTCGTACTCGCACTCTATAACTGCAAAGGCGAACCCGACAATGAAGAAGCGAAACTCGTGGGCGAGATTTTGCAATCGCTAGTGCTGTTATAGTAATTGAATAATAGGTCGTGGTGCGGCTATCTAAAAAGTCGAAAATTTTAGCTTTTTGGGTTGCCTAATGCCAGCGCAAGTGGAACGCTCGGCATTTTTTCAACACCCTTTAGCGATAACTATGCCTATTTTGGGGATTATGTCACATTAGGGGGTAACTATACCGATTTTCCGGATTATGTCACATTAGGGGATAACTATACCGATTTTCGGTATTATGTCACATTAGGGGATAACTATACCGATTTTTTTGGATTATGTCACATCAGGGGTAACTACGCCTATTTTAACGCTCCGACTAATTCTCTAAAGTAATTACCACGCTCCTCAAAGCTTGCAAATTGATCCCACGAAGTGACGGCAGGAGACAAAAGCAATGTTGAACGCGGTAACTGCTGTTGAACGACCATACGTTTAGCCGCGTGGAACGCCTTGAATAAATTTTCGTGCAATGTGAATGTGGTAAAGCCCACGCTTTCAAAATCGGTGGCCATTTCTTTTTGGCATGCGCCGTAAATGCACGCGTGTGCATCGAGTTCTTTCAAGCGTTCGCCCAATTTATGGTAACGCTCGCCTTTTTCTTGGCCACCTAAAAAAATAAACAAAGGGGATTTCACATTTTGGAGCGCTGTGAGCACCGCTTGGGTGGTCGTCGCTTTGCTGTCGTTGATAAAAGTTATTTGAGGGAAAACGGCTTGTGGAATAATTTCAAACCGGTGGGGCAACGGGGTGAGCGTTTGGATTGCAGGGGATAGTTGTAGCGAAGGATTTCCCAAAACGCTCTGCGCTGCTTCGAGTGCAAAAAGGAGGTTTGCCCAATTATGCTTACCGTGAATTTTCAGCGTGTCGAGAAGAAGTGCTTTTTCACCACTACCAAAAACAAGCATATCTTTTTCGATATGAAAATGCGGCGCGTGTAAGCGTTCGGTGTCGATAACAAAAAGCGGCTGTGTAAAATTTTTAAGTGGATGTGCGTTCTTCCAGTACGGAGTAAATCCGTCCGTTAAATTTTTGGCAATAATAAGCGGCGCATCTTTTTTGAGGCATTTAGCAATATTCCATTTTGCAAGGCCATATTCCTCGATACTTTTATAGCGGTTCAAGTGGTCGGGCGCGAGGTTCAAAAAAATGGCGGCATCGAGTTTCAAGTTTCCCGGTTCTTCTAACTGGTAGCTCGAAAGCTCGCACACCAAGATGGTATTTTTATATTTTTCATTTTCTAAAATAATTTGCGAGAGGGGAATACCAAAATTGCCGCATTCGATAGCGTCGTGCCCCAAAGCACGCAAAAGTTGCGCCGTTAAAGTGGTCGTAGTGCTTTTGCCGTCGGTGCCGGTTACGCCGAGTATGGTATAATTAACCAAGTACGGTGCTGCATACGCCACTTCGCTGATAATTTTTTTTCCAGCGTTGCGTGCTTCTTGGATGAAGGGATGGCTCAAGGGCACACCGGGAGTTAGTGTGAGTACAGAAAAATTATTTTGTAGTCCTGCAAAATCCAATGCATCGTGCGGAATGTGTGTCGTTAAATGGGGCGCTAAACCTTGTGGTGCGGCGTTACTGTTTTTGTCGTACCACAGCACATGGTGCCCATGCTTTTGCAAAAGCCGTGCATACGATTCACCTGTTTTGCCACCGGCTCCCAGAAGTAAAACGCGGTTTGGCATTTTTAGAGGATCACAAACCCGCACTTTTTTCTATAAAACGTGCGAACACTGGATGCGGCGAAAGCGGGCGTGATTTAAATTCGGGATGGTATTGCGTGCCAATAAAAAACGGGTGTGTGCGTACATCAAGTTCAACAGCCTCAACGAGTTTTTCGTCGGGAGAAAGACCGGTTAGCCGCAGGCCCGCTTCTTCAAAAAGTTGGCGGTACTTATTATTAAATTCAAACCGATGGCGGTGCCTTTCGTTTACAGAATTTACTTTGTAACAATCCGCTAAAAGCGAACCCTCGCGAATTTTTGTTGGGTACGCTCCTAAACGCATTGTACCGCCTTTGTTTACAATCGACGATTGTTCTTCCATAAGGCTAATAACAGGATGGGTAGTATCGGGAGAAAATTCGGTCGAGTGCGCATCGGCAAAATTTAAAACATTACGCGCAAATTCAATAACCGCACATTGCATACCAAGACAAATACCAAAGAAAGGAATTTTCCTTGTACGCGCATAGCGGATTGCAAGTAGCTTTCCTTCAACCCCTCTTTCGCCAAAACCGCCGGGAATTAAAATACCTTGCGCGTCTTTAAGCTCGTTTTCGTAATTTTCATCCTCCAACTTTTCAGAATCAATTTTAATAAAATCGACTGCGATGTGCCGCCGAAAACCACCGTGCGTTAACGCCTCGTAAAGCGAACGGTACGCATCGTGGAGCGCCATATATTTACCCACAACTGCTATTTTAACGCGCCGCTGTGGATTCTTAAATGCGTCGACAACCTGCTCCCATTTCGCAAGCATTGGGTTTAAGTTTTGTAAATACTCTCCCGACTGGTTTTCCATACGAAAATAACGTACAATCTCTTTATCTAAATTTTCACTATGGAAAATTTGTGGAATTTCGTAAATTGTGTAATCGATATCCGGCGCAGAAAATACGCGTGTTTTAGCCACGTTACAAAAAAGTGAAATTTTTTCTTTAACATCAGCATCCAAAACCGACGAGGTACGGCATAAAAGAATATCTGGTTGAATTCCGTGCTTTAATAATTCTTTCACAGAATGCTGCGTAGGTTTTGTTTTTATCTCCCCGCCATCGACAATCGACGGTACAAGCGTTAGGTGGATAAACATTGTATTTTCGACGCCTTGGTCGAGGCGAAACTGGCGGATTGCTTCTAAAAATGGTACCGATTCAATATCGCCTACGGTGCCCCCAATTTCTACAAGCACAAAATCAAGATCGGTGTTAATCTGCGAGAGGAGCAAAATACGGTTTTTTATTTCATTGGTAATATGCGGAATAACCTGTACTGTTCTCCCTAAATATTCCCCGCGGCGTTCGCGCGAAATAACGCTGTGGTAAATTTGCCCTGTTGAAACAGAATTCTCGCGGCCAAGCGTCGCGCTCGTAAAACGCTCGTAGTACCCCAAGTCGAGGTCAGTTTCCGCGCCGTCTTCTGTAACGTACACCTCGCCGTGTTGGAAAGGGCTCATCGTGCCTGGGTCGATATTGATATAAGGATCCATTTTTTGGATTGTCACTTTAAACCCACGCGCTTCAAGGAGAGCCCCAATCGAGGCAATCGACACCCCTTTCCCTAAGGAACTTGCAACCCCGCCTGTGACAAAAATATAACGTGTTTTTTTCATTGGGTAATACCTGTGCATTTAAAAGTACGGCGGAGTTCTATATTTTTTAGAAACTCCGCTTTAGCTTTTAATTTGCCGTATTTGGATTATGTCGCATGACTATACGCGGCGTCAAGTGAGAGCTACACCACCGTAGTGGGTAGGCCGGAACTCGCTGAGGCAAATTTTTCGCACATTTTGAATCGCTATTTTTGCACAAATTCCCCCCGCAAATCGTTGCCGATTTGCTCTGCACGGGGCGAAGATGCCTGAATTTGTGCAAAATTTCGTATTTTTGAACGAACCACGCTTCAAAATGTGCGAAAAATTTGCTCTCTGTCTTGGCTTCGCGAGTTCCGGCCTACCCACCTACTCTCTAAAACTTAACCAAAGCCCCCAGCGAAACCACAATAACATGCACACTGTATTTATAATCGGGTTGGTTTACTGGGTCAGAAACAGGCAGGGTTGTCGTTAACACGGGGCCCGATTTAACAGTCGAACGCGAGAGCCAAATTTGGTGTTGAAAACCAAAGATGATCTCCACCGGCGCCTTAACAACCGAATTAGAATTTAAGAAATACGACGCTCCTAAAGAATAGGCAATTTTGTCGTTATCCAAGAAGTTGGAGTATCCTGTTTGGTCGGGAGTAAACGCTGGAGTATACGAAAACCCAACGCGTGCCAAAAGCGGTAAATCCTGAATTTTTTGGATATACTTTCCCGGCTTAGCTTCTGCGCCAAGCCTCACTAAAAATATATTATTAAACTTTTGGAAAGACATCCCCACAGTACTCATATATATTTTTCGCGCACCATTTACCTCAAAACGGTTCCACCACTGGAACTCGGTATCGAGCGATATTTTAAGAGAGTCGTCGTGGATATACGTTGCACCCAATGTAAAGGTATGCGGCGAGAAAAAATCTAAAATAGAAAGGCGCAGCGGCATATCGACCTGCAAAAGCTGCGTTGTCGCACCTGCGTCTAAAGGATCCATAAGCATGTAAGTTTCACCGCGCCAGCTTAACCCCGCTAAAAGAATACGATTCTTAATATTGTGGCGGTATTGGATACCCGCTGTGGGAGCACCCGCCGGAGTTAAATCCATTTGCGTTTGTGCGTTAGGAGTTTGGAATTTTCCCGTTGGGTCAATTTGCACATCGCTCATGTTAAAGCTACCTTTACCGCCAGTAAAGGTGTTAAACCCAAGGCCAACGCTTAGCCGGTCTTTCCAAACCTGAGCGCCAATGCCTGTCATAATCAAAATACGCTGTGCCTCACGCCCCAAGCGTAAAAAGTTATACGTTTCTGCACCGGTATCATTTACCGTTGCCACAGTTCCGTTGTCACGCAACGAAATTGCAAGCCCCATGCGAATGGGCATGTTTTTGGGGGTATTGAAGAGCGTACGGGTATCAAAGATTAGCCCCAACTGCACCGCACCATAAACCATATTCTTTGTCGCAAGGTCCATATTCTTTGCAATTTTTGCGTTAGTGCGGCTAGGGGCAAGCGTTGGTAGCGACGCTTGAAAAAGATAGTTCATACCCAGTTCGTGCGTAGGTTTATTCGTCTCTGCCAAAAGCTCCGCTTCAAGTTTTTTATCTACCGCGTCTGTTGAACCTTTTTCATTTGATTGCAAAGAACCATCGTCGCGCAAAAGCTTAATTTTACCGGCAGCCGTTTGCGAAGAGCCTTGGTTACCGAAAAACCCCCTGTCGGTATAAGGGGAGGTAACACCGGCAATGTTGTAAAAGGTCGCCGTCCAGTCGCTTACACTTGCGACCCCAGCGCCCGAAAACCCAACCATCCTTGGACCCAACCCAAAACTTTCTGCAATTTCCGCCGAAACCGGCGATACCGCGACCGCTACAACAAGTATACCATACTTTAAAATACTCTTCAACCTAACTCCTTAAGGACGAAATCCATTTCACTCAAAAATTGCTGCCAGCTTTTCAAAGTGATCTGCTGGAATTTGCGACTGCCACGTACTCTTGTGTTTGTAATACGCTGCACTCGAGAAGCTCTGCATCAAGCGCCCAAACTGTCCCCAGAAAGTTTCGCCCGCCCTATACTTTTTACAATACGAATCTGCGGAATAGTATTCTGCTGTGTTAGGTGGATAGCACCGCATTGTTCGTGTATTAAAGAGCGTACGTAAATCTGACAATATATCCAAAGATGTATAAGGCGCCTTATTCGTAAGGCTTGTCGAGAAGTACGTCATAAAACCATCGGGTTTAAACCCAACAAGGCCGCTTTCAAGAAGCGCATCGTAATCACCTTGGAATTCGGTTAAGACGTCAACCAAGGGTGGCGCGATCCTTTCAAAAAGCCTTTCATATTCGCCTGTATCAACATTGTACAGCAAATTCCCAACGACGTTTTTAACAGATTTTAGCTGTGCACCAGTAAAATTGGTACTGTCGTAAAGTAGTTTTCGCGCACGCACCAAACCTGCCGTAATGTAATCGCTATTACCCGCGCACGTAACGCCATCGGCGCCACACCGCGTGGGAGCAAGTAAATCTGGAATTGCTTTTGCAAGGAAATGTAGGTTATTTTTATCAGGGTTCAACAATGGTTCGGGCTGTAAGCTATCTGCGTAAAATCCACGATAGCCACCAAAATAGTTGGGGTTACTTTTAGGAAGCCCGTTTCCTTCCATGTAGTAATGGATCATTTGGCGCACATTTACAGCGCTAGCGCTACTTTTGTCCTGGTAATTACCGTCGCCGCTAACATCTGTATATTCTCCGGCTTCAATAATGTTATTGCCGTTTCTATCGTAATGCGGCTCGTCGACGCGTTTTTCGTAAAGCTGGCAAAGCATTAAATTCTTTGCTGCATCCATTTCTTTGTCAAAGTCGATTCCACCGCCCGCGGGAATAAAACTTTGTTCTTTAATAAAGCACTCAACTTTACCGCCGTTTTTGGGGTTCGCCATATATTTAACGTCCCCGGGACCGCCGGTTAATAGCCTACCGTATAACCAATCGATCTTGTCGCTAATATCGGTGTAGGTAACTTCGTCGACGCCGCGCTTCATGTTGCGTGCAACGCCACCCATGTCGAGCATGTAGTAACCCGCGTGGTAAATATTAGGAACCTTTGTTGAAATTGTACACGTACCGCCCACGTTTGCAACGTCGGTAAACGTTTTTAAAGGCACGTACGCTTGTGAAATAAACGTGAACGTACCTGGATCCCATTTGCCATCTTCATTATGGTCGTAGAACCCATTTTGTGAGCCCCCTGGACAGGTGGGTTCACCCAACATAAAAGGACTGTAGAGAAGGTCCTTTTTGATATTTATCTCAAAATACGAATTTACCTTTTCGTTGATATCTTCAAACACACTTTCGTACGAACCCAATTCTTTAAATTGCTCAAAATTGAAACTACGCAAGGTGTTTAAATCGTCCATTTTGGTCGACACAAGCATCTCCAAGAAGGTATCGACAGAATAGTCACCTGCACTGTTTTTGCTATTTATAAAATCGACAATGTGGTCAATGTCTTGGTCAGAAAGCGTAATTTGGCTAGTCGAACCTTGTACCTCACGCATATAGTTATTGAGCATTGGGATTGCCGCTTTAATCGCTGCAACAATTTCCGCATCGCTTGTAAGTAGCCTTAAGTAACCAATAAACTCACGCATCATGTGTAAAGGCACACCGTTTAACGGCACACCGTTAACGCTTGAATTGAACCGGTTTGTCCTAAAAAGCCATGGGTGTACTTTAAAAGAAGAAGCTAAACCAAACGGTATTGCAGCCCCGCCGCTTGTTAGGCTTAGTTTAAAGGTATCGGGAGTTACATCGCGTACGTAGTACACCTTCAAAGGATCTAAACTGCTGGGGTTATTGACAACCAACCCCGGTGGAACCGACCCTGTTAAATATATTCGGTCTTTATCTTCAAGCCCATGGTATTTTGCATACATTACATTTGCCGTAGTTACCTTCGTTTGGATTTCTGGGTTAACCACATTTTTAGTAGCAAAATAACGGAGCCTGTCTTTATTTTTATAATCCCCGTTTATAATAGTACCGCTCGTTAGTTCAAAATTGTCTTCTAACTTACGCGTATTATCTGCAATAAAGCTTTCCAAATCGCGTATCAATGGGTCGATATACGACATATTCGCGTATTTGTTGGTGGTAAAGCGCGGCATAAAACCATTACGCGCCCCTGGAGCCGTTTCGGTAAGTACGTTACTCAACGCAACATTTCCCGAACTCGTATCGTAAAAAGGTAGGTTTTTATCGGCACCTGCGCCACCAATCATCTTCGCATCGTTAAGCGATGCAAGTCCTGTGAAGAGGGTATCTAACTCTTCACGGTATCCCAAGTCTGCTGTATTACACCCCACATAACCTTTCGAGCAAAAATTACGTATTTCAACAACATCCCTATTGTCTCCAGGACCCATCGCTACGGCGTTGGGATACGAAGTTACTTTCATCACCTGCCCGTCTTCGTGCATGGTTCCAAAAAGCATAACAAGAGGCGTAAGCATTCCACCCAACTTGCTATCGGATGGACCTGTGTACAAGTACCATGTCGCAACGCTACCGTCGGCATTGTATGTTTTAGGATATTTTATACACTGCGACTGGTCAAATTCGCTACAAAACCCATTCATGCTCCTATTTACCTTAGGTAAAGGAGGTAAATCCCGTGCTGTTACGCCACAACCCTGTTGGAAGTTCTCGAAAAGGTCTGGCGCACCATTACCACCAGAAAACGGTGTTAAATTTCCTCCACTACACTCTGTTTCGTCGGTGGGGAAATAATCGTCGTAGAATTTCTTAAAGTTATTCATCGAAGGGGAAGTATTGTGCGTTGTATACGCCACAGAGAGAATATCCCCTTCTTTATAGATTGCATCTGCAAGCGCTAAAACCGAATCGAAATTGTCGCTAATCATTTGGGGCGTTACGGGACCATTTCCCAAACTATCCCAAATTTGGTCGTTTAAATCGACAAGAAGGCTTGCTCCATCCCACGAAATTGCCGTCATCTCCAAAAGGACCATCGAGTCGCCTGCGGTATACGACTGCACACCTTGCCGTACCGTTCTGGCGATGCTCACCCCGTGTTTTCCGCCTGCGGGGGTTTCGCTCACAAACCCTGTGCCGCCGTTTCCTACATAGTGCGCCCCTGCAAGACCCATGCTCACACCGCTTTTATTCCAAATACCGTTATCCGAAGCGCGGTGGCCGGTTGTAACCCCCCAAAGCCCATTGCCGTGGATGGTCGAAAAAACCGAAAACGATGCACCGGGATGTACTAACAAATAATTTTGTGCGGTATATCCGTACATGGGAATTACAAAAATATATTTTTTATACTTAAGATTCCATTCGATGTTAGCGCGAATAGCCTCGTCGCGGGTATCAAAATCGATACGGATTTTCGACCAACCAGTACAGTTATTATTATTTGAGTACGCAGTATTATTTTGGGGGCGGATATAGCCATAGCGCGGATAGCCATAAACATCCCCTTGCGAATCCACCCAGCACGGATCGCCCGAATTTTGCGGGCGGTAGATCATTTCGTACATGTGGTAGTTTCCATTCCCGTTTATTAAACTGCCCCCACTTGCACTTGTACCTGCGTTGGTCCCCATCGCAGTCCGTGTAAAGTCGTTATAACCTTTTGCTATACGCGTCGTATAGCCGTCGGTATAAAAGTCGTTTTCGTATTTTACTTTGCTGCCGTTAGCGGCTTTTCCTTTAACCGAATATGGGCCATACCCTTCCCACGCGCTTAGAGCAAATTCGGAAACCATCCAGTTTGCCGTCTTTTGCTTTGTCGACTCGATATCGCCCTGGTGTGGAGAAAAAGTGCCACGGAACTTTCCATTGGTGGTGTCGCTTGCATACGTCACAGTATCCGTACGGGGGATAAAGCGGCCGGGAGATAAGAGCTCAAAGTCGAACATGTTTAACGTGGGACTATAAGGTTCGTTGTTGCGCGTCGCCGCGTGTATACCGTCCCCAGGCGTTGCCACGTTTGTCACCTGTGCATTCATTGTGATTGTAAAAAGAACCAAATCAATAGTAATTGTTCTTACTCCATCGGCGCCGATGTCAGTTGCACCCATCGAATTTAGGCTGGTTTGTAGCGTTAGCTCCGCCGGTGCATTTGTGGGGTCTATGACACCGCTTGATGCAGCGATTGTGTATAAAAATGACGTTAAGTATGGTACGTTATCGAAGCCTGGCTCGCCGGGCTTACGCCCTGCTTTATCTAGAATGGCCATGTTCCGCATCGAATACTGCATTTGGCCAATATAGCCCTGCAGGTTACGCTCCACCCCATTGGGGTCGCTTGCAAAAATAGTTTGCGCGTCTTCGGGAGAAAACGCCCATTGTTTTCCCGTTTGGTCGTAAAAACGCTCTAAAAGGTGGTAGTAAAAATTTTTGAGCGCCGATTCTAAATAAAGCTCGCCATTATAATTGGGTGGCACAGTAACCAAAGAACTTACCTTTGTCGCCATATACTGCCTAAAGGGGTTTATATATTTTTGCGTCGAACCAACATTAACAAGTTTAGTAAGGTATCCATCACTAGGCGCTAAAAGCCCTTTAAAAATCGTCGATGCTCCCCCACCCCCTGGGTTAAAGGTAAACCCTGTATGGAGGTGGTCTTTCAATTTTTGGATTGGATAGCGTTGTGTCACAGAATTTACGCCATACGTGGGATTATGTACCACGTCTTTAAGCCACTTATAAAGAGGCGTGTTTGTATCGAGCGCGACGAAACCTTCCATGGCATCAAGACGCGGTGCATCGGCATTGAGCGATTTAAAAAGCCACTCGGTTAAGTATTCATCGTCCGTTGCTGTGTTCCCGCCGGGGTTGAGCATCGACAAGTGCTCTGCTTCGCGGTCTAACACTTCTTTACCTTGAGTGAAGACAAAGTCTTTTCTTGTTACAGGGTATACGTGATCAATAAGATAGTCGACGACTGCTACCTGTGCAGCATTTGCGGGGGTAGAGGTATTTACTGTCCAATCGACAATTTTTTTCTCGGATTCTGTATATTCATCTAACTTACCCCCCTGCCACGTGGGTTTTAAATCACTTATCAGGTTTTGGACGCGCAACTCAATGTTACCGCTGTTTTTCATCGAAAGCGTTGCATTATACATGTACGCCCCAGGAGTGCTGTCGTTTTTCACAACATACTTCGAGCCTTGGTCTACAACAGCCGCCGCGACAATGCCCTTTTGAGAGGCATCTGTTGTTGCTGTCGCGGTTGCGGTTGTTCCAGATACAGGCGGCGCAATTGTTATTACAGGGTTTGGGTTTGTACACCCGAAAGTAACATTTTCTGGAACAATGCCTGTGACACTTCCCGAGGCCACTGTTGCGGTTAACCGCATTTTGGTGTCAGGGCAATCCGTTTGGCTAAACGTTACATCGGGAACGGTAGAATACCCTGTTCCTCCCGACGTAACTGTAATAACGGGAACCAAAATGGGCGCTGTAGTAGCGACTGCCGTCGCGCCAAGGCCTGGCCCTGGGGAAGCATCGATATTCAAAATAGGTGTCATCGTGTTGTAACCCAACCCTGGGTCTACAACAGTGAGCGCAGTTACTTTACCATCTACAACGACGGGCTCAATGATTGCAGGCCTAACTCCAGTGTCGGAGGTAACTACCTCAATACGGGGACCTGACCTATTTGCATAAATACAGTAGCCTGTACGCAATGTATCGTAAAGAGACCATAAAGCGTCACGGCCTTCCATCTCGACCGTAGCCGATCTGGGTTTGCCGTTTAAAAAGACAGAACCGGGGTCGTCGCAAGTTTTCCATGTCGTGAGCGCAGGAAAATAGTATTCATTTGAAAAAGCCGCATTTTCGGGGATAGTAGGGTCGCTTTTGGGAAAAAGCGAGGTGCTTTCACCCACATACTTAACGACACGTGCGCCAAAGCTTGTTCCGTCGGTAATCGCTTGTGCATCGATATCTAAAAGGTCGCTTATGACATCCACACCTTGGTTATACTCTGCACGCCTTGCGGGGGTCGACATATAAAAACGGGCAAAACGGTCGACTGTTGCGGAAATATTGTCCGCAAGTTGCGGTATCGCGGGTTTATTGTAGGTAAGGTTGCCCAGCGAATGCATGAGCTTTACCCCCATCACAGGATCGGCACGGATGAGCTTGTCCATACGGTTATTAAACTCTGTGGGATTTACTGTTGTAAACGCAGCACGGATTGCAGGGGTTTCGTTAAAAAGGTCGGCAAGCGCAGTTTCTGATTTAGGCTCAAGCGTTTGGAACTCCATCTCGCCCGGAGCACATGCTGCCCATACAAACGCTAACATTGTTAAAATAGGGATCCGTACCCATATTCTGCTGTTATAAAGGCTTTTCTTCATTGTTTTACCCATATTTATAAAGTATATATTAACCCGCACTAAAAGATGGCGTTCGAACTGTATGGTGTGCCAAAAAAACATAAGGACTACCTAATTTTAAGTTGCCACACGCGCTCAACATTATTATTCCCCATAAATGGCCTCTAAAAACCAACAGTTTGACGTACGTCGTGACGGGACCTTTGTGCTGCACGACAATCTCTATATAGATTATAGGCAACAACAGGTAAGTATTTTGGTGCGGCGCCTCATCAAACTAAAAGGCCGCCTTACAAGGGTAATCGGACGCTCCCTTGCGAACGACAACCGCCTCATTGGCCAAGAAAAAGCAACCATTGCCACCATCCTTTTATCGCTCATACGTACAATGGCATCCCTCCATTTAAAACTCCTCGACCCCCGTTACGCGGCAGAATACTCTGAAAATCCGCGGGTCTATTTCGGTAGCGACGGATTCGCCATCGAAGGCAAAATAAACCCTGCGGCGTTCACCACGCACTTCTCAATCGAGGCTTGGAACAAGAATTATCTGGAAGGCGCTATAACTGTTTTTCTTAAACAATTTGAGGCGGTTTTGGCAGATAAAGAGCTTAAAGCCAAAGAAAAAATACAACTTGCCTATACTTTAAACCCCGTCTTAATAGAAACAATCCAAGCGTTTTATTTAGTGCGTTCTTTTGGAATTTTTACGTAATTGTCCTTGACGCCGTAACTTTTTCTTCATTTATTGTGTAAAAGAAGCAGTGGCTGTTGCTACTGCTTTTTTTTGGATACGTCCACTTTAGGACATCCACCTAAAGGAGTTTATTGATGAGCGAAACAACAACCGCGAGCACACCTACTTCCGTAAGCGAAGGCGATACGCTCGAAGCGCGTATACAAAGCCAATTTAATGAAGAAAAGTGGACGCGGCTTTCGGCAAAAGACGTTAGTATCTCTCGCTTCAAAATACTCGAACAATTGCTCGATGAAGTTAAAAAACAAAACAAACACGATTTTTTACGTAAAGAAGCGCTCGCACACCTAGCCGAATACGAACCTTCTATTGCAGCACACTACTTTTTGGGTATGCTTGCACTTGAAAGGAATATCCCCGACGAAATTATCCACCTTAAAACCCTACTCGACCAATTTCAAGAAGCTTCCAAATGGGCGGTTGTAGACTACCTTTCCGAAAAAATGCTCGCGGTAACAAGGACACGCACCATTTTACGTGCGCGCGCAAATGCATTAGAAAAACTGGGCAAGCATAAGGAAGCAATTCCTGTTTTAGAACAGCTTGCGCTTTTAGACAGAAAAAACCCCGATATCGCGCTTAAATATGCTGATGCTATACTGGCGGATGACCTTGAAAAAGGTATCCAATTTTATAAGCAAGCAGCGGAAGCTTTTGCACGAAACCTACAATTCGAGAAGTTAAAGACAACATGGACCCGCCTCATAGAACTTTTACCGGACGATTTCAATTTTTACAAAAAGATTGAACGCATCCTTGCAGGGCACCGCCAAAAAGATATTATCGCAGAGCTTTACGTACTTCTTGCAAATTATTTTATAAAAAAAGAAGACCACGATAAGGTTATGCTCCTAAGTAAAAAAATTCTGGAGTACAACCCCAATTACGCACGGTTTAAAAATGAATTGCTACGCACGTATAGAGAAAAATACAAATCACATTCACTGCTCGAAGACTTTATCCGCTACTCTGGCCTTCTTGATACGCGAAAAAATTTAAGTTCGTCCATCCTCAATTTTGAAACTAACATTGTTTTCGATAAAGGAAATTATGTTTTCCACCGCAGTTGGGGGGTGGGTAAAATTGTCGACTTAACCACGAAAGAAATGGTTATTGATTTTAAAGATAAAAAAGCGCATAAAATGGATATCCAAATGGCGCTTAAATCATTAAAACCGCTGCGCGAAGAGCACTTTTGGGTAATGCAATTTGAAAAACCCGAAGAAACAAAAAAACTCTTCCAAAGCGATATTACGCAGTTCTTTAAAATTTTACTCCACTCGTTTGGTGGCAAACTTTCCTTAGCAGATATAAAAACAGAACTGACTGATAAATACGTTCCGCTTACACAGTGGTCAAAATGGTGGAGTAAAGTGCGTCCCGAACTTATGAAAGACGACCTTATCGACATTTCACCGCAACGCAAAGACACAATCGAATTGCACGATACGCCTGTTTCAAAAGCCGAAGTTGTGATGGAAAAATTCCAAGCGGCGCACGGGTTTGAAGATCGCGTACAGGCATTTGTCGATGCGTTAAAGCTACCTTCGGAAAACTTTGAAGCGATTGAATTTATTGCACCACACTTTAGGGAAACTCTAAAAAGCTTGGATGCCAACACGCGCCTCAAAAGCCTTTTTCTTCTTGAGCTTGCAGCAGAAGCTTTAGCCGACGACGAACCGCTTTTTTCAAAAGAGCAACAGGCCGAAGTGATTGCTGCGTTCCAAAAAATGAATGCACACGAAGTTACCGAATTTATTTCAGAGATGAAACAATCCGAGTTAAAACGCCATGCGCTTAAATTTACAAAACGCCACCATGACAATTGGCGCAAAATTTATAGCGAACTCCTTTTTGAAACTCCTGTAAAGCTACACAAAGCAATTTTGTCAGAACTTACCGCAGCAGGCGCCACCGCAGAAATTGCAGACTTTGTAAGCCGCATTAGAAAAGACGCTAAGGATAACGCTGAAGTATTTTTGTGGATGGTTAAATCTATCCTATCGGGAAGCGTTGAACTTCCTTCCGAACAAACACAGGAAAGCCTTTTAAGCCTTTTCCGTATTCTTAAATCGCTTCCAAAAATTGAACAAAAAGGTTCTAAGCTTAAAAATACCGCTCGCGATATTTTCTTTGGAAACGCTAAACAAGAATTTTTTGATACAATAGAAAAACAGGCAAAAGAAAACGTCCGCCGTTTTGCCGCGCTTCTTAAAGATGTTCCCTTTTTTAACGACGCCGAAAAAACACAGATTATCTCCCAATTAAGAGAAATCAACCCTACTGTATTTGAAGCGCAAGGCGAAGAATTTGAAGCAGCGCTCGAAAGCGAATCTCTCGCAAGCCGTTTAGAAAAATCGGGGGCAACGGTCGCGAGCGCTACGGCAATTGAAACAATGAAAGCGCGTCTCGATCAGCTCATTAACGTCGATATTCCAAAAAACTCCGAAGAAATCGGCGTAGCGCAAGAAAAGGGTGACTTACGCGAAAACGCGGAATACAAAGCCGCGCTCGAAAACCAAAGTATTTTGCAAGCAGAAGCAAAACAGCTTGAAGCCGACATTAAAACAGTACAAATTTTGGCTATCGACGATATTGATACAAAAACTGTCGCCATTGGAACACGCGTAAAACTACGCGATAGCACAAGCGGCGACATCTTTATCTATTCGATACTCGACCAGTGGGATGCTGACGTCGACAAGGGGATTATCTCGTACAAATCTCCTTTGGGACAGGCCTTGATGGGTGCACGTAAAGGGGCGCAAACCTCGTTTAACAACCAAAAGCTCGAAATCATTGGTATCGAAAAAGCAATTGACACAACAGGCCATTTGATTTAGAAAACGCTATGGTTTCTACGCGGCGCACCTTTTTATTTTTTATAGTCGCGTTTGCTTCGTTTAGTGTAGATACCTTTGCGCAAGGGAAAGCAGGGGTTGGCGGCACCGCTTTTGAGATCATGGATAATGTATCGCAACAGCTACAGTACCTCGACGGGCACTACCGCCTACAAATGACCATTACAACTAAAGAAGGCAAGTCGGTCGTTTACAAAACTAATTTGTACCAAAAGCAAAACGCCAGTTATTTTGTGTTCAATTCCATGACACGCGGAACAGAGCTTAAACTACTTTATAACGACCAAGGGCAAAATATTTATGCGTATACTGTGCACGACAAACGGCTCTACCACAAAAAATACTTAGACCGCTTCGAGAATATTTTAGGTTCTGGTTTCGCGTATGTCGACATTGGTAATGCTTCTTTTATCGATAACTACCAGCAAAAAATTACTGGAAAAGAAAAAAATACGGAAGGCGAATTTACTGTTGTCGAAAACCTACCTTTAGATAAAGGAAACTATGGCAAGCTTTTCGTTTTAGTCGATCCTAAAAAACAAAACCGCCCCGTACGCATCGATTACTACGACCCTGCGATGGTACTTATGAAAACCCTAACGTTTAAGTACGGTACCCTACCCGTTCGTGAAACTAAAACAGGAATAAACCAAGTTGAATACCCCATCCGTTGGGACATGGCCGACATGAGCCGAGGTACTGTAAGTACACTCGAATTTTTTTCGGTAGATAGAACTGTACGGCTTGATGCATCGCTCTTTAAAAGAGAAAACATTGAGAAATAATTAACGCGTGGATAACCCAAAGTCTTCTTTACGCACGCTACAAAAAAAGCATAACTTTGTTTTACTCACCCAACACGAGTTCGATAGATTCATTTTAAAAAAAAACATCCGCATACCCCAAAGGCACCACGAGCACTTCCAAAAAATACTTAGGCGTAGTAGTCCATGGAGCGCACTTATAGGAGATGGCAAAGGCTCCCTCATTGAAGCGGATGCAAAAGAGGGATTCTTCTCTACACATGAAATTTCTATTATAAAAATGAATCCTCCCGCTTTTGCAGTAGACCTTGTACAAGCATGGGTTAAACCCAAAGCGCTTGCATTTATTGTGCAAAAGGCCGCAGAGCTTGGCGTACGGTCTATAACTCTTTTTCCTTCGGCGCTTTCGATGCGCGAAAAAGAAAATACAAGGCGTTTAGACGCCATTATCGAAAACGCGTGTATGCAATCGTACAATCTTTTTAAGCCGCAACTATCTTTTTTAGAAGACATTTCCCAAATAAAAGGTAGTCCCCACGATACTTTTTTTGGCGACCTTTCAGCAAATTTATTTTTTTCTCAAATAAAAAAGAACGAGAGTAAATCCGCCGTGTTTATAAATGGCCCCGAAGGTGGCTTCACCGACGAAGAAATCCAAATTTTGCGCACGAAGGCAACGGGAGTTCTATTATCCGAAAATGTTTTGCGTAGCGACTCGGCCGCAATTATTGCCTTAGGGTATCTAAAGACGCTATGATTGTAAACGGAGAAAAATTTAATTTATCGTCTATCGAACAGCCTTATGTGCTCGATAAGCTCATTCTCCATTTTGCGCTTTCGCCACAACGTGTCGCGATTGAACTTAACGGCGAACTTATCCAAAGAAGCGCGTACAGCAAAACTTCTATTGGCGAGAACGACACTGTTGAAATAATCCATTACGTGGGGGGCGGATGAACTTCTTTAACGCGCTCTTCGAGCAATCGGGATTACTTCTTGTAACCATTCCAAGTGCACTTGTTATTTTGGTAAGCCGCACTTGGTTTGCCGCAAAAATGGCGGGCGACAAAGAAGTACGGCCTTTCACAGAGTTTTCATTGCCGTCTTTTATTTGCCTTACTTTAACAGGTGCCGCGCCTGGGGGAGTTATCCGAGACAAACCCCTTCCCTTGCTACGCTTTGCGTATGCACAGCTTTGGTTAATTATACTTCTTGCGGTAGGAATCATCTACACTCTACTTAAAGCGCCCGCTCCCGATACATATTCTGCGCGTTTTGTAACCGTTTTTATCTCTGAGTCGTGGGCCATGTTCGTGCTTAACTTTATTCCGTTTCCTCCTTTTGACGCCGCTGCGGGGTATTTTTCTCAATACACCCAATGGAAAATGTTTTCGGTGCTAAACTCCACGCTTACGTTTGTAGTCCTTTTTATTTTAACCTTTAATTTTTGGCGGCTCGATTTTTTCACAGGAGGATTTTTACTCAAATGGCTGAATCTCGCGTAGCAGGTAGTGTCCAAACAGAAGACGAAAAAAAAATTCGTCGCATCCTTAGCGGAATGCAAGCCACGGGAGAACTCCACATTGGGCATTATTTGGGAGTGCTTACCAATTTTGCGAAACTCCAAAACGAGGCTGAGTGTTTTTTTATGGTCGCAAACCTACACTCGCTTACGACATTTTATCCAAACTACCACGACGCACACCGTTTTATTGCGCCGATGATTTCCGATTGGCTCGCTGCGGGAATATCTCCCGAGAAGGCGACAATTTTTGTCCAGTCGGATGTCTCAGAACACGCGGAGCTCTCTCAGCTATTTGCTATGTTCACTCCGCTTTCATGGCTCGAGAGAAATCCAACGTATAAAGACAAGCAAGCAAATACCGACAAAGATATCGAAACACTCGGATTTTTGGGATACCCCGTTTTGCAAGCAGCGGACATTACCCTCTACGACGCAACGCACGTTCCCATCGGCGAAGACCAATTGCCCCACTTAGAGCTAACCCGCGAAATCGCACGGCGTTTCAACCACTACTATCCCTTGGATGGAAAAAATGTCCTAACAATTCCACAGGCAATTCTGTCGTCGTACCCAAAAGTCGTAGGGCTCGATGGGCGTAAGATGAGTAAAAGCTACAACAACTCTATTTTACTTAACGACGATACCCCCACGCTTACCAAAAAAATGATGAGTATGAAAACCGACACTGCGCGTGTACACCGCACCGATCCGGGAAATCCAGACAACTGCCCTGTCTTCAGCTACTACGATTTTTTTGCTCCTGACTTAAAAGCAGAGGTCGATGTGGGATGTAGAAACGCTACGCTGGGTTGCGTCGATTGTAAAAAACAAATTATTACGCGCATGGATAAAACCCTTGTGCCTTTTCGCGAAAAACGTAAAGAATTAGCAAACGACAAAAACAAAATTAACGAAATTTTATCTAGTGGCGCAAAAAAGGCGCAGAAAGTCGCACAAACTACAATACAGCGCGTCAAAGATGCGCTCGGTATGTTTTCTGATTACAAACTTTAATGGCAAGCCACGTTTCTACAGAAAATTTATCTTTGGCTCAAGGCGATTTATTTGCCTTTGAAGTAGCGTTTGAAACGCGCACAGGCGCAAGCGAAAAAGGTCCGCTTGCCGCACTTTGGCGGCTTATAGAAAGTTACGAAGTCGATATTTTTAGCGTCTCTCTTTCGCGTATCACAGCAGATTTTTTATCGTACATGAATAGCTCAGACATCTCTCTAGATGAACAAGCAGAATTTACGCAAATGGCCGCACGGCTTATATACTACAAATCGCGGCAACTGCTTCCCAACGCAGCGGTGAGCGAGGACACCACGCCAGATACACTCCCCTACGAACTCGTAGAAATTCTTTTAGAGTATAAAAAAATGCAACAAGCCGCTCAACAAATGCGTATTCTCGAAGAAAAAAGCCAGCTACGCTTTACCCGCGACGCACAGTGGAAGCATTTTGAAAAAGATTTAGACTTTCTGCAAGTAGATCTTTTATCTTTTTTAAAATCGTTTCGCGACTTTTTAGACCGTGAAGAAAAATCACGGCCGATGCAAATCGCCGATGAACATATTAGCGTTGAAGAAATGATTCCATATATGGCGTCGCGCATGATGGGCGAAAACGAAGCGTCGTTTTTTCGCTCTGTTACCGGTTTTAGTATTCCACGGATTGTCGCTTGCTTCTTGGCGCTTCTCGAAATGGCGAAACAGCGCATTGTAACGCTGCGCCAAGATACATGGTTGGGGGACATCCACTTTGCTCCTTTATCCGATGGCGCACAACTCCATCTCGAGTTTGACGCCGCGTTGAAATATGGCGAAGCGAGCGTATCGCAAGATACGCAAACTGAAGATAAAAAATAAAATGAGCGACACACAATACTTAAAAGCAGCTATCGAAGGCCTTATTTTTTTATCGGGGCATGGGCTTACCTTGGCCGAAATTAGCTCTGGACTCTCGGAAAATACAGAACAGGTAAAAATCGCTTTGGATTCGCTCATCGACGAATACGCGGAACGCGAATCGGGAATTGCAATCCAAGAAATTTCTGGCAAATACCAATTTACAACAGAACCTCACATTTACCCAGCAATCCAAAATTTTTTACGGCAAAAGAAAAAAGAGACTTTGAGTAAATCCGCCTTGGAAACTCTCGCGATTATTACGTATAAGCAACCAATAACACTTCCCGAAATTGAAGAAATCCGTAGTGTCGCTTCACGCACGCAGCTCTTGACGCTACAACAAAAAAAATTGGTTAAGGCGGTCGGCCAAAAAGAGACTGTCGGTAAACCTACAATGTACGGTACGACAAAAGATTTTTTACGCTACTTTGGGTTAAATACTCTCGACGAATTACCCGCCCCACAGGACGTAAAAGAACTTAATTTTGACGACTTGTAAAAACAAGGAATATGCGAAATGAAAAAATGGCGTGACCAAATTGATAACATCGACGCCGAAATTATCCGCCTAATTGGCGAGAGAGCAAATTGCGCGATTGAAATCGCGAAAGCAAAAGCGCAAGAGGGCGCTCCTCTTTTCCAACCCGATCGTGAACAAGAAGTGTACGCAAAAATTGCGCGGTTAAACGCAGGGGTTTTAAGCGACGAATCGATCAAAAATATTTACCGCGAAATTATGGGCGCGACGTTGAAGCTCGAAGGCTCTATTGACGTAGGTTATTTTGGCGCAGAAGGTTCCTTTACACACCAAGCGGCCATCTATAAGTTTGGGCATAGCCTTCCCCTTTATGCATTCCGTACAATCGACGAAGTGTTCCAAAATGTCCAAACACAAAAAATAAAATATGGTATCGTTCCTATAGAAAACTCTACAGAGGGCATGGTTAAAGCAACCCTCGATGCGTTAAGAAAATACGACTTACACATCTACTCCGATAGTGTTATGCAAATAAAACAGAGTCTTTTAAGTACAGCGAAAGATGTATCGCAAATAAAAAAAATTTTTACACACCCACAAGCATACGCCCAAGCGCAAAATTATATAAGCAAAAATTTACACCATGCAGAATGGGTAGAAACTGCGTCGACATCGGAAGCTGCAAAACGCGTCTCTAAAGAAAAAAATCCCGAACATGCAGCAATTGCGTCTAAAACAGCAGGAGAAATTTATGCGCTTCCCATACTCGTTCAAGACATAACTGACTACGAACGTAATTTTACTCGCTTCGTCGTCGTTGGGCACGACAAAGCGAAACGGGGAAAAGAAAACCGCACGATGGTTTCATTCAATTTACCACACAGCACGGGGTCTCTCTATAACGCGCTGCGCCCACTTTACGAAGAAAAAATCAACATGCGGGCAATTGAATCACGCCCCGACAAACTGCAAGCATGGAACTATACTTTTTTTCTCGATATCGAAGGGCATATAGAAGACGAACCGATTAAACGCGCATTTGAAAAAATGCAACCACTTACAGCAGGGTTCCGTATTTTGGGTTCATACCCTGTCGAAGAAACAAACCGCCCGTATTTTTCGTAAAGCGTATATCGGGACTAATAGACTGCACGTAGAAAATTGGGATGGGCATCAATCCGAATATGTTCACCCAAATTTAACTGGATTTTTTGGTGTGCACCGTCTAAATATAAAACGCCGTGCATCATTGTATTGACAATTTCTAACCTATCGTTCTTTTTTATTCTGCCGCTGCGTAGCTTTAAGCGCGAAGCATCCGAATAAAGTTCACGTACAATAAAACGGATTTCTTTTTGGCGAAAAGCTGTTCCCCCCGCAGAAGAATATGCAGCGGTGGAACCTGTTGGGGTTGAAATCCATATTCCAGAACTTTTTTGGTAGTGGTCGCGCCCTTTAAAACGTAGCGTATAACGCGTTGTTGCGCCGGCCTCTTTTTCGCAAAAAAGAATATCGTTTAAAATTGGGTACGCAACCTCGTTTCCTTGTACTTCGACGCGCATACGCAAAAGCGAAGAGACTTTCCAAGGCCATTTTTTTGTTGTAAAAATTTTCTCTAACCCCAACGTGAAAGATGCTACGTTTTTTTTGTTCTGCAAAGCAAAACGGCAGTAGTGTCCCACGCTATGTTCGGGTGCAGAATTTATTCCCAAAAGGAGCGTATCTTTAATAAAGTGCGACGCGTGGATAAAAGTGCCGTCTCCTCCTAACGAAATAACCAAGCGGTAATTATCTAAATTTTGCCGAAGACGGTCGCGCTCAAAAAAATCAGCCTTGAGGTTTAAACCTTCTAAAATACGGTTCAAATTTTCAAGAGAAGAGTTATGTTCATCGTGCGCCTTTACCATCTGTGCGCTTAAAAAAGGATTCATCTCGCGGTGGCGTCGAATTTGTTTTGCGCTGTAATTTTCAAGCGCTGAGTTTTTATAAATAACGGCGGCGTGTTTCATAGCGCACAAAATTATTTACGCAAGATAATGTTGAGCATCCTTTCTGTTGCACGGATTGCGGCAATTACTTGGTCTACATCGACCCCGCGTGTTGTAAGGTTGCGAGTATCTTTTTCAAACCCTAACTCGCCAACTAACAAATTTTTATTTTTATCCTGTGCTGATTTCTTTGCGTTCTGTGTTTGCCAACTAATTTTGCACTCCACAAGTGCAGATGTTTGCCCTCCAGGCGGAATGCGCACTTCGTAATCTACAAGGCGTGGAACTTCAATTTTATTCGCGTGCGCCCATATCCTAAGTGCATTCATAAATGCGTCGTACCCACCTTCGCCTTGTCCTGAAACCTGTGTGCTTTTTCCTTTATAGGCTACGGTAAGCGAGCACATCGGTTTTACGTGTAATCCAGAGGTTACTGTGACTTGTTCAATTTTAACAATTTTTTCCTCTGGCCTTTTGAGCGTTTCACCAATAATAAAAGGTAGATCGTCGATTGTCACCAATTTTTTCTGATCGCCCAGTTCAATAATGCGTTTCAATACCTGTGTACGCTCTTCGTCTTTGAGGATAATACCCAGCGTTTTTAAATTTTGGTCAACCGATGCTTTTCCCGCAAGCTTGCCTAAAGCATAACGGCGGTCACGACCAAACCGTGCGGGAAGTAACCTGCTTTCGTAGAGCCCGCCTTTTTTGTCGCCATCGGCATGGATTCCTGCGGTTTGTGTAAAAACATCTTCACCAACAATGGGCGCATTTGCCGCAAGGCGTTTCCCTGAAAATGTTTCAACGGTGCGCGACAAGTTAAACAAACTTTTTTCATTGACGCTCGTTTTAAAACCTAAGTGGTCGTGAATACCTGCAATGACTTCTGCAAGCGAGGCGTTGCCTGTTCGCTCACCCAAACAGTTGACCGTTGTGTGCACACCTTTGGCCCCTGCACGAATCGCCTCGAGCACATTTACGGTCCCTAAGCCGTAATCGTTATGCGGATGGAAGTCAAAATGGTTTTTAGGGTAACGTGCACAAATTTCTGAAATTGCTGCATAAACCTGCGTTGGGTAAAGTACACCTAAAGTGTCGGGAAGCATTATACGCCCGACGGGTAATTTTGTAATAAAATCTAAATACTCGTACATATACTGGGGAGAATTAAGATAACCATTCGACCAATCTTCAAGGTATATATTGACACGCCTTTTTGCATCAAGGGCAAACGTAATTGTTTTTTCGATGTCGGCAAAGTGTTCTTTGGGCGTTTTTCTAAGTTGGCGTTGTAAATGGTGCAACGAACCTTTGGTGAGCATATTGAGGGTTAAAACACCCGCTTCGAGCATCCAAGATACGGAGCGCTTTTCATCGACAAACCCTAAAATCTCAATACGCTCTAAAAGTTTTTGTCCCCCTGTTTTTTTTGCCCATTCGGTAATTTGCCTTACGCTCTCAAGCTCCCCCGAAGAAACACGCGCAGACGCAACTTCGACAAAATTGACATTGGCCTTTTCTAAAAGAAGCCGCGCTACTTGCAATTTTTCCGATGCTGAAAACGCAACGTTATACGTTTGCTCGCCGTCTCGCAGCGTTGTGTCCATAATTTTTATTGTACGCGGCATTATTGGGATTCCTTACCCATACTCAAAGGCGTTTATACGCGGTAAATCAATGGAGCCTGTGCGCCAACTCGCTGGAGCAATTTTTTTGAGAATTTTTGTACGCTATTTTGCACAAATTCCCCCGCAAATCGTTGCCGATTTGCTCTGCGAGGGGCGAAGACGCCCAAATTTGTGCAAAATTTCGCACTTTTAAGCGAACCGCGTACAAAAATTCTCAAAAAAATTGCCTCTTCATAAACACTACACGAGTTGGCGCACAGGCTCGAAGGCCAACGAGTTTTGAGAAGCAGTTGACCGGACGACTTTGCAACATTTTTTAGATTGTGAGCCTGCCTTCGCGCATCACCGAACTTGTCGAACGTTTTGGGCAGAACGTTGCCGTCTTCAAAGGTAGCAATTACCACGAAACACGCACGCGCATCGAGTTTATCGACCCATTTTTCAAAGAATTAGGGTGGGATATTGAAAATACGCAAGGCTTCGCCGAAGCATACAAAGACGTTATCCACGAAGATGCCATCAAAGTAGAGGGTTCGATGAAGGCACCGGACTATTCGTTTCGCATTGGCGGTCAACGCAAGTTCTTTCTCGAAGCCAAGAAACCGGCTGTAAACGTCAAAGACGATATTGCCCCGGCTTACCAACTGCGCCGCTATGCCTGGAACGCAGGCTTACCCGTCTCTATCCTCACCGATTTTGAAGAGTTCGCGATTTATGATACCACGATAAAACCTAACCCCAAAGACAAGGCATCCACCGCGCGGATATTTTATTGCACATACAAAGACTACGCAGAACATTGGGAGTATATTGCTTCGATATTCTCGAAACAAGCGATTCTCAAAGGCAGCTTTGACCAATTTCTGAAAGACTCTAAAAAGAAGAAAGGCACAACCGCCGTTGACAAAGAGTTTCTCAAAGAAATGGAAAAATGGCGTAATGATTTGGCGAGGAATATTGCGTTGCGGAATCCGCCCCACCCCCCGGCCCCCTCCCCGCAAATGCAGAGAGGGGGGGTAGAGACGCGTCATGTCAAACCTGTAGAGACGCAAAATTTTGCGTCTCTACATGCGTTGAATTACGTTGTACAGGCAACCATCGACCGTATTTTGTTTCTGCGTATCTGCGAAGACCGCAACATTGAAGAATACGGCCAGCTTCAAAAAATATCGAAAGAGTCGGGTATTTATGAGCACCTGAAACAACTATTTCAAAAGGCCGATGAAAAATACAATTCTGGCCTATTCCACTTTCATAAAGAAAAAGAAAATCCAAGTGCCCCGGATGAAATCAGTCTGCGACTTAAGATCGACGATAAAATACTCAAAGAAATCATTACTGCACTCTACTATCCATCCCCCTATGAATTTTCGGTCATCACTGCCGACATTCTGGGCAATGTTTACGAACAATTTCTTGGAAAAGTCATTCGTCTCACCTCAGGCGGCCAAGCCAAGGTCGAGGAGAAACCGGAAGTTAAAAAAGCTGGTGGGGTCTATTACACACCGCAGTATATAGTCAAATACATCGTCGAAAATACGGTGGGCGAATTGCTGAAGGGCAAAACACCCATGATGGTAGCAGGCAAGGTCAAGGGTCACACTCCTCTTAGAATTCTCGATCCTGCCTGTGGTTCGGGATCGTTCTTGATCTATGCATACCAGTATTTGTTGGATTGGCATCGAGACTGGTATGAAAAGGACATCAAATCCAAGGGCGAAAGCCAGGCAAAAAAGTGGAACGATGAAGTCTATCAGGGACCGGGAAATCACTGGTATCTCACCACACGTGAAAAAAAACGAATTTTGCTGAACAATATTTTCGGGGTGGATATCGACCATCAGGCGGTGGAGGTAACGAAGCTCAATTTGTTGCTTAAGGTATTGGAAGGAGAAAACAGAGAAAC
>JABARV010000021.1 GCA_019186965.1 Turneriella sp.
CGAGAATCTCAAGTGGCAAGCCATACGCTTTATCGAAAAAGCCGTCACACACACGCAAAATATCTTCTCGCGACCAGACACACACCGTTTTAGGTGGCTTAATTTCGCCGCATGCACGTACTGGTAAAGAAAAACAGGAAAAGAGTTTTTCACAGAATTTTGGCCTTATTTCACCCTTAGGCTACATATATGTAGAATAACTAAAGGAGCACCTATGCAAAAAAAGAGCCTTATTCTAGTCTTCGCTGCCGCATTATTTACAACACAATGCGTGATCCAAAGCGATCCAGACGATATTATTGGGAGTAAACGCGCCGATAACGTACGCGATCTCTCGTACATCCCTGCGCTTCAGGTAGTTACCCCTAACACGGCACAGGTAAAATTTGAGAACAAAGAAGCGGTTGTGCAAGAGGTAAAACCGGGCGATATCATCGTATCCGACGTTAACTCCGCTTCGCCCAACGGATTTCTTAAAAAAGTAACTGGTGTGACAGAAGTTGCTGGTAACAAGCTGATTACCACCGAAACTACATCTGTTACCGAGGCGGTAGAAGAAGGCCAAGCGACCGCCGAAGGTATTTTAAACCCTGCGGGTGACAATTCGCTTTTAACAGGTGCTACATACAACCAATTTAACGGGCAAATCGATTTAATTACTCCAGAACCGGGTGTTGTTGTCTATGGTACCAAAAAGCCACCAACCCTACCACCCGAAATTCCATCAAATTGCGGCCAAGCAAAAGCAAAAAGATGGTATGTTGAGTTCGATAAAACAATCCAAAACTCGGGCACAGTTAAAGGTTGTGTGGGTATGGATTTAGTTTTTAAACTCAATATGAAAATTAAACGGTTTAAGCTCAAAGGTGCAGAGTTCTCGCTTGCCCCATCGCTCATGACAGAAATCAAAACAAACTTGAATGGCAACACGTTTGATATCAACCGTGCACAGGTAACGCTTACCACATTTAACTTACAACCCATTACCTTCACAATTGGCTTTGTTCCTGTGGTCATTATTCCCCGTATTAAAATTGTATTGGGCGTAGACGGTAAAATTACTGCAACGCTTGTAAGCACATTCCAGTTTGAAGCAAGTGCAAAGGCGGGTATTCTTTACGCAAACGATAACTGGTCGGTAATTAGAGAAAGAAGTAGTAAGTACAACTTCAACACACCTGTTTTTAGTGGTAACATCAATGCAATGGTATACGCAGGTCCAGAAATAACACTGCTTTTCTACGGTATAGTTGGTCCAGGCGCAAACCTCTATGCGTACACACACTTTAACGTCGACTGGGATGGGACAAAACCACGGCGTTGGGATATTTGGTTGGGAGTCGAGGCGGGTGCACATTTTACCGTCGAAGTATTTGGGCGTACCCTTTTTAAAATCAACGAACCATCGATTCTCGGTTACGAGTGGTTGGTCGCTTCTTCTGACTTCTGGGGTATCGCGCCTCCAGGATACGGTAATGTTACTGGTACTTTAGGTAGCCGCCTTAACGGGACATACCAAAAAAGTGATAACTCAACAGGAACCATGTCGGGCGACTTGATTACTGTGGGTAACTTAGTCGGTACCCTTTCGAAAAAATAGCTGTTAGCGTATCCAGTTTAAGCCGGTAATTTACGGCTAATCTTAAATAAAAAACCCCGGCAGGTGCTGGGGTTTTTTATTTGGCGTCCCCGAGTAGACAATGCTGCCGATGCCTTGACGTCTCCTGTTCTATACTATTTATGTAGCTATGGAATTCCGTATCTACGAAATAAGCCGCGAGCGTGTTATTCTTAAACCTACGGGCACAAACCGTATCGTCCAACGCATAACATTCATTCTTGCATGCATTCTTCTTCCTATTGCACTCCTTCTATTTTTTGATGATTTTGGAAATTCTGTTGGGCATATCCTTTTTGGAAGCGCATTGTTTTTTTGGGGCTTTTCTTGGATGGCCAAACGTGCCCGTAATATCCATCCGGCGCGGCTTGAGTTTGATAACACCCATGGTCTTGTGCGTTTTTTTCAAAAGCGCCATCACGCCTATTCCGAAGACGTTGTGTTTCCCTACAGCAGGTTTAACGGGTTTAGCGTTATTGAGCAACACCACAACAGGCATACATTTTACTCTGTCGTTTTAACGGAAAGCGATGGGTATGTGCTTCCGCTGCATTCGCACACACTAAAGAAAAGTGCGTTTGAAGAAATGGAAAAATTGCGCAATAGCGTTGATTTTAGTAAGGCAAGCGGTGTGCCGAATAACAATTTACCACAGGGTTTAACGAAGGAACACGAGGGAGGAAAAACAACTTTCCGCTGGCAGTTTGGATTTTTCTCGTACCAAAATTTCTCCGCCTTTTTAGGAATCATCGGGTTTTTTTATATGCTTTTAGCAATCGCTAAAACAAGCGGCGTGTCGGGGGTTGTTATTGTTTGGCTCTTTGCCGTCGGCATTGGCGGCATCTTTTTTTACTTTGTATACCGCTGGGCTGGTGCAAGTGCTGAACTCCAAATCGGCGATGAGCAAATCCGCTATTTTGAGGTGCGTGGGTTTAGCAAAAAAGAACGGCATTCTATTAAACTCAACGAATTCAAGGCATGTGCGGCTTATGCAATAAATCGCGATAGTGAATTAATTGTTTTTGTCCTTAAAGAAGACGAAAACAAAATGCTGCAAAATATTGTTCGTGGGGAGGTTTCATTGGCAGAGATCGTTTCTGCGCTACAGTTTATACGGAAGGTTTTTAAAGTTTACACTCCGCTTTTGGCACTACCGCAGAGGATTTTTTTCGCAGACGAAATAGAAAAAGAGGTTAAGCAAAGGATCCACCAGTAGGGGGTGTCGCGACCACACCTATTAACCAAATGGTTAGTTTTTTTTGCCTGTTTTTCGTTTTTTCAGTATTCTTGCATAGAGATTTATATGAAGCAAAATTATGCCGCGCTTTTTTTCGCGTTAATTGCGATTAATTTCCTCTGGGGAAAAGAAGACGCACAAACAACTCCAACAGAAAAAATACCTACCGCAACAGAAAAAACTCAGCCTAAAGATGCCGCGCCACCTGCTAAAAAAGAAACAGCAGAAAAGCCTGTGGAGGCAACTTTCACGATAGGTGGAGTTCAACTTTCAATCCAAGATGCCATCAATATCGTTCTCGAAAAAAACCTTACGTTGCAAGCTGCAAAGTACGATGTCCTTATGAGCGATACAAACGCACTTAAACTTGAAAAAAAATATACGCCGACAATTTCTGCCGAAGTACAGCATTTAGGCTTTAGCGATGCGCCATTTGCGGGCAATAGTAAGGGTGCACAAAATAACGCGTACGTTGCCATTTCAAAGCTATTTGCTACAGGAACAACGGTAGGCGGTGGTTACCGCTACCAACAACTGCAATCCGAGGCGACGAATGGTTTTTTAGGATTACCTATTAAAACTCCAGCGTCAACTACAGACTTTAACGGGTATTTTATAAACGTACAGCAAGAACTCCTAAAAAACTCTTTTGGCTACGCAGACCGCAAAATGGATGCAATTGCGCGTAAACAAGGAAAGGCACAACGTGCGTACACGGTCAACTTGCTTTCAGGTCTTGTCGTGCAGGCGCTCACCGATTATTGGCAAGTCACAATCCAAAAATTTGCGTTAGAAAATGCGCGTTTAGAAGAAAAATCTAACCGCCAAGTACGCGCTATTGTTGCGCGTAATGTGAGGTTTGGGCTTGGCGAAAGTTACGACCTGAATAACTACAACGCACGGGTTGCAAACTCGGTGGCAAAGGTTGCAATGACAGAACAAAGTCTTAAAAATGCAACGCGCAAGCTTTTGCGTACAATCAATATGCCCGTAGATACACAAATCGAAGGGATAACTAACCTCGTCGATATACTGCCCAACCTCGATGCAGACAAAGCGTTAAAAGCTGCGATGGAAAAGCGCGTTGATTTACAAAACGCGAAAACAGAAATGGAAATCGCAGAGCTTCAGACGGATCTCTACGGAAACCAAGCGTTGCCTTCTTTGAGCGCGTATTTTAACCTTGTCTCAAACGGTACCAACCAGATGATTATGTTTCCTGGGTTTCCCTCCGCTGGAGCACTACAAAGCCCACAATGGCAAGTGGGCGTGCGTGCGTCGTACCCACTTTGGGATCAAGAAATTAAAGTAAACAAGCGCAACGCAAACATGCAGCTTTCGCAGGCACGGATAAAACTCAACAATATTGAACAAGAAATACGCGATGATGTGCTCACGCGCCTCGAAAATGTACGCCTTTCTTACGAAATTTTTCAAACAAGCCGTACATCCCGCAAGGAAAGCGAAGCGTTCTATAACCGTATGCTCGCACGTACGCGCACAGGAAAACTCAACTTTCAACTCGTTGGGCAGGCGCTGGAAAATATGGTTGCAAATAGGCAACGCGAACTCGAGGCTCTTGTCAATTATAACATTTCGCTTTTACAGTTCGACCTTGCAAAAAACGAGGTGTTTGAGCGTTATAACATAAATGTTGAACAAATTTTGGACAAAGTCAAGTAACCTGTGCAAACT
Organism: Turneriella sp.; assembly: GCA_019186965.1. GTDB lineage: Bacteria > Spirochaetota > Leptospiria > Turneriellales > Turneriellaceae > Turneriella. The sequence goes on from JABARV010000021.1 coordinate 4,551, forward strand.
TGACGTGCAGTTTCTAATCACAAAGCTGACGTATGCATACTCTGGTTAAGTACTTCCGGACAATGCCCCCTGTGGCGCTCATTGGCGCAAGTAACGATTCAACCAAGTACGGGAATATTATTTTTCGTGACCTTAAATCGAAGGGCTTTGTTGTATACCCAATTAACCCCAAAGCGACATCGGTAGAAGGCGTTCCTGCTTTCCATTCGTTACAAGAGCTTAAAGAAAAAACGCAGGTAGATTTACTTGTGTATGTAATCCCTCCCAAGCTTACTCTCGAAAGCCTCCAAGTCGCCAAAGAATTGGGTTATAAAAAAGTATGGTTGCAACCGGGGGCAGCCGATGCAGGCGTTGCAGAGTTTCTCGACACAAACGATTTTCAATACATTATTGGCGCGTGCGTAATGGTTGAAAGCCGCGATTTAGTCGCATCTTAGCTTTTAAAGGGTTTATAGAGAAATTGGCCAGCCATTTGGAGAAGCCAATACTCTAAAACCTATCGCTTTGGCTTCGCGAGTTCCGGCCTACCCACTTGCCCCTTAAAACTTGAACAAGTGTTCAATCTTTATTGACACAGTATTGCGCTGCAAAAAATTGTGAAGCCGGAGTGACACTATGCCAAAAAAATCCACAAGTACTTTAGATGGAGTAGTAACTGGCGCCGCCAAATGGGGGTTGCGTGCAATGGGCGCGTTTGCTGGTTCTGAATTTGTGCAGAAAACAGGCTTCACGGGCGCCGCCCGCGAAGCCCTTTACCAAGCCACGCGTACAGTAATGGGGGTCGGTAAAGGGGTTATGGATACAACTAAAGAAGTTGCAAAACTCGTACCTAAAGAACGCCTTGAGCTTCCCACAAAACCAAACGATTTATTCGACCTTAATTTTACTGAAGAACAAACAATGGTGGCGGATGCTATGGCAGAGTTTGGCGAAGGGGTTTTGCGCCCCACAGGCCGTACTGTTGACGATGGCGAAGGGCTCAACGAAAGTTTTTTTACAAAGGTTATGGAAACGGGCATTTTGGGGGTAACTATTCCAGAATCGATGGGCGGGGCTGCTTACGAAAGAAATCCTGTTACGGTTGCCCTTATCGCTGAAAAACTCGGCTATGGCGATTATGCGTTGGCGTTACGCATTTTATCGTCAATTTCGTTCATCAACCTTTTAAACGACTATGGAAGTGACACACAACGCGCCGCATACGTTCCGCTTTTTGCAGGCGATAAATATTTCCAAGGAACTTTCGCTATCATGGAGCCAAGGCTACGGTTTGACATCCGTGCAATGCAAACAACAGCCGAGCGTAGCCATAGTGGGTATTGGCTCAACGGTGAAAAATGTATGGTTGTTGCGGGAAAAACGGCGGATGTACTTTTGGTGTTTGCGCATTTAACAGGTGTTGGAGTCAAACCCTTTATTCTTCCAAGCGACACCCATGGAGTCTCTTTTGAAGAAGAGAGCAATATGGGATTACGTGCAGCAGGACTTTCGACACTTAAACTTACAAACGTACACCTTCCTAAGGAATCCCTTTTAGGCGAAAGTGAAACACGTTTTAACTTAGCAAAATTTATCGATTCAAGCAAAATTGCCTTGGGAGCGCTTACGCAAGGAACAATGAAGGCTGCGATTGACTACGCAATTACGTATTGCAATCAACGTGTTGCGTTCGGAGAACCCATTACAAACCGCCAAGCTGTCGCGTTTATGTTAGCGGATATGGCGACAGAATGTGAAGCGCTAAGGCTGATGGTGTACCGTGCAGCATGCCTTTTAGAGCAAGGAAAAGACGCCCACCGCGAAGCGTACCTTGCAGATTTTTTTAGCGCCAAATACTCGATGCGTATTGCAACCGATGCGGTACAACTTTTAGGTGGGCACGGTTATACACGCGAGCATCCTGTAGAGATGTACTACCGCCACTTACGTGCAAGCGCAATTTTGCGTGGAGCAATTTGTCTTTAAGGGGTTAAAATGAATCTTGAGCTACCAAAAAAATTTGCCAGTATCACAACGCTTGCGCGGCAAGTGGCCGAAAATACATTCCGTCCAATTTCGCGTAAATACGATAGCGCCGAGCATGCATACCCCGTCGAGCTTGATATGTTCGATGCGGTTTTACGCGGCATGGAAGAAAGCGGTGCAGGGTTTGGTGCATCGGGAGCGACCAAAGATAAAAGGAGCACTGACTCAACAGAGGTACGTAACGGCAAAAATATGCAGCTTGTCCTCAATACTTTAGAGATGTGCCGTGGGGATGCAGGGCTTCTACTCACAATCCCCGGGCAAGGGTTGGGAAACGCAGCAATTGCCGCTGTTGCGAACGAGGAACAAAAATCACGCTTTGGCGGTAAATGGGCAGCAATGGCAATTACAGAGCCTGAAGCAGGTTCCGACTCGAGCAGCATACGCACGACTGCCCGCTTAGACGGCGACGAGTGGATTATTAATGGAGAGAAAATTTTTGTCACCTGCGGAGAGCGCGCCAAAGTGGTTGTTGTATGGGCGACCCTGGACCGTTCGCTTGGAAAAGCCGCTATAAAATCTTTTGTTGTAGAACACGGTACACCAGGGATGCGTGTTGAAAGGCTAGAGAAAAAATTGGGAATCCGTGCATCGGATACTGCAACGCTTGTTTTTACCGATTGCCGTATTCCGCGTTCAAACCTTTTAGGCACAGAGGCTATCGAAACCGAACAGAGTTTTGTCGGTGCGATGAAAACTTTTGACAATACACGACCCTTAATTGCTGCGATGGCGCTCGGCGTCGCACGTGCCGCGCTTGATTTAACAACAGAACTTTTTGAAAAAGAAAGAATAATTTTGGATTACGAAAAATCTGCGCTCGACGAAAGCGCTCTTAAAGCAGAGCTTTACAACTTAGAAGCAGAGTACGAAGCTGCGCGTCTTCTCACGCTAAAAGCGGCGTGGATGGCAGATAACGGTCAGGCCAATTCTTTAGAAGCGTCGATGGCGAAAGCGAAGGCTGGGCGTGTAGGAAATGAAATTACCCTAAAGTGTGTTGAACTTTGTGGTAGCATGGGATATAGCGAAAATTTACTTTTAGAGAAATGGTCTCGCGACTCAAAAATTTTCGACATCTTTGAAGGCACCCAACAAATACAAAAACTTGTAATTGCACGCAGGCTTTTAGGAAAAACATCGCGTGATTTAAAGTGAGATAATTATGATTGAATTTCTACCCGAACAAATTCCCGTGTTGGCGACTTTGGGGCGCGCTGCCCTTACAGGATTATTCCCCAAGAATGAAGCCACTATCGAAACCGAAATTTTCTCCAAAGAAGTTGTTACCGAAATAAATCCGCCATCTGCAAAACTTGTTGCAGCATATGTAAAGAGCTGTGGAGGAGACGCAGCTGACTACAAGGACACAATACCTTTTCATCTTTTTCCACAATGGGGATTTCCTCCCCTTATGCAAACTCTTGCGGATTTACCCTTTTCTTTGACGCGTATTATGAATGGCGGATGTACTGTGCGTATGGGAAAAAGTCTTGTACGTGATGGTAAGCTTACTACTATCGCGCGTTTGGCAAGCGTCGATAAAAATGAAAGGCGCATAATTTTAAACCAGGAATTGGAAACGCACGATAGGCATGCGAATGTTATTTTTGTTACGCAAACAGCAATTGTTCCTTTGAAATCGGAAAAAAAAGCAAATGGCAACAAACCCAAGAAAAGAGAACCTGTTTTAGTATCCGAAGAATCTTACGAGGTGGCATCTTTTTACGCACATGAAACGAGTGGTTTGGAGTACGCTTTTTATTCGGGAGATTTTAATCCAATACACTGGCTTTTGCCGTACGCTAAACTTTCGGGCTTCAAGCGTCCAATACTCCATGGTTTTGCACAATTGGGGCGCGTTTACGAAGGATTACGAAAAAATATTTATTGTGGAAAAATAGATCCTTTGTCGGAGATTTCAATCCGTTTTGAAAGGCCGCTTGTGTTACCGCAAGCATGCCGTGTTTTTTTAACAGAGAAAGGGGAGTTCTTTATCGGCCAAGCAAAAGGCGCAATTGCGGTTGCCTCGGGGTATATACGCACTTAATTACAAAAAGGAGAAACTATGCAAGACATTGTACTTTCAGCAGCTAAGAATCCATTCTTACGCCAATTATTTTCGCAGGTTGGTTTGCCGACTCCAGTTCCTCTTTTACGGCAAAAAGAACCTTTGGTCGAAGAAAGTTTACACAATAAAAAAATTGTGTATTCGTCTTCATCCGCCTTGGCAGATACACACGCGCTTACACCAATTCTTGAAGCAAACGCAGAAGTATATACCGATACAAAAGTTGAACAGCAATTTGTCGATTTATCGACACGTGTTGGGACACAAATTCTCGACACAAAAAAATTGGCAGAAGATACTTACGTATTTGGTTTAGTTTTTGATGCAAGCGCACTTAAAAAAGCAGAGGATTTGATCCAATTATACACTTTTTTCAATACACATTTAGAAAAACTTGAGAGAAATGGGCGCATTGTTATTTTGTACGACGAAGGAGAAGTTTTTAACGCGGTAATTAGCCGTGCACTCGAAGGCTTTGTTCGTTCTTTAGCAAAAGAAGTGGGTGGAAAAGCAATCACTGTTAACGCGCTTGTTGGAGAAATTTTTCACAAAGACGCTCTTGGAACTCCTCTTCTCTTTTTTCTTTCGCGGCCGTCGTGCTATGTAAGCGGACAAATTTTGCGTCTAAGTAAAAATACACAAGCTCCCAAAAATAAATCCGCACGTAGAGGCGCACTTAAAGGAAAGGTTGCTCTTGTAACTGGAGCAGCGCGAGGTATTGGCGAAAAAATTGCACGCGTCCTTGCCCGAGAAGGCGCTATTGTTGTGTGCCTGGACAGGGCAGAAGAAGGTGACGCTCTTGCAAAGGTGGCTTCCAGTATTGATGGCTATATTTTCCACCAAGACCTTACAGAAGAAAGCGCAGCAGAAAAAATATCAACCTACTTTAAAAGCAAGTTTAAGGGATGCGATATTTTAATCCACAACGCTGGAATTACCCTCGACAAAACGCTAAAAAAAATGCCTAGAGAAAAATGGAGTCGCGTTATAGAAATAAATCTTTCTGCACCCATAAAAATTACACAGCAAATGCTTTCGGATAAAACGCTAAATACCGAAAGTCGCGTTGTATGCCTTTCTTCTATTGCAGGCATTGCAGGCAATTTTGGGCAAACCAACTATGCGGCATCCAAAGCAGGGTTACGCGGCTTTATACAATCGATGGCGAAGGAATTTTCGTCCACAGGTTCGACAATAAACGGAGTTGCTCCCGGATTTATCGAAACACGTATGACGGAAACAATCCCCTTTGTAACACGTGAAGCAGGACGCAGGCTCAATAATTTAGGACAAGGTGGGCATCCCGAAGACGTTGCGGAAGTAATTTGTTTTCTTTCGCAACCGGGCTCTTTTGCCGTAAACGGTGAAACACTACGCGTTTGTGGTGGTAGTATTTTAGGCGCGTAACATGAAAAATAAACCCGTAACAGACAGCACTGCCGTTATTGTCGATGGTATACGTACGCCTTTTGTACGTGCGTTTCAAGACTACCGGTATTTCGACACAATAGATTTGGGGCGTTTGGCGGTTAATGCCCTCCTTAAAAGAACGCCTGTTGCCCATGCGGTTGATGCAATCTACTGGGGCGGAGTTCTTTTTCCATCGACAACACCCAACATTGCACGAGAAATTGCACTCGAAACAAATTTAAAACCTACCGTCGATGCAATGACGGTTACCCGTGCGTGTTCAAGCTCGCTTTTATCTGTGACGCAAGCTGCCGCAGCGATTGAACGCGGAGAGTTTGATGTTATCGTTGCCGGAGGTTCTGATTCTGTTTCCAACGCAGAAGTTGCCCTGCCGAAAAAACTCATCCGCACAATGGCTCCCGTTGTAATGAACAGTAAATCCACCCCCATGGATTATATAACCTCACTTGCCCAACTTGCGCCTTTTACCGATTTGATTCCACAAATGCCACGTGTTGCCGAACGCTCGACGGGAGAACTTATGGGTGAAGCTGCGGAAAATATGTGCCGTCGCGCAGGAATTTCACGAGAAGCGCAAGACGAGCTTGCGTTTAAATCGCATAAACACGCTGCTGAGGCTATTGAAACTGGCAGGTTTGCAGCTGAAGTTTTTCCCGTAGAGGTAAAACCCGGACACACGATTTATCGTGACCAGATCGTGCGCGGCAGTATAGAGTATAAAAAATTGGGACAGCTTAAACCCGCGTTTCGTCGGGGCGGTACAATCACTGCCGGAAACGCGAGCGCACTTACAGACGGTTCTGCAGCAACACTGCTTATGAGTTACCGAAAAGCAAAAGAACTTGGGCTTAAACCCCGCGCACGTTTTCTCTCATGGCACTACAGCGGCGTTGACCCCCGCGACCAACTTTTGGTTGGGCCGGCTATTTCAATGCCGATTGCGCTTTTACGCGCAAACCTCACGATGGAAGACATCGGCATGGTAGAAATCCACGAAGCTTTCGCAGGGCAAGTCCTTTGTGTTCTAAAGGCGATGGAATCGGCAGATTTTATAAAATTCCATGTAGGGAAAGACGCTCTGCCACAGGAAGTCAGTCCAGAAAAACTTAATAAGTACGGTGGGTCTGTTGCGATAGGGCATCCTTTTGGTGCAACAGGCGCACGTATAGTAAATACAGCTGCAAACGAACTTTTTTCAGGAAAAGCAGACCGTGCAATTATTGGCATCTGTGCTGCAGGTGGTTTAGGCGCAGCTGCTATTTTAGAACGCGTCGATACATGAACACTTTACCAGAAATTTTAAGCGCAGCTTGGGAGTTTGTCCGTACGGGTGCGGATGTATCTTGGGTCAATAAATTTGCAGCGTTGGGAAAAGCGTACATTTCAGGCGTTGAGTCGGATATAAATTTTATTCCCGAAAGAAAAGGTTTAAAAGAAGTATTGCAGAATAAAATTATAAGCGCAAAAAGTGCAGCGAAAATGATTAAGCCCCGCTCCGTTGTGATAAGTTGTGGCTTTGGTTCAATGGCACGCCCCAGTGTTTTTTTTCGTGCACTAAAAAGTATCGCAGCACAAAGAAATCCGCCTTTGCGCCTTACGTGGATTACCGTGAGCGCAGCAGGTGCGCGTGGCCGGGCAGAAGGTTCGCTCGAAGATTTGGCGCACCCACACCTTATCGATTGCTACATAACAGGACACGTCGAAACAGTAAAAGCATTTGTACCCCTTGTAGAAACAGGCAAAATGGAGTGGCACACCCTTCCGCAAGGGGTGATAACACAAATTTTAGAAAACCAAAAGCGAAAAATAGATTTTGTAGAAACGGTTTCGGGGCTTGGTACTTTTTTAGAAGATTTGGCGTGTGGCGATAAAAACGCGTTTGTCTCCAAAGTTGCAGATAAACTCCGCTACCGTCTACCTTTTGTCGATACCGCCCTTATTGTTGCCGCAAAAGCAGATGCGGAAGGTAACCTTTCCATGAAAGATGCCGCAACACTTACAGAAATGGCAGATGCCGCACGTGCGGCAAAAGCTAACGGTGGTATAGTTATTGCCATTGTGGGAAAAATTGTCGACTCTTTCGAGGAAGAAAAGTTTCTTCTTGCAAATGAAGTAGATTACATTATCGTCGATCCTTATGCAGAGCAAATCGCGGGAATTCCTTTAAACAATGCGTGGACGCTTTTTCGGCCGCAAAGTCCATCCGAAAATAGCTACAAAGTTAAAGAAGCGTACGAAGCTATGCGTTTAGTGAATAAAGTCGCTTCTATTACTTCTAACCGAAACGAAGCGGGAGAGATTATTGCACGCCTTGCCGCAAAAACTCTTGCCGAAAATGCTTCTGCGCAGGCGCTTGTAAATATTGGCGTTGGACTTCCCGAAGAGGTTGCTGGAATTTTTTGCGAACAAGATATATATACAAGTGTTGTATTTAGCGTTGAAGGCGGCGCGTTAGGCGGAGTTCCTGCGCCAGGAGTTTTTTTTGGTACGTCGATTTACCCAACTGGGTTAGAAAGTTCTACAGCAACTTTTGCTCGGTATAGAAAAAATTTAGACGCTGCGATTTTGGGATTTTTGCAAATCGACGCTGAAGGCAGTGTTAACGTTTCACGCCGCGGCGATAAAAACTCCGCCGCATCGGCAATCGGCCCTGGTGGATTTATCGATATTTGTGAAGCGGCAAAACTGATTATTTTTGTTGGCCTGTCGCGTGTGCGGGGAAAAATCAAGATAAACAACGGCCGTGTAAAAATTTTACCCAATGGCAAAATGAAGCTTGTTCCCAAGCTCGACGAAAAAACCTTCGACGGAAAAAGGGCTTTAGCTTTAGGAAAAAAAGTTTTCTATATAACCGACTTTGGACTTTTGCGCTTAACGGAAAGCGGGCTTTTACTCGAACAAGTTTTCGAAGGGGTAGATGTAGTACACGATATTGAACGCGTACAACTTATTCCCATCCAAGTTGCGAAAAATCTTAAACTTGTTGAAAAAAGCGTCGTTACAGGTGGTGGATTTAAAATTAAACTTTCTTAACGAAAAGCCTCTTAGAATTTATTTAACCCAAATACTATTTGAGCGTAATTTTCCACTCGAGCATGTCTAATCCTGCGGGATATACGTTTACATTCGTAAATCTTTTATTGAGGGCAATAAGCGCGTATCCGGTGTAGAGAAACGTATAGGGTTGTTCGTGGTATACGATTTTATGAAAGCGGTGGTAAAGTTTATTGCGTTCATCGGCGTTAAATGTTAAACGTGCTTTCTCAATAAGCGCGTCACTTTCGCTATTGCCAAAGCCTGTAAAATTGTGCCCTGTTGCCTTTTGCGAGGTATGCCAAAGTTGGTATGGATCGCTTTCAATTCCCGACGACCATCCCAGCATTACCGCTTGGAAATCACGCTGGTTAACTTTTTCTACTAAGGTTTGGAATTCAAGTTTGCGTATTTGGATTTGGATTCCCGCTTTATAGAAATCTTCTTTTATAATCGAAATAAATTGGTCATAAAATCCACCAACTGCAGGAACCATAAGTTCAATCTCTAACGGTTTGCCATTTTTAGAAAGTATCCCACGTTCGTTGGGAGTGTACCCAGCTTCCTTCAAAAGACTGAGCGCTTTTTGTGGATTATATTCCAAAGGTTTTAACGCTTTGTTGTATTGCAGACTCTGTGGTAAAAAAGGTCCTGTAGTAATTTCGGCAAGTCCTTCGAGAATTGTTTTGCGGATTTTCTCCAAATCCATAAGATGCGCCATCGCAACACGCACACGCCTGTCGTTAAAGGGAGGCATTCGCATGTTGTATCCGATGTAGCGGTAGCTAGGGGACAGGTATTTTATTTTATAGAATTGCCGTTTAAATTTCTCCGAATTAGTTTGCCGCGTCCATTGCAGGGGTTTTAAGTTATAGCTATCGATATCGCCTTTTTTAAGGGCTTGGAGCGCTACGGCATCGTTTTTAATAATTTGGTATTCTATCCGGCGTATATCGGGTTTTTTACCCCAATACTTTTCAAAACGGTCGAGGACTACACGCATTCCGCTCTTCCATTCGACAAAACGGTACGGCCCACTACCTACAGGCGCACGAAAGTTACGCTCGTCGGTCATAAAATTACCAACACTGTAAATATGTTTTGGAATAATTTCAAACCCACCCAAGTGTTCGAGCGCAAACGCGTAAGGCTTTTTCATACGAAAAATAACGGTATGCGTGTCGGTAGAAGTCAGCGAAGAAACGTCTTTGTAGTATACTTTTTTATGCGCGTTGGGAATTTTATCGTCCATGAGCATGTTGAAGCTATAAAGAACGTCTTCAGCTAAAACGGGAGTGTTATCGTGAAAAAAAACATTTTTTCGTAATTGGAATGTATACACGAGTTTATCTGCGCTGATGGTCCATTTTTCGGCGATTAAACCACGAAAATTCAAAGTTTTCGGATCGCGTTCAACGAGGCTTTCAAAAATACGCGATTGGATGGCCGACGAATAGGCGTCTTCTGAAATTACAGGATTAAGGACAATGGGGTCGCTGGGGAGGTGGTACGAAAGCGTTGTTGGGTCAATATCAGCTGCACGCCGTGTGCATACAATGCTTACAAAAAGAAATATAAAAAACTTTAAATAACGCGTTCTTTTAACCATTATTGTATTTAGGACGTCTTTTATCGCGTACCGCCGTTAATCCTTCTTTAAAGCTTTCCGCATCCAAAAAGGGCGCAAGAGTTTCGAACCCTTCGCGGCTTTTAAGCACTTGGATATTTTGTGCGCGTAAAGACGCCTTCACATTCATTACCGAATTAAGAGGGAGTTCAAAAACGCGCTTCAAATATTTTTCTGCCTCGTTAAGGACTCGACCATTTTCAAAAACAGCGTCGACAAGCCCCAAAACTTGTGCACGCTCCGATTTAATCGCGGAGCCCAACATTGCAATTTCGCGCAAAGGTCCTGGTCCCGTTACACTTTCCACCAAATTGATAATAGGTTTGGGTATAGTAAGTCCAACCGCAACTTCTGCAAAAGAAATTCGGCTTTTATCTTTGCTCATAAACCGCCAATCGGAAAGGATTGCAAGTACTGCCCCACCCGCCATTGCGTGGCCTTCGATTGCAGAAATATGCGGCTTGGGAAAACTGTAAACGTCGAGGACAAGGGCAAGTAAACTTTCAAAAACAGAGGCGCGCCCAAGAACGTTATTACTCAGCATCATGTCGGGATCAAGCCCGTTAGAAAAATAACCTTCAACATCCGAATGTACAATAACTCCCCATACGTTTTTATTTTTCGCAAGCTCGTTATGCACACGTGTAAACTCTTCCATAAAGGGAATATCCATAAGGTTCATGGGGGCACGGTGCATCGAGACATAGCCAATGTGGTTTTCAATGCGCGTTCGAATAAAGCTCATTGCGGAGGATAATTTTCATAAAATACGCGGGCAAGATTTTTGTGGATATACTTAGCTCGTTTACGGCACCTCTCGTTTGTCGCCCTTGTCCGTATATGGGGAGCACGATTGGGCGCTTGTTTCGCGTTACAACATACGGCGAATCGCATGGAGAAGCATTAGGGTGTGTTATCGAAAACTGTCCATCGGGAATGCCGCTTACCCTTGCAGACATACAACCCGATTTAGATAGGCGCAGGCCAGGGCAAAGCCGTGTTACAACACCACGCGACGAAAGCGACAAAGCGCGTATTTTGTCTGGAACCTTTGAAGACAAAACAATTGGAAGCCCTATTGCGATTGCGGTTTTTAACGAAAACGCCCGTGAAAAAGATTATAGCGACATAAAAGAAATTTTTAGGCCAAGCCATGCCGATTTTACATACCGCGAAAAGTATTTACACCGAGCATGGCGTGGAGGCGGCCGTGCATCTGCGCGTGCAACAATTGGTGTCGTTGCAGCGGGAGCTGTTGCAAAAAAAATACTCCGCGAAAAAGCTGGGGTTGAAATTATCGCATACGTTTCGCAAATTAAAGACATTGTTTTTTCTGGTGTTCCCGATTTGGCCAACCCTAACGCGGCACGAAGCGTTATTGAATCTAACGATATACGCGTACCCGATGCGTCGCTTGCCGAACGCATGACACGCCTTATCCAAGACACAAGGCAAGCGGGGGATTCACTAGGTGGCGTTGTTACATGCCACGCCTTAGGAGTTCCTGCGGGTTGGGGCGATCCTGTTTTTGATCGCCTCGACGCGCTTATTGCACGTGCGATGCTTGCAATCCCCGCAACAAAAGGGATTGAAATCGGTAGCGGATTTTCTTCTGTTGTGATGACAGGAAGCGAGCATAACGATATTTTTGAGATGCAAGATGGCAAGGTACGCACCAAAACAAACCGTTCCGGAGGAATACAAGGTGGTATCTCAAACGGAATGCCTATTGAATTTCGCGTCGCTTTTAAACCAACAGCGACAATTAGCCGAGAACAAATGTCGGTAAATGAGCGCGGCGAAAATGTAACGCTCAAAGTAAAAGGGAGACACGACCCGTGCGTATTGCCGCGTGCGGTCCCCATTGTAGAAGCAATGCTTGCGTTGGTTTTGGCAGACCAATTTTTGTTAAGCCAAAGCGTACGTTTTGAAGATTTAAGGATGTAGCTATGCCCGTTTTTGTACTTATTGCCGTTTGTTTTCTAAGTGGAATACTTTTACGGCATTTTAAAAAACTTCCGGAAAACACACACTTTGTCCTCAACAATTTTATTATCTATGTTTCACTACCTGCGCTTATTATTAAATCATTACGCACAATTCCCATGACAGGAATTTATTTTAGCGCAGCGTTGATGCCTTGGTTAATCTTCTTTGGCGCCGTATTTTTCTTTCTACTCCTTGAAAGATTTAAAGTAATTGAAAGGCAAACCACCATCGCCCTCATTTTAACCGCAGGATTAGGGAATACATCGTTCGTGGGTTTTCCCGTTATAGAAGCTTTGTACGGAAAACAATTTATTCCTGTTGGGGTGATTATAGACGAAATGGGTACATTCCTTGTCATGTGCTTAGTTGCAATTCCTTTGGCGGATTTCCTTCGTATTGGAGAATTTAACCTACATAAGGCGATAAAAGATCTTGTGCTTTTTCCGCCGATGATTGCCCTTGTGCTGGCATTTCTTTTCCAGGTGTGGCGTCCTCCCGAAGTTGTTTTTAGCGTCTCGGAACGTTTGGGCGATACCCTCGCGCCCTTGGCATTAATCTCTGTGGGGTTCCAATGGCAAATGAGTGAAATGAAACAATTAACAAAACAAATTTCGTTGGGGCTTGGTTACAAGTTGCTTTTAGCGCCGCTTCTTACGTTGTTTGTTTACTCACTGTTTACTTACAATACAGAGCTAAAAAAAATTGTTATGCTTGAAGCAGCAATGGGACCCATGATTACAGGCGGTATTATCGCAATCCAAAAAAACATTCAACCCAAATTGGTTGCTGCAATGCTTTCAGTTGGAATTCCCCTTTCTCTTTTAACGTCGCTTGTAGTAAAACTTATTTTTCGGTAAATGGCAAAGCAAACTATGGAACCAGGATCTTTTCGCGATCCTGCGGGATACATTTTTTGGAAAAACGGAAAAATTTACCGCTTCGTTGCACATTCGTACAAAGAACACTATAATTATCTTTTTTCCTCTGGGTTGTACAATTACCTAGTAGATGAAGGATTTCTTATTGAGCACAAAGAAATTCCAGTAAAAAATTTTAGTACACAAAAAAATGCGTACAAAATTATTTCACCCCAAAAAATTGGAATAATTACATACCCCTACGAATGGTGTTTTAGCCAGCTCAAAGATGCCGCGCTTTTAACTTTAGAAATACAAAAACACGCACTTAAGCACGGGATGGTTCTTAAAGACGCAAGCGCGTTTAATGTCCAATTTAACGAAGGGCGTGCAGTTTTTATTGATACCCTTTCCTTTGAAAAATATACTGAAGGCTCGCCTTGGGTAGCGTATGGACAATTTTGCCGCCATTTTCTTGCACCTCTTTTTTTGGCTGCATACACCGACGCAAGGCTTAGCCGCCTTCTTGCATTTTATCCCGATGGAATTCCCCTCGACCTTGCAAGTCGCCTTCTTCCTAAACGCACGTATTTTCGTTTTGGCGCTTTGGCACATATCCATGCGCATGCATGCAGTAAAGGGGGTGTAAAAACAACTCGAAAGTTTTACGTGCGCCGCGAAGGACTTTTTGCGCTTATTGATAGCTTAAGCAGTCTTGTGAAAAGTTTGCATTGGAAGGCAGATGGAACTTTGTGGGCAAATTACACAGAAGAAAATAATTATTCTACTGTGGCCATGGAACACAAAAAAGAAGTAGTGGAAGAACTGCTTTCTCGTGTGAAAAACGCTATAGTGTGGGATATCGGTGCGAATGTGGGTATCTTCAGCCGAATCGTGGCGAAACAAAACAACCACGTTCTTGCTCTGGATGCAGACCTTGCTGCAGTTGAAAAAAATTATCTTTCGCTCAAAAATAAACCAGAAGCGAAATATATAACTCCACTTTTTGTGGATATAACAAACCCTGCCTGTGCACTTGGCTGGGCCAATGAAGAGCGAAAAAATTTATGGAGTAGATCAACCCCCGCCGCTATTTTGGCTCTTGCTTTATTACACCACCTAGCCATTGGTAACAATTTGCCATTCGATAAAATAGCACAATTTTTCCAAAAGCACGCCAAAATTCTAGCTATAGAGTTTATCCCTAAAAATGATTCTCAAGTACAACGGATGTTGCTCCACCGCAAGGATATTTTTGCGGAATATACAAAAGAAAATTTTGAAAAAAGTTTTAGTAAGTACTTTCGTATCGAGAAAAATATACCAATAAAAGACTCACAAAGAAGTCTGTATTTAATGTTCGCAACGAATTGACATGGCGTCTTTAAACCTAATTTTGAAGAAAGTTTTAAGGAAAAGCATTGAAAACGAAACCTTTTACACCAAAATTGCATATTGAGGGAGGATTTAAGCCGCAAATTGAAAGTTTGCCAAAACCTGGCGGCTCAAGGCATTACGGCCTTTACGAAGGTTTAATCGCGGATACAACTACCCGCGCATGGGATTTTTCGACACGTTTAACCACACGCCGCCGTTTAGAGCGTAAGGCGTGGATTTATTTGGGTTTTTTTAGCCGCGATTTTTACATGGGTATTGCAATTGTAGATGCAGGCTATATAGCACAAGCTTTTAGCTACGTTTATATTCCTGCTGAAAAATTTTTTGTTGAAGATAAAACGATGCTTCCCATGGGTTTTGCAAGTAACTTCGACGCTACATTAGCGGATAGTTGGCGGTTGGGTCGTTACGAAATTCTTCCCGATAACGAACGCATCATTGTGAATTTTCGCGGTGCATACGATTTAAGCGCGGTTTTTTACAGAAAACACAACGGTTTAAGTACCATTGCGCCTGCTGATAAACGGCCTTTCCATTTTACATATAAAGAAATGGAACTTCCATGCGAGGGTGAGTTTCTTTGTGGAGATCGCCGCCAAAAATTTGCAGGCGCCTTTGGTGTTCTCGACTATAGCAAAGGATATCCTGCGCGTAAAACACACTGGAACTGGCTTTCGATGGTTGGCAAAACCGAGACGGGCAAATCGCTTGCGGTAAACCTCGTCGATAATTTTAACGAAGGAATCGAGAACGCGCTTTGGCTCGATGGGCATCCACAAAGCTTAAGTAGCGCACACTTCCATTTTTTAAGACCGGCGGATAAATCGGTGTGGCGTATTTTAACCCGTGACAATGTTTTTGAAACCCGCTTTCGCCCTTTTGGTGCCCGTG
This sequence comes from Turneriella sp., assembly GCA_019186965.1. Lineage (GTDB taxonomy): Bacteria > Spirochaetota > Leptospiria > Turneriellales > Turneriellaceae > Turneriella. The sequence goes on from JABARV010000021.1 coordinate 19,870, forward strand.
GAGAAAATTTAAATTTAGGATTGTTGCGCAGTAACTTTGTACAACCGTATGGGATTTTTGATGGCCAAATAAAAATTGCAGATGTATACGAAAAATTTACCGGCTACGGCGTGACAGAAGACCACTTAGCCTGGTGGTAAAAAAAGAACTTAAGGAAATTAGACAATGCAAATCCATGCAACAACCATTTTGTGCGTACAAAAAGACGGAGTAACAGCGATGGCGGGCGATGGGCAAGTGAGCGCCGGCCAAACAATCCTCAAGGGAAACGCGGTTAAAGTACGCAAACTTTTTTCTGGAAAAATTCTCGCGGGGTTTGCCGGCGCAACTGCCGACGCGTTTACGCTTTTAGAAAAACTTGAAGAAAAATTACAAGCGTTTGGTGGTAATTTAACGCGTGCTTCAGTTGAGCTCGCGAAAGACTGGCGTACCGACAAAATGTTGCGCCGTTTAGAAGCAATGCTTATCGCCGCTGACAATGAAAAAATATTTTTGCTTACGGGTAATGGAGACGTTATCGAACCCGAAGAAGGTGTCGTCGCAATCGGTTCCGGTGGTAACTACGCTCTCGCGTCTGCGCGTGCGCTTTTGCGGCACACCACGATGGATGTACAAAGTGTTTGCCGCGAATCCCTTAAAGTTGCTGCCGAAATTTGTGTTTATACAAACAACTCGATAACGTTAGAAGTACTTAAAGCATAACGGGGGTTGTTCAAAAAGTTTTAAACCACGCTGGATAGCAAGGGTGTTTTTGAACGCAACTAACAGTTTTTATTCGTCGTCGTTAAGTGGAAGTTTTTTACTGGGCATATTTTCGCTGGATAAATGTACGCGCCAACCGTTTTCTGTTTTAATAAAAGAAAGCTTTTCGTCGTCCGCAAAATAAAGCGTCGCTTTATTCCCTTTTTCGACACGGCGTAATACCTGGGCTGGTGGAAGCACTTCTTTGGGAAGCAGCGTTGTTTCGCTTCCTGAAGCGTTTTCGGTGTGCATCATGTAGCCGATGAAATCTTCGATGGTGAGTTCTTTAAGTTTTGCCACAGGAAGCCCCATGTCTTTTGCCAAAGCTTCGAATGCTTGCGCTGCCTGTGGGTTTTCGGGCATGGATTGGAACATCATACGCATTGAGTCTACTTTTTCTTCAAAGTCTTGCAGCGTATCTTTAGAAAGAACCGCAACAAACGCCTTGGCGTCGCGCTTTTGGTACGCCTCTTGCAGGGCATGAAGCGCAGCCTCGGGAGTTTCGAGCTTCTTTTTGCTACAATAAACTAAAGCAAAAATTAGACTTAGAACAATAGTTATTCGCACCATTCTACATGCTGTGCGCCTGAGTCAGTTTGGCAACCATTTAGGCTTGGAATTTTAGGTTTACATGGAGTGGAAGATTTAAGGAATTAAACACTGTGTACAAACGTATATTTAGAGGCCTTGTTGTTCTTTGTCTTTTAGGAGTACTGCCTCCACTTAACGCCGCCGCTAAAAATAATGAAAAAACAGATAATGCAGTTTCTGTGGCAGTACCTGCAGCAAGCCCCGTTACTCTTAAAGGCTCGCCAAGCCTCGACGCAACCGCGTGGAGTTTCCATACAGGAACTTACGCAGGGTATGGTGTCCTTGGTGGTGCTTTGCAGATTGGTGTTGCTCCTTGGTTACGCCTATCAGGAGGCATCACGGGTTCTTTAGAAGGTGACCAACCCAAAAATGCATTCAACGTAGATAACTATGCCTTTGCTTGGCAGTTTACAGGTGCACTCATGTTTATGTCTACAAAGATATACAAAGATATTGCTCGGCCGTATTCAGTCTTAGAACTTACATACTACTACGATGGCCTAACAAAAGCAGGCGGAGTCAACGGTTCTTTTCGCGGTGGAATCGATTTTTATATGACTGACGACTACAGCGTATTTGTCGAGGCTGGTGTTATTGCGCCTTTCATGCGCGAAACAAATGCTCCTAAAGCAACTGGTGGAACAGTAAGCTTGGGGCTACGTTTTTACTTTTAAGTATAAAAGCGCCAGCGCTTCCATGCAATTTACTCTTGAAAAAGTTGACGGCGCTGCACGTGCAGGAACTTTACAACTAAATACGGCAGAAGTAAAAACTCCTGTATTTATGCCTGTGGGTACACAGGCGACTGTAAAAGCGATTACGCAAGAAGATCTTTCAGGCATTGGTTATCGTTTAATTTTAGGAAATACCTACCACCTTTACTTGCGTCCAGGAAGTGGAACTATTGCAACCTTTGGTGGCCTCCAAAAATTTATGGCATGGCCCCACGCAACGCTTACCGATTCGGGAGGTTATCAGGCATTCTCTCTTAGCCAAAATGTGAAGCTTGTCGACGATGGAGTAATTTTTCGCTCGCATTTGGATGGCAGCAAACACCATTTTACTCCCGAAAAAGTTATCGAAATTGAACGGCAAATTGGTGCAGACATTATTATGCCCATTGACGACTGTGCACCGTACCCTGCTGATGGTGCGCGGCTTAAAGCAAGTATCGAGAGAACGTATCGCTGGCTTGTCGATTGTAAAAAGGCGTGGCTTTTAAATCCACAGCACCAAAACCTTTTTGGTATCGCGCAAGGGGGGGTTAATTTAGCGCTACGCAAAGAAAGCGCAAAAATGGTTGCCGGTTTAGATTTGCCGGGCTACGCAATTGGTGGGCTTTCTGTGGGTGAGCCTCTTGAATATTTTTCTCCCGCGCTCGAGGCTGCCATTCAAAATTTGCCGCACGAGAAACCTCGGTACGTTATGGGAGTTGGCTCTATTCCTGAGATTCTTTATGGAGTTGAACGTGGAGTCGATATGTTTGATTGTGTGCTCCCAACACGCAATGCGCGTAATGGGCAGGTTTTTTCCTCGCAGGGGAAAATTAATTTACGCAACGAAAAACATGCACACTTAAATGACCCTATCGATCCCCATTGTAACTGCAAAGTGTGCAAAAAATACTCGTTAGGGTACATCCGCCATTTGCACAAACAAAAAGAAATTTTAGGATTAATGCTGAGCACATACCACAATTTACATTTCATGTTTCATTTTATGCAAAATTTGCGAGACGCTATTTGCCGTAGCGAATTTTTAACATTTAAGATGCACTGGCTTTCGCTTTTTAAATAAAAGCAGAAAAACACTTTCCATAATATACACGCTCGGCAAGGTTGATTTATGCAACCTATTATCTCGCAACTTTGGGATAACCTAATGTTGTTTTTGGTTATTGGAGTTTTTATAGAACTTGCGGTCTCTGCTATTTTTTCTATAAAAATTCTTGAGAATCTTTTGAATACAACGCTTTTACGCTCTGTCAAAAACGCTCTCGTGCTTCTTGCCGCGTTTGGCGTTTGCGCAAAAGTCGACTATTTACGCTTTTTATACGGTACGAAATTGGCAATGCCAGAGGCAATCCACTATGTGCTTTCAAGCCTTATTCTTGCGCGATTGGCAAATTTATTCCACGACTTTGTAAAATACATAAAAAGCCGAAGCATGGCATAACAAAAGAGGTCCTGGAGCCTGGGCGCTAAGGTTTGACGCTGTGTCTTAATCTTCATTTATTCCTTTATATATGCCCAATTTAGTCGCCGAAATTGCTGATCTTGAAAAAAAAGCGGCGGAGCGTATTAAAAGCGCAACAAGTACCGACGCGCTTCAACAAGTAACTCAAGAATTTATTGGAAAAAAAGGCGCTCTCACCGCAATTATGAAACAGCTCGGTGCGCTTTCTCCCGAAGAGCGCGGCGAAGTGGGTAAAGCGGCAAATGCATTTAAACTAAAACTGGAGGAGTTACTCGCAGCAAAGGAAAAAAATCTCGCGGACGCGGCATACGCGAGCCTTGCCGAAAAAGAATTTGTCGATTTATCGATAACTCCACCGGAGTTTGCAACACTTACAGCAGCGTGTTCGCATGCAGGGCATGTGCATCCTATTTCACAAACACAAAAAAAACTCGAACAAATTTTCACTTCAATGGGTTTTTCGATTGTCGACGGCCCACAATTGGAAGACGATCGCCATAATTTTGGCGCTCTCAATTTTACCGACGACCATCCTGCACGCGATATGCAAGATACATTTTACACGCAGGCCCAGGCGGGTGCCACCCACCTCTTGCGCACGCACACTTCTTCGGTACAAATTCGTGCACTCGAAAAATTGAAACCACCGCTTCGTATTATTGCACCAGGCCGTGTGTTTCGCTACGAAGAAGTCGACGCGTCGCACGAACATACATTTTACCAAATGGAAGGAATGATTATCGACAGGCAAATTTCGGTTGGTAATTTATTGCACCTCATGCAAACCCTTTTGACCGAGGTTTTTGGGCGCGAGGTAGATGTGCGTTTGCGTCCGGGATATTTTCCCTTTGTGGAGCCCGGGTTTGAGCTCGATATGAAATGCCTGGTTTGTAATGGGCGCGGTTTAGATGCCGCTCAAAGCCCTACGCCATCCATGACTTTTGGCTCGCAGAAGGACGGCATCCATGCCGCAGCAAGCCCTGCGCCATCCATGGCTTTGGGATGTTCTGTGTGCAAACATTCCGGTTGGGTGGAGGTACTACCCTGTGGTTTGGTGCATCCCAATGTCTTGCGCAATGTTGGCCTTGACCCCTTAGAATGGCAAGGCGCAGCGTTTGGGCTCGGCCTTAACCGCCTCGTAATGATGCAACACGGCATCGAAGACATCCGCCATTTTATGTTGGGCAAGTTGACTTTCTTGCGCCAATTTTAAAATTAACATTACTTAAAATAACGTATAGGCAATCATAAGCCGGATTCTGTAAAGGCGATTTTTTGCAAAACCACCCCTGCAACCATTTATCTTGTCGCCGCGTTATACCGCGCCGCTCTTTGCTTTCTACCACTTGCGTGTTTCGGCGGGAACGCGCCAAGCAATGCTCTAAAGAGATACGCAAAATCTTGAAATTGCACCCGGGGGAGTTTACCCTGCCTCGCGCCTCTCGGACGAGCGGTGCGCTCTTACCGCACCTTTTCACCTTTTCCCTGCTAGGGTAGTTTATTTTCTGTGGCACTGTTCGTTGCCGTATGCTTTTATGACCGGGTAGCGGGCATAAAAGTAATACAACACCCAGATTTCTCTGGCCCCGTGTTCCGTGGTGTCCGGACTTTCCTCGCTCCTTTTTAAAAAAGGCTGCGCGGTTGCTCATGCCTAAGGAAAATTTATAAAAGCAAGACACGCCGTCACTTATGATTGTTAGATGGCGTTAAAAAAGTTCGCCTTGCTTGTCGTCGAGTGTTTCTGTTGAACGCGCAGGCTTTTTTTCTCCTCGCGCATAGCTATCTTCCGCCAAGAGGAAGTCCGCCTTTTTTTCGAGGTTCATCAGAATTTCTTGCGCGCGCTTTGTGACGCTTTTTGGCATCCCTGCCATGTCTGCGACATGGATGCCGAATGATTTTTCAGCGACGCCTTCTACAATTTTACGCATAAAAAAAACTTGCCCTGCTTTTTCGACGACCGAAACGGTGAGGCCTTGAATCCCGCGCTCTTTGGAGATAAGGTGCGCAAGCTCGGAGTAATGCGTCGCGAAAAGCGTCTTGGGGCGACCGCTGCGCTCTTCGTTCAACTCTTCAATCATCGCCTGCGCGATGGAAATACCGTCGTACGTCGAAGTACCCCGCCCCACCTCGTCCAAAAGAATGAGCGAGTCGGGAGTTGCGTTACGAAAAATGCGCGCGCACTCGGCCATCTCGACAAAGAATGTACTTTCCCCGTGCGACAACCGGTCGTGCGCACCGATGCGGGTGAACACACGGTCGACAATGGGTAGTGCCGCCGAAAGCGCGGCGACAAACGCACCCGCTTGCGCCATAATTTGCATAATGCCAATTTGTCGAATGTACGTACTTTTACCTGCCATGTTGGGGCCGGTGATGATGGCAAGGTGGGGATCATTTTCGCCAGTGGGATTTTTTTCGTTACTGAGCAAAATATCGTTGGGGATGAACATCTCACTTTTGAAATACGCTTCAATGACAGGATGACGCACCGCTTCGGCGCGTAACCGTTTGCCAGCGTGGATGGTGGGGCGTATGTGGCGGTGCGAGACCGCAGTGCGCGCAAACGCCAACAACACGTCGAGCCGCGCCAAGCGTTCTGCCCAACACTGCAAAGACGCTGCGCTCTCCAGCACCTGAGTGCGTATATCTTCAAACACACCTTTCTGCAAACGCAACACTTCTTCGGACGCCGACAGGATTTTATTTTCTAATTCTTTGAGTTCTTGCGTTGTGTAGCGCTCTCCGTTCGTGAGCGTCTGTCTTCGTTGGTAGCTTTCGGGTGCCTTGGCGACTTGGCCTTTGGAGATTTCAATAAAATAACCCAATACGTTGTTGTGTTTTACTTTGAGCGTTGTGATTCCATGCTCAGCTTTTTGTTTTTCTTCGTAGGCAGTCAAATGTGCGACGGCGTTCTCGCTGAGTTCAATCAGTTCATCCAAAAGCGGCATATAACCAATCTTAACAAAACGGCGGCTGTCGAGTAAAGGAGGCAAATTTTCGGTGAGCAACGCTTCTTCCAGGAGCGCATACACCGCCGTGGGAAAATCATCCAACGAACGCCAACCGCTTTCTAAGAGTGGTTCGAGCCGATTGTCGGCGATAAATTTTTGCAACCGCAAAATGACAGCCAATGTATCGCGCACCTGACCCAAGTGGCGCACGGTGGGGTTGTTATTCAAACCGGTGAGCACCCGCTCGATGTCTGCAGCAACCGCAAGCTCACGCTGGATGATCTCGCGGTACGCACCGTGTTTAGCCAAACTCTCGACGCCATTGTGGCGCTTTAAAATTTCTTCTTTGTCCGCTGAAGGGCGTGCGAGGTACGACGCCAAAAGCCGCGTACCGGCTGCAGTTTGAAGCGGCGTGAAAATGCCCATGAGGCTGGGCTTTGCTTTACCGTCAGCGCTTTGCAAAATTTCCAGCGTGCGTAGCGTCGCTTCGTCCAAGACCATAATTTTGTGGCGGTACTCGCGCACGGGAGATGCCCAGTTGAGTTTCAAGAGCGGCGAAATTTCGCGCAAGTATGCAAGCGTGAGTGTGAGCGCACGCTTCTCGTCGGCGTCGAGCTCCCACACGGCGATGTTGCGACTCTGGAGTGCTTCTTTCAACACCCGTTCTTGGAACGCCGTATCGTCGATGGGGTAACGACGCACTACTGCAGCATGCAAGGCAGGTTCGTCGGCAGTCAACGCGCTATCTTTATCGCTCACGACCCACTCGACAATACGGAACGCGGAGGCGATTTGAGAGAAATCGTTTCGACTGCGCTCAACGATTTCATTCACAGTGGGCGCTGGCGCAGGACGCTCAACGATTTCATTTGCCGTTTCGTTGTGGATGCCTCTCCCTGAGCGCAGTCGAAGGGAGAGACGCTCAAACCAAATTTGCCCAGTGGCGACTTCGACAATCGCCAGTTGGATGTACTCTTTACCCAGGCTCATGCCGCAGAGCCGCCGCGAATCTTTCGCATCAATGAGGCTCTCTTCAAAAAGCGACCCGGGGGTGAGGATGCGCGTCACACCACGGCGGACAATACGCCCCTGCGCTTCGGCGGGGTTTTCGAGTTGGTCGCAAATCGCAATCCGCCGCCCCTGTTCTAAAATGGGGTGAACATATTGGCTCATCGAGTGGTGCGGCACGCCGCACATCGGTACTTTATCTTGCCGGCGCGTGAGCGCAATGTCGAGCACACGCGACGCATACACCGCATCTTCTAAAAACATTTCATAGAAGTCGCCCATGCGAAAGAAAAGAATGTCGTCGGGATATTGTTTTTTGATTTCAAGATACTGCCGCATCATGGGAGTATCTAAGTTTTTTTCGGAGGTGTCGCTCATGCGACACCTCCGAAAAATTTAGAGGGGGAGTTTTCAAAGGGGATAGCTGCGCTACCCCCTTTGGAACCCCCGCTCTGTTTTGCAGAGGGCAAGTCGCTGCCGCTCTGCGAAGCTCCGCTTCGTTTTGTAATTTGTATAAATTGCAAGATCTTATCGTGGTTCTTTATACCAGGCGACGACTCAACACCGCTGGCGACATCCACGCCGAAGGGATGCGCCACAGAAATTGCCGATGCCACGTTTTCAGGGGTAAGGCCACCTGCGAGTAAGAATGGACGCTCAATGCCTAAAACGTGTTCGGGGTTAAATGTTTTTCCCGTGCCGCCTGCCGTCTTCGCCGCAGCGTTGTGTGAATCAAATAGCACCAAAGGAAATTTTTCCCAGCGCTCTAAATCCGCCTTGTCTATTTTTTGCGCAGCCGAAATGGAAGGTATAATCCGTTCGGGGGGCGCAAGACGAAGCAGTGTGTCGATGTGGGGGTGGTCGGCCATCACTTGCAAGTACGCGCTTTCCTGCGCGAGCGAAGCAAACGTGCGTTGGATATACGTTGCATCGTCGTAGCCAAACACCAGAATTTTTTTCTGCGGCACATCGAGTGCAAGAATCGCGCTCGCGGCGTCTATGGGGGCACAGCGTTTACTCGAGGGTGATAGCACAACGCCTAAAAAATCGGCGCCGCACTTTGCAGCAAAAGCCGCATCTGCCATGCTTGTCAATCCGCATATTTTTACACGCATGCGATACCACCTTTAACGCCAAAAACGCAGCGTACACTCGAAGAAGAAAAGTTTTTCTTAAATTCAAATAAAAATCATAAAAGTATTGACAGAGTAAAAATGTTGTGTATAATACACACGTTTAAAGAGTTCTGAAATTATACGAATACTTAAAGACGATGGCTGGATACTATACAATGTAAGAGGTAGTCACAACCAGTTTAAGCATCCGACGAAGGCAGGTAAAGTTACCGTGCCACATCCGAAAAGGGATATACCCATCGGTACTCTTCAAAGCATACTTAAACAAGCAGGTATAAAAAAATGAATTTTCCAGTTGTTATTCATAAAGATAAAAATAGTGATTTTGGTGTTACAGTTCCAGATTTACCGGGATGTTTTTCCGCAGGAGAAACTTTTGAAATAGCTTTAGAAAATGTAAAAGAAGCTATTCTGTGTCATGTAGAAGGGTTAATTAAAGACAAGGAGATAATCCCTAAGGCTACCCAGATCGAACGACTTAAAGGCAAGAAAGAATACAAAGGTGGGATTTGGGCATTAGTTACCGTTGATTTATCTGAGTTGTCAGAACAAGTAAAACGCATCAATGTGACCGTACCCGAAAATATTCTTCGGCAAATTGATTATTATGTGAAAAAGCGCGGCGGAACCCGTTCTGGCCTTTTTACTAATGCTGCTCTCGAGTTTATGTCCAACCATCAATCTTGAGCAGCTTGCCTCAACACGGCACTCCACCGTGAAAGCGGCTCTGCGCCCTTTGCTAACGCCGCCAGTAATTTTTTTGAAGTAACAACTTTGTCGTCAAGTTGGGTATAGACAAAATGGTGGCGCAGTTTCAACAGCTCGCCTTGCGGATGGTCTGCGTCGAAACCACGCGGCACCCGCTTGAGCTTTAAGTCTTCGTCTAACAAAGGAAAATTTTTGCGGAAAGTTTTGTCGGCGAGCATTTGTACGATGCGGCTTTGGGGGCGTGCAATTTCGGTGCGCAGATTGCGTAGTGTGTTTTTTTCGGGCATGTAAAAGCCGGCGCCAAAAAGCGATGCACCATGGGGCGCGAAGTGGAAATAGTAACCCGGTTGGGTGTCGCTCAAACGGCCGCCAACTGAAATAAACGCCGCCAAATGTGTTTTATAGGGGGATTTATCGTGTGCATAGCGTACATCCCTGTAGATACGAAAAATGGCGCTTTTGGGTTCGACGTTTACCACAGACTCGTCAAATTCACTCAGGACAAAAATCAATCCGCCCACTAAATCGAGAAAATTTTTTTGCGCAATTTCAATCGTCGGTTTATGTTTATGAAACCACTCGCGGTCGTTATTTTTTTTGAGTTGTGCAAGAGTTTTTAGATCGTTTTCGGTCACGCTTTAATAGGGTAACTAATTTTCGCGTGATATTCTACTAAAATTATTTTCTTTTGCGCACAAATAAAAATTGTCTGCGCGTTGCATTTTGTGTGAAATAAAAAATGCTCAAACATTTTGAATATCCGCCGACATTACCATTAGGGAGAAAAAGATGTTTTTTTTTGTAAACAGGGTGGCTAACCAGTCTTTTTAGATTAAAACAAGCGTTATCTTGCGTTATCTTCATGTAACTTGATCTTGCTTAATTTCACTTAAGTAAGGTAAAATCCGTTGCTAAAGCATAACTCGCCAAGGAAGGCGGGGGTAAGGACAACGGAGGGTTAAATGATTATCAACCACAACCTGAGCGCGATTAATTCACATCGTGTGCTCAAATTTCAACACGACGAGCTGTCAAAGAACATGGAAAAGTTGTCGAGCGGCATGCGGATTAACCGCGGCGGCGATGACGCTTCTGGTCTTGCAGTTTCAGAAAAAATGCGTACGCAGGTAGCGGGCCTTCGTCAGGCTGAGCGCAATACCGAAGATGGGATGAGCCTCATCCAAACAAGCGAAGGCTATTTGAACGAGCTTTCTGAGCTTTTGCAACGCATCCGCGTATTGGGCGTTCAGTCTTCAAACGGTATTTATACCGCTGAAGATCGCCAAATGATGCAAGTTGAGGTGTCGCAGCTAATCGACGAAGTCGATCGTATTGCTTCGCAAGCGGAGTTCAACACGATGAAGCTTCTCCAAGGAGATTTTGCGCGTACTTCATCTACCGCTTCAATGTGGTTCCACATGGGCGCCAACATGCACCAACGCGAGCGTGTGTTTATCGCAACAATGACCGCGACTTCGCTTAATTTACGTACACAGGCGGGTGGTATCGAGTCGATTTCTACTGCGTCAAAAGCAAACAGTATGATTGGGCTTATGGACAATGCGCTCCAAATGGTAAATCGCCAACGCGCTAACTTGGGTGCATATTACAACCGTCTCGAGTATGCTGCAAAGGGGCTCATGAACGCATACGAAAATATCCAAGCGTCCGAAAGCCGTATTCGCGATACCGACATGGCAGAGGAGATGACAAAGTTCACAAAGAACCAAATTCTCACACAAAGCGGTACAGCAATGCTCGCTCAAGCGAACGCAAAACCACAGTCGGTTTTGCAACTATTACGTTAAGGTTATGAGCGGCAACGCCGCTTATAGTCTAACTAATTACGATGGGCAGCATAGGCTGCCTTTTCGTGTCTTGAAATTTTATTACTGCTTCTTCCGCGTCAGGCATCTGACGGATTACCTAAGTTGCATTTAGTGGCTTTGGTAATCCGCGAAGGTGTCTGACTGGGAGAGACTTGTCAAAGGTAGGCAAAAGAGAAAGGCAAGGATGCCTCTCTTATGTCTCGAGCACAGACACTACATTGATGGGTGTATATCGGCAACCGCCGATTAGACATCCATCAAAATAAAGACAAAGGAGTGTCTATGATCATTCGCAACAACCTTAGCGCCATCAACGCGCACAAGGTTCTCAAGTTTAACGAATGGCAAACAGACAAGGCAATTGGAAGGCTTGCCTCTGGTGAACGTATCACCACTGCAGCCGACGATGCGTCTGGTCTTGCTGTCTCGGAAAAAATGAGAACACAAGTGCGGGGATTGCGCCAAGCAGAAAGAAATACCGAAGACGGTATTAGCTTTGTACAAACAGCCGACGGTTATTTAAACCAGCTTGGCGATTTGTTACAACGCATACGCGTCTTAGCCATACAATCGGCGAACGGTATTTATACCGCAGAGGACAGGCAGCTGATGCAAGTAGAAATTTCGCAGCTAATCGACGAAGTAGATCGCGTCGCATCGCAGGCGGAGTTTAACCGTTTCAAAGTTCTGCAAGGAGACTTCGCAAGAACTTCAAAAACAGCTTCCATGTGGTTTCACATGGGAGCAAACATGCACCAGCGCGAACGCGTTTTTGTCGGCACAATGACCGCAGCAGCTCTTCAATTGAAAGAGAATAATGCGATTCGTTCGTTGTCGACAGTAGCAAAATCAAATAATTTAATTGGTTTTGTTGATGAAGCGTTGTCAAAACTACTGAAGCAGCGAGCAGATCTGGGTGCCTACTCTAACAGATTAGAAATATCTGCAAAGGGGCTGATGAACGCTTATGAAAATATACAGGCGTCTGAAAGCCGAATTCGCGATGCAGATATGGCCGAAGAAATGGTACGTTTTACCATCGGCCAAATCTTACAACAGAGTGGTACGGCGATGTTAGCCCAGGCGAACCAAAAAGCCGTTTCGGTAATGCGTCTTCTGGGGCGTGAATAGTTGACGAAGCCCGGGAATTACTTGCTTTTGTGGATGCTTACGCGACCGCAAAGGCTTTGGTAAGACTCGGGCTTTTTTATTTGTGAAGATATTGGTCTGCTAAACGTGCGAACGGATGTATCGCTTTCGCTCTTTCGATGAGCGATTTTATAACTTTATTTTTTTGTTCAGATTCAATTTGGTTCTTTTGAGTAATATCTTCTTTGTTGTATAATTGAAAAGCCGTTGTGTTATCTTTATTGTTGGGTGAAAAAATCAGGTAATAATTATTATCAATAAACGCTATATCACGGCTATAACAGCGATACTCCGCATAACACCCTGATGCAAAAATAATTCTATTCAGGTTTGCTTCAAAGAGATTATGCCCGCTGAGTTTTATATTTGGCCGCACAAAATTTGTTGAGGTTTTTTCGAGTATATGTAAAAAGGTCGGTAGAATATCAAGTGTAGAGACAGGAGTAGTTGTATTTAACGTAAAAGTTTTTAAATCTGTACGAGAAAGGCTTGTCTTAAGCTTTTCGGGTAAATAAATGACAAGCGGGACGTGTATTGCGTAAGAGTAAATATCTTGATTGTGAAAATAAGAGCCGTGCTCGTTAAAACCCTCTCCGTGGTCTGCGGTAATTACCACAAGTGTTTTAGTTAAATCAACGCTTTGGAGAATTTTAGCAACGAGCGCACTCGTATAGCGTATCGCGTTTTTGTAACAGTTTAGTAATTTATCCGGCCATTTATTTCGGTTAGTGAGTTCACAGTCGTCAATTATGTATCCAGGTTTTTGAATGTAAGGATAATGTACTCCGTCTAAATACACCACAGAAAACCAAGGCTGTGTAGTTTCTTTGCTAAATTTTAGAAAATAGTCAACGGTATTTGCATCGTCGTTTGCCTCTTGTGTTTTTGAAGGAGAAGTGGAGTTTTCGTAAGCGCTCCACAGAGTATCTAAGCCAAAAGATTTAAAAAATACATCTAATTTTGCCCATTTTGACCCAGCTGTCATTATATAATTAGTCTTATAGTTTGCTTTGTGGAAATAATCCCATAAGCGTGGGGCGGATGCTATGCGTTTACTTTCTTGATCGCTAGATATTCCTGTAAATAATGATGGTACGGCCGTTTCTGTTGAACTCGATGGTGCATAGGTAGAATTAAAAACAAAAGATTTTGAAAAAAAATCGTGCAAAATACTATCTTCTATCGATGACTCTTTTTTGACTATAAAACTATTTGCTGCACGCCAACTATCCACAACAATATACAAGACGTTAAATTGGGTTTGGATTTTAAAACTGGGAATTTCGCTTGCGATTTTCTTCTCTTGGTGGAATTGAGCACTTTTCGACGATTGGAATAATGCGTTGGATAAAGTCAAAATTGTGTGTGTGTCTGCGCTTAATTGAAAATCCCTAATTTTTCCCGTAGGTAAAACTAATACTAAAATAAATGGTAGCCACAAAGAAAATCGAAATAAACCCCGAAAAAAAGATTTTTGTGTTTTTATATAAAAATATACTACTGTAATAAGCGCAAAAAGTAGAATAACGTAGAGGACTCGCATCCATAGCTCGCTTAAATCGTGGATAATTCCCCAGCGCACTTGCGAGGCAACGGCGATTAAAAATAGCAAAAGAAATATATAATTCTTAAATAAGGAAAACGGTCGAACATCACCGTGTCCTAACGGAGGTTTGCTTGAAGGGTACAAGATACGCTCGACGAGAATTCCCAGCGCAACAAGCGCCAAAAGATAAAGGAAATTAGGAAATGCAAAAATCTGCTGGTAAAACGTCGATACAACAAACATAGGTTCGTGTAACATTGCAGAGACGAGAGAGACTTCGGGAAGGGTGTGGTAGGTTGTAAAATACAACAACCCCATGGAGGGTGTTGCAAGTATCCACGTGAAGAACAAAGCAGCAACTACCCTGTTTAATCTGTAATACGTTTGTAGACGGACAATAATCGAAAAGAAGGAATAATAGAGATAAGTAGAGATTACAAGAGAAAGAATTATTCCCATCGTTGAGATTCTTACGCCAATATAGAAGCTTAGGAAAAGGTAGAAAACAGAAGTAATCAGCGAAATAATAAAAATTTTTTTTAGCATTTTAGAGAAATGCTAATTTATTTATGGAATTTGCGCGTCAAACTTTATAGTTGGCGCACAAAATTTCCATAACGCCATTTTACTTAAAAAATTCAATTTTACTTGACGTTGTGTGCGGTGCACAAATAATGGTTGAGAATTTGTTGTGGTGCGTTATTTGCTCTACAACAAAGGAGGGAGCTATGGAAAAAAATGTAAGCGATATTGTGAGCTTTGGGATTGGCGCGTACGAAACAGCACGCCAAGGCGCAGAGGTGCTACTCAAAAATCTTGAAACAGAGATTAACGCACTCATCGCGCAAGGTGAAACTGTACAAAGTGAAAATGCGGTGAAGGTACGCGCTGCGGCAAGCAATGCGTCACACCAAATTAGCACTCTTGTGGAACGTGCTAAATCTGAGTACACAAATATGAGCGTAAAAGCGCAAGAGGTACTGGCGAATTTGCAAGTACGCGCAAAGGAGCTTGCAGCAAAATTGCCCGGGGTAAAACCTGCGGTAGAAAGCAAGTAACATTGTTAGTATGCCTCGCCTAGGGTTGCGAAAGTGATTTTTAGGCGAGGATCGTGCGCTAACTGTAAAAATGCTTTAGGAAATAATTGACAGTTTATACAAAAACGTAAAGAACTCTTATGCGTTATTTTTTAATTCCTATTGGATTTGCCTTTTATATTTGGTTTTTAGCAGTATATATTCCTATTACATTTCTTTGTGCGTTTTCGGTAATCCTTCTTGCTCCTTTTTGGCCCAAAAAACATTCGCATAAACTGCGAAAAATAGCTGAGTTTTGGGGATGGATTGGGATACGTATAACATTTTGTCCCGTGCGTGTTTATGGAAGCGAAAAAGCGCGTAAAGAGCCGGGGATTATCATCAGTAACCACCAATCCCTTTTTGATGTTTTAGCAGGGCTTGGATTTTATCCCATTGATTTTTTATTTTTGTCGAAAGAGGAAGTTTTCAAAATTCCTTTCGTGGGTCTTGCAATGCGCAAGGTCGGCTATATTGGCGTCAATAGATCAAACCCACGCCAAGCTGCGCGTTCGCTGGATGTTGTTGCGGCAAGAATCCGCGAGAATAACCGTGTACTCATTTATCCCGAAGGTACGCGTAGCAAAGATGCGCGTAAGCTTCTTCCATTTAAAGCAGGCGCGTTCCAAGTTGCACAAAAAAATGGTTTTCCCATTTTTCCCATTGTACTCTACGGCACACAGGAAACGCGTCCAATGCACTCGAATATTTTGCTTTTTCCGCACCGTATTGCAATCCAAGTTTTAGACCCCATTACCAAGGAGCACGAACTCCATCCAGCCAACGAAAAAAGCAAGCTTTCCGAAAAAGAAAAAATGGCGGGTATTCGCGCTCTTGTCGAAAAAGCATATTTGCAGCTCGCCGATAGCAAAGGCAAAAAACCTGCGGTGATGTAGTTTTGCGCATCGCCCAAGTTCTTTTTTTAACGCACGCCGATAAAAAAACGCAAAAGCCAAATTCATCTTCGGATGCCTTGCCTAAGCCCTTTATCGAATGGCTGTGGCGCCAGCAAAAAATAATTATGGAAAGTGTGGAGCATGGTAGCCATACCCTTAAAAACTATGTTTATTACCATGGAAATAGTTCAACGCTCAAAGCGCGTTTACAATGGAAAAAATATTTTCGAGGGCTACGCGTAAAAATTTGCAAACAAAAAGAAGGAAACTTTGCTGAAAGGCTTACACGAGTATCTACAGAGGTTTTTGCACACAACGATTTGCTTGTTTTTTGGCGCTCGAACGCAGCGTATTTACCCAAAGGTGTTTTTGAAACTGCATTTGCGCTCTACCCACGCACAGTGTTTGTCCCCGAACGGGGCGGCGGCGTAGCGTTTTTTTCTCTGGCGCGAGAAAATTTTACCCCCGCCCTTTTTTCTAAAATACTGTGGAACACGCCTTTGGCTGCGCGTAGTTTTAGGGAAAACTTTTTACAAAATGGGATTCAAATTGTTGAACGTGCGCGGGTGGCGTATTTAAACACGCTTAAAAATGTGCCGCGCATAATACGCGAGCTTGAAGACGTGGGCGACACAAAGTCTTTAGAGGCTTTGGATAAAATTGTTTTGGAAAATTCTTAGAGCCTTTACTTACGGTGTTGCAAATTTTCCGGTTCCGTTGGCGAAGTTAGCTCTTCAAAAGTAAAGGGAATAAGTTTTTGGAAATCCTCACGCCGTATAGGGCAATTTTTTACATCGCATGCATGGCAGTACACGCGGCGACAAGGGTCGATGTGGAAGTGTATCTCGCCCCGGTGCTCGTATAGTTCAAATACTTTTTTTTCAAAATCGTTTGTTCGGTCGTGTGCTGTGGTAACGTCCCAAAATTCAGGAACAACAACGTGTGCATCGATATGGTGGTAGTTTCCTGCGCGTACAATACGCGTATGGTGGATGCGTATAATTCCCTCGGTGCGGCTTTTCGTGAAGTAATCGCCCAATTTTTCAACAAGCGATACATCGTTTGCGTCCATAAGGGCATCAATCGAAGCGCGTATAAGTTTAACCCCCGTCCACGCAAGAAGGGCTCCTAAAAAGAGCGCTGCAACAGAATCAAACCAGTGCATTCCTGTGAAATGTACCAAAAGAAGCCCCACAACAACGCCTAAGCTTGTTAAAAAATCGGAAAAGACATGCTTGCCGCTTGCGATTAAAGCAGCGGAATGTTCTTTTTTTCCTAAACGTATAAGATAAAATCCTAAGAGAGCGTTTATAATCCCTGCGCCGATAATGAGTATAAGGCCTAAATCAATCCGTTCGGTTGTTTTTCCTTTTACGAGCGCTTCGATGCTATCTACAAAAATAATTACCGCTGCAAAGGAAATCAGCGCACCTTCAAAGACGGAGCTAAAGTACTCGGCCTTGCCATGCCCATAAGGATGGTCTTTGTCGGCGGGCCGTTGGCTTACGCGTATAATCCAAAGGGCAAGCGCTGCCGCGCTTACGTTGACGATGCTTTCCAACGCATCGGATAAAACTGCTTGCGAACCTGTGAGAAAATAGGCGATAAATTTTACAACAAGAAGTAAAAAGCTCACAACGAGCGAAATAATTCCGCCCTTTGTCATTTATCCGTAATTTTAGGCCAAGGGTTGGCCGCTTCTAATTCGTAAGCAAGTTCTAAAAGTGTACGCTCCGCCCCAGGGATTGCCTGTAGCATTACCCCAATAGGAAGTTTATTATGCGTAAGCCCCATGGGAAGAGAAATTG
Organism: Turneriella sp.; assembly: GCA_019186965.1. GTDB lineage: Bacteria > Spirochaetota > Leptospiria > Turneriellales > Turneriellaceae > Turneriella. The sequence continues at coordinate 37,505 of JABARV010000021.1, forward strand.
CAGGAGTGCCAGCCGCGTTATTGAGCGGAGTAAAAGCAACGTATGTTTTAAGACGCTCCCAAAGCTCTTCAAACGGTAATTTAGGGCTTAAGTGTCCCAAGAGTGGTACTGTATGCCCCGAAACAGGAGAAAGGACAGCATCCCAACCTTTAAGTTCTTTAACATACATTTTTTCCGCTTGCGACATGCGGTAGAGCATTGCAGGTGTGTCGAGAAGGCGCTTGGTATAGTATTTAATGAGACCCTGCGTAAGTGCATCGACTTTACGTATATCAAAATCGGGAGCGACAGCAATGCGTCCCATCCCTGTTATAAGTACCGCCAAAAGCCCCCAGTACAAAGCAAAGTCTTCGAGAAAATTTTTAGGGACAGGAATTGGTATTGCTTCGACACGGTGTCCCAACGCATTGAGGAGTGACGCCGTTTTTTCAACTGCCGCCCGTGTCTCGGCGTCTGTGGGAATTCCAGTAATGGAGTCGATAACCAAGCCGATACGGAGGCGCTTTTTCCCAGGACCTTCGACGCGTCCAATCGGCTGTAGCTTGGGGTTACGATAAATTTGTTCAATCCCGAAAAAAAACTCAGCGGTATCGCGTACCGAGCGCGTAAGCACCCCTTCGGAGATAATGTTCACAGGTATCGAGGCTGCGGCGGCGTTATCTTTTGTACGTCCCCGCGAAGGTTTTAACCCAACAAGCGAACAGCACGCCGCAGGTATACGTATCGAGCCGCCGCCGTCGTTACCGTGCGCAATCGGCACTACTCCCGCAGCGACAAGCGCAGCCGAACCACCTGAAGACCCTCCCGAGGAGTAGTTAAGGTTCCATGGATTATGCACAGGTTCGTCGTTTACGTATTCGGTCGAGGCGTTGAAGCCAAACTCGGGCATTTTGGTTTTTCCTAAAACGATAAAACCTTGGTGGATAAATTGTGCGGTAAAATTTCCGTGGCGTTTAGCCTTGTGTCCTTTGGTGGCGCGTGTTCCCGTACGCGTGGGTAAATTCGCTACATCGGTATTATCTTTAATGAACGTAGGAACTCCGACAAAGCTTCCTGCAGAAGGTAAGTTTTGTGCGTCTTTAAGGGCCTTTTCAAAACTGGTAAGTTCAATCGCATGGAGGTGCGGTTCGACGCGTTCGGCGCGTGCGATTGCCGCTTTTGTAACTTCAAGTGCAGAAACCTCGCGCCTTTTGATAAGGTGTGCTAGTTCAACGCCGTCACGCTCGCCTAAAATATCGTCGCAAAAAGCGTGTACACGGTTGGATTTCTTCTCCTTCGCCATCTGTTACGACCAAAGGTTTGATTGCCGCGTCAACGTGGATTTGTATTGAGTCAATATGCCCAGTGATGCACAGTTACGCAAAGCCCTCTTTGTGTCGATCCTCCTTTTTTTGGGTATTAGTGGCATACTTATTTTTATTAACCCACAAAAACCTGCGTATGCATTACAGCACGGTGTAAACACTCCCATTGTTGGTCTTGAAATGGCATTTACTCCTTACGAGGTTTGGAATATTTTGGGCGATCCCCAAACAGCGCAAGGACAAAATATACGCGCCGCTTTTGAAAAGGGGGTGTACGTCGATTTTGCGTATATTTTCACTTATTCGCTTTGCTATTTATTGCTCACGTGGCTCCTTTTGCGCCGCCACGGCGTAGCGTGGGGATGGCTTCTGGTTGCTGCTATTTTAGTTGTGGCAACGGCAGCGGCGGATGTCCTTGAAAACCTCGCTTTGTTTCGTATTCTCGATACAGGCACAGAAGCTCTTGTCGATCTCTACATTGACCAGTTGATTGTTTTTACACGCCTCAAATGGCTCCTTTTAGGAGTGCAGGGGCTTCCAGCGGCTGTATTGTTGCGGCGTGAAATGCGCAGGGGACCGTCTTTTATCCTTACAGCGGCGTTTGCTTTTGGCGCTTTAGGGGTTATGAAACAGTTTGCTCCCGAAATAATGACGCTCTTTTTAGCGTTTTTTTGGGTGTACCTCTTCGTAAAACTTCTTCCTTTAAAAAACCAATGGTGGGCGTAAAAAGGCTGGGCATGGTGTGCGTATATCGCTCAACGGCTAATGCAAATCCTTACAGAAATTGAAATCAACGCAGAAGCCGATAAAATTTGGCAAACCATTATCGACTTTGCCGCTTACGATTCGTGGAATCCCATTATGCAGAAAGTAACAGGGAAACCACATAAGGGAGACGAAGTAAGCTTTAGCATTGTTGTACTCCCTGGAGTGTTTCTACCTATTACAGCGTGCAAGGTACTTGTTGCCGATGCAAAAGAGCGCCACTTACGCTGGAAAGGACCAGCAATTCCCATAGTTAAAGAAGTACTCAGCGGAGAGCATTTTTTTATGGTACAAGAAAAAAGTCCGGGCAAGTGCCGTTTCATCCACGGCGAGAATTTTACCGGCATTATGGCACCCATCCTTAACCCTGTGCTTTCACAGCGGTTAACGGCGCTATACGGACAAATGAACCAAGCGCTTAAAATTCGGTGCGAGGAGTATTCAGCGTAATCGAATGGCCGAAATTCGCATTAAAGATTACCAAGCGGGCTCTGCGGTTGTTATCCAGAACGCCCCCAACCCTGGAATTTTTTATATTGTGCGTAAAGGCGTTCTCTCTATCGAAACAGAGCACCGGCTTAACGACAAAGTCCTTTCACGGTTTGAAGAAGGCGATAGCTTTGGGCTTGTCTCTGCGCTTACAGGCCACCATTTTCTAGTCACCATTTACGCGGAAACCCCTGCGCAAGTAGCAGAAATTCCGGTTACGATGATTGGTAGTTATCTCAAATCGCAGCCCGATTTAGCGCGAAAAATTTTACGGCTTTATTCGCGGGAATTACGAACAATACAACTGCATTTATCAAAACTCGATAATTCCGACGCACGCAATTTAACTCCAGACATACTTTATGCACGGGCGCAGCAGTATATCGAATGGCAAAAACCGCATTACGCAGCGCGAACACTACGTGCGTATATTGACTGGGCAGAAAAAAATAATGGCGTTTTTCTTGAAGCTGCGCGTGCGTTGTGGCCGTCGGTTGCAACGCTCTACGAAGATATTCCCATTGCGGCAAGAGCGTCACAGGTAAAAGCCGATACAATGATTTTTTCAGAAGGCGATCCCGGGCGTGAAATTTATGTTATCCTATCGGGTGCGGTAAAAATAATGCGGATTGTCCAAGGTGAAGAATTTATTATAGATGTTTTGGGTCCCGGAGAACTTTTTGGTGAAATGGCATTTATTGAAAATGCGCCACGAATGGGTTCTGCAATTACAACGCAAGAATCACAACTGGTGCGTATTTTGCCAGAGCAACTTATCGATAATGTCGCCGAGAGCGTACTCCAAAAAATATTTGAAAACTTGGCGCGGCGCATTTGGTTTTCACACCAACGCCTTATAATATTTAAAATCGGTGAGCCACTTGTGCGGCTACATGCGTATCTTTACAACCTTATAAGACACCAGAATTTACAGGCAAGCCGTAAAGGGGCAGATCAATCATACGAATTTCCCATTACCTTTGATGAATTAAGAATTTTATGTGGTATCTTACGAATTAAAGAAGACACGCAAGCACGTTTTTTAAGCGATTCTAATTTAATCGTGGGAGAGAAAACAATCACGGTAAAAAGCCGCAAAAAGCTTGAAGACCAAATCGCCTATTACCGCGCTAAGTCGGGACAAATTATTTCCGCGACGAAATAAAAAACCGTAACGTTTAAGGAAACTTCCACGCGGTATGCAAATCTAACGAAAACGTCAATATAGACGCATTGTAGAAGTCGTGTGCTTTACCTAAATAAAAATAGTAGTAACGGTGGCTTACGGTAAATGTAAGCGGCGAGCGAAGAGTAAAGACAATGGAATTGTTAAGTTCTAGCCTGTTACGCCATTCGCCACCTGTGGATGTAGACGAAAAAGAATCGAAAGAGAGGTTATACGTAATTCCTTTAAAAAACTCCCACTGTATTTTCAATGTCGCCTCTATACCGCCGAATGCATCGTTTACAGGATCTAAAATTTGTTTTTCCAAACCGAGACCCAAGCGTCCCGTAAAAATTCCAACCGAAAATTCACCACCCGCAGTTTCGCGCAAAAAACTGGGGCGCAATCCCGTCGTTGGGTCACGTACGATGACGGTGTCGATACGGTTTCTTTGGTAAGGGTTTATATACCATTCGGTATTGTACGTATACGTTACGTCGCCGCGTAATAAATTTCGGATGATTTCACTACTTTGGCGCATATAATAGATATAGGGGTTGATTGAAAATGCATGGCGGCGGTTATACAAAAGAAATTTAATATTATTTTCAAGTCCCCATTTAAAATACGAGTCTGTAGGCTGCCCCGGTGGAGTTTCGATAGCAGGTGGATTTTTTATACTCCCTGCTTCGTAGAGGTTCGAGAGATTGAAGGTTGTAATAAGGCGAAACCGTGAATCTGCAATTTTATCGGGTGGTGTACTCTCTTCACGTTTTGCAAAACTAACTATGGCATCGCTAATCCCAAACCACTGCGTTACCCCTACAAGAGCACGCGAATTTTCACGTTGTGCAAGTTCAAAGCCACGCTGCGTTGCACAAATACGGTACGCAAGGTTGTCCTGTGTTGGATACCCTGTGATTTTAGTTCCATCAAAACCGGAATATACAAGCCCCGGATATTTTTGGTAAAATTGTTGTAGCGCACCTGCTGTCATTTTGAATGCAAAGATATTGTAGTCGTTTTCGACATTGTAGCGTATTTGGTTAGCATGCGTAAACGTCGAATTTCCCGTAGGTGCAATATCTGTTGCTTCGATAAAAGATACATCGCAGTTTGATTCGTTACGTACTACATCGGCGGCAAATTGGGCGTTAAGTTGAATGGGAGAAAAATGTGTTTCTTTACGTGTGCCGTCTTCGTCGGCAGCATACCATTTTTGCCACAACCTTAGGCGACGCATAAAGGAAGGCGGTGGCTCGGTGTTTTTAGGAGTGTCGAGAAGGTCTTCGTTTTGCTGCTCTACTAACTGCCAACCTGTCCGCGTTTGTGTTAAACGTACTTTAGTAAGCGACGCCTCCTGTGGAAGCGCTAAAAGGCGTCTACCATCAGGAAGTTCGATGCGGCTTATAGGGCTTTGCCCCAACGCGCTTTGTGCATCCCCTCCACAAATGAGTATGTCTATCTCTTTGTGCTTAGCAAGTATTTGGATTGCGCCTTCTACAGAAACGCTTGTGAGTACAACGACGATATCCGGTTTTTCTTTAAGTGCGCGTTTTAGCGTATCGTCCAAAACAGTTTCGGGTTCGCTGAGTTTTAGTTCGAGCGCTTCGGCCTCTTCGTACGCCACAAGCGAGCGTGCGGAGGTTAGTCCTATAACCGCTGCTTTTACCTGTCCCTTATTGATTATTGAAAACGGTTCAAAAAGAGGTTCTTTGTCGCGAAAAATATTTGCGGAAACAAGGCGGATACCGCGTGCACGGCGGATATACTCAAGGCTTTCGGCGCCAATGTTGAGGTCTTGCGCGGCGACAATACCTGCGTCAAGGCGAACCATCTGGAAATAATCTGCGGTAAGAGAACCAAAGCTAAAGCGCGAAAGCCGTCCGGGGTAAAAAGCATTGCCTAAATCAAAATGGAACACATTTGGATTTACTTCTTTTACCGAACGCAACACCGAGGCAATGCGTAGTAATGTGTTGTCTGTATCTTTTGCTTCGAGAGGAAACCTTCCCGCGAGGTTCGACGTTAAATATAAAGTAATTTCTTTTGCTACCACAGCATGCGTGAAAATAAGTAAGGATAGAAAAAATTTTAAAACAGTGTGCATTAAGGCGTTTGGGGCTTATTTTTTAACTCGGAAAGTTCACGGCGCAATAATTCGAGTTCCTTTTCTTGCGCAAATTGCTTTTCTGCGGCTTCTTTAGTAAGCTTTTCTCTCTCTTTGGCTGCTTTTTGTTGCGCATCGGAAAGCTCGTCTTGGAGCTTTTTTTGTGTCTCGTTCGCCTTTTGTGTTAACTGTTCGTTTAATTGTGTTAATCTACGAATTTTGCCAACGCTATCCGATTCTAAAATTTTAATTTTTTCGGTGAGGTTGGTAATTTGTGTCTCAAGCGTTTTCATTTTCGCAGCTTGCTTGTCTTCTTGCGCTAAAAAACTTGCTTTTTGTTTTTCTACTTCAGCTTTTGCATGCTCAATTTGTCTTGTTAGCTCCAAATTTTCGTCACGCAAAATTTGGTTTTCTCTTTCTAAAAGTGCGGTCTTGCGTTGTATGAGGGCGCGTTCGGCGATAACTTGGTCGCTCGAACGGGTTTGCCAGTTTGCACAAGAAACCAAAAAAAATAACAAGAGGAGTGAAAAAAGATACCGCATAAACTATAAGTGAATTTTCACTCCCTCGCCGTGAACAAGTTTTCCCATAACTGCTGCTTTTGGAAAAAATGCACGGATACTGTTTAGTTCACGCTCGTCGGCAAGCAGAATAAGCCCTGTTCCCATGTTAAACGCGTGGAATAATTTATCCCTTTCTACAAATTTTTCCAATGTTTCTGTAGCCTTTAGGTGAAACGGCTCGGGATGGTCAATTAACGCACCAAAAGCGGGGGCAATGATACGCGGGAGGTTTTCGTAAATTCCGCCACCTGTAATGTGCGCGATTCCCTTTATAGGAACTTTTTCGAGAAGCCGTGGAATTTCATGATAAATACGCGTGGGTGCAAGCCACGTCCGTATAAGTTCCGCACGGTCGGCAACCATTGTTTGGAATGTAATAGAATCTTCTTTTTCTAGTTGGTTAAAAATTTTTCGTACAAGCGAAAATCCGTTGGAATGGAGTCCCGAAGACGGAATTCCCACAAGAATGTCTCCTGCTTTTTGTTCGTCGAAATTCGGTAGATTTCGGTTGCGCGGTACAAATCCGACAGCAAAGCCGGCGAGGTCAAAATCGTCATCTGCCATAACCCCTGGGTGCTCGGCGGTTTCACCTCCCATTAGAGCCATTGGCGTGGCGGCGCATGCGGCAACGATGCTTGCAAGCACTTTGTTGTACCACTTTTCGTCAAGACGACCACAGGCTATATAATCTAAGAAAAAAGCGGGAGTCGCACCTGAACAAAAAAGGTCGTTTACACACATTGCAACAAGATCTTGGCCAATCCCTTCAAGATAATTAAATCGGCGCAAGAGCTGTGTTTTAGTTCCCACGCCGTCTGTTGTCGCGACGACATCAAATCCAGGAATTTGGAATACCTCAAAACGCCCAGCAAAGCCGCCATAACGCCCGACAACCTCACCGACGTTTGGTACTTTATGTGTTGCAGAAATTTTTTCCTTTAAGTCGTGTATGAGCTTTTGTGCGTATTCAGTATCTACACCAGAAGATTTATAGTCCATAGGGCATCCAATTTTTTTTTGAGACAGGTTGCAAAAGCATAATATCGCAAACCCTTAGTTCTTGCCAATACACGCACAAAACAAAAACGGCAATCCATGATTACAAACTTTGCCCAAGTTGAAAAGAAAATTTTTGAGTATCCCATGCTGCGCATCGCCGTCGCGGCGGGGAACGACTCTGAAACCTTATACGCCGTCACCGAGGCACGCGACAAGCATATCGCCGAATCGGTGGTTGTGGGCGACGAAGAGAAAATCCACCAAATTGCAGAGCAAGAAAAACTTGATTTGCGTGGCATCGAGATCCACCACGAAGCCGACCCCGTGAAGGCGTCGCTGGCGGCGGTGAAATTAGTACACGACGGTTATGCCCAAATTTTTATGAAAGGCTACATCCACAGCGACGATTTTTTGCGTGCGGTGCTCGACAAAGAAATCGGCCTACGTACCGAAAATTTACTCAGCCACATTTTTATTTTGGAAGCGACGCATTTAGGTCGATTGCTTTTCATCACCGACGGCGCGATGAACATCGCACCCACTCTCGAGCAAAAAGCGCAGATCATCAGTAACGCGGTGGCGCTCGCGCAGCTCTTTGAAATCGACGCTCCCAAAGTAGCGGTGCTTTCGGCGGTTGAGGTTGTGACTCCCAAAATTGTGTCGACGATGGACGCTGCAGCCCTTGCTAAAATGAGTGATCGCAACCAATTTTCAGGCGGTATTGTCGATGGGCCACTCGCGCTCGACAACGCGATCAATCCGGCGGCGGCGAAGTATAAAAAAATTGGTGGGCCTGTCGCAGGCCAAGCGGATATCCTCCTTGTACCGGACATCGTTTCGGGGAATGCGCTCGCAAAGACATTCGCGCACATCACCGGCGGCACTGCGGCAGGCGTTATTTTTGGCGCCAAAGTGCCGGTGATACTGCCGTCGCGCGCCGATTCTAAAGCCTCAAAGTTTGCAGGCATCATGTGCGCAGTTTATGCGGCGGGTGCGAACATGAAAAAACGTGTAAAGATAGGTAAGGTACACTTTTGAAAATTTTAGTCATCAACTGCGGTTCGGCAACTATCAAGGCGGATGTCTTTACTCAAGAAAACGGAGAACTTAGGTTTAGTGGAAAATCCCTCGCCGAAAATTTTAGCGATTATAAAGAAGCAATTTTAGGCATCGTTGCTGATTTTGAAAAGCGCGGTGTACTCAAAAGCGAAGAACTCACTGCGATTGGCCACCGCGTTGTGCACGGCGGACTCAAATTTTTTGAACCCGTGCTCATCAACAATGAGGTCATTCAAACAATACGCGAGTATTGTATTTTCGCGCCGCTACACAATCCCGCGAATTTAGCGGGGATTGAATGCTCGATGGAGCGTTTCAAAGTGCCACAGGTCGCCGTGTTTGATACCGCTTTCCACCAAACGATGCCACCCGTCGCCACGACGTATGCAATCCCACCTGTGCTTTCAAAAAAATACGACATCCGCCGTTACGGCTTCCACGGCCATTCGCACGAATACGTCACACGCGAGTGTGCAAAACAAATGAACATCCCTTACAACGAGTTTAATGCAATTTCACTTCACTTGGGAAACGGTGCGAGCATCTGCTGTGTGCGCGGCGGCAAGAGTGTCGACACCAGCATGGGTTTTACACCGCTTGAGGGACTCGTGATGGGTTCGCGTTCGGGAGACATCGATGCGGGGTTACTCCTCTTTTTGCAAGAGGCGGAAAAACTTTCTCCCAAAGAAATGGATACACTCCTCAACAAGGAATCAGGACTCAAGGGACTGTGCGGCACAAATGATATGCGTACGATTGAAAAGCGTGCCGCAGAAGGCGATGCCGACGCCACGCTTGCGCTTGAAATTTTTGTGGCGCGTGTGCGCAAATACGTGGGTGCTTACTTGATGCACGGTAAACCGCACGCTATCGTTTTTACGGCGGGTATTGGCGAGAACTCGAAAACCATCCGCGAAAAAATTTGTGCAAATCTGGAACACTTAAACCTACCACCGGTAGTCGTTATTAAAACCGACGAAGAAAAAATGATTGCGGAAGCGACGCTTTCTCTTTTAGGGCGATAAAGAACCGTAACGATTAATGGAAATTTTTTAAAGGCCAGTAGCTCTGGTTTTCCATAGCTATAGCCTGGTACGCTGCCAAGAACCCACAGGCTACACTGGCATTCCTAAACCTTTCACGGCCTAAAGGAAACTGGAAACGCGCAGTACGTGTTTCACTGCGCTTTCGGTTATAAATGCCGATATAAACTGTACCAACAGGTTTAGTCGGAGTTCCTCCGGTTGGTCCTGCAATGCCTGTAAATGCAATGGCAACATCGGTATCAAGGGCGTGTGCAACCCCTTCGGCCATGCTACGCGCACACTGTGCGCTCACGGCTCCGTGTTCAAGTAAAACTTCTTGGCTTACATTAATAAGAGAACTTTTTGCTTCGTTTGCATACGTTACAACTCCGCCTTTAAAGACGGCAGATACTCCTGGAATATCGGTAATCTGTTTTGCGGCAAGCCCGCCTGTACAACTTTCCGCAACAGAGATTGATAGGCGGTTTTTCGTTAAAAACTCCACAAGGTTCGCTACAGGGCTTTCCATAATTTGTGCGGGAAAATTTTTTTCCAAAGAGGCACTAAATTCTTCAAATACACTTGCATCTTCGGAAGGGGCACGCAAAAAAAGACGGCACCCCCACGGCAACGCGTGTACGCCCAGAGTGAAGTTGGTAGGTTTTTCCAATTGTGAAAAAAGTTGGCTTTCTCCAACTCCCCACACAGGAATAATTTTCGTTGCGGAGCGCGTAACATTAAGGCTTTTTATTAAAGAGAGAACTTCACTCCACATTCCTCTAATCTCGTCGGGAAAACCAGGGAGTGCAATAAATGGAATTTCTGGAAAATAAATTCCGGGCGCAAGCCCTACCGAATTTTTTATGGCCTTCGCTGTAGAGGGAATACGCGCTTGCCTAAGCGCGGTTTCCAACGAAATTTGGTGGCTGCTACCCTGTATTTGCATATCCATACGAGAAGCACGTTTTTCAAAAAAATAACGTGTACGTTTTTCGGCGTATGGATCGTATGCTGGCGTGTCGTTAAGCCACTTGCATAAAAGATCTACAGTCAAGTCGTCGGATGTAGGGCCAAGTCCCCCTGAATTGATGATGATATCGCCCGTTTCTCGAAGTTCGCTCCACGCACGTAAAATTTGTTCTTCGTTGTCGGGCAATACGCGGCTTTCTTTAAGCTCGAACCCCAAAGCGTAAAGTTCGGAGGCAAAAAATTGTGTATTCTTATCAAGAATAAATCCGTTCATCACCTCGCTGCCGGTGATACAAAGACGTACGCCTTTCCGTATATACCCGTGTTCCACAGGCTCTTAAGTGTTTGAATTTTCTTTTTCGCTATTGGCGTTTTGTGTGGTCGGTTTAGGTTTAGCGCCTTTGCTACGCAGTATCATGCTCATCATGCGGCCTTCAAGGTTTGGCTTTTTATCCATGTGTGCAGCTTCGGCGACTTTAGTATAGAATTCCGCTAATTTTTCTGCGCCCAAAGCGGTGTGTTGCATTTCACGGCCACGGAATTTCATTGTTACTTTTACGTTATCGCCTTCGTTTAAAAAACTGATTGCTTCTTTTGCTTTGCGCTCAAAGTCGCCAACGTCAATTTTGGGTCCCATTTTAATTTCTTTAATTTGGATAATCTTTTGTTTCTTTTTGGCTTCTTTTTCTTTCTTTGTCTTTTCGAATTTGAATTTGCCGTAATCGACCAAACGCACTACGGGAACATCTTGCCCTTTTGTAATTTCAACTAGATCGACCCCTTGCGCTTTAGCGCGTGCAAGAGCGTCTCTGCTCGACAAAATTTCTGCGCCTGTTTCGCCAATAACACGAACTTTGTCTTCTGTTATTTCTTCGTTAATGCGGTGCTCGCGTACCGTGCGCCGTCCTCGTGAGAATCGGTTGAAACGGCCTTGGTCGCCGCCCCCTTGTGGTTTTTGGGGTGGGGGAAAGCTAGGCCTTTGTTGCATAAAGAATCATATTTTACTAAAAGACACCTCCTTTTTTACGAAGAGGGTGTCAAGTTCAACTCTATTTTTGAGAGCTTACCTGCAAGAGGAATATTTTAGTTTTACAAAGTTGGCGCATAGATTTCCCATGAATAACGATTTACACGCACTCAAAAAAAACGCATTCTGTGCCGCGTTGTAACGCATTAAAAATCATGCCAGAATTCCATATCGAAGGCGGCCATAAAATCGGCGGCAGCATCACCCCACAAGGGAATAAAAACGAAGCATTGCCTGTACTGTGTGCTGCGCTCATGAATACGCACGAGGTCGTCATCCGCAACGTTCCACAGATTGAAGACATTAAGCACTTACTCAAAATTATGGAAGCCGTTGGAGCGTCGATTACCACATTGGGCGATGGCCATTCGTATAAAATCCATACTCCAGAAATTCGGCTGAGCGAACTTCCCACCGAACTCGCTGCGGGCATTCGCGGTTCGGTGACTCTCTTGGGTCCGCTATTAGCGCGTGCAAAAAAAGTTTTTTTACCGCGCCCCGGAGGCGATAAAATTGGCCGCCGTCGTGTGGATACACACCTCCTTGCGCTCGCCGCGTTGGGTGCAAAGGTTCAGGTCTTCAACGACGGCTACATGCTCGAAGCCGAAAAGCTCACCGGTGCGCCGATTCTTTTAGACGAAGCGTCGGTGACCGGCACCGAAAACGCGGTGATGGCCGCCGCCTGTGCGCACGGTGTGACTCTCATTGAAAACGCTGCATCCGAACCACATGTGCAAGGACTATGCCGCTTTCTGGTCGCCCAAGGCGTGAAGATTGAAGGCATCGGCAGCAATATGCTGCGCATCCACGGTGTGGGTGGTTTTGAAAACTTGAAAGCCGCCGAGCATAAAATCGGCGCTGACTATTTAGAGATTGGTTCTTTTATCGCGATGGCGGCGATGACCGGTGGCGATCTCATTGTGAACGATGTCAATCCCATCGATTTGCGCATGATTAAATTTGTGTTTGAACGCGTCGGTGTGCAGTGGCGTTACCAAGAAAGTCCCAAAGCAGATGTACCCACTAATGCCTCGCGCATCGACTTGGTGATGAAATCGCCGTACGCGCTCAAAATCCAAACCGACGTGCATGGTGAAATTCCGAAAATCGACGACGCACCATGGCCGATGTTCCCCGCCGATTTAATTTCAATTATCCTCACCGTCGCCACGCAGTGCGCGGGCACCGTCCTCATCCACGAAAAACTTTTTGAAAGCAGATTGTACTTTACCGACAAGCTCATGGGTATGGGCGCGCAGATTGTTTTATGTGATCCACACCGCGCAGTCGTCATTGGGCCATCCAAACTTTACGGCAGCCGCATGACCTCGCCCGATATACGCGCAGGCATGGCGCTCGTCATCGCCGCGCTCGCCGCCGAGGGAAAATCGGTGATTCAAAACATCACGCAGATTGACCGTGGCTATGAAAACATCGATGCACGACTACGCACGCTCGGTGCAAAAATTGAGCGGGTCGGCACTTAGAGGGAAATAGCTTGTACACTTGCCCCAACGACTTTATCAATAAAATTCTTTGTGGAGATTCCTTGTCTCTCATGAAGGAAATTCCAGATGCGAGTATTGATCTTGTCGTGACCTCGCCACCATACAATTTAAAGAATTCTACCGGTAATGGAATGAAAGATGGTAGAGGTGGTAAGTGGTCGAATGCGGCATTGATAAAAGGTTATAGCCACCACGACGACAATATGCCGCACGATGAATATGCAAAGTGGCAAAGAGATTGTTTGACAGAAATGTTTCGCGTTCTTAAAGAAGATGGTGCGATTTTCTATAACCACAAGTGGCGGGTGCAAGCTGGACTTTTGCAAGATCGCCAAGACATTGTGCACGGATTCCCTATACGCCAGATTATTATATGGCGACGCAAAGGGGGCATCAACTTTAACCCTGGTTATTTTTTACCGACGTATGAAGTCATTTACTTAATCACAAAGCCAAAATTCAAATTAGCAGCCAAGGCAAATTCTTATGGTGATGTCTGGGAATTCACACAAGAAATGAAAAATGAGCACCCAGCACCATTCCCAGAAGCGTTGATTGATAGAATTATCTCCAGTACAAACGCACAGCTCATTTTAGATCCATTCATGGGAAGTGGCACCACAGCTGTCGTGGCCAAAAAATTAGGCCGTAGTTATATCGGCATTGAAATCTCTCCCGGCTATTGTGCACTAGCAGAAAAACGAATCAAACAAACTCAAGGTAGTTTTCGGTATAATGATTTCAATGAACCTACTCTTTTTTCGGGCCAGTTGTGAAACTCTACTCCAAAAAATCTTTAATACAAAAATTAAAAGAAATTCGAAAGCAAGGTTGGTTTCCTAATGCCAGAAGTGGAAATCATGGCGGGATTGGTAATACGCTTGAAGATTTGCTCGGTATTGAAGAGAACAATTTGCCGATACCGAATGCTGCGGAATGGGAATTAAAAACTCAAAGGCTAAACACAACTTCATTAACAACATTATTCCACACTGAGCCTTCTCCTCGTGCAATCAAATTTGTTCCGCAAGTTCTGCTCCCTAAATATGGCTGGAGCCATAAAGAAGCTGGAAAGAAATACCCTGATAGCGAAATGAGTTTTAGACAAACCATCCACGGTCTTTCAGCAAGCGATAGAGGTTTTTTAGTCAAAATTGATCGGAAGACTGAAAAAGTGCTTATTTCTTTTGACGCTTCCAGAGTGGATGCTAAACACAGTAAATGGCTTAAATTAGTAGAAAAACGTATTGGTTTAGGCGAGCTTAATCCAATGCCTTATTGGGGGTTTGATGACCTTGCGAATAAAGCTGGAACAAAACTTCTCAACTGCTTTTATGTGCAAGCAGAAGTGAAAAAAGAAAACGATAAAGAGTTCTATAAGTACTCAAAAATTATGATGTTACAAAAATTTAATTTTGATGGCTTTTTAGAACAAATTGAAAAAGGCTATATTTTGATAGACTTTGATGCACGAACGGGACACAACCACGGCACAAAATTTAGAATGAGGCAAAATTGCTTGCCGCGGCTCTATCAAAAAACAACAGTTGTTATTTAATACAAAAATTGAGCGGGTCGGCACTTAGGGGGTAGGCACAGCAAAACAATAGATGGCTCTTGTTGCGCCACCCGAACAGGATGTATTTCCCGAATTTGTCCAATTACTATCCATTTTACTCTTGTCGCCTTGGGTACCATAAGCTGAGCCCGAAGGAGAAGTTTTCCAATCCTCGCATGTGTTTCCAGAGGATAAAGTACCGTCAGCTTGAGTACCTGTCCAAGTTGTTCCTGTTGCAGAATTACCATTTTCGTCGTATGAAATCGGGTTTTGTAGGTTGCCAGAAAACAATTCGGTTGAGTTATTGGCGATAGGTTCATTATCTCTGCGATACCACGGAGTGCCCCATGTTGCCGTGCATCCCGTACCCGTTTGGCCAAATAAACGGCATTTCATTTCGTTACTACTATCGCTCAACCAAGCAATGTAGGGGCCTTGAAGCCCTGCATTTTGCGCTAAAGCGTTACAAACACAATCCGCTCTTGCCATACCAGAGCCAGAACAAGGGCCAGCAGTAAAACCTGTCATGTCACTTATACTTGTTTGGCTAGTGACAAAAGCATAGAGCTTTCTTTCCAACTTATCGCCATGTTCACCACCCGGATTTTCCAGTGCGTCCAAAATACCGTTGTTGTGGCATGCAAAAAGAAAAACGGGCGATAAAAGTAGGGCAAGTATGTGTGCTTTCATACAGTTGTTAGACGAAAAAGGATTCGATTTGTCGACTATAAATACAAAAATTAAATTCTGGTAAACCGAGCGGTCTTTAGAGTTGTGCTACGGCCTTAGTGGTGTGAAGAAACTGCAGCTGACACGCCTAAAAGCCAGCATTTCCTCAAATTTTACCCTCATTTTTGACCACTCCAGCACTTTTGGGGAATAGTTACCCCCCACAACGAAACCGGCGTTTTTTTGCGACTTTTTTTCCCAAAATTTAATGAGGTAAAAAATGAGGAAAGACACACTCACACGCATACCCGCCGCGACGGTGTGCAGCGAATCGTACTCATGCGGCGTAAACCTCACTTTCACAATCGCACACTTTCCGTTACTGCGATTGTAAAGACGCTTCACCCCGCGCCGAAATTCGGCCTTGCGCACGGCAAACCGCAAAAAACGCGTGTGCATCTGCATAATTTCCCAACGGTTTTTTGACCAAGTGGAAATAGTATTTAATGGTAGACTGATTGATGTTTTTAACATGGTGCCTCTATAGATTAAATACCAGAAAAGGCTCAAATTTTCTCACTTTTGAGAAAAAAATGCAGTTTTTTCAAAAAATCGTGATTTTTTTACTTAAATCGCTCGTAGGGATAGTTATCCCTTCATGTGACATAATAAGGGGTAGTTACCCCCTAATGTGACATAATCCAAACTCGCGACTTTTGGGGATAGTTACCCCCAGCAGCGTGTGCGGTAAAAAATTGCCGGGTTGCTAAAGGTGCTGCTATCAGTATTATTATATACTATGCTCCTTGGTATAAAGTAAGAAGATAAATTTTTCTAGTTGTACTTTTGTTATCGTGATGCTCAATGCCCGCACTATGCGCATTTCTACGCTCAGATTTCTTCCACTATTCCTTTTTTTAGTTGCTAGTATTCATGCTGGCGCACCGGAAATCATCCGCTTTAATTTTACGCCCACAGAGACGAAAATGTTGCCGGGCAACTCGGGCGAGAAAAATAAAGGCTATGGGTGTGATGGTGTTCTCAAGGACGAAGACCAAATCGGTGATTTTGCTATTGCTTCAGATTTTTATCAGAACGCGTGTTACCACGATGAAAATTATAGTAATAAAAATTACACGGTGGAACTGGGGAGTGTGACATCCACCGATGGCTCGCAAACATTCAACGCGGTACGGGTGCATCCTCCTGCGTCCAACGCAGCGCAATTCCTTGCTTCAAAACATTTAGGGTTTGTGAGAGCCAAAGAGATGATGGGAGTCTATGAGTTGGACGGCGGATTGCTCTCGAAAGCATTTGAGACATCCAAAAAAGGCGGATTGACCGGCGGATTTTTGCGAATCGAAAATTTCTATTTGAGTAATTTAGATCGCCCCCGCGTGTATGTGTTTATACCGCTTTCAGCCAAGTTTAGCCCGTACTCGCCAATGGGCGGCGGCGTTGAAGCGGCACGCTTTTTTAACGACGGTAATTTTGTTTTAGAGAAATACCGCATACCGGTGAAGGGTAATGTATTTAACGGCAACCGCGATTTTAATAACGGCCCTGGGAGTTATGGCGGTGTGTACGGCCACAACCGCACCTATTTTATGAGTCCGCAACCGGATGGTATTGCAGTTGTTTGGCAAGACCAAAAGAGCGATGAAGTTTTTGCCACTTTTATCAAAAATAATTTTACTGCGCACCGGCAAGTGAAGTTAGCGCACGAAAGAAACTTTTTGCTCGCTGCAGCCGCTGTCGATGACAAGGGTAATGTTTATCACCTCATGATCGAACGCAGCCGCGATGCCAGCACGTTTGCAACACGCCGCGCCACCGCGTTCAAGGCGAATGCGCAAGGCAGGGCGAATAAACGCATGACACTGAGCGGCAGTCAAAGCGGGCTCAACATCGCCGAGTTTAACCCCGACAAAAGCTGCTCGATGGCATACAGCAACGGCAAATTGGGTATTTTGATTAGCCGCCAAATGCACCGCTCAGCCGACGGGTTAAACCACCAGGGTGCGATTGCATTCGTGCTTGATGCCGAGACACTCCGCCTCGACAAAAATTTAGGCCAAACATCAGGCCATTCGTTTGGTAACGCCATCACCGTCGATAGCGACGGCAATTTTCTCGCTGTGGATTTAGGCGATAACTATCCCCGTGGAGTTAATTTGCATCGGTTTAATGCAACAGAAAAAGTCAGCCGTCTTTTTTTTAGTGTAAAGACGCAGCACGGCACCGACGCACGCTCTAATGCCGGCAAAGGATACCCCGTATATAAAGAGATAAGCGGTGGCGGCAAAACGTATTACCAATGGTCGAACGACACCAACACGTACTCCGAAATTGGTGGCGTCGACGAAATGCAAAACGGCATCGCGCTGGTTTTCGCCGCCGAGCCCAATTCTTCGGGATACGCGCTCGATAATTCGCGCGTCGGCGCCATTTTGAACGATGCGCGTAATGTGGGATTTATTTTTGTAAAAAAGAATTTCATCGAGGCGGATGCAGTGCTCTCCAAAGGTATCAATGAAAAAGGCGGATTCTATACTTTCGGAGGAACGTTTTCTCCGCAAGAAAATAAAGGCGTCGTGTGGCTGACAGGGTACCGCGACGTGGAAAACCAAAATGCCACACGAGTTAAAACCGCCCGCTTAGACGGCAATCGACTGCTTGTGTTGCATGAAATTTGGAACCGCCGTGGCTATGCTTCGACGGTGTTATCGATACTGCAAACAGATAAAGCTAAGCTCGAAAAAAATATCAATATCGGTGCGCTGATGCCCTTGGGTTGGCGCGATGATTTAATCGTGAAAGACGGGTTTGTGTACGCCGTCACCGGCAACGGTGTGGATAATAAACTCGAAATTATCCAAATCGAAGTGAAGTAATTGCCATTGGCGATTCGAATATAAGCCGCGGATTATTTTTTACTTGTCCCGCTATCGAAGGCTTTTTCTGTTTTATGTTCGACTACATCATCATTGGTGGTGGCTCTGCGGGTTGCCTTCTTGCCAATCGTCTTTCAGAAAATCCCAACTACAAAGTTTGCCTCATTGAAGCAGGTCCTCCCGACAAATCGCATTTCATCCACAACTGCAATCCCGTCAACATGCTTTACCTCATGAAGAGCAAAATTTACAACTGGGGTTACTACGCCGAAGGGAACAATAAAACAGGCAAGCGGCGTTTCTTTTGGCCGCGCGGACGGACGCTCGGTGGATCGAGCGCGGTCAACGCGATGATTTATTCACGTGGCCACAAGTCGGATTTCGATACGTGGGCAAAACTCGGCTGCAAGGGATGGGACTTCAAATCGGTGCTGCCTTATTTCAAGAAATCAGAACGCCAACAGCGCGGTGCGGATAAATACCACGGCGTAACCGGCACTATGGATGTTGTCGATACGACGCACCATTTTCCGGTGAGTGAAGCTTTCATTAAAGCGTGCGTAGAAGCAGGCATCCCTCGTAACCCCGACATCAACGGTGAAAATTATGAGGGTGTTGATTTTTTTCAAATTACCCAAACTCCGGAAGGTCGACGCGCTCACGCATCGGTGACGTTTTTAGATCCAGTGTGCGATCGAAAAAATTTAACGATTATCACCGACGCTCACGTTAAACGGATTTTGTTCGACAAGAAAAAAACGGCAACCGGTGTCGAGTATTTCGATTTAAAAAAGAAGCGTAAACTTGTAACGCTTGAGGCCGCCAAAGAAATTATTTTGAGCGCTGGCATCATCGGTTCGCCACAAATTTTGAAACTCTCGGGTGTGGGTCCTGCCGTCGAACTCAAAAAATTTGGTATCGACGTGGTGCAAGACTTGCCCGGCGTCGGTGAGAATCTGCAAGACCACCCCGACGTGATTTTACGCATGCGCGATAAATCGGGCACGTCGCTCACAACATTCCCATGGCCGTACATGGTAAGTTTCATGTCGAGATTTTATCGCAAGAATAAAAAACCTTTTGTTTTCACCATCACCGACTCAGGGGGATTTATTAAATCCGACCCCAAAGTGAAAGTGCCCGATTTACAGCTCCAATTCGCCGCTGTGCGGATGCGTCCCCACGGGAACGGACTTTTCACACCCAACAAAGCAGGTTTTGTGTTGCACGTCTGCCACATGCGCCCCAATAGTCGAGGCCGCGTACTCCTCCAGAGTAAAGATCCGTTTGACGCACCGCGCATCGAAGCCAATTATTTTGACGACGAGATGGAGCTCAACGCGCTTGTCAAAGGTGTAAAAATTGCGCGGAAAATTTTAAGCCAAAAAGCAATGGAACCTTTTTTCAAAGCCGAAGAAGTTCCCGGCCCCAAAGTTCAAACCGACGCGGAGATACGCCAGTTTATCCTCGACAAAGCAGAGACGGTGTACCACACTGCTGGTTCGTGCAAAATGGGCGTCGATAAAATGGCGGTCGTCGATCCTTCGCTCAAAGTGCGTGGTGTCAAAAATCTACGCGTCATCGACGCGTCGATTATGCCGACGATCACCGGCAGCAACATCCATGCACCGACGGTGATGATTGCAGAAAAAGGCGCGGATATGGTTTTGAAAAAAAATAAAATTTAGGCAGTTCTTTTGGGCACAGCAAAAATTATTTTCTTTGCAAAAGAATGTGGTTGTTTTGTGTTTCTTTCAAAATATACTTACCGCCCATCCACGCTGTGAGCCAATTTTTCTGCGCTCGCCATTCTTCTTGCGCTTTTTTATACCGGCGCAACGCCACCACTTCGCGGTTATAGCTGCCCGAAAGATCGTCTAAAATTCGTTGGCTGGGCACGTCGTTCGCAATCGTCAGCTTGGTGATAATTTTCTCAAGGGGGATTTTCTCTATGTCGATTTGGTATTGTTGTTCCAACACAATTTTATTTCTCTGTAAAATATCGGTCGTGCGTTGGCGCTGCAGCATCACTTCGTTGTATGCATTTGCTAAATCATTCAGTACACCACGTGCATTGATGAAACTAATCAAGAAATAAACGAGAAAGACAAACGCCGCACCGCCTGCGATGAGTGTCTTTGGATATTTCTTGAAAATGTTGCCTTCAAAGAAGGGAGTTTTGGCATCGACTAAATACGTTTGTACAGCCGAGGCTAGTTGCTCTGATCCACAGTGTTTGCACTTGTACTTCCCCGACATTAAGAGTTCAAACTCGGTGCCGCCGCAGTTTGCGCAGCGGGTCATTTGCTTTTCGCTATCCATTTTATTTCTTTAAGTTTATCCGGTGCAATTTACCAACTACCGCTTGACCCACCGCCCCCCGAGGAGCCGCCACCAAAGCTACTGCCCGAAGAAGAACTGCTGCTATACGACGATCCACTACTTGAGGAAGAACTGCTGCTATACGACGATCCACCGCCGGAACTATAACCGCTCGAGGATGAACTGCTTCTCGTTTTTTGAGGTATCGTGTAATGTCTATTTTCTTGCTTTCTGCAATACGAACATTTATAAATTTCTACTCCCGTGCCAGAACTTGAGTAGGTTGCCGGTGTTAATACTTTATTCTCAACAAAACGGAACGCCATTGCTGAGCATTGCGGACATTTGTCATAAGCACCGGCGTGGATATAAGGTTCAATGCGGATATACTCGCATTTGCGGCAAACCCAAACGTCGTAGTCGACGCTTTTGAGTTTTTCTTCTGCAATCTGGTATTTCTTAAGCCATGTATCTTCCTTTTCTTCACTCTGCAACTCCATTAGATTTTTACATTTTTCGCAAATGTGTTTGCCACGGCGGATTGCTCTAAGTGCCCAAAAATAGATCGGAAAAATCAGTATTGCAAAGATAAGAAAAGGTATGGCTGCATAATACTCCGCAGGATTATGCCAGAGACGAAACACGGGAACAATAACGGCGATTGCAGTGAAGGCAAATAAAACAAGATAAAGTGCACTCAGAGAAACGGGAGACTCAGTAGTCTCATCCCAAGTTTGATGCATGATGACCATAGCGATAATTTCACCCGCCAAAAAAAATGACTTAAAGAACCACGAGGTATAGAAGAAACTCAAAACGATTCCTATTGCCGCAACAAAAAGCTGCATAAAAAATAAATGTATCGTTTTTGCCTTTTCAAGGCTGTTGGGTTTGAACGCGGTTTGCAAAACAAAAAAAACAACTACTAAAAAAATTGCAATATGCGCAAAAATGAAGACAATATCACGCAGGTTGTACGTTGCCTTGCCGATTGCTAACTGGAATGGCGCTTTGGCACCCAACTCTTCTTTGGGGGTTGCATCAATTTTTTTCTCAATTTCGCCAATCGCATCGGCAATTCCTTTGTAGTAATCCCCTCGGCGGAACTCGGGTGCCATCGTGTTGCGGCCGAGACTGCCGGTGAAGCTATCGGGGAGCGCTGCCTCTAATCCATAACCGACCTCGAATGCCCATTGCCGTTGGTCTACAAGCACTACCAACAATAACCCTGTATTGGTTTCTCGATTGCCAATTTTCCAGGTGTTGAAAATTTGGTGTGCATAATCTTTTGCGCTTTCGACAGGTAGGTTTTTTTTGAAAATAATCGCAAATTCGACACCTGTTTTTTTATTTAGCTTTTCTAACTGTCGGTTTAATCTGCCTGCCCGATGTGCAGCCATGGCGCTTGCATCGTACGTAATCCACGCATTGCTGCTACGCGGATTTTTTGTTTGCTGGATTGCATCTTCAATAGAGATAGCGTGAAGGTTAAAAACAATGAAGCAAACCGCGGCTAATAATTTTTTCATTATTGGATTTCCTTAATCAAATTTAGATTAACCCGCTGGAATTAAAAGCCTTTTTTGGAAAATATGTGGCATCGTAAGGTAAAACAATTGACGCACTGTCTAATTGCCCACTTGTTCCGCGAAGCGTCCATTCCCGGATAGCACCGAAGACGGAGGCCTGTGGCGTTTGTAAAAACACCTTGGCCACAGTCGGTAGAGCAGGTGCTTACGAGAAAAGATTTTATTCCCGGATAGCTCAGTCGGTAGAGCAGGTGGCTGTTAACCACCGCGTCGCAGGTTCGAATCCTGCTCCGGGAGCATTTTTCCAATTTCTTTGTTTTTAAGCCCTTCGGCGCTATCGGTAATCACCAAAAGTACATCGCCTATTTTTAAAGGCGTGTTTCCCATCGGTACAAAATAGCAATCGTCACGGCGAACCAGCACCACTTTTGCGCTTTCGGGAAGCGGTAATTGCATTAAACGCTCGCCGTATTTGAGCGATTCGTGCGTTACTTGGATTTGCTTTGAAACCGATTTAATCTCCTCTGGGCGGATTGTCGGTTGCGCAGGCTTTTCCTCTTCTGTGCTATCTTCTACAAGGTGTAACCATTTAGCCACAACGCTTAAAGAAGTACCCTGTATAAGCAAAGAAGCCAGTGTGCAAAAAAAGACGACGTTAAAAATCAACCTTGCGTGTGGAATATTTTCTGCAAGTGGAATAATAGCAAAAATAATCGGTACTGCGCCGCGCAACCCCACCCACGAAATAAAAATTTTATCGCGTAAACGAAATTTCTTAAAAGGGGCTAGGCACAAAAAAACAGCAACCGGTCTTGAAATAAAAATCATTAAAAAGCTAATAACGATCGCCGGCCCTGCGATGGGAATTAACTCGTTGGGATTTACAAGTAGCCCTAACGTCAAAAACATGAGGAGCTGGCTTAACCACGCCATACCGTCAAAAAATTCGAGAGACGAACGCTTGTGTACAAATTTGGAGTTTCCAATAACAAGCCCTGCAACGTATACAGCAAGGTAGCCGTTTCCGCGTATAAAATACGCAACAGAGAAAACAAAAATTGCAACAGTGAAAACTAAAATAGGATAAAGCGAGTGGTTGCTCAATTGGATACGGTTAATAAAAAGAACAGCCCCTTTTCCCAAAAAATACCCTGCTAAAGCGCCTACTGTAAGTTGCACAAAAAGAAGAAAAGCTGCATAGCCAAAATTGACGTTATCCCCCTGTTGGATAAGGCTTACGAGGGTAATCACCAGTAGGTATGCCATTGGGTCGTTGCTTCCGCTTTCAAGCTCCAAAAGTGGCCGTAAGTTATTTTTAAGGTTTAAATTACGCGAACGTAAAATAGAAAATACCGACGCAGAGTCGGTTGAGGACATAATCGATGCAGTAAGAAGAGCTGTGAGAATACTTACGTTTGTCGCAACAACCGATTCGCCTAAAATCCACCACGTAAGGAAGCCCGTGACAAGCGCCATTAAAAGAACGCCTACTGTCGCCAAAACCACACCAGAGCTTGCAACGGGTTTAATTTCGTTAAATTTCGTGTCTAGGCCGCCTGAAAAAAGAATTACACACAAAGCGACGGTACTAATTGTGTGCGCGGCTTCTGCGTCGTGGAACTGGATTCCCAACCCATCGCTGCCGCTTAACATTCCCACTGCTAAAAAAAGGAGTAACGCAGGAAGTCCAAACCGCGAACTAATTTTTCCTGCAAGTATGCTTAATAAAAAAAGTAGCGAGACAGGTAGAAGGTAAAATTCAATATTTAATGGCATTCGATTTTGTAACGCCTAGCGCTTGGTAGATTTTGAGCGTCGCTTTTGATTTATTAAGTGTATAAAAATGGACACCAGCAACACCATTGTCAATAAGATCTAGAACCTGTTCAGTTGCCCAGTGGATACCGACACTCTCGGCGTGTGCATCGTCTTCTGCGCGTGCTAATGCGCGTAAAAGCTTTGCTGGGAAACGCGACCCCAACGAAAGCTCTGCCATGCGTTGCATACCTTTGCGCGAGGTAATAGGCATTATTCCCGCAATAATGGGAACGTTAATCCCTGCAAGAGAGCACCGTTCACAAAAATCGTAAAAATCGTTGTTGTCGAAAAAAAGTTGCGTGCAAATGTAGTCTGCACCCGCATCAACCTTTGCTTTGAGGTACTCAATTTCCTTAAGGCGGTTTGGCGTTTCGGGGTGTCCTTCGGGAAAGCCTGCAACGCCAATACCCATTTTAGGGAAATTTTCTTTGATGAATGCGACAAGCTGTGCAGCATAGTGAAAGCCATCAGGGTGCGCTTGCCATCCTGTACTTATGCCGGAGCCGCGCACATCCATGTGCTTGGGAATATCTCCCCTGAGTGCTAAAATGTTTTCAATACCGTTTTCACTGTAGCGCTCTAACGTACGCCGGATTTCCTCTTTCGACGACCCAACGCAGGTAAGGTGCGAAACAATTGTAAGGCCAAGCTCGCGGCTAAGGCGCACCACAAGATCGTGCGTGAGTTCACGCGTGGACCCTCCTGCGCCATACGTAACACTTACGTATGCTGGTTCAAGTTTTTTAAGTTCGCTAATTGTTTCAAAAAGGGCGTTCGCCCCCTCTTGCGTTTTAGGAGGAAAAAATTCAAAACTAAGCGCAGGTTTATGCGAACGGAGGACATCAGCAATATGCATCGCGCCCGATAGCGATTTAACCTGCGGTGTAAAGGAGAAAGAGTTTTTTACGTTTTTGGAATTCCGGCACGTACAAAGTTACGTGTATGCGCTCCAACCCCTTTCATGTGGTTTGCAATAAGCGTGTCTAGTTTCTTAAGTGCGTCTTTGTTTATTTTATCGGTAAGCTTACCGTCGACAAACCCTTTAAGAAGGTTTGTTTCGTCGATGAGGGTGTCTATTTCGTCTGAAATACCGTAGCTTTCATTCGTAAGTACATCGTCGATATAATTTTTGTCAAAAGAACCGTAGGTTTTATCCTTATCTATAAGTTTAAGATTCTCAATAAAAGGGTGTGTTAATTCGTTATTTTTGTATGCATTACGCAATACATTAAAATGGTAATGTTCGAGGGTTAAGTGGCGGTCGGAGATATTTTCAATCGCCTCTGTTTTTGATGCTTCAAAACCTAACATCGCCTTGAGGTTAATCCACAGCATGCGTAAAGTGCCATTGTTGGGGAGTACCCTCGCGTGGTATGGTTGCGTTAAATCACCAATATAGTGTAGCCCCCAACCTAAAAATCGATATCCCCAATACGGATGGCCAGTTTTAAAAGCAAAACGCGCAAGCGTTAAGTATTGGTGTATCCTATACTTAGGGTACGTGCGTTTAAGGAAGCTCCCTGCGAAGTAGATTATTGATGATTCGTGGTAATAACCAATATGAAACGGCGCTTGTGTCCCAAAATAGAGTTTCGGGTTTCCAAAAGATTGATCCCCAAAACCATAATCTTTACCAAGCGGACCTTCGTTGTCTTTAAAAAGGTTGATGTCCATCCCAAAATCGGGTTCGTCGCCGTAAGTGGAAAGCGCTTCGAGCGGGCTTACCGTATCGCCTTTGCGGACAGAATAAAGTTCGTAAGTTCCTTTGATATCTTTATCGCCAAACATACTTACAGATAGAGAATCTGCGCGAGGACCGGGGAGCTTTTTCCCGGGAAGTTCTTGCAAGTAAAATCCAAGAGGTGTTTTTGGATTTATGCGTATTGCACGCAGAAAATTCTCGCGGATTGTTTTTTTATCCCCGCCTTTAAAGGAAAGCATTGTAGGTTGCGGTGCGTACTTTGCATACGTTGTTCTTGCTTCGGCTTCCATTTTTTCCATCTCGGCAGCAAGCCCTTCTTGTTCCTTAATAAGGAAATCTTCAAGCGACTCAACTTTGACTTTAGGCGCATTAGCAACTTCAGGAAGCACCTCCAGTGCGGCATGGTTAAAGAGGTAGTGGTTCGACCATGCGTGGAGAGCAGGTACAGCACAGATAAAGCAAAAGATAAAGCGTAGCATGTTACAAAGTGGTATAGCGATGCGCCGAGTCAACTCTTTAGAGCCTCATGCGCTTCATAGCTCTGTTTTTTCATAGCTATGCAGAAAACCCGCGCCTAACTTTTTCCAACGTAGTCCTGGCTTTTGTATTATGTCACATTAAGGGATAACTACCTCTTATTATGTCGCATCAGGGGATAACTATCCCTACGAGTTCTGGAATGCTCAAAAACGGGGGTAAAACTTGAAAAGTTATTCACTTTCAGAAAGCTATAGTGGTGTTTCTTCAGTACTTATATGGATGGTTAGGGAAACGCGCAAAACCTGTTGACATCGCCCGCTGCCTATACATCTATGCGAATGCTCGATGTATTGCAAGAATCGAAACTTTACTTCACGGCGCGGCTTAAGGATTGCCAAAGAACTCCCCACCTGCACACCGAACAGATCAAAGTCTTAAGCGAGTACTTAAAGATTATAGCCGCGTCGACGAGCGCCGACGACTACCGGCAAAAATTAGGGCAGATGGTGACGATGTTTCCGGTGGCGCGTGCCGAGCTTGTGGATAAATATTTTAACTTCATGCGGCTATACGAAAAGTTGGGTATCCCCGATAAACTTAAAGCTGCCAAAGATCGCTACGATACCGCGTGTAGCGCCAAGAACCACGGCGATCTTGTGAACCTCATGGGTACAGCGCAGGTGAACGCCGCGCAAGTCGAAGCGAGCGGCAACCAGAAACTCAACCACGCAGTGACGCTCATTCAATGCGTCGTCGCTTACATGACCGAAATCGACGCCGAAAAAAACGACCGCCTGGGCGGTATTCTCGGGGCATACACCGAACTTTTAAAGCTCGACCCGACTTTTACGTGGGCGTCATACGAAAAAACGCCGTATTCATACGTCGTCTTTTTCGACAAAGAACGCATGGCACGCTTGGGTGAAGTTTTTAACAAGGTGAGGCAATAATGGACGAGGGCAGCCGTGGCATGCTCGACAGTTACAAGTCGGGCATCGATAACTATGTCAAAAAATTGGGGGCGGATCACCCCAAGATACGCGAACTGTTAACTTGCTTCGCCGAGTTTGAGGCGTTGGGCGAGGCATCCGCCGATTTTGCGGCATTTCACGCAGCCGCCAGTGCGCAGAATTTTTACGGCAAGTTGACAAACCTCATGACCGAAGCAGCTACTGCACCTGCATCAGATGGTTCGGGTCGACCAGCGAACGAACCGACGGTAGCAGAAGCTGCGGCGGGTTACCACGCTGCGTACGACGCAATTTCTCCCGAAATCAAAGCAGGGCCTACGGGGAAAGCGTATGAGCGTATTTTTCAACTTGAAAAAGAGTGCCAGAGTGCGCTCGAATTTACGCGCCGCTTAGCCGAAGAACATCTACTCGTCGATATTTCTCGCATTCAACTCATCGCTGAGTTTGCGCGTGCGCAACAACTCATTCGCGATGCCGGCAAAGCGACGGGCGATGCCGGCGTTTCGTTGCCCGCGAGCGAAGCGTATTTTATCGCTGCGCAAAAGTCAATGCAAGAGGCGACAAGCATTACCGAAATCGAATACCTGATGGTTTTGCGCGCAGAGATTGCGCACCTGGCAAACCTTTGGGATACCGGCTTCTGCACCGCGATCTATCATCTGTTCGGGTCTGAACTTTCGGGCTATATGCTCGATAGTTCTGAGGGACAACGCCAGCGCGTCGAAAATATTTACCGATACATCGGCGAATTTTGGGGCGTCGATTGGGACGCGCTGCATAAAATCGAGCGCGTGTGGGATTTTTTCAATAAATCGCTCTGGTCTGCTGTTAAGAACGATTACGCGGCGAAGGGTATTCATACACCCGAAGCGTTTCGCGATTACATGAAAACCTTTCTCGATCGTGCGATGAAAGATAAGCCACCTTTGCAGGTAAACGCAAAGAATGCGTTTGCGGTTTTCTGGGGTCAGAATATTCCCTTGAGTGGTGTTCACCAAGCGTTGCTCAATCCGCCGGATTTGCTGCGATAAGAATACTAACCCCGTTTACAGTGTGTCGCAATTGTTAAAAGCGCAGCTATGCAATACGATATCGCAATTCTTGCGGGAGACTACATTGGGCCCGAGGTAATGCAAGCTGCTGTCGAAGTACTTGCTAAACTCTCCGATACAAAAGACCATTTCAACTTCAAAGAAGCGCTCGTTGGAGGCGCAGCAATCGACATGGCGGGAAAAGCGCTTCCCGAAGAAACGCTCAAAATCGCTGAGTCGTCGCATGCAATTTTATTTGGTTCTGTTGGGGGTCCTAAGTGGGAACACCTGCCTCCAAACGAACAACCAGAACGCGCCGCACTTTTACCGTTACGAAAACATTTTTCGCTTTTTGCTAATTTGCGTCCTGCGATTATTTACAAGGAGCTTAAAGAAGCCTCTCCTTTGCGTGCAGATATTGTGGGCGATGGACTCGATATTTTAATTTTGCGCGAACTTACGGGAGATGTTTATTTCGGCGAGCCGAAAGTACGCCGCGGCTCTGGCCCCACTGAAGAAGCGCTCGACACAATGGTTTACAAAAGATTTGAAATCGAACGTATTGCACACCTCGCCTTTCAATCTGCACGCGCACGCCGCAAAATAGTACACTCGATTGATAAAGCAAACGTACTTACGAGTATGGTTTTTTGGCGTGAAATTGTAACCGAGGTTGCAAAGCTGTATAGCGACGTTGCGCTACACCACATGTACGTCGACAATGCGGCAATGCAACTTGTGCGTGCACCATCGCAATTTGATGTTGTACTTTGTCCAAATATGTTTGGCGATATTTTATCCGATGAAGCAAGCCAAATTACAGGCTCTATTGGAATGCTTGCATCAGCGTCTTTAGGCGTTGAACCCAAAGGAGGCGAAAAAGGCTGGGGCCGCGATGGCTTGCAATTTGGCCTATACGAACCGGCAGGTGGCACCGCACCCGACATTGCAGGTAAAGGAATTGCAAACCCCATAGCGCAAATTCTTTCTGCTGCGCTCCTTTTGCGCTACACGTTAAAACTTTCTGACAAAGCAACGCGTATTGAGAACGCTGTTAAATCGGCGATTGCCTCGGGTGCACGTACTCGTGATTTAACACAGGATGCACCTAAAGCAATTTCAACCAAGGAAATGACACAGGAGATAATCCGCCGTTTATAAAAAGTGGCGGCGGATTAATTTTCGTTTATAATACAGCTATCGAAAAGAAGTTAGAAATTTTGTCCCTCACTGAAGAGGAATTGCAAGAGTCGCTTTTAAAAGACGGGCACAAAAAATTTCGTGCTCGGCAACTTTTTCAATGGCTCCACTTAAAACAAGTTTTTGACATACGGCGGATGACGAACCTTAAAGCCGATTTTCAAGATTACCTTTTAGACAAATTTATTTTTCCCGATTTTAAAATTCTTAACGAGAGAAAGTCTCCAACCGACCACACCGCCAAGTATCTTTTTGCGTTTGGAAAAAAACAAGTAGAAGCAGTTTGGCTTCCGTACCAAAACAGGCAATCGTTATGTATTTCTGTACAGTCAGGATGTTCGCTTAACTGTAGTTTTTGTGCGACAGGAAAAATCGACTTCAAGGGAAACCTTTCCGCAGCAGAAATTCTTGCGCAGGTTTATGGTGTTCAACAGCTTTATAGCCGCCGTATTACAAACGTTGTTTTTATGGGAATGGGGGAACCCTTCTATAATTACGACAGTGTTATCCGTGCGGCAAACCTTATTGCACACCCGCACGGGATGAATATTTCGCGTAGGCGTATCACTCTTAGCACATCGGGAGTTTTTACGGGGATAAAAAGGTTTATCGAAGAAAATCAGCCGTATCGACTTGCCCTATCCCTGCACGCTGTTTTTCCAGAAAAACGCAATTTGCTTATGGATATCGAAAAAAAATTTCCTTACGAAGAAGTTTTGGAATATTTACGCGCAAACCGTAAGAAGTTACAGCCAGGCCAACTTATGTTTGAATACATTATGATAGATGACACCAATATTTTTCCCGAAGATGCAAAAGAACTTACACGGTGGGCAAAACTTTTGAACGCAAAAGTAAACCTTATACCCATGAACACTGAATTCAACGGGATGCGTCCTCCACCGCAAGAGAAAATAAATATGTTTTGGAAAACACTTGTAAAGCACGGTGTTGTCGCAGTAAACCGCAAGTCCCCCGCAAAAGATATTGACGGCGCATGCGGCATGCTTGCGGGAAAATACCTTAAGCCAAGCGTGCTTTAAGTTTCAAGTATGGCCCACCATCAGTTACTTTTACCCACTCTTTATAGCCTTTACCACACATACCAAGCCCATTAATTTCTAAATCTGTTGACACCATTGAAATCGATTGCAAAATTTCGGGAACGTATCCTGTAACGATAACCGGAGAAAAAAAATCATTCGTAAGGCACCCATTTTTAATCCGCCTTGCGACAAGCGCTTCGAGTTGAATTCCCCAACTTTTGGGATCTTCCATACCGTTAGTTGCTCGATCGACAAAGTACCCGTTTTCAATCGATTGTATCATTGTTTCAAGCAAATCGTTTCCCGGCATAAAATACGTGTTTGTCATGCGCGAATAAACTTTGTGGTCATAGCTTTCGCGGCGTCCGTTAGGGGAACGTGAAAAATTTAATTTTGATGCACTAATGTGGTCGGTCATTGCATGGTTGAGTATCCCGTTTTCGACAATGTGTGTTTCTGCTGCAGGAAATCCCTCGTGGTCAAAATAATAGCTTGCTGCTGCATTTTCCAAAAGTGGTGAATCGTAAAGGCGCACTTTGTTAGATGCGACAAATTTACCCAAATAATCACTCCCTTTTGCACGGCCTTTTTGCATTGTGTCGGCTTCGGTGCCATGCCCAAACGCTTCGTGTGCAAGAATTCCTGATAAAGATGGCGAAAAAATACAATCGTAAGTTCCAGGATTTAAGCGCGGCGCCCCTAAAATGTTTTCGCCGTCTACAAGCATTCGGTCGATAAGCTCTTGTTTTTCAGTAAGTAGCTCCCACGAACCACGCTGGCTAAATCCATCGTAAATTTGGGCAGTTGCATTTGACGTATCGTCCTTTAAAACAGCAGCATAAATCGCTTCAAAACGAGGCAAGCGTTGTTCTAGCGACTTTTTTCCACTTACGTAAATTTCGTGCGTGTTGATTTGTCGGTAGCGCACCGATGCCATAGCAACTTTTTTATTTTTCGTCTTAATTCTTTGTGCCATCTGTTTTGCAAACGTGGCCTTTTCTATATTTGGCAGTGTGTCTTCTTTAACTGCACCTTTTGAAAACCGTAGAGATGTTTCTTCGATAAGCTTAAGTGAACCTTTTTCCAAACTTTTTTCAACCGTGTTTTCTAAACCACGCACTGTTTTTAAAATATCGTTGTAGCTGTGGATTTGGCTCGCTGCTTCGTAGAGTAATCCTTCTTTTAGGATACTTACCACGACCCCACGCGTTGAAGGAAGGGGTTCAACAAGGGTTTGGTTTAAGTTGCTTGAAACAGTCAACCCCGACGTTTCAATAAAAAGCGCACGCGCAAAAGCGTATTTTGTGTTAAGCGGTCGGATTAACTCTTCTAAACTTTCAACGGTAACTTGCGTCTGCATTTTTCCTTTAATAACCGAAGAAAAAGTGCGTCAAGTGTTTACGAGCCATAAGTTGTCCGATTATTTTCGTAATGCAGGCGGGATTTCGTACTTTGTACGTACTTCTGCGGCAATTTCATCGACGAGAATAAGCGGCAGTTTTCCTTTTGTATACTTTTCTGTGAAAACGATTTCAAACCCTATTAGCTTCAAAGAAGATTTTTCATTTAAGTATAAATCGTACTGCCTTACGCGCTGGCTAACAGGAAAACGCAAACGGCGCCAACCGCGAAACTGTAAAAGTTCGCTACGGAGAAAATGGCGTGTTTTCTCACGGTCTTCGACAATAAGGGTTAGGTGTGCAAAAATTTTTTCGACGTTAACCCACAAATTAAACGCACGGCAGTATTCGGTTACGGTTAAAGGATTTTTAAATTCTAAACGCACCCGTCGTGTTTCGGGACTAGCTACATAGATACCCAAATAGTGCTCCGATGTACTTATAGGCGGCGGCAGTTCGTCCGAAATTTTTGCAGTTGCATTTGTTTTAATGGGTTCAAAGATTGCGCCGAAAGGCTCTGATTCAAAATTTTGTAGCATTTCTTCTTTATAGATACGTGTATCAATATCTGCAAATTCAGATACTTTATTGGGGTTTTGTTTTTTGCTTGGTTCAGTAGCAAAAAGGGAGAGGCTTATGTATACCGAAACTACTATTATTTTTTGTAGGCAATTATTTACTCGTGTTCGGTTCATAAAATTAACATTGCGTCGCCATACGAATAGAATCGGTAGCCATTTTTTATCGCTTCTTCGTATGCGTGTTTAAGCAAAGTACTACCGCAAAACGCCGCAGTCAATAGCAAAAGGCTCGATTGCGGGAGATGGAAATTCGTAATAAGTCCGTCAATTTTTTCGAATTTTTCCTCTGGCGTAATGAAAAGCGAAGTTTCTCCTTCAAGCACACCATACCTTTGCCACGAAATAATGGCTCGTAAAGCAGTAGTTCCCAACACGATACGGCGTCGAGCAGAGTTAAAACTTTCCACTGTGCCTTTAGGAATAAAAAAATGCTCTGCATGTAATTTTTTTTCTAAAAAATTTTCTTGTGTGAGGGGAGCAAAAGTACCGTAGCCAATATCCAAACAAACAGGAAAAAATTGTATGTTTGCGTTTT
Source organism: Turneriella sp. (assembly GCA_019186965.1). Classification (GTDB taxonomy): domain Bacteria; phylum Spirochaetota; class Leptospiria; order Turneriellales; family Turneriellaceae; genus Turneriella. The sequence continues at coordinate 70,224 of JABARV010000021.1, forward strand.
GTAAGTTTTTAAAAAGTTCTCGAGTAAAATGGAGGGAAGCTGTGGGGGATGCCGCCGAACCTTTAATTTTTTCTTTCTCTAAAATTTTCTCTAAAAAAAAGTTTTGGTACGTGGCTATATCTTTTTCTTCTGCGTCGCGCTCCATATAAGGAGGGATTGGCATTTGGCCAATTTGCGTAAAAACATTAGCGGTAAGCTCCTTATTCGCAATTAAATAAAGAAGGTTGTTTTTACGGTGGAAAGTAAAAGAGCACGTTGTATCTCTTTGTGCAAAAAAAAACTCCCCTTCCTTGATGCGCCGTGTGTTGCGGAGAAGAACCTGCCATACCCTGTGTGTATTAGGCGAGTGCGTTAAGAAATCCGCCTGTACTTCTTTTAAAAAAATACAGTCAAAAATTTTTTCACTTTTTTTGCGTACAATTTTGGCACGCCTTTCTTCAACGCGTGTGGCGTTAAAAAAAATTGAATCATGGGCGTTTAGGTACTTGCCCACATTAAAAAAATAATCGTGCGTTATTTTTTGCGTTTCACGGTGGATGACTAATAGCCGCGCATGGTCAGGGGGAAAAATAGGCTCCTTTGCAATAGCCGCATCGGGTAGAGCAAAATCAAGAGGAGTGTATTGAGAAGGCCAATACGGCTTCATTCGACGCTTGCAGAAACAACAGGGTCGCTAAAGTGTTCGTAAATATTTCCGGCGTTCCACAAAAGATACCCTTGCCCACCTGCTTTTTTGGAACCGCGAATTTGTTCAGTAATGTACTCGCTAGAATAATGTGTAACGCGCCACTTAAAAGCCTGTAACCATGGTCGGATAATAATCTTGTTGTTGATTGCACGCAGTTTTGTAACGCCTTCTTCCAAAAAAAGTGCGGGTTTATCGGCAGGGTTTGTTACACCGCCAAAGACGTGCCCAAAGTGCGATGGGTATAGCATTGGAGAGATGGTGTCAGCAGTTTGCGACAAGACATGCATATCTTGTCCTGTGCTTTTTATATCCAACGCTTCCTGCCACGCGACAACCCCGAACACATCGAGAGATAAACGTGCTCCATACGCAAGGGTTAAAGAGTGTACTTTTTGCAAAAAAGTTCCAAGGACAACGGGTTTATCTTTGGAGTCGTTGACGCCGTGGTACACAGCAACTTTCCAATCGCCTTCGGCAGGATAGCGGATATAATCGAGTTGGATTTCATCAACGCCTGCTTGTAGCACCTCGCGGATGATACGTAGGTTATATTCTTGTACGGATTTTTTGTTGGGGTCGACCCAAACAGTGCGTCCTTTGGTAAGTAGTGGTGCGCCATTTTGTAACTTAATTTGTCTCTCTGGAAATTTTTGCGCCATGAGTTCATCTTGGAACATTGCTATCCGTGCGATAGTATAAACTTTTTTTGTTTTAAAATACGCGACAAGCGGTGCTAAATTTCCTAAAGGGGGAGGAGTTTTTCCCTGCGTCGTTTTTACCTCTGCAAGGTTGGATTTATAATTTACGAAGCCGTAAACGTCTTTGATGTCAAAGCATATACCGTTGAGTCTTTGCGCACGGCTAAACCTTAAGTATTTATCAACTTTGGACGGGCGTGCTGACGTTCCCGTCAAATAAACGGCGGTTATATTCTGTGTATTGTGCAAACTGGGTATGCCACCGTAGAAAAAAGCGCGGTTTGGGATATAACTTGCAATAAATTTTTGTGCCTCGGTTGCATTAGGGGATATTTTTACTTCTTTATGTTGTTCTTTTAACGCACTGATGAATTTTTTAAAGCCTATCTCTTCTTTAACTTCGAGCTCGTAGTAGGCAATCGGCGAAGGAAATAGGGATCTACAGAATGACAACGAACACTGTGCATCGACAGAGCGCCACATACGTGCAATAGAAGAATTTTTAGCGTCGAGCGCAGCGTAAATTTTTCCTAAAAGAGCGGTAGCAAAATGGTGCGTAAAGGAAAGAAGGAGAAAAAAAAGTATAATGGAGATAGAAATGCGTATAGCTCTGGTGCGCAAAAAATTCCAGATGCCCTCTGTAAAAAGGATAAGCCCAACGCGTAAAATCGAAAGTATTCCTTTTATGTATGCCATTAACGTAGAGACCACTTTGGCAAAAACGGTACTTTAAACAACGCGTAAAGGATATGTGCCTATGCGCCAACTCGCTGATGCACAGGCTCTGAGGAAGCGCATTGACGCCATGTAAAACATCACCGCAGCGTATGTGCCATGCGCACCTTTGGCGAAAAAATCCGTATCTACATAATAACTGTTTTTGTGGCGTTTTACGCAGCGACCTCTTCGGCGTCGATTTCATTACAACAAATTTTTTACGCGCTTGCTCTTCTGTCGTGGCTTCTTTCTTTCTTCCTTTTGCGCAAAAGCGGCAGCGCACTACCTGCATTCAAATGGCGCACGTATTATTGGCTACCGGTTTTGTGGGTCGTGTGGCGGCTTTTCCATATCGCCATTTCCGAGTTCCCATTGAAAGAACTCACCCAAGCGCGGGAAGTGTGGCTAATCTTAATGCTGCCTCTTACTGCGGATATTGTTGCCGCGCTTCGGGTGCTGCCGCAAGATAAAAAATCCATCCAACTTTTGGGGCTTTCTCCTCTTTATTTTGTTTTGCTTTTCTTGGTTATATCCGGTGCGCTGATCGGTTTATTCAACGTCATCGAAGTGGTGAAAAGCGGCGGGTTTACGAACTTCCGCGCCGCAGGACTTAACAACAACAACGCGCTCACGTATTCGGGTGCTTCGGCGCTGACGTGGATGCTTGCATTAGGGTTTCTCTTGGTTGTGCGCAAATGGCAGACGCGCCCCCGTTTTCTTTTGCCACTTTTGTGGGTATGTTTTATCCTCATGGCGTTGGCGTTTATTCTTGCAAAATCGCGCGGTGGCTTTGTTGCGCTAATCCTAATGGCGGGTTTTATGAGCCTTGTCATTTTACGCAAAAAAGCAATCCTCGCGTGGGGTGCAATTTTAGCGCTCTCTCTCGGAGCGTGGTTTTCCTCTTCCAGCCTACGTAATTTATTTTATGCAGCAATGCCCAAAGAAGGCTCGCATTCGGGGACGATGGAACAGCGCCTCGACATGTGGCGCGCGGGTATTAAAATGATCCAAGCCAAACCCATCGTCGGCTTCGGCGACGCAGGCTACACGGCGCACTACCACGAATACAAAGTCGAAGGCGCTGTCGATGTCGCTGCTGCAGCGTCGCACCTCCATAACGATTTTTTGAATACATGGGCGCTTTACGGCGCAGTGGGATTTACCCTGTTTATGCTTTTTTTTCTGTGGCCGCTTTACGATTTTGTGCGGATTGACACACAAACGCGCTCACACCCTTACTGGCCACTTATGGCAGCATCACTCGCAGGTGTGTATTTTATGTTCTTCAACGGGCTTTCGCAGTGCCATTTTACCGACGAAGAGGTGCAAACATTGCTTTGGTTGACTATTGGCGTGTTTTATGGCACCCGCGATCAAATCCTCGTGTCGTCGTTTAACGCACAGGTTTAGGAGCAGCCTAAAAGCCAAGGCTATATGCCTTTTGGATAAACCGCACAATTATCGACACCGCGACGCGTTTTTGAAGACCGTATGCACTCCCCATGCAGTTATTCGATGAAGAAGCAGAGCAAGTCGTTTTAGGATCGATTCTTCAATCGCCGTCGCTTTTTGAAGAAGTGGCACAAATTTTAAAACCCGACGATTTTTACTACGAAGGCCACCGTATCGTGTACGAGGCGATTGCCAGTGAAATTGACCGCGGTGAACAACCCAATGCAATTTTAATCATCAACACACTTAAAAACTTAAACCAACTGGAACGCGCCGGCAACCGTGCTGGCATTATGAATATTGCTTCCCTTGGCGTGTTGGTTGGGATAACTGCGTTTACGGAGAAAGTCCGCGATCTTGCATTGCGGCGCCGCTTGGTAACAAATTTTCGTGAACTTGAAAAAAAAGCTTCCGACACAGGCTTTAAACTCGACGCTGTTTTATCCGATACCGAAGGGGCGCTCACACACTTAGCCGATCGTTATTCAAGCTACAACATACGCCATATAAAAGAAACTGATAAAGAATTTGTCGAGTTTCTAAAACATGTCACCACAAACCGTGATGGTATCACGGGCACTGCATCGGGCTTCAAACGCCTCGACGATATCACCGGCGGTTTTAAGGGAGGGCAAATGATTGTTATCGCTGCACGCCCTGGTATGGGTAAAACGACGTTTGCGCTCAACATTGCGCTTAACGTAGCGATGGATAAAAACCGCCCCAAGGCTGTCGCTTTTTTTTCGCTTGAGATGACACGGTTAGAGCTTCTTTTGCGGCTACTTTGTTCGCGTTCGTTTCTCGATTCACAAAAAGTACAAAAGGGACGCATCAATAATTCCGAAATGTCGCGTTTGGCTCTTGCAGCCAAAGAGGTGTACGCCTCGGATTTTTATATCGACGATTCGGCAGATTTAACAACGTGGGAATTTAAACAACGTGCGCGTAGGCTTGGCCGTACGATAAAACAACAAGGAAAAGAATTGGGGCTTATTGTCGTCGACTACTTGCAACTTATGACCGACAGGGAACGCGCCTCCGATGGAAGGCAAAACGAAGTTGCCGCGATTTCGCGCGCGTTAAAGCTTATCGCAAAAGATTTAAATTGCCCCATTCTTGCGCTCTCGCAAATGAACCGTTCGATTGAACAGCGCGGTAAAGACCCACGCCCACAGCTTTCCGACTTGCGCGAATCGGGGGCTATCGAACAAGACGCCGACATGGTTATTTTTATCCACCGCGAGTACCAAGGGAAAGATGCACCCGAGGATAAGAAAAACCTTGCAGAGATTATAATCGGAAAAAACCGCGCAGGGCCACGGGATAACTTTAACCTCGCGTTTCTTTCGGATAAAAGTTTGTTTTCGGACTATGAACCTGGACCTCCGCCTTAGTAGTAAAAAGACTGTATGGGAAAAGAACCTTTTGCGCGGCTAAGAGATTTGTTACGCAACCTGTCTTTAACGACGTATAACCGCGCACACGACTACATGATGAGCGGCTATGTTGGGCCAATTTCAAAAGAAGAAGATTATTATTTTGCCGAAGTAGCTGGCACAGAAATATACGAGACAGGCATCGACACCAATTCAGGTAAAGCGCATTGCACTTGCCCCGCACCCAAACCGTGCAAGCACATAGGCGCACTTGCGATGGAAATATTGCGCACCCTAGTTGTCGATAAAGAGGAAGACGTCCAAAATGGTTCGCTCCAAAAAGACGCTGTTGGCGAGGCTGATCTGGGTGTGTATTTTAAGGGTAATAATTTTATCAGCTTTGGAGTGGTGTATCCCACTGGTGAAACTAAACCTTTAACGCCTGCGAGCGCAACGCACCTTAAATCAGAAATTTTACAAGCGGCTCACCTGAAATCTATCATCCGCACAGGGAACTCTTATATTTATACCACCGCATTTATAGAGAGGTATTTGCCGTATTTAAAAGATATAAAAGGGGTGCGCTATTTTTTTGACAGCGAAAAAAATCCTGTTAGGTATGGGGGCGAGCTTAATGTTGAATTTAGTTTGGATGAAATTCGAGGAGACAGTACGCCTGCGGAGGATATCCAACAAATCTATTTTGCAACACAACACTTTATTATCGACCCCGAAACGGATAAACGCATCGATAATATATACCTATCCCACCAAAAATCCCTTTACCGTGCGGGTAGTATTTTTTACGTAATTAATCCTAATAAAGATACTACCTACGCCCACGAACGTATTTCACTCACGCAGCTACGCTATCTAAAAAAATTGCCCTTGTATGAAAAATGGCGGCATGCGTTTGAAAGCATGGTGACCCACGGCCCCAAGCTCATGGTTTCGGTAGAGGGCGTGGAAGATACTAAAACATTGCGGTTGCGTGTGCAGGCACAGTTGGAGTTTGCGTATGCGGCAACAGAGGCGTATCTTACAAACGAAGGTAGTGGGCGTGAAGTTGCAGCAGGCGAAAAACCCATTTACTGTTTCTCGGTAACCTACAAGCACCCCAAAGAAGTTTTTAAAGAAATTGTGCTGCATAAAACAGGGGTGTTGATTGAACGCAAACCACGTACAGAAGAGCGTTTGTTGAAAGATGCTCAGGAGTTTAATTTTCCCAAATCGGGTAGGTTGCACATTCTAAAAAAAGAATATACAAGTTTTTTGCAAGAATTCGTACCAAAACTTAAAGCAAAGGGTATTTTGGTACGCATTAACGACAATATTTTGGGACTTTTGTTCAAACCCTCTGTCGAGCTTGTAATTAAGCCTGGATCGGGGATTGAATGGTTTGAAGGACGTATCGTTGTAGAAGGGGTAGATCTCGACGACTTAAGCGAATTTATCCAAGCGGTGCGTCGAAAAGATGAACTCGTGAGGCTTAAAAATGGAAACTGGCTGCGCGTTACAGGCACCGCACTTGAAGAGGTTATACAATCGCTCGAAAGGTTGGGTATCAAGCCTAAGGCGGATGGCTCTTTCGAAAAAATAAGTTTTTCGCAATTTGCCAGTTTAGAGATTGAAAAAAAATTATTACTGCGCACCGAAAAAGGCGCAGAGGTTGCACAGGAAAAAATCCGCAATCTTTTGGGGGTAAATCGCCCACTAATTCCACTCGGCAAGGATTTTAAGGCAACCTTGCGTCCGTACCAAAAAAGGGGCGTTGAGTTCATTTTAGAGCGGCATGCGTCGGGCGTAGGGGGCATTTTGGCCGACGACATGGGGTTGGGTAAAACCGTTCAAGCCATTGCGGCGATGGTGGCGCTCAACAACCAAACAGCCACCAAAAATAAAAGCGCACAGAAGGGTAAATCCCCCCCTGTTCGTTTTTTAGTTATTTGCCCTGTGGCCGCGCTCGGCGTATGGGAAAGCGAGATCCAAAAATTTGCCCCCAAGCTAAGCGTGTACCGCTGGCATGGCACACGGCAAGAAAAAGCAATGCGTAGCGCCACTGTAGTACTCACAACATTTTCTACGTACTCGCTAGACACCAAAAAACTCACAGAAGAAAAATGGACAATTGCGTTTGTCGATGAAGCGCAGTTTGCGAAAAACTTTAGAACACGTATTGCACAAAACTTACGCAGTTTAAACGCAGAGGCGATTATATGCCTTACGGGTACGCCGCTCGAAAATTATTTGGAAGATTTATGGGCGCTTTTCGATTTATTTTTCCCGGGCTATTTAGGTACACAAAAAAGTTTCAGAGAAGGGTTTGGAGGCCACCTGGATGTACGCGACGGCGAAGGCTTGGAACGGCGGATTCGGCCTTTTATGCTGCGCCGCCGCAAAGCAGATGTCTTGAAAGACTTGCCCGCGAAAACAGAAGCGATCATCAAAATACCCATGCCGGCAACACAGGCGCGGGTATACGAGGCCGCAAGGCAAAATGCTTTGGAGTGCCTAAAAAATCGCGGTTCGCCGCTTTTTGATATGTTAAGGCAACTCACTATTTTACGCCGCATTGCGTGCCACCCGTTTCTTGAAGCCGAGTCACCCGACCCACTCGACTCGGGAAAGTTTGAGTACCTTGATGCAAAACTTGTCGAGCTTTCTATTGCAAGCGAAGGTGTACTTATTTTTAGCCAATACACGTCTGTGCTCAAAGTTTTGATGGCGTTGATGAAACACCGCGGCATTGACCCTTATTATTTAGACGGTAAAACGAGCGCGAAAGAACGGCGAGAGCTTGTAAGCCGCTTTCAAGAAGGCGGCGCAAAATTTTTTCTCATTAGTTTGAAAGCAGGCGGCACTGCGTTAACGCTCACCCGCGCCGACACAGTCATCCACCTTGACCCGTGGTGGAATCCCGCCGTCGAAAACCAAGCAACCGACCGTGCCCACCGCATCGGCCAAAAGAAAAAGGTTATTGTGTATAAATTGGTGAGCGAAGGCACCGTCGAAGAAAAAGTCCTTACGCTCCAAGGGATGAAACGTGAACTTTTTGACGCGGTTATCGACGCAAAAAATGCGCGGAATAAAAAAATTACTACAGAAGATATTGCGGCGCTCCTCCAGTAAAGAGCCTGTGCGCCAGCTCGCGCAGGCTCCTAAGAGCCTTGGAAAAACGTGACAAACTGTCGCACTCCAGTTCCACGGTATTATGTCACATTGTGACGGCAAAAACCAAATGCTCCACGAGAGAGACCTTTACGCACCCGTCGCGCAATTTTTTTTACAGCAGGGTTTCGAGGTAAAAGGCGAAGTTTTAGGTTGCGATTTGGTTGCGGCAAAGGAGGGAACGCTCATCGTTGTGGAACTTAAACTTGCCTTTAACGCAAAGCTCCTTTACCAAGCGGTGCGCCGTTTGGCGATTACAGAAAAAGTATATATCGCAGTACCAAAACCCAAAGCAAAACAAAAACTTTCGTATTGGCAAATGATGAAAAGCCTTTCGCGACGGCTTAATATAGGGCTTCTTGTCGTTAGTACGTCGGATGTACTTGTTCTCGCAGAGCCTGAGCCATTCCAAAATAAATTTTCTGTAAAGCGCCGCAACCAATTACTTAAAGAATTTAATGGGCGCCGCGTAGCCCAAAACACGGGCGGTACAACAGGACAAAAAATTGAAACAGCGTACTTGGAATCAGCCGTGCATATTAGTGTACTACTGAAAAAGTACAAAGCGCTAAAACCCAAAGCGCTTGTAGAATTAGGTGCTACCGAAAAATGCGGAACTATTTTGCGGAACAATTACTATGGGTGGTTTGAAAAAAGTGCAGGTACTAAATATAGGCTTAAGCGTGGGCAAGCAAAAAAAATTGCTACTGAAAATCCACGGATTTGGGAATTTTACGAAACGTATGTTGAAAAGCTAAAATAACCAAAGCTGTTCGCCAACTTTTTCACTAAAAAGGTGCGACATCTGTATTCCTAAAAGGCGTATCTTTTCTTTCTCCACCTGTGCATGGGTAACGCTACGCGCAAGAAGTTCCTGCGCACGGCTTTGCATTGTACCCGCATCGGATATAGGCACAGGGAATGTTTGCGAACGCGTAATCGTATGGAAATCGGCAAAGCGAATTTTGAGAGTCATTGTGCGCCCCGAAATTTTTTTTCGTGACATAGAACGCGTAAGGCTTGTCGCTAAATCTGCAAGCGCTGCGTTTACGTTATCCCATGACGCCAAATCGGTGTCGTACGTGCATTCTTCGCCAAAAGATTTTCGCGTGCGCGAAGTTTCAATTGGTTCGTTGTCTATCCCTTGTGCAAGTTCGTAAAGGCGCATTCCCCACTTACCGAGCACTCCCACAAGCGTTTCTGCATTAAGTTTTTGTAGATCCGCAATTATATGTACTCCAACACGGTTGAGTATTTCTTTTGCACGCGGTCCCACGCCAGGAATCGCCTCCACTTTAAGAGGCGCAAGAAATTCTTTTTCTTTTCCGGGGGGTACAAGATAGAGACCGTCGGGTTTTTTTATCTCCGAGGCCATTTTTGCAAGCGTTCGGCCAGTGGCAATCCCAGCGGTTGCAGTAAGTCCTGTTGCTTCAAAAATTGCTTTTTTTATTGCTTCGCCTAAAATTTTCCAAGTTCCGTATTTTATCCCCTGCAAAGAGGCATCCATCACCGCTTCGTCGATGGAAAGCCGTAAAAGCTTGTCGCTAAAACCTTGGAGGGAGTTCATAACGCGGTCGGAAATTTCGCTATACCTATAAAAGCGCGGTGGTAAAAAGATTGCTTCGGGGCAAAGTTGGTACGCCTTTTTAACGGGTTGTGCAGAACGTACCCCGAACTTACGCGCTTCGTAACTGGCAGCACATACTACACCGCGTGTTCGGCTAACTCTGCTATTTTCTTCGACGACCTCCATGGTTCCATGGCCGTTATATATACGCCCCAAAGGATCTGCTCCCACAACCACTGCTTTACCTTTTAATTCTGGATGGTCGAGAATTTCGACGCTTGCAAAAAAGGCATCCATATCGACGTGTACAATGGTACGGAACGGCATTTTATTCTTATGTTTTACGCAATCTTACGGTGTACTTGGCTACGAGCCTGTGCGCCAACTCGTGTAGTGTTTATGAAGAGGCAATTTTTTTGAGAATTTTTGTACGCGGTTCGCTTAAAAGTGCAAAATAGCGTACAAGAATTCTCAAAAAAATTGCTCCAGCGAGTTGGCGCACAGGCTCCTACGGCAAGCGAATCAATAATTTCTAAACATGCTTTACGGGTACTTGCACATAATAACTGCAACGTATGCAGCAAACAAAAAAATCCGTCTATGCTTTTATAGGAAGTTTTATTTTCTTAAGCGTTGTTTTTTGCCAAACTGGCTGTAGTAGTGCACCACCGCCAATTCCCTACAGCTCTACGCGTACACTTTCAAAAACTTCGCCTACTTTACTTGCAATCGAAGAACAAATTGTGCAAGAAAAATCTAAACAAGATAAAATAGAGAACCAATTGCTCGATGTTGAAAGCAGAATATCGCAAAATTCCAAAGATGAAAAACTTGTAAAAGAAAAGCAACGCCTCGAAAAAGAAAACGAACTAAGCCAAGCGGAGTTAGCTCTTCTTATCGGAAAACACCAACTTGAAGCGGCGCGCATCCTTAAAAAGAACGATATCAATGCGCGTGAAAAAGAAATCGCAAAGCTCAACGAGAAAGTCGTTGAAAAACGCAAAGCTTTGGCGGAGGTTAAATAGTGAAACGTAACTATCCTTTTTTGCTTGCGCTTATAACTTTTTTTAGCGGGATAACAGCCCTAAAGGCCGACCTTTTCTTCTACCCTTCTGAATACGAAAAAGCGCAAAACGATATTTACGCACTCAGTATTGAAAAAACGCTTTTGGAAAGACAACTCCAAGAAGCGAAAAAAGATGCTGCGTTCCAAAAAAATCAATACGAAGAAAAAATACGCCAACTGGAAAGCCGTATCGCAACATTGAACGACACCCTGCGCGAAACACAAAATGCCCTGCGCGACGAAAGGCGTGCGCATGTCGAAGACAATGCATACAATACGTTGAAAATTGACGAAAGGGATCGCCAAATCAAAGCGCTTAAACAAGAAAGTAGCGCAGCGCAGAAAAAGCTGTTGGAAGATGCCGCAGAGCAGGAAAAAAAGTTTTTAGCAGAAATTGAAAAACTTAAAAAAGAACTTGAAAAAAACCGCGACGAATACAGGAAAGAGTTAGCTGCGCTAACCGAACAGAAAAACCAACGTATTGCGGAGCTTGAAAAAGCGCTTAGCGAAAAATCAAATGAGCTTGCAACCTGTCTCGATGTTGCACGCCAGCAAAAGCAAACTGTATCCGAACTGGAGGCTCAGGCAAAAGAGTTAGAAAACAAACTCCAAAAAGAAATTGCCGAAGGAAATTTACGTATAAAGCGCTTTAAAGACCGCATCGTAATCAATATCGACGACAAAATTTTATTTCCTTCGGGGTCGGCTTCGCTACGCCGCGAAGTACAGCACACCCTCGACACTGTAGCCGAAATGCTTGCAAAAAATACTTCGTCAAATGTACTTGTCGAAGGGCATACCGACAACGTGCCGATACGCACTCCGCGCTTTCCCGATAACTGGACTCTTTCGTCGGCACGTGCGCTTTCTGTTTTGCGCCACCTTCTTTTAAATAAAAATTTAAGCCCAGAACGTTTTGGTGCAGCCGGTTACGGTGAATACCGCCCCGTCGCACCCAACGATTCCGTCGCAAACCGCCAGTTGAACCGCCGTGTAGACATTGTATTACAAATGCCTTCAGGAGCGCCTAAATGAAACGGACACCATTTTTTGTTTTGGGGTTATTTTTAATCGCCGCTTGTTCAAAAACTCCGGCCACACATAAAACACAAATCTCCTTGAGTGTCTCCGAGGAAAATTTGGCGTTACTCCCACACCTCCAAAAAGAAATGGTGGGAGAATCTGTCGCTCAGGCTTTAAAAAAGTTGGATGTAGCAGCACAAAAATGGTGCGTTTCGCCCTCTAAAAGTACGGGACTTTTGCGCGACCTAAACGCTGCAGAAACACAGGCGTTTAAACAAAACGATTTATCTTTGCGCGGCGCCTTGGGGTGTAGCGCGTGGGTAAAAATGACCGACCGCTCTCCCGAAGTAGATTTTGCATACACGCGCAACGCCATTGATACAAGGCTTAAAGAACCTACCCACTGTGTATCGGTAGGTTTTTTGCAACCGTATATAATGGCGGCACACTTTAATTGTACAAGTTTAACGGTTGTCGACTTTAGTTTTCGCACACAGCGCTTGCATGCAGAGCTTTTGCCGCTGCTCCTTGGTAAAAATTTTCCAGGAATAGAGGCAACTTTAGAAGCTTGGGAGAAAAATACAAAAACTTCTCTCGCAGAAATTTGTGCAGACTACTCCCTTAGCCGCTGCAAAATTGCGTTAATGGCTTTTGTAGAAAAATACCGCACAGGTTTAAATGTAGAGTTGGTATTGTCGTCGTTGGCGTCGTACAAACCCACGGGAAATACAACCACTGTAATTTATTCAAGTAACGCGCTCGATCCGAATTTTACGACAGAGTCTCAGTTTAACACAATGTTAAAAAATTTCTCTGCAGAAAAAAATTCCCCATACCTTATTTACCACCAAGCAGACAGCACAAATTTTGGCGTTTACAATTTTAAAAATAGCACCGTGTCTAAAATTTGCGCAGACCGCTTTATTGTTACGCAGTCAGGACGTTACTCCAAAGATGGGTGCAAATATTTTCCGCCAAGCCGCAGCGAATACACGAATTACTTGGATGGTGTGGCGGTTAACAAAGGGGAAAGTATTTCGTGTAAGTTTTAAATTTGTGTACGGTGGAAATCCGGCCGCTCTGCTCTTCCCTCGCGCCGTACTTCAAAATGGACATGTGGTCCAGTGGCGCGTCCGGTCTTTCCTGAGTATGCAATTTTTTGCCCTTGTTTTACGCGCACTCCTTTTTTGACGGCAAACTTGCTTAGGTGGCCGTAAAGGGTAAGGTAGCCATTCCTGTGCCGCACAAGGACCGTATTCCCATACCCGCCTTTTTTGCCGACAAACGTTACAACGCCATCAGCGGAAGCAACCACAGGAGTACCTACGGGAACACCAATATCAATTCCTTTGTGGAATTTTCTTTTTTCGGTAAAAGGGTCGCGGCGCATTCCAAACGCCGAGGTAAGCCGACCCGCGACAGGACGGATAAACGCACGCAAGTCAAAAAATGCAGATTCAATTGATTCAAAGTGGAGTCCCGTGATAAAAAAATAATTTTTTTGTCCAGGAATAGGCACAAGCGAATCTGCTTTTTTACCAAATTTTTTTGCAACTATATCGCGGCTACCTTTAGCGGCAATACCGCGCACGTTGGGCAAAAGCCATTCGTCGCCGGTGGATACATCCCAAAGCGACGCGAGGTGGTTTACACTCGAAATGGTGTCGTGGTTGAGTACGGTACGCGCCATAATTGAAAAAAAAGTATCGTTCTTTTTTACTCTATACCGCCGCCATTTAACCTGTGGAACATGCCCATCGGCGAGGGTGCGTAAGTTTTCTGTAACTTCTTTTCGCAGCTTTTGTAGCTCAGGGTCAGAATTAGCAAGCGAACGGATATACGTAACGCCGCTTGTGGCATAAACTGCCGCTAAAAGAGGAAAGAGAAATAAAAAAAAGAATAACTGTTTTTTCATCCAGACACAAAACAAGGATTGGCGCACAGGCTCATAGCCTACCCTTTCTTAATTAATCGGCATTTACCGAGTAACCTTAACCGAAATTATGTCGCATACGTTCCATGACCCTCATCGAAGTGCTGCGAAAAGCCGAGGAATACCTTTGCGAAAAAAAAGTTCCTTCGCCTCGCCTTGAAGCACAAATCCTTTTTGCGCATTTTTTGCGCCTTAAGCGTATTGAACTTTTCACGCAACCCGAGCGTCCCTTGGAAGAAAAAGAACTTGCACTTTTACGCACAGCTTTGCGTGAAAAAGCATTGGGAAAACCAACGGCATATATATTGGGAGAAAAAAATTTTTTTGAAAAATCTTTTTTGGTAAATGAATCTGTGCTAATCCCTCGCCCCGAAACCGAAGAACTGGTGGAACATATTCTTCACCGTGTGTCGCACGCGCCGCGTATCGCCGATTTAGGTACGGGTTCGGGTTGTATTGGAATTGCGCTCGCCGAAAGGCTTGGGTGTAAACACCTAGCGCTTGTCGATATTTCTAAGGATGCTCTTGCCGTTGCGAAAGAAAATACTGTGCGAAATTTAGCGGAAACAAAAACAGAGGTAGAATATCTTCTTGCCGATTTTACTCAGGCGGATTTACAGCTTTCCCAAAAAATGGATTTGATTGTAAGTAATCCACCTTATGTGTTTGCACGCGAATTTTCGGGACTCGATAAATCGGTTTCGTCTTTTGAGCCACGTGTAGCGCTTGTTGCAGAAGATTTTAGCTTTCTCCATACCGCGCTTCTTAAAACAATCTTCCGCAACCTCGCCGAAGGCGGTTTGTTCGCATTAGAAACGCACCCCGAAAAATCTGCGTGGGTTGCCGAGACTGCAAGTAATCTGGGTTTTGCCAAAGTTGAACTTATAAACGATTTAGCGAAACGCCCACACTTTGTTATAGGTTCAAGAAAGTGAAAACGCTTCGGGCAAGAGCTCTTCGATTTTAATTTTTTTAATCCCACGTTTTCCTGGAAAAAAAATTAATCCCCCGTGGCCAAACTCGCTAATTACTTGCCTACATGCACCGCAGGGGGGCGTTGCGCCTTCCTTGTCGCTCACCACGTAAATGGCCTGGATAAGAGAAGCACGTTCTGTAGAAACCCTTAAGAGCGCGTTTGCAATCGCATTCCTTTCTGCACACACAGTAAGTCCGTACGAAGCATTCTCGACATTGCAGCCGGTGTAAATATTTTCGTCGCTTGCAAGAATTGCCGCGCCAACGTGTATGCCCGAATACGGCGCGTACGCCTGTTTTGCAGCACGCAGCGCTTCGTCGCGTAAAGTTTGGATTGCCGATTTTGGTAACTTAGCCATGTTAGAGTAGGGTTGCGATTTGCACGGTGTTAAGCGCCGCACCTTTTAAAAGCTGATCGCCCACTATAAAAATGTTGAGCGCTTTGTCGGGAAGGCTTAGGTCTTTACGCACGCGACCCACGTAGCAATCAAATTCACCCGATGCCTCTAAAGGCATTGGAAAATAATTTTTTTCTCTATCGTCGACAACTTTAATTCCCGGGAAGGCGGTAAATAATTCCCGCGCCTCTTCTTCGGAGGGGGCGTTGCCCTCAAATTCAATATTAATGGATTCTGCGTGTGCACGCAAAATGGGCACGCGTATGCACGTTGCGCTTACGCCAATTTTTTCGTTGTGGAGAATTTTTTTAGTTTCATTTACCATTTTCATTTCTTCTTCGTTATAGCCATTTTCGCCCACTGCCGCATTGTGCGAAAAAAGATTAAACCCGTAAGGGTATGGCATTTTTTGTGGGGTAAACGGCTTGTTTTCTAAAACTGCGCGTGTTGAATCTTTTAACTCCTCCATTGCAGCCCAACCCGCGCCAGACGCTGCTTGGTATGTAGAAACAACAAGACGCTTCGCTGGATATTTTTTAATAAGAGGATAAACCCCCATAAGCATAATTATTGTAGAACAGTTTGGGTTTGCAATAGTTCCTTTGTGTTTTGTTGCATCTTGTGGATTGATTTCTGGAATCACAAGGGGAGTTCCTTCGCGCATACGGAATGCAGAACTGTTATCGACCATTATACATCCTGCATCGAGAGTATATTTTTCGTATTCTTTACTTACCGAACTTCCTGCAGAAAAAAGTGCGATATCGACTCCTTTAAAAGATTGTGGAGTCATTTCTTCTATAACAATGTCTTCCCCCTTAAACCTAAGTTTTTTCCCAGCGCTTCTTTTTGTCGCCAAAAGTTTAAGTGATTTTACGGGAAAATCCATTTTTTCCAATACGCTCATAAATTCGACCCCTACGGCACCCGAAGCCCCAGCAATAGCGATATTTTTTCCAGACATGCGCTATCCATTTTTTGCGAGACAGGGTGAAAATCGAAAGATAGGTAGTTCTACGCAATAGCATGTTAAAGATGGCTTTCCAAGAATCTGTTTGTGGGTATTACAACGACCGTATTTCGCGTACGCACAATATAATAGACGGCGAACAGAAATTTAGCAAGAAACAAATTTCACGCCTTTTACAAAAAGGGTACCGCCGTTATGGGAGGTTTTACTACCGCAACTATTGCCGTACCTGTGCGGAATGCACTCCGTACAGGGTTATTGTCGATAATTTTAAACCCAACCGAGCGATGCGCCGTACGCTTAAACGGAATTCTGCATTTACTCTTCTTTGGCAAATACCCAAGCCGACACAGGAGAAATATGAACTTTATGTACGCTACCAAATGGGACGCCACAAAGATGGAGCCGGAGATTCGGTGGTACTTAAAGGGTTGTTGCGTGATTCGATGCTCACGCAAATGTACACAAACCCTAAGGATACAATAGAGCTTGTTCTTCACGATAAAAATCGCCTTATTGGTTTTGCTATTTTTGATGTCCTAACAGATTCTTTATCTGCAGTATATTCTGTTTTTGAACCAACCTTTGAAGAAAACTCGCTAGGCACGTTTATTATTTTAGCGGCTATAGAAAAAACACGAGACCTACGCTTAAAATATTTAAATCTGGGACTTTATTTAGAAAACCATGAGAAAATGCGGTACAAAGCAAACTTTGGGCCCGCTGAAATCTATAGAAGTTTCCAATGGCGGCCTTTCACGCTACAAAAATGAATTAGTCGTCTAAGTAGTCTTTATCGAACGTTGTGCGCTCTTTGAGGCGCTGTAGTAAGTTTGCCGCCATACGTTTCATTGTCCGCTGGGGAATATTTAAAATTTTCTCTAAATCGCTATATTTAACCTGCTCGATTTTCTGTAGTATAAAAAGGTTGCGCTCAGGATCGTTTAGCGAGTCGAGAAAATTATCAATATGCTTTTCAAGTTCTTTCTGGTAAATTTTACCCACTTGGCTATCTTTTTGCCACGTGTCGCTTTCTTGCGTATTTTGCAAATCGCGTGTAAGTCTACGGTGCGTGTCTCGTACATACGTTAAAATAACATTGCGTGCGGTTTTAATCAGCCACGATTCAATACGGTCTGTTGAAATATCCAAGTCGGGTAGTTTGTCGTAAAAAGTAATAAAAACCTCTTGGAGTAAATCGAGCGCTTCGTCGCGGTCGCGCACCGTACGCGAAATATAATTGAGCACGCGATTTTTACTTTTGTCGTAAATGCGTTGGAAATCTGCTTCGCGCTTCTCGGAGGTATATACCGGAGCTTCATTTTGTGGAGTACCGGCCATGAGCCAATTTTATCTTTGGGAAGCGAGGGTAAACAAGTATCAAATTTTATGCATACACGATTTGGCGCACTGGCTCCTTAACACTCCATTCTTAATTGACCCGATAACAGAGAGATACGCCGTGCTACTATGAAGTCAAAGTTTCTCTCCATTCCTGCGCCGTACGGTAAGCTCTCGATGCAGGTCGCCGGCCTTGACGCGGGGGACGCGATTCTTTTTATACACGGTTGGCCCGATTCGCACGATACGTGGTCGCACCAAATGGAATATTTTTCTAAAAATTACCGCGTTGGCGCTCTCGACCTTCCCGGCGTCGGCGGCTCGGATGCACCTACAGAGCGGGTCGGCTACCACATCGACAACATATTGCCGCTCATCCAAAAAGCCATCGAAGCACTGGGCGGAAAAAAAACACACTTGGTTGCGCACGATTGGGGCGCCATCATTAGCTGGGTTTTTGCCTCACGCCCCGAGTACGCCAAAGATATCGCATCGTACACAGCAATTAGCGGCCCCCACCCAGGTCTTGCGCGGGATTACCTTTTCTCACGCCTTAAATCGTTCGACCCCAAAAAAATTGCCGACGCATTACGGCAGATGGCGAAGTCTTGGTATATTTATTTATTCCAGTTGCCGTTTGTGCCCGACTATGTGCTCGGTAATTTTGGCCGCGCCGTATGGCCGCGAGCGCTCATCAAGGGTGGTGTGCCTGAAAATGACCCCATGCTGAGCGCGAGCAACGAAGAGATTGCACGTATCGCTGTAAATCCGCTCAATTTGTACCGTGAACTCATCCAAGGAAAATGGTTAGAGGTGCCCACGCGCATAGACACCAAAGTGCAGGTGATTATCCCCAAAGAAGATTTGGCGATTACTCCCGAAATTTATTCAAATGTGCTCGACGTTGCACCGCATGCGATAATGCATTATGTCGACGCAAACCACTGGGTGCAGCGTTCGCATGCGTCGCTCGTAAACCAGTACTTGGAAATGTTTTTTCGCCAATAAAAAAATTATCCGGTTACACAAAAAGGTACATGCAAACGCAAACGCTTAAGAGCGCAAAAGAGTGGGATGTACTCTTCACCGAAAATAACAATTGGCGCGTAGGTGTATACCGTCCGCGTTTTCGCTCACGCGACGCAATTCGTGAGTTAGAAAAACACACCTGCCCCGAGGCGTTTCTTCTTGTTTCGGGAAGCATTACCCTTGTTTACCGCAGAGACGATGGCTCGCTCGCTGAAAAAAAATTATTGCCGATGGAGCTTACCGTTGTCACCGAGCCACACGCGGGTTTTTCACCAAACTTGGATGGTGTCGCGTTTGTCGTCGAGAACGCAAAGTTTACCACAACCTATACAGGTATAGATACACCCCAAATAACACGTACTGTAAACGTCGGATAAATTTTATTAAATTGCCGCCCGTTGTATATGCGTAAGCGGCACTGCAACTTGTAGCGATTTATTAAGCGCAGGAAAAACAACCAACACTGTTGCGTTTTTATGCTTTGCATCGACGATTGCTTCTCGCCCTCGAAATGGGCCTTCGGTAATTAAAATTTTATCGCCAATACGGATTTCCTCTGTACTAACAACATTTATCGAATTTGCAAAATTTTCGAGGCTTAACCGTAAAATACCTATATCTGCGTCGGGGATAACTGCGGGAGAGTTTTCAAAGCTGACAAAGCGTACCGCGTGTGGTATACGTAAAACGCGGAGGAAATCTGCCTTTTCTTCTCTAAGGCGTACAAAAACATAAGAAGGGAAAAGAGGTTCTTCAACCCACTTAAAACGATCCGACCATTTTTTGCGGTGTTTCAAGAGAGGAAGGTATGCTTCGGTACCCAGTTTATTTAGTTGCGTACAGACTTTTTTTTCAGCGCGAGGGTTTGTATAAAGCGCGTACCAATGCATGTGCCGAATTCAAGGTTAGCGAAACACCGCCAACCCTAAAAAGCAGATTATACTTGACTTTATATTTACGACTATTATAGTCATATTATGAAAACCATGGTGTCTACAATAAAAACGAATTTAAGTTACTACTTAAACCAAGTAGCTTCCGGCGAACCAATCGTTATTTTTGATCGCGACCGTCCCATTGCAACACTACAGCGCTATATACCCACCGCCAAAAGTTTAACGAGCCTTGTACGGCGTGGAATCATCCAACAAGGCTCGGCCAGCATTCCCGGCGAACTTATCCATCCTCCCGTTGACGACGGGTGCGAAATAAACCTTACCGATATACTTAGCGCCGAAAGAAACGAAAGTTATTAATGGCAACAAAGGCGCCAAAACACAAACACACAAAAGAACCCAAAAAAGAAGTACGCTCTCTACGTTTTTTCGATACTTCTGCTATATTGCCATGGCTTCGCAAAGAACAGCACACAGAAAAAGTAGCTACTTTTTTTCAAAGTGGTGAGCCAATTTTTGTTTGGTGGGGTACTGTAACCGAAGCAGAAAGCGCACTATCACGTTTAGAGCGTGAACACACCCTACATGCAGGGGATTTAGCGAGCGCACGTGGTCGCCTTAAATTGTTGCAAGAGAGCTGGCACGAGGTAATGCCGACAGTAATGGTAAAGCAGCTTGCCACTCGCCTTTTACGTACGCACGCGCTGCGCAGCCAAGATGCATTGCAACTTGCGGCCGCGCTACAGTTGGCAGATGGTTTTCCGCAAGATATTCTATTTATTTCGTTCGAAGGGCGCTTGTGTGTCGCAGCCGAAAAAGAAGGCTTGCAAATACTTTAACTTTCACATGCCTTGCTGATTTAGATAACGGCATTGATTATCAAACTACTCCTTGGTCAAACCCCATACCACGTACATCTGGCGATAGGTATACCGCTATGCTCACTGCCGTTATTAGAGATAGCGATACAACGAAAGCAGTAAGCATGGCAGATTTTACCTACACAGTTCCTTAAAATTGTATGTAATAGAAAAGAAGGCTTTTCGCCATATCTCGTAAGACGATGGCACCCCGTGGCGCTTTCGGTAAAAGAGGTCAAAAGTGAATTGCATAAGTTAAAAACATCTGTCGGTGAGCGCTTCAAAGAATTGAACCTTGAAGATGCCGAAGCAGAGCTAAACGACTTACGGCAAAAAATGGAAGATCCTTCGCTTTTTGCAGACGATAAAAAGGTCGACTATGTACGTAAGTTACAAACACGCATTGCATACTTAGATAAAAAAATAGGTGCGTGGAAAGATTTAATGGCCGAACTTACCGACGCACACGAGTACGCCGAAATTGCCGAGATGGAAAAGGCAGAAAACTTGGCCGGTGAAATCGAAAAGCGTTTAAACGATGCACGCACAGTTTTTGATAAACTTGATTTAGAAAGTCTGCTCACTGGCCCCGACGATATGGCAAACGCATTTGTCAACATACACCCGGGAGCCGGCGGCACAGAATCCCAAGACTGGGCAGACATGCTTTTACGTGCATATTCGCGTTATGCAGAAAAAGAAGGTTTCGAGATAGAAGTGGTAGACTACCAAGAGGGTGAAGAGGCGGGGATTAAAAATGCAACGCTTTACATCAAGGGACCAAACGCGTTCGGCTACCTCAAAGCAGAAAATGGTATCCACCGCCTTGTACGGATTTCTCCCTTCGACTCTAATAAACGCCGGCATACTTCATTTGCCTCTGTACACGTTTCTCCTGAAATTTCAGATAGTGTAGAAGTGGAAATTTTAGAAAAAGATTTGCGAGTCGACGTGTACCGTGCCTCCGGTGCAGGTGGCCAGCACGTCAACAAAACAGAATCGGCTGTACGTATGACGCATTTACCTACTGGTATTGTCGTGTCTTCACAATCGCAGCGCAGCCAAATCCAAAACAGGCTCACCTGCATAAAAATGCTCAAAGCACAACTCTACGAACGGGCACGTGCCGAAAAAGAAGCGGATATTGAATCACGCGCAGGTGAGCGTAAAGACATCTCGTGGGGAAACCAAATACGTAGCTACGTCTTCCATCCGTACAACATGGTAAAAGATTTACGTACTGGGTACGAAACAGCACAGGTACAAAATGTTATGGATGGCGATTTATCGCCTTTCATCGACGCTTATTTACGCCAAACACCAAACAACTAAGGACTCCAATGAAAAATCTATTTTTAAAACTAAAGCGTGGCAATATTAGCGGTACACTATACCTTGTTTTCTGTATCGTTTTTTTAGGACCATTATGTTGCAAAAGTGGGAGTATCGTTGATGCAAAAACAGGACGCCCCAAAGGTGCCCAAGGTGACGCTTCGAGTGGCTACTATTTTGACGATATTGCACGCTATTTGGGTGGATTTGAGATTCCCGCAGATTCAAAACTTAAACCCTTTACAGAAAATCCTGACTACGCACTCCACCGCGAAAAGATGGCAGCATTCTGGAATAAAGTACGTACGCAAAATATAAATCCCGTAAAAGAGTGGCGCGACACCGTGCTTTATAAAAGCGACGGTGCGCCTGTTTGCCGCTCCGATCGTGCAGCATTTTATCCTTTAAGTGGCGCGGATATTATAAACCTCTATACGATGTGCCCGTACGCGAGCGAATACATCATGGTTGCTTTAGAAAAAGCGGGCGATATTCCACACCCCGAAAAAAACTCGCCGCGCTATTACCAAGGTTTGCGTAACATGCGCTCGGTTATCAATAATATTGCCGATAGGAATTATTTCTTTTCTGCACACATGAAAACAAATATTGTAAAAAATACAGAGATTCCAGGAATCGCGCCTGTATTACTCGCCTTTACTTCTGGAATTGGCTGGCGTATTGTTACTATGGAAAAAATTTATTTGTCTCCTTCGGGTGGAGTTATTGTTGCACCAGAGCCAAATTCGGGAAACAGCACGCCCAGCGGTACTCCAGGCGGAGTTCGTATTTGGTTCCGTACCGACACCGATTCGCGCTTGCGTTCATTGACTTATATTGAACAATACCTCGATAGCGCAGCTGTTAGTCCCGATTATCCACTTACAAAATTTCTAGCACAAAAGCGTGGAGCTTTTATGATGTTAAAGGCAGCAGTGTATTTAATGCACAATAATTTTTACAATAGTGTCCGCGATTTTTTTATCACGATTCCCGATGTTATCGTCCAAGATGACTCAGGCTTTAAATACACCTATTTACGCGACGCGTGGAACATCCAAATCTATGGAAGTTTCACAGGACCTGCTATCCGTATGTCCGTGCGTCCCCAAAATCCCGTACAGCCTGAGCTTGCGAAATTTTATAAAGAACAAAAACCCCAAGAACTCCCTTTTAATTTTGGCTACGGTTCTTTAAGAAAACCCCCGCGTTCTAACCTCATGGTTGCACGCCGTAAGCAGGCATAAATGTCGACACTCAAAAGACAACTTGGTTTTTTCACTGCAGCGTTTACCGTTATAGGCTCAATGGTGGGCTCGGGAGTTTTTTTAACGAGTAGCGAACTTTATTTTGATTCACATTTGGAAAGTACTACAATTCTTGTGTTATGGATTTTGGGCGGCATAGTTGCCCTTTCTGGCGCACTGAGCTATTCCGAACTTGCGGCGGCATATCCCGAAGCAGGGGGAGAGTTCGCATACCTTAACCGCATCTTCGGAAAGCTTCCTGCGTTTTTAACAGGGTTTGTGTCGCTTACCGTCGGATTTTCTGCTCCAATTGCGTTTACCTCTCTTGTTATTGTAGATTTAACCTTACGCGGGTATGGGCAAATAACACACGAAGCGTTTAATTTTAATAATTTTCGCTACCAACTTTATGCTGCGTTTATCCCTGTTATTCTCGCTGCATTCCATATAGCACGCGTAAAAATTGGCGAAGGGTTGCAAAATTTTTTAACAGCAATAAAGACCTTGCTCGTTTTTGCAATTGCACTTGCGCTCTTTTTCGTCACATCTTCCCAAAGTGTCGCAACAATCCATCCTACAACAGGCGAGGTTGAAATTTGGAAATGGGGAAGCCTTATCCTTTCGGTAATGTTTGCATACAGTGGTTGGAACGCTGCATCGTACTTGGGCGCAGAGGTAAAAAACCCTATTAAAAACTTACCACGCGCAATGATTATCGGGACATTGGTTACGTGTATAGTTTACGTTGCGCTTAACTATAACTTTCTAAGGTTTGCAGGGTTAAACAAGGAAACGACGAGCCTTGCGGTGAATGCGTTTACTGCGCTTTTAGGTAGCATGGGTGGCGCTGTGCTTTCTTTTCTCATTGCGTTTTTTCTTGTTTCTTCTGTTTCTGCAGAAGTTATGATTGGCCCACGCGTCTATTACGCAATGGCGGAGCAAGGACTCCTCTTTAAAAAACTTGCACAGGTACAACCACGCTTGGGAACTCCTGCATTTGCAATCCTGTTGCAATCAGGGTTAAGTGTTTTGTATATTTTATTTTTTGGTTTCGGGGGAACACTAAAGCTTCTTATCTTTATGGGGTTCGCACTCAGTTTTTTTCCATTTCTTACCGTATTCGGGCTTTTGTACGCGCACTATTTCAAAAGAAACGCAATTATTGCAAACCGTCCGTACCGCTCACCCCTTTTTCCGCTTTTTCCACTTTTGTACCTTACCGCTGCTGGTTTCATGATGATAGCGTCGCTCATTTATAAAACGAAAGAATCGCTTTGGGCTATCTGTGTCGTCCTTTTGGGGGCGTTGAGTTTTTATGTCTGGCAAGCGTGGGAAAAAAGTAAAAAACTACGCTCTTAGTTATCCCAAAAGCTCTACGTTTTGCAGTGCATCGAAAAAATGTGCGTTTGTAGGTGTGCCCAAAAGAGCGCTTTCGTAAAGTTTTATAAACGGGTTGCTGGCATAAGGCATTCGGGAATCTAAAACAAGTTTTGGTAAATCGTACGATTTAAAGTTTTTGTAATGCTTACTTAGGCGGATTTCCTCTGTTTCTAAAAAACCATTTCCGACACGAATTTTTTTTTCTGCAGTAAAAATTTCTAATTCTAAGTGGAATGCACCCACATTAAGGACGGTTTCTATAACGCCGCTAATTCCTGTTGCGTGTTCCAGATATAAAATATGCTGATTTTTTTTTAAAATTTTTTCAACGCCGGTAATGCTTCCGAAAAAAAATTGCGCCAAATCTAAAAGGTGTGTGGTGTCGTGCAGAAGCACACCTTCGTCCCCTGTTTTTTTATCGATGTAAAGACTCTTTCCTCCTGCAGCAAAAAGACCTCGGTACGTACGTGCATGGGCAATTTTTTTTTGGAGCGCAATATACTTAGGGTGGTAACGCCTTTCATAGTTAGGTAAAATAACGCTTGTACTTTTTGCAATTTTTTTCCGAAGAAGTTTTGCTTCGCGCACACTCCACGCAACGGGTTTTTCTACTACAATCCGTGGAATTTTTGCGTAAAGGGCTTGGGTGAGTAAATCGTAATGCGAAGGCGTGTTTGTGGCGATAACGAGGAAATCTGGCTTGGTTTGGATAACGCGTTCTGGATTATTCAAAAATTCAACATTTTTTAGAGAAAAAAATTTAGCCGCCGCTTTTGCATATTCAATCTGCGTATCGCAAAGAGTGGTGATTTGCGCCTTTTGCTTTTTTTGCCAGTAAAAAAGGGCGCCCAAATGCGTACACGGTTTGTAACGCAGGGTGTCTTTTTCAAGCATCCAAGCGATGCGGCCGCAGCCGATAACTGCTACTTTAGGTACGTTCACGGGGTACAAAAAGGAATGCGGTAAGCCCTCCGCCTATAAACGCAACGACAAAAAGTTTTAAAACCCCAACGGCAGAAAAGCTCGGCAAAAGCTGCGCAAGATAGTTGGAAAAAGTTCCCAAAGGATGTTTTGTCGCCGATACGACTATAAAGAAAAGAAAAACCAAAACCACAAGGCGCATTAATTTTTTTCCCGTACTTGCGCGTTGAAGAGCAGAAAGAAGCATTAGACAACAAATTCCAAAAAGTGCAACCAGTGGATTTAAAAAAAGAGAAATAGTCAAAAAAAACAACGTCCACAGATGGATTCCTGCTCGGTTTAACTCTGCGCGAAAAATTCTTTTTTGTAAAAAGCGTAACGGTAAAAAAATAAGAAAAAAGAGAGCAACAAGAAAAATAATAAGTAACAGGTCGGAGTTAATCTGCGACAAAAGCGCTTTTGTAATCAAAAGATATACAAAAAAAGCGAGAGCGTAAAGAACCATCGTTGTGAGCGCAGGGGCAATACCTAATTTTTCTTTGAACGTCCCGACAGCATTGATAAAAGGTAAAAACCCAAGTAGCCAAAGTAGAAGAAGCGTTACAAAAAATCCACCGTTGTAAAGTTGCAAATTTTTCCATAAATACAACGCAACAGGTTCTGTGGAAATGTCTACTTGTTTTTTATGGAGCAGAGGATGGCGCCAAAGTGGATTTTCGTTTATTTGCGCTTCTGGACTTTCTTCCCAAGCAGATTTTATTGAAAGCACAAGAGGTTTCTGGTTGTTTTTTGCAACCGTTGCCATAATATTAGCCCAATGCGTACGCTCGATAGATAAAAACGACGATTCAAAAAAAGACCGCAGATTAAGATTTTTTAAATGCCCCACTTTATTGTAATGGGAATCGAGCGTATCTGTATCAAGTAGTATCGTATTTGGATTTTTTTCGTGCGATACTGAAGAGATAGCTTCATCCATATTACATTTTTTTCCAGAAAAGAAAATATACGCATCAAACGTAGCTTGCGGATGGTGCGCTGTTACATATTCTAAAAATGACAGCAAATGGAATACTGTATGTGTTTTGTTACCTTCCACAGGCGCAATAAAGCGGTATTTTTCCGTGCCGCTCTGCGAGAGGTGGAGCGTTACACAATCTGCGGTTTTTTCTTGTGAAAGCTTAACGCCTTTCTTTTTGTCCAAACGTTTTGTATAACTATAAATTGTGTCGAACCTATCTTCTAAATTGGCCTCGCGCAAATCGTAAAAGAGAGACTCGGAATAATTGCGTGCGCCCACATTTATACTGGAAATATTTTGTGTTTGCACTCGCTCAACAGAGGTAAAAAAAACAATCCCTAAAATAACAAGTGCGACCACGCCCCAAATGGAATACGCCTGTGCCCACGGCGGCAATTTATGGCGGCGATGGAAAAAAACTTTTTTCGCCATATCGAGGGTATGGAAAAATTAGGGAGTGCACGGCAAAGCAAAATACAGCAAATACCGTTAAAAGCGTGGAGCTTAAGCCGGCATGGGAGATTTTTTTATACCAAAGATTTTTTTGGGTAAAATTGCCAATGCACGAAAAAGAATCATACCCAAAATTATTCCCGCAATAACATACCCCAAAGCTTCAAGGGTAAAAGGAAGCGCAGGTTGAAACTGTACGCTTTTTGCGAGCGTCCAATCGGCATGGCGTAGAAAAATAAATGGCCGTGAAAACGCTCCCGCATTTTTAATCGCAGTAAATGCAGCTTTAAGACTTTCAAAACGCTTGAGCTGCGCTTCGTGGATTTCTCCTGACTTTGTTGCTGCTTGGCTGTTAGAGGCGGTAAGGTCTTTAATAAATTGTGGAACGGTCATACCCAATTCGTTCGCCTTCGTCTCGATAAGCTTTACCGATTTTTCTGCTTCGGCAGTAGCTCCCGAGAGCACATTCAAATACAGGTTCATATACTGTGGGCCTTGGCTAATAAAGAGGGCTATAAAAAAAACGAAAATACGCTCTGCCAAAGAGCCAAAAAATCCACCTATATATTTTTTAATAGAGTCCATGCAAATTCCTTAACTTAAAAAAGCAGTATTTTCCATGCCAAAAGGGCGACGTGACCAGACAACTTTTTTACTTTGGGCTTGGCATACCGACTCCCCACTTACCTCTGGCGCAAAATGAAACCACGTGTTGCAATCATCATGGGCTCCGAATCCGATTGGAAAGTAATGGGGCATGCACGCGACGTTCTTATAGAGCTTGGGATAACTATCCATGCAGAAGTTGTTTCAGCACACCGTACGCCAGAAAAAATGTTTACCTTTGCAAAAAATGCAAAAGAAAATGGCTACCACATTATAATCGCCGGTGCAGGTGGCGCGGCGCATCTTCCGGGAATGGTTGCATCGCTTACAACCCTACCTGTTATCGGTGTACCAGTTAAATCGTCGAACTCTCTCGAGGGATGGGATAGTATTCTTTCAATTTTACAAATGCCATCAGGAATTCCTGTGGCGACCGTCGCCCTCGACAACGCAAAAAATGCAGGACTACTTGCCGCACAAATTTTAGCCCTCCACGATGGTCAGCTTGCAGAAAAACTAGTTGCGTACCGTGAAGCTCTTGCTAAAAAAGTGGAATTAAGTAAACTTGACTAGCATAAAAGCATTAAGTTACATCGACTCAGATCCACATTTAAGCCGCACGCCACTTTTAGTATGCACAGTCTCTATCGACCAAATAATAAGGCAGCCTCCTTGTTTTGTACGCCCCCCGCATTCTTGGATAACTTCGTTTTGTTCTTTGAAAGACGCGTATGTTAGCGACTTAAAAAAGGGAGTACACCGTTTACAAATCTCGAACGCAATTTCGCTGTCGTGGAACGGAAGGTTGGCTACCATTGCGCCTGTATCTATAGAGCCGTATCCTTCGACGGTCACGCCCTCTTTGAATTTTTGCTTCCAGTGGTACGGTCCTTTTTTTGCTGGATTATCGTACCTACGCGTTTCGGCGCCTTCTGGTGTAAGTTGTTTGCGGGCGTAATCGAGCACGGTGCGGCAACCTGCTTGGGGAAGAGGCAGAAGGCTTAACGCGGTTGTGGAAACAAATCCCGTTTTGTTGTTAAATGTCGCCTTTAGCCACGTATGCTTTTTTTCGTCGTGTTCCGCACCCGTATCATTTGCCGGAATTACTTCTACAGAAGAACCAAATGGAATTTGCATAAGAATATTTCCTGTTTCGTTAGCGTCTTCGCGTAGCGTGGTGGATGGCTCTGTCCTTACATACATTTTTTGTATTTGTGGTGCTTTTGTCTGCGCAGTACCTTCTTTTTTGCATGCAAAGAAGTTTAAGGAAACTACGCCTAAAAATAGCATAGAAAAATATACCAGCCTCATACTGCGCAAAGCAAAAGCGCTAAAGTGTAGGTCAAGACAAAAGGGTTTGTTTTCTGGCCAGCATAACGGCAAATTCAATAGAGCATTTACAGAGCACCCAATTTTTAGTTAAAGGAATTCGTGGGTAAAATAGCACTCAATCTCGGAGGAGGCGCTGCACGAGGATTTGCACACGTTGGCGTTATACGTGCACTTGTTGAAAACGACATCCGCATTTCGCATATTGTAGGAATTTCAATGGGCGCCATTGTTGGCTCAATGTATGCGGTAATGCCCGATATCGAGTTTTTGCATAAACGTATGCTTAGCTTTGTCAATTTTCAACAATTTACAGATTCCCTTATAGGGACTTGGACGAACACGCAGGAAAGCGAAGCAAAAGGGATTGTACACCGTGCTCAAAAAATTGTCACAAGTACAAATATTTTAAGGCGGATGTTTACCGCGTCGGGAGTGCTTACCACCGAAGGAGTGCATTCTGTTTTAGACGCCTTCATTGCTGATGTATCAATCGAATCAACCGAAATACCGTTTGTTACCGCCGCCGTCAATATCCGTAACGGAAAACTTCGGGTCTTTCAAGGAAAAGACCGATTGCGCAGCGCTGTTGTTGCTTCAGCTTCTATGCCGCTTATCTTTCCGCCAGAAAAAGTTGATAACGACTATTTTGTCGATGGCGGTGTTTTAGATAAATTGGGAATTGAAGCGGCGGCTGCAATTGGGATAGAGCGCCCCATTGTCGTTGACGTTTCCGACGAAAAACTTGCCGATAATTTACCGCGTAGCGGTTTTGACGTTATTTTAAAAACCGAAGAAATCGCCTCTGAACACCGTCGGATGCTACAACTCGAACGCGCCAGTCTTGTCCTACGCCCCATCCGTGGAAATTTTCATTGGGCAGATTACAGCGCTATTGAAGAGTTTATTGAAATGGGCTACGAGTGCGCCAGCGAAAATATGCGCACCATTAAACGGATTGCAAATAACCGACGGCTTTTCGGCTTTATTTAAAAACTCTATTTGTGCTTACCAAATTTGGTAGATCTTCCGTCGCACACGCTACAAGGGGAACCTTCTGGAGCAAAAGGCTCCCCCTTTTTATTAAAAAATATGGTTGAAGTTAATAAAGAGGTTTGAGTCCTCTTTACTCATTGCGTAATCCACCATAATAATCGTCGCTTGGTTCCATGCAATACGCAAGCCCATGCCATACGCATAACGCCACTGGCTTTTGGAAATATCTTTGGGTTGGTCGAACACGCTACCAATATCAAAAAAAGGCACTAGAATTGGTGCGAAGTTTTGCCCAAACACAGTGAAGTCAAACGTCGTCCAACGTAGCTCCAAATTGGCGATAGCGATGTTATTTGCAACAAAGCGGTTGTCTTTGTAACCCCGTAGCGAACGCAAACCACCTAAAGCGCCCAAATAACCCCGTTCTGTACTCGAATACTGGTTCATGGCATAAAAAGGTACATCCCCCACCGATTGCGCGTACACACCACGACCTGCAATGACAAGGTCTACGAGCTTAGGGAACGGGCTATAAAACACACGCTCAGAAAGGGTGTAGCGTGCAAAGTTCGTCGCCGCTCCCAGTGCTTGGTTAGAGACCTCGGCGATGGCTTCAAAGAGCTGGCCGTTGTTCGGGTCTGGTTCGTAATCGCGCGTGTCGATGGCAACACCCGCACGTGCGGTATTGTACCAACCGCCGTTACGACCGACAAGAAGGCCTGCGTTTTGGTACTGTGTCAAAAGTGTAGCGTTGTTAATTGCGTCGCCGCCGTCTGCTTTAACTTTAGTGCCGGCTAAATCCCATATAGAATACCTGCTAATTTGCATACCAATTTGAGGTCGCACAATGCCACCAAAAAGATCGCGTTCGAGCATCACGTTGAACGTGGGTTTTTCGTACGAATAATGGTTGTATGCGGCGTTTGTCTTATTGGTTGAACTATCAATTTTACGCAATTCGTCGTTAAAGTCGGAGTACTTACTGTATTGAGTACCCGATGGACCGGTTAATGCATTCATGCTGCGCGAACCGTTACCGAAAAAATTTGCCCATGTATTTTTTTCAAAGACAAAATTCGTGCGTAAGCGGAAAAGAGAGTTCAAAAGGTATGGTGCATCCCAGTTCAGCTCGTGGTATTGATAACCCAACGTTGTTTGAAAGAACTGTGCGTATACTTGGGTACGGTACGGTGTTCTGCGGAAAAGTGGGTTATCTTTTTCGCCATTATAAAAATAGAAAAGTCGGACACCGTATCCAATTCCGGTATTGGGGTCAAAGTTAACGAGGGGAAGCCCCGTTACGTACCCACCTGCTTTTTTCTTGGCGAGATTCGCCTCGCTGGGTTCTGGCTTTCTTTGGATGGCTTCCAGTAGCTCATCGGAGAGGCCGTATTTTTTGGCAGCCTCAGCTTCTTTTGCCTTTGCATCGTCTACCGGTGCGGCGGCTATTTTTTGTTCAGATTCGGTTGTTACTTCTTTTACAGGCGCTTTTTTAGGTGCTGCTTTTCGCGGCGCTGCACTTAAAGCAAAGCTGAGTAAAAAAAATAACAATCCGTTAAAAATCCAATATAGTTGTTTCATTAAAATTCCTCCCAAAGTCGCATGATAAGTGGAAAGACGGCTGCCATTCAATGGGTGTTTCGTCAACAAGATAAGAATTTTTTTGAATCTAAGGCATGGGCGGCTATGCCATAGTTACTATTTTTGTGGACGCATTGTAGGGTCATAAAATAATACCTAATCTCGTCGAGCTGAAAAGTATCTAAGGTAAACCAATGCACAAAGAACCCTCTCCTGAAAAAAAACAATTATTGAAAGATTACGGCTACCATTTTGGCCAAATGAGGGTAAGGACAATGGGGCACATTGGCCTCGATATATTTGAAACCAAAAGAGAGGGCTGCCGTTCAACAGATATCGATGGCCGTGAAGTTCTGGATGCTCTTTCGGTGCAGGGAGTCTTCAATTTAGGGCGCAGGCATCCTAAAATTGTAGATGCTCTAAAAAAAGGCTTGGAGTATCTCGACATGGGTAATAATTTTTTCATGTCAAAAGAAAAGCTCAACTTTGTCAAAAAATTAACAGGTACTACGCCGGGAAATATTAACTGCGCTTTTTTAAATTCAACGGGTTCAGAATCGGTTGATCTTGCAATAAAAATTGCTCGTGGGTATACCAGTAGGCCCGGTATCATTTCAGCGAATGAATGCTACCATGGAATAACAGGCTTTGCGTTATCGACAAACGGTAACGCAGATTACACGAAACCTTTTGAACCACTTATGCCGGGTTTTAGCCGTGTTCCTTATAGAGATATAGACGCTTTAAAAAAAGCAATCACCCCCGAAACCGCAGCGGTAATATTTGAACCCATGATTAGCGAAGCGGGATTGCTTATTCCCCCTAAAGATTATTTTGCGAAAGTAAGAGACATCTGTACCTCGAACGGGACACTGCTCATTATCGACGAAGTGGTCACAGGGCTTGGGCGTACAGGAAAATTTTGGGGTATTGAGCACTTTGAGGGCGTTGTTCCCGATATCATGGTTACAGGAAAAGGACTTTCGGCGGGAATGTATCCCATGGCGGCAACCATGTACACAGAAGAAGTTGCTGAGTTTTTCCTCACCTACCCATTTTGCCACTACTCGAGTACAAGCGGAGCAGACTTGGGATGCGTTGCTGCCTCTGCGATGATTGATATTGTAAATAACAAAGAATTTTTAGACGAAGTAAACCGCAAAGGCAAGGTGTTGCGCTCAGGCTACGAACAACTCAAGAAAAAATATCCAAAAACAATTGATAGCTACGAACAAATTGGGATGAACACGGTAATCCGCCTTGCAGACGATGCCGGAGGCTTTCGCATGAACAGCTATTTAGCCGACGAAGGCATATTCGTTTTGCTTTCTACAAACAATACCTCTGTGATTCGTATCCAACCGCCTTTAATTATCGAAGACGCGGATCTACAAATTATCTTGGAAGCTTTGGATAAAGCGCTCTTTAGGTTTGAAAGTAATCTATAAAAAAGGAGAATTTTATGGTAACAATCGACGAAGTATTAGCTGCTGCTACGGATTTCAAAGATAAAATGAATGCAAACCCTAAAATCCAAAAACTGCTAAAGATATGGAATCCCCTAATCCATTTCACAACAGCCGACTCTGGTATAAAGACAACTGTGAATATAAAAGGCGGCATTGTAGAAGAGGTTAAAGCGGGTAATAACGGAGACCCCGATCTTGTCATCAGTTTTCCTACTGCGCTTGAACTTCGCGACATGCTACTGGGAAAACTTAACCCGACAGCAATGTACCTAAGCGGGGATATCCGTG
Organism: Turneriella sp.; assembly: GCA_019186965.1. Taxonomy (GTDB): domain Bacteria; phylum Spirochaetota; class Leptospiria; order Turneriellales; family Turneriellaceae; genus Turneriella. The sequence goes on from JABARV010000021.1 coordinate 103,004, forward strand.
TTAAGGGCCACCAAGCAGACGTAATTAAATTAGATGCAATTACAATGATTCTTTGGCCAGAATAAGGAGCAAAAATGGCAGACTTTAAAAAAACTCTTCGCACCCATTCCATTGCATTTACAGGGGCTGGTTTTGCCTTTGCATCGCTTTCTATAGTCGCGGAAGTTCAGGTCGCTTCTTTTCTGCCCGGCAATACGGGATGGATTGCAGTTCTTTCCGCCTGTGTTGTATGCCTTTTAGCATCTACTTGCTTTGCGGAGCTTTCCGCAATGTTCCCTACCTCTGCGGGGGTAAGGGTGTATTTTCAAAAAGCATTTGGGGAAAAGCTGGCGATTATACTTTCGGGCACATATATCTTTATTATTATTATTGCATCGGGCGCAGAGGCTTACGTTTTCGGTAGCGTTTTTCAAGCTTTAATGCCAGCTGGCCCACCCGTCTGGTTTTGGATGGTTTCGGCGTTTGCGCTTGTTGGGTACCTTAATTATCGGGGGATAGAAATTTCGTCGGGTACTCAGGATTTTCTGGGAGCTGTGATGTTTCTCTTACTTATTACTTTAAGCATAACAGCTATTTCAAAATTTGGGATGCGGTTTGAAAATTGGTATAACCCTTTTGCAGGTGCCAACGCGACAGAAAATTTTATCGCGGCGATAGGAGTTGCTATTTTTCTTTTTGCTGGTTTTGAATGGGTTACAGCCCTTTCAGAAGAAACGCGAAAACCGGAGGTAATTCCCAGGGGAATGGTGGGGTCACTGTTGATTTTGGGGAGCGTTTACGCACTCCTAAATATTGCGCTTGTGAGCACAGTACCTTTAGATGTTCTTTCTGGTAAAATACCTTGGCACGATGGAGTAAATTACGGCGCCAGGCCCCATGTAGTTTTTATTAAAGTAATTTTTGGCTCTTATGAAACCGCCGCGCTTTTTGTTGTAGGGGCGTTGAGCTTTCTTGCATCGATGACGTCATTTAACGCTGGAATTATGACTACTTCACGGTTTTTGTATGCAATGAGCAGAGATAAAACCATGCCCAAGGTGATAAGTAAAATACACATGGAGTATTTTACTCCTTATGTATCTGTAATTATTTTGGTTGTTATCGCTATCACCAGTTCGTTGGTTTTATCTGTTACAGGGGGGTTTGACGCTTTTACCTACGCTGTTGCCGGCAGTGAAGCGTTAGTCTACGTTGTTGCAGCGCTTAGTATTATGCGCCTTAGAAAAATCGCTCCTGAAATTGAAAGGAGTTTTAAAGTAGCATTCCACCCTTTTAGCACAATTTTTATTGCTGTGGCTTTTTGTTTATTACTTTTGATGGTTTTTGTATCTACAGAGTTTGCCGCCAAACTGGGACTTGCTATTTTGGTTACGCTATTTGTTTTAATGGCCGTCCACACGTATGTAGTAATACCGCGCCTAAGAGCAAAGAAAACAAACTAACTCCGTGGATTCGTTGCCGCACTGTCTCGCACTGTGGGAACGACAAAAATTTACATGCAGATTGTCTACCTCACCGACATCCATGATAATTTTGCAGGAGTATCGAGCGTCCTTAACCGTTGCGAAGCTGACCTCTACATACTTTCTGGCGACTTAACGTACCATTGTTTTGGAACAGATGACGCGCTTTTCCGCTTTATTGAATTACAAGAAAAAATTCGCCGCCTTGCGTTAAATTCCGGCGTACCGCCAAGCGATATACACGCAACGCAGCGCTACGCTGAAAATGCAGTAAAGGGTAAAGAAACGCAAGGGCTTACCGCAGATGAAGGCAAAGAATATCTTCTTCTTGCAAAAGAAGCACACCAAGAACTTTTACGCAAATACCAAACTTTACACAAAGCTATCGCTGCTACACGCAAAAAATGTTTTATTATCCCGGGAAACTACGATATAGAACTATCCAACACTGCAGTTGCGGCGTACAATTTACACGAAAAAGCGGAAGTTGTCGGTGCGTTTAAATTTGCTGGCTACGGTAGCGCTCCCATTTTTACTCCAGGAATTCCTCAAGAGCTTACTGTCGCTTTTGAAGAAAAAGGAATGGGTGTGTCGCTCAAAAGTACACCCATGGATTTTATGCTCTCGCAAAAGGCTGATGTCTTCATTTTACATAATCCCCCTTATGGCACGCTCGATAAACTCGCACGTTATGGGCACTGCGGCTCTCAAGGGTTAAGGGAAGCTGTCGACGTGGTCAATCCACGGTTAGTGCTTTCGGGGCATGTACACGAAAGTTATGGTTTGTTAAAAGTAGGTTCAACGTATTTTCTTAACACTTCAAATTTTGGTAGCGTCGAAGGTGTAGATGGTCCGGAACCAGGAGGCTATTTTGCGACTCTACAGTTACGTATGGACGAAAGCGGGCAAAAATTTTTACGTGAAGTTGTTTGGAAGCGCCTTGTCGCAGGGCGTGTCGTCGATTTATGCGAAGTAAGCATCGACAAAAAGCTCCGCGCTAACGAAAAAATAATCGATACAAAAGAGTACGAAATCATGGGGAGATTTCTTCTTTAGCGCATGCGCAATCCTTTTCCTGAAAACGAGACGTTTAAAAAGTTTCTTGGTATCAAAGATTATTTTCGTAATTTTACAACACAGGAAAACATGATGCGTACGCGTGAGCTATCGCGTGCAGCGCGTCTTATACAGCAGACAGGTGCTTCTATTTCGTTCGATTTATTGGGTTCGGTTAACTTTGGCATGGCGGTGGAAGCGTCGGACGTGGATATTGTCATGTATATCGAATGCGACCACGAAGAAGAAGCGCGGTACGATAACACGCCGATGCTACGTATTTACGAGTCTCTTTTTTTTGCGACGATTCTTAAAGAAATTAGCCACAACCCTTTTAAACTACAAATTGTCGATTTTATCAATTTACGCCGTTTGGGGCGTGCAATACGCGAACCTGGATTTGATGACGACATAGTTGCGCGTTTTGTTTTTTACCGTACCATATGTAGGGGCGTCAATAAACTCCCTATACGTAAATACGAACAAGCTATTTCTGGCAATAAAGAACTTTTCCACCGCATTGAAGATTACCTGACAGAGGCGCTCAAAGAATTTACACGCTCGTCAAGCCACCGCATGTCTTTTAACAAGTACATGGCGCGGCTGCGCGAACAAGGTGTAAAAATTCCAGCGTCGATGGTTGAAAAAATCCATGAGTACTTAGACAAAACATAAAGGAGGAGCGGTAGCTTGGCGATGGACATCCTCCTTAAAGAAATACGTGCGTGTACAGTGTGTGCACCTTATTTGCCTTTAGGTCCAAACCCAGTTACCCGAGCGAGCGAAGAAGCGCGTATCCTTATCATTGGCCAAGCGCCTGGGATAAAAGTCCACACAAGCGGACTTTCGTGGAACGATGCAAGCGGCGAAAGGTTGCGTTCGTGGCTAAATGTCCCACGCGAAATTTTTTATAACGAAAAAATTTTTGCTATTATGTCGATGGGCTTTTGCTATCCTGGGCGTGGTAAATCGGGCGACAACCCGCCGCGCTCCGAGTGTGCACCGCTTTGGCACACGAAATTTCGGTCTTTTTTACCAAATATTCGCCTAACAATCCTTATCGGCTCGTACGCAATACGGGCGTATCTTCCTCAAGAAAATAAATTAGCGATAAGTGATATTTTACAAAAAATTGACTACGTACAAGACGAATACATAGCGCTCGTGCACCCTTCTCCGCGTAACCAGCTTTGGCTAAAAACACACCCATGGTTTGAGGAAGAAATTGTGCCGCAGTTACAAAGGCGTGTTGGTAAAATTATTGGGATATTGGGATAACCTATAAATCGTAAAAACATTGACTACCTGTCTCGAACGCCTTTTTTGCCAGAATGCAGGCCGTTATTCAAGTAGGAAGCAAGCAATACAAGGTTGCTAAAGATACCGTTTTTTTTGCAGAGTTAACGGGTGTTGAACCCGGGAAAGACTTTAATACAACACAAGTACTTTCTGTAAATAACGGTGGTCAGGTTAAAATTGGGCAACCTTTCGTTTCTGGGGCTTCAGTAACCGCAAAGGTTATCGAAGAAGTTAAAGGCCCTAAAATCGTTGGCGTGTTTTACCGTTCAAAAAAGCATAACCACCGCCGTTGGGGCCACCGCCAAAAATATCACAAATTGCAAGTTACTGCAATCAAAGCATAACGTATAAATTGCGTTGGGGCTGTGTGCCAGCCAAAGTTCAATGATTAGTTGACACACGCACCCATAAGGCTATAGGCGGTATGAAACGCTTTAGGGCTTCGTGGCGTAACGGATATTGTAGCGTGTGGAGTTTTTTCTGAGAAAATTTTATAATATTTTCATCCGTGGAAAAATCCGTTTATATATTTTAATTCTTATTTTGTTTTTTGCGGCACGCGTATTTTTCGCGTATAACCGCTGGAATGACGAAGAAGCTGCGGTGATGCAAAAAATGCGCCTTTACAAGCAACAGCTTGAAAGGCTACAAAGTGGCGCTTTGGAGCGTGACACTGTAGCATCCATTGAGCCTGGCGCAGTGGCAATACCCTCAAGGGTATTTGATCGCCACGGCAAAATAATCGGAGAGTTTTATACCGAAAGGCGTAGTCTTCTTAACTACGCAGATTTCTCTGTGCATCTTATAGACGCCCTTATTGCAAGCGAAGACAGAAAGTTTTACGAACACCACGGCATTGACTACACCGGTATTTTTAGGGCGTTCTTGCGTAATATCCTCCATTTGCGTTTTGTACAGGGGGGCTCCACCATAACACAACAGCTATCTAAAGTTCTTTTTACTAAACAAGAAAAAACATTAGATAGAAAAATTTTTGAGTTTTTTTGTGCGCGGGCTATTGAGGCGAAATATAGCAAAAAAGAAATTTTAGAGATGTACCTAAACCTCATCTACATGGGCCATGGAATTTACGGTATGGAAACAGCCGCGCAGTTTTATTTTAATAAATCTGCCTCGCGCCTAACGGTAGCAGAGGCTGCAGGGCTTGTCGCAATGATACCTAACCCGACGCTCTATTCTCCCATTAACGATTTGCCTCGGTATCTTTTTCGGCAAAGTGTAGTTCTTAAATCCCTTGTTGCCACAAAAAAAATTACTGCTCAAAAGGCAAAAAGTGAAACGGAAATTTTTTATCGTACTTGGCGGATTGCTTCTAAAAAAAGTACAAAATCAGCAATTGCTGACTTTCCAGACCGTTCTATTGGAAAAAACTATGCGCCATTTTTTTTAGACTACCTTCGGCAAAAGTTGATGGTTGCGTTTTCGCAAGAAGCCCTCACAAAAAGCGGCTTGCGCATTTATACAACGCTTGATTTAGGACGCCAGATTGCCGCTCAAAAATCGGTGAAAGCGGCTGTTGAGTTGCAAAAGCGGCACTATGAAAAAATGCTCACCACAGCGCGTAAAAAAAACAAACTAGCTAAAATTCAAGAATTGGAAAAAGCCCTCGCGACAACAAATGCCGCATTTATCAGTATAGAACCAAAAACAGGGTACATTTTAGCGATGGTTGGCGGCGCAGAATTTTCGTCGCAAAACCAATTTAACCGCGCCCTCAAGGCTGAGCGCCAAATTGGTTCAACAATTAAACCGCTTATCTACTACATGACAATTGCAAAACAAATTTATACGCCAGCGACTCTTGTCGACGATACTCCCATACAAGATTACCAAAACTACGACGGTAAATTTATGGGAAAAATGCCGTTGCGTGATGCCCTTAAACTTAGCCGTAACCCGCCTGCAATACGAGCACTACAAAAACTTGATTTCGACGAGGTGCGTTCGCTTTTTGCCGACACTCTACAAATGCCGTTTAAAGAAGTAGAGAAAAAAATTCCGCGTGAATTAGGCGTGGCTTTGGGCTCATCGTCTTTTACTCCAATCCAACTTGCACAAATGTACGCGGCAATGCTTAACCAAGGTAGGCGTGTCGATGTACGCGATTTATTGCGCATCGAAGACAACCAAGGACGACAAATCTGGGAAGCGCCAGAACCTACAGAACCACCGCAAGTGATGGATCCCACCGCTGCGTATGTAACGCTTACAATGATGCAAGCAGTGGTGAACGATGGAGGTACAGCAGCGCCAGCGTTAAAGTCGTTGCGAAACGCAGATGGTATGTGGTTTTTTGACGTTGCTGGCAAAACGGGAACAACTTCGAAGTATGTCGACGCTTGGTTTGTAGGTCTTGTTTCTGACGAAGCGACAGTGGTGTGGGTGGGGAACGATAATAACACAACACTAGGCGCGGGACGTTCGGGGAGCGGGCTGTGTGCGCCGCGTTTTGCGGACTACATCCGCGTAACTCGCATGGCAGATAGGCCGAAACCTTTCGCCGAAATTTTTGATCAGTCAAATATTGTGCGCAAGTCCTTTTGCCCTGAAACGGGGCTTTTGTCGCGTTTCCCCGGTTCGTGCGAAGGCGAGGTTAAAGACCAAGCGTTTATCCGTGGAACAGAACCTACACAGTTCGATCCATCAGGAATGCCCCAAGAAAATCAAGAAAATGAAGATAAAACCGAGGGTGTAAAAGAAGGCGAACCCCCAAACGGTAACAAAGAGCAACCTGTGGAAGTAGAACCTAAAAAAGAGAACACAACACCGGAAGAATTATGATACAATTTATTTACCGCAACCGACTAGTACTCCTTTTAGGAACAGCTATTTTGGTTTTGCTTCTTTCTCTTTTTTGGCCAGAAAAATCCAAACCAGGAGAAATGCAAAAATACTATACAATTCCCGTTTCACAGTTAAATGCCATTGAGTACCAAGGAGTGATGGATTTTACAGAAAAATCACGCGTCCAAATCCATTATACAATTACCCGTGAAATAAACGAAATACAGCGCGAAGAGCCGCTTTACCGAGTAGATATCCTAAAACTTGAAAATGCAGAGGCTAAATTAAACGCACGCATAAAATCTCTATCTGGGCTTAAGACTTTTTATGCAGGCGCGCTTGTAAAAACTATCGCTGCAGATTGGTCTGCGCTCGATTATCTTTATACCATTGAACACGATGCTAAACGCGACAAAGAGTATGGAATAAAAGATTGTACAAATAAGCTTACCCTCACATTTTATTCTCAAAAGCGTGTTTTTTGTATTGGAAATGCAACACAAAGCGATACACGGCGTTATATTCTTGATACCGAAAAAAATAAAGTGCTGATTACTCCCGATTTTACGATAAGGCGTATCCAAAATAATATATACGCACAACGCGACACGACGCTTTATCCCCAAGGAAATCAAGGTATCGATACCATTGAACTAAAATTGGGAAAAGATTTTTTAAACGCATTCCCCAATTTAAAGGAAAAGACCTCTGGTCATTTAACGTTGCGCAAGGCAATTAAAGACGATGGTCCTAAAAAGATTGATGTTTGGTATGTTGAAAACCAATTAGGTATCAAACCATCGCATGCTGCAGAGGCAATGCAACTTTTTACAGCCTTGCGTGTATACAATCCTTTCGCAATAAATCCCTTCCCAAAGGGAAAAAATATTTTAGAAAACCTCGCCTCGTTGGGAATGGGTGCTGCGCCAACTTATGCGTTTACGGGGGCTATCAAACTTAAAAAAACAGACAAACAAGATATTGTACTTACCGATTTTGTTGCATTTGCGCCCAACGAGCATTTTTTAAAAGCACTGCCTTTTCAACAAGACGGGGTGGAAATAAAAAAGCGTGATGCATTAATTGCATCACGCTATAACGTGGGGTATTTATCTGCAGATGTATATCCACGATTTACTGCTATTTTCACTAAGTTTGAAGGTGACCTACGCGCACAAAAAGAAAAAGAGAAACCAAAAGAAAAAGCACAAGAAAAGAAGTAGCTTGTTACGGTGATTTAAAAACGCGTTCGCTCCACCCTGCAAAAATTTTTGGAATCGTTATGCGCGAACTTTTAAGCCGGTAAAACTGCATATTTTGGAAACCAATAAAAATCCACGGCGAAAGATAACGAATTCTTTGTTCTATGCGCTGCGTGTTTTCCACGGTGTAGCTTGCATTATCTAAAAGGTTGTCTAGATGCGCATCCTTAATATGCGCACGGTTACCTCCAATACCCGCGTTACGCGAATGGAAAAGGGGGACTAAAAAATTTTCTGCGTGCGGATAATCTGCCGACCATTTCATTAGATAAATCCCGTGCGTTCCCTTGTTGTTTTCGCGCACCATACTGGGAATGTCAACAATTCGAAACTCTAGACGAATATTAAAACGCGCAAAAATGCTACGCATGTATTGCGCAATTAAAATCCTTTCTTTATCGTTTAGTGTAAAAAATAAAATAGTTTCTGTTTCTTTAGGAAGAATAACCTCCCCCGACTCTGGAAATTTTTCTCGTGGGGGTGGATTAAGTACAGTAGGCACGGGATAATCCGCAGCGCTACACGCCCCCAACAAAGTTTTCTCACAAAGGTCTTTGCGGTTAAACGCATGGTTGATTGCACGCCTAAACGCAGGGTTTGAAAGCGCCGATTTTTTGGGTGCGTTTATCGCTGCATAAAGCACGACTAAATCGTACATGGGTTGCATTTCGTATAGCTCTTCGTCGTACGGAAGTTTTCGGTGGATGCCCAACGCTTCGTATACATCCAAACGAGCCTCACGGAAAGCAAAATACCGTGCTGTTTCATCGGGCATCGCCAAAAATTCAATCGCAGGAAAGTTTGTCGTGCTTTTTAAAAAAATTCTATCGCCCGTTTGTTCGGCGATACGGTAATGCGAAAAAGGTTCAAACGCTCCCGTTTTTTGGTGTACTTTAGCGTTGAAAATTGCGCATTGCGGTAGGCTGAGCTTAATTTTTGCAAGAAGCCAATCTGTAGCGCTGGGTCGCGTCGAAGGGCGCAAAGTAAATTCTACCAGGCGTTCGCTTATTTTACGTACGCTTTGTATTTGTTCCAAAACCCATGCTTGGTTCGCATCACGCTCGACACGTTTAAGAGCGTACACGACGTCGTCTGTGGTAGCACCTCCTTTCCTAATTTTTACCTCTACGCGCCGTCCAAAAAGGGTTTCCGATTCGGCAATGTCTTCTTCGAGAAGACCTTCGGGAGAGTACGAATAAAGGCGGCGTTGCAAAAAGTTGACAACAAACGCCGTCGATTCATCAACTGCGTAAAGTGGATCTAAAATTTCGGCACGGTATTTAAGCGGTATTGTGACTGTATCTGCGCGTTTAGGCGGCTTACTACAGGCAAGAAAAAGTAGTAAAAAAAAAGTTAGCGAAAACCAAATGACTGATTTTATTCGCATGGATGCTACGCTTGGAGAATTTCTATACCCCCCACAGTTCCTTACAGGGCTGTGGGAGGGTATCTTAATTGAGCGGGAAATGGGACTTGAACCCACGACCCTCTCCTTGGCAAGGAGATGCTCTACCGCTGAGCTATTCCCGCGTGGGCCGTACTATGCTTTTTTTGTTTTTGCTTCGCAAAAACAAAAAAGCCCAATTGTGCGAGCGATTAGCAACGCCGATGACCTCGTGTCAGTTGCTAACCCCTGCACCTCGTGTGCGAGCGGTCGTTGGCTTTGATGGCCTCGTGCCAGCCACCGACCTTTGCACCTCGTGTGCGAGCGGAGGGACTTGAACCCCCACACCTTTCGGCACGGGAACCTAAATCCCGCGTGTCTACCAGTTTCACCACGCTCGCTGTCGCGTAAATCAAATTGGGTTAGCCTAATCGCCACTTACATGGCAATCAAACGCACCGCACTTGGCCTTGGGCGATCGACGGGGATTGAACCCGCGACACCAGGTGCCACAAACCTGTGCTCTACCAGCTGAGCTACGACCGCCATTTTTTGGCGGTTGTGGCGAAGCTGGAAGCTGTGAGTCGCGGCGTTTTCTTAGAAACGCCCGACTCTCCGTCTTCGGTGCTACGACCGCCATTTTTTGGCGGTTGTGGCGAAGCTGGAAGCTGTGAGTCGCGGCGTTTTCTTAGAAACGCCCGACTCTCCGTCTTCGGTGCTACGACCGCCATTTTTTGTTTTTTTGCATCTGCGGCATAGCCGCAGATGCAAAAAATCCCCTACGTGCAGATCGGAAGAGCACA
>JABARV010000004.1 GCA_019186965.1 Turneriella sp.
TATCAGACAGCATGATAGCACTTATGCCTATATATGTCAAAAAGCTTATAAAAGAAATAAGCAATGTTAAAAATTTTGGTCAAAAACAAGTATCTGTTGTAAAGGCTGAGTTTTTCAACAGACTCTATCATCCTCCTCTTCCCAAGCCGCGCACAAATTCTGCTTGAACATTTGAAAATACAGGCTAAAATGCCGCAAATGCTACGGTGGTGTATCGCGCTTCTGGTTATTTGGAATACCGTCCTTGTCGCGGCTGAAGATAAATCGCTCGCGCGTGTTGCGATATTGACTTACGAAGATGAAACGCGCACAAATAATTTCCAGTATATGCCGGCCTCGCTGACCGAAGCTATCGATAAATCGTTGCAGACTAAATTTGAATACGTGCGCGAAGATCCCGCAAAGTCGCAAGCCGCACGCCAGAAACTCAAACCACACGGCCTGCTCAATGCCAAAGAGGCGGTGCTCTATTGCACAAACAATGATGTACAAATTCTGGTGTTTGGTCGTTTTCAGTACGATGCACGACGGCGGGAGATTATCGTCGATACGTATATTTCACTCGGTAGTGTTGAAAGTTTTCGGCATCTTAAAGTACGCCGCAACCCCACCAACGCGACGATTTTTACATTGGCCGAACGCGTCGCCGACGACATCGTCGCAGAAATGACACTCATTGCAAAAGAACAAGCCGAACGTGCAGGTAAACCCAAAACAACGAATGAAAAAATTACACTCGAAAAAGAAATTCCCGTCACATGGACGCCGAAACTTTATTTTGTAACGGTGGGGATGGGGGCTGTGCAGCCTTTGGCCGCGCTCAGCGATGCGTATCCGGCAACGCCCATGGTTGCAGTTTCGTTTAACCGCCTTGTGTGGCGCAACTTTTATACGGGCATCTTCTCTGAGTTTTCTCGTTTCAGTGGCCGCGAAACACAGAATGTAAATTTCCACAGCAACCTTACGGTGTTGGCAACGACGTTTAATGTTGGGTATGCGTGGTTTTTTGGCAAAGACCGCTGGCGCATGAACACAGAATTAGGAGCAGGGTACTATGGCAGCAAGTTTCTTGTGGAGTCTGAAGGCGCTAATATTTATTCACGCATGTTTTCAAATCCCGTACTCAGGGCGTCGACGTCGCTCCATTTTTTAATTTTTAATACCTTGTCGATTGGCGTTGAAGCGGGGTATTTGCAACTCGTGGACGATGACGCGACCGATGCCCTAACAGCGTATGCATTGTTGAACGTGGGGTTTGTTTTTTAAGGGGGATTCTTATGTTAAAGAAAGTAACTTTTCGGAATTCAGTTTTTCTTATTTTCTTATTGATATTTTCCTCTGGCTGTAGTAACATTGGTTTTGTCGACGATGCTGTGCGTGTGGTGGAAGGTAAGTTCGGCATTGAAGTTTTTGTGACCGGTGGATCTGCCACTGGTGGCTTCCTTGTTACTCTGGGTGCATTCACGGCTAACTGCAACGGTCAAACAGGGGTTGCTAAAGCAGACTGCATTTGCCAAGACGAAGCAAACAACCGGCAATTTACGGGCACTTACCGCGCCTGGCTCTCGACAAGTGGCGTCGACGCCATTTGCAACATCCAAGGGCGCAGAGAAGCTGCTTGCTCTGCCAAAGCGTCTATGGGGCCTTTTGTAATGCGAACCCAGAACGGTATGCGCATCTTGGCGAACGATTACAGTGAACTGAGCAGTGTGGGTATGCGCATTCCACTCGACCCACTTGCGTCCATGGCCAAGATCTGGACGGGCAGCACTGCTGCCGGGCGTACGACGACGATCAATTGTAGCAATTGGACAAATGGTACAACAGGAAGCCAAGGGACGGTGGGTGATAAATGGAAGAATGGTGCTGCATTCACCGACACGGGCGCGGTGCTTGGATGCGATCAGCAAGGTAGTCTTTTATGCATGCGGCAGGTCGAGTGATTGCTATGCAAATTAAAATAAGGCTGCGCTGCTTTCTTATTTTAAGGCGCACGGTACTTTTTTTTGCTTTGGCGTTTATCCGCATGCAAACCTACGCTTACGATGAAAACGGTGTACTCATGGGGGGATTTACTCTCATGGGAAACGACGGCGCAGCAGAAGCGGGAGAAAATCCTGCGTATTTAGTTTTTCCCAAAAACGACGCCGCTTCCTCGCTTGCCTTCCGCAGTTCGGGGGAGTCGGCGTTAAACACCAGTTTCGATAAACTGAACGTAGAGAGCTCGCTCCAGTGGCTTGCTGCGGGGGATCTATCGTATGCGTTGCATAAGCTCATGGATAACAAACTGGCCATCGGTGCAAGTTTAAATAGCGTACGTAATCCCACAATACACCGGTTTGATTTTCAGGCATCAACCTATTTACCTGTGTTGGCGACGAGTATCACCAGCAACAGTTCAATGGAACAACTGCAAGCTGCGGCGTCTGTGGGGGCTGCCTATCGATTGACTGCGAGTGAATCGATTGGTGTCCAACTTAAATATTCAGCACGCCTTGATTCCAATATAAGTAAAGCGAACTTTGAAAAATTCGGCGCGATCAATTTACAGGAAGCGCATAACGACAAAACGATGCACACTGCGACCGCAGGGGTGAGTTATCTATTACGCACCGGCCCTGCCGATTTTTCGGTTATGGTGGGCAACTTGGGGTATCAATACCAGGGTGTTGATTTTACACACACAGCGTCAGGCAGCTTTCTGGGAAGCGTGTCCGAGGCGGGTTCTTTTAACAATCAATTTTTAACTCAACCTGAATTTACTTTAGGCAGCCGCGTACAGTTATTCGATGCGGTGCATCTTTTTACCGAGCTGGGGGCGCAGCTACCCATCGAGTATTCGGGGAGCGACAAGGCGTACCGCGACGAGCCGCCGAAGGGTGTCGTTGCGCGGTCGTTTACAGCGCGGTTTGAGCCGGGTTTTTCGGCAGCACTGGGTTTTTCGTTTGTGGTCACACCAACGCTGACTTTATTTACCGGTGCACGTGGCGAAAAGAACCAAGGCTCAACAATTTTTACGTCTGTAAGTCCGGGCGAATACACGGATAAGAACCAAACGGTACTCCAAGGGATTGTAAGCTTGGGGGCGACGTGGCGGTGGAACAGAACTTTATTCCAAGTGGGGATGCAGTATTTTTATCAAGCGGTCGATCAGTCTCAAACTGCTCGGGTTGATAATGGGATAAATACCATCGTCAAAGATTCGGGTATCCAAGTCGAAATCAATGGTCTGGGTGGTTACTTTGGCGTGGCGCTCGATTTTTGAAAACCTACCTTGGCGGCCATGCCACCCCTCAATGAAAGAACAGGGTGTGCTTTTCGCGGAGCAATTTGTGAATTTCGTAAACGCAACGTCGAACACTTGGCTCTCTTTTTTCATCGGCTGTGCAAAAGGCTGAAAAATTGGGATTGCTGCAAGAGAGCGCAGCGATTGAAAGGACGTTGAAAGAGCATCCCAACTTGAAAGGCGATGAGCGTATCAACACCACCGACCCTGACAGATGCTTGATGCAAAACGGAATCGGCAAATGAAACTCCAAGCGGTCACCGTATAGCCAACAAAGGCGAGAAACGTTCCGGCTGCCACTGGGGAGGAATACGCCGCCAAACCGGTTCCAGCCTGGCCACTATATTATACCACTTGTACGCTTGCGCTTAGAGTTCTCCAGCTCTTCAATAAACCATTCGACTTCTTCTACATTGTTTAGATAATATGGCGCTATGCTTTCAGCATGCCCCACTTTAATCGAATAAAACGGTTTTGGTAAAGCACGAAACATATCTTCGTCGGTTAAATCGTCGCCGATTGCGAATGCAAACGAAGGCGAAATTTCATTGAGGAGCCGCGCGACCGCAGTACCTTTGTGCATTCCAAAGCGGCGTACTTCAAGAATAAAACTTCCCCTGAGTATTTCTAAATTATTACTGCCGGTCATACGTAATAGGACATCGTATAATTCTAAAACTCTATCTTTAATTAGCTCTGCTTCACCGAACGCGTTGCGGTAGTGAAAGACGATTGAAAGTTCTTTTCTCTCCACAGAGCTACCATAAATTCTACGTCGAAATCGCTCCATAATTTGACAAACCCCTTCCATCCATTGAACATCAGATGTGAATAAAGCTTCCCATGTTTGAGAACCGTGTCGGCGCATGAACGCACCGTGTTCTGCGACAAGACCGATGTTGGTGTTAGTAAATTGTTTTTCTAAAAAATACCGATTGCGCCCGCTGACGATAAAAATGCTGTTTTTAGATTCGTGAGCCAGGCGTTCTATTCTCTTTTTTGTTTTCGCAGCGATCACGGCGTCTTCTGGCTCTGTTGTAAATGGTACAAGGGTGCCGTCATAATCAAAAATACAAAGACGATTTTCCGCTTGATAAAATTCTTCCAGAAAATATGCAATCGATTCATTTGCTAAATGAGTTCTTCTTATGTTTTTTTCTACCAAAAATTTTTCGTCTAAACTTTCCATAATGTCGCGAACCCATTCTCGGATGTCTTGATTTTTTATATACTCGCGCATTGGGCGGTTTCGTTCGATTTGCTCCTGCTGTGTAAGCTCTAAAGCGGTTTTGATTGCTTCACCAATTTCAGACGCGCTGTTGGGGTTTACAATAATCGCCCCTGGTAATTCACCGGCAGCCCCTGCCATTTCGCTTAAAATTAAAACTCCCGTATTATCTTGCCGTGAAGCAAGATATTCTTTAGCGATTAAATTCATGCCGTCGCGTAAAGGTGTGACTAACGCAATGTCGCATTCTCTGTAAAGCTGGATCACTTCTTTTGTAGTCAAAGACGTGTAGCGATAAAAAATTGGCAACCAATCGTTTTTTGAAAAGCGGCCATTGATCTCACCTACCAACGCATCGAGCAAACTCTTTAAGTCTTGGTATTTGTCGACGCCGATACGGCTCGGCACGGCAACCACGTTGAGCTGCACGCGCTCTCGCATTTCTGGGTATTTTTCTAAAAAATAAGCGTATCCGTTGAGGCGACTGAGAATACCTTTTGTATAGTCGAGCCGGTCGATAGATAAAATCTTTCTTATCGATGGATTTATTTTTTTTATATTTTTTTTGTACTCTTGATTTGAAAAAGAACCAAAATCAATCCCCATGGGGAAAACTCCCGCTTTTGAAACATGACCTTGCGTTGTAACGATGCCAAGATTATGCTCAAACCCCAAAACGCGACGTACTGAATGTAAAAAATACTCTCTGTATTCGTTTGTGTGAAAGCCAACAACATCGGCAGATACCAGACTTTCTAAAATTTCACGCGACCAAGCTGTGGGTAATAATCGAAAGATACTGAAATGTGGGAACGGCGTGTGTAAGAAAAATGCAATTTTAATATTCGGTAAAATTTCGCGTAACATGCGCGGTAGGAGCATTAAATGGTAGTCGTTGATAAAAACAATATCTTCGGGTTCGGCGATTTCAGCGATTTTGTTGCAGTAGAGAATGTTCACATCGCAGTAATTTTGCCAAAATTGATCGTTGTATTCTGTCAACATGGGAAACGAATGGAGGAGCGGCCAAAGGGTTTGGTTGCAAAAACCGTCATAAAAGTTTGCCATTTGCTCTTTTGAAGGTAAAACGGGGATATATTCGTCGCCGAACGACTCTTTTAGCGATGGAAAAAAATCTTCGCGAATGTTTCCAGGCCAACCCACCCAACGGTATGTGAAGAATTTAGATTCAGCGCGGCGTGATGCGATATACGATTGTATGCCGGTGGCTACACCGCCCGTCGTTTGGCGTATGGCGACACGGCCACGCTTTTCTATAAGCTCGAATGGTAACCGGTTTGACACGACAATCCACTTCATAGGCTCGTATGTAATAACAGGAATGAACGACAAGGAATTTAGAATATCAAAAGCTTTAGAAAATTATGGCCTTATTGGGGATACACGAACGGCAGTTCTTGTATCGTCGCAAGGTTCTATCGACTGGGCGTGTCTGCCCGACTTTGATTCGCCGTCTGTCTTTGCGCGGTTGTTGAGTGACGAGGGTGGGTATTTTCGCATTGCACCGATTATACCTTTCACCTCGAAACAAACGTATGAAAGCGGAACGAACATTCTTGTGACAGAATTTTCTTGTGCAACAGGCCGCATCCGCTTACGTGATTTTATGCCGTATATCCCACACCGGCATGTGCCCACCGCCGAAATACACCGAATTTTAGAGTGCGTTGAAGGAGCAGTTGCCGTGCGTATTCAATTTAACCCGCAGTTCGACTATGCGCGCGTCGTGCCAAAGTTTATGCTACACACGTATGGGGCTACCGCAAGCGCCGGTTCTCAATCGTTTACTCTTTCATCGCCGATCGCTCTTAATGCAGGTTCAAACGGTGTTGTAGCCGAGCTTGAAATCCACACCGGCGAAGAATATTATTTTGTTGCCGATTGGGGAGCAACTCAAGTTTACCCCATAAAGAGCTATAGAACGTATGGGCGTATCGCTGAAACGCGTAAGTTTTGGCGCGGCTGGCTTGGTCGACTTTCATACCAAGGGCGCTACCGGCAGCCAATAGAGCGTTCACTCTTGACATTAAAGTTATTGTCTTATGAACCTTCGGGTGCAATCATCGCAGCGCCGACGACGTCTATCCCCGAATGGATTGGCGGCACACGCAACTGGGATTACCGGTACACTTGGGTTCGTGATTCGTCGTTTATTCTCGGTGCTTTTTTTCGTACGGGGTTTATCGAAGAAGGCACCGCCTATTTTGATTTTATTTTGCAGCGTGTGTTCAAAGGCGACGAACTTAAGATTTTATACGACATACACGGCAACACTGTTGAGCACGAAGAGGTTCTCTCCCACTTCAAAGGTTATGAAAAATCAAAACCGGTGCGCATCGGAAACGGGGCGTCGAATCAATACCAATTGGATATTTATGGCAGCCTTATGGACGCCGCATGGCTTTACCACGTTTACGGCGGGGTGATTACTTCGACGGAATGGCAAACGTTACGGCGTATCTTGCAAATTGTTTTGGAAAACTGGAAAAAACCAGATGCAGGAATTTGGGAAGCGCGCTCGGCCACTCGGCATTATACGTATTCAAAAGTTTGGGCGTGGGTTGCATTGGATCGCGGCATAAAAATTGCAATAAAATTAGGACTCACCAATGAACTAACAATATGGCAAACACAAGCCGATGCAATAAAAAGACAAATTCTTGCGCGTGCATGGAATAGCCGTCTACAATGTTTTACGCAGTATTACGAATCTGAAACCGTCGATGCTTCGCTTTTAGTCATGGCCGAAACGGGTTTTATTGACGTTCGTGATGCACGCTTCCTTGCAACCTTTGATAGAATCAAAAAAGAACTGGGGCATCCAGACTTTCCACTTTTTTACCGTTATGATATAAAGGTGTTTGATGACGGTGTCGGTGGTGAAGAAGGCCGGTTTTTGCTGATGTCCTTTTGGTACATCGATTGCCTAATTGCGCTTGAGCGTATAACCGAAGCACGGGCGGCGCTTGAAAAAATGATTGAAATTGCAAACCCGCTGGGTCTTTATAGCGAGTGTTTCGATCCGGATGCGCAAAATGGTTTTAAATTTTTAGGAAATTTTCCCCAAGGGTTTAGCCATCTGGGGCTTGTGAATTCAATATATAAATTGGATCAACTGCGTCAGCAGCTTGAATTAGCGTAGAAGCGTTTGTCAATGAGTTGCGAATTTAATTCGTGCACCAAACCAAAATATAAAATTGCTTATCGGGAAATGAAGGGTCGGCGGATATATCTCAATATTAATTCGATGGGAAGAAACATGATTGAAAAGGCAGCGACGTATTTGATCGGTTGTATTAGCCACCAAAACCATTTACTACTGGACGAATCTGGCGTATCAAATAAATGGTGAACGGCATGGACGCCCATGGGGGCAGATTCTTGTTTTTATTCACCTAACCTCATGGCTCAGTGTACGCTGGCATTCTGTGGCTACGCTCGGCTTCAACACCCTGTTAGCTACTCTTCTGGAGCGGCCGTTCGATTTCCAGCTCTACTGTGGTAAACGGTATTTGTGGGTTGGGCGACTTATTGAGAAGAAAGAATTTGTTTCCGCTTTTAATAAGCCTTGCTTTCTGGATAAAAACTTTTTCGCCTTTGTTGTTTTTTACCTGAGCACAGTCGCGGCCACAACCATTACAGTCGTGCCCCATTTCAACGTATTCTGATGAGCTGACTTCGACAACCCGCACAAAACCAAAAAGGTTTAGGTCAATTTCATTGGGTACAGATTTTTCTGCCTCAAAATTACCGACAGCGTAAAAAGAAGTGTTGGTTGTATCTTTCTTTGCAGCCTCGTAATCGAGTAGTGATTTTTCAGTAGTGCCTTGTATGTATAAACTGCCATCACTACGTAACCGTAATTTCCAAGTACTGCTTGAGGCTGCAGACTCATTGCGACTTTCAAGAAAAGCGTCGAAAGCCCAACCTGTTTTACCCGCAAAAGATACTTTTATCCAATGGCCGGTATCGTTTCCAATTTTGAGTTCTTCGCCCATTTCACCTGCGTATTCTACCTTACTTCCCTGCGGGACTAAAATCACAACAGGCGCAGTTGTTGATGCACTCTCACGCATTCGCAATCCCCCTTTTGCAGTGACAATCCGTGTATCAATTGAATCGGTAGATGTATCTTCATTCGAAACAAGACCCTTGTTGAGAATATCTTCAAAACCTGCTGTACGGAAAAGTTCGCGGTTTTCAGTAGAAACGTCTTTTGCAAGCGGCGCGGGGTTAAAGAGGATTGAGTGGCTGCCATTCAAGAAACGCAACTCACTAATGACAACGCCTTCCAGTTCTCCACGGTACAGCTCAGCCATGCGTAAGCGCAAATTTTTTCCCTTAAAGGGTTTAGGTAGCTTTACTAATTGTGAATCCATTTCATCGGCGACAGAAATACGTTCGTTGTAGTTGCCATCCCCTGTAACTTCGATAGTTTTGACGCGGCCATTACGAATGCAGTGCAAAGGTGATCTTTGGTAGCCATTCCAAATTTTTAGCGCAGTTATTTTTGTTTCATTCGCAAAATTAAAATCGAGAAAAATATTTTTTTCACCCGCTGAAGATGCCCACGCTGTCTCGTAGCGCGAATCAAAAAGATTGAGAGGGTGGTACGCTTTCGACTTACTAATTTTTGAAGGTTTTACTTCGCCTGCAACAATTTCTGGAGTGCTAAATTTTACTTTTTTACCCGATTTATCCCAAAACGACACGCTGCTGAGGCATGGGTTGCTGTTCCGGTTTAGGTTGAATGTCACCGAACGCGCATTGACGGGAGTGTCGAGAGTGACAGATAGTTTGCTGTCGCCTTTTTTCTTTTTCAGATTATAACTGAACTCATCGAAATTGATAAACATGTGAACGTTGTCATCGAACTTATCGCAAGCATTAATTTCTGCTTCTTTGAGCATTAGAGGCTCGTCAAAATAAAGGTGGACTTTTACGTATTCAGCGCCCTGTTCGGCTTGCCATTTTTTGCCATTGAGTAAATCGAACACCGGCGTACCCGTAAGCGAAGTGGATGTCGCCATCGAAATGGGGTAAGTTTTGGCACAATTTGATGCAGCGATAGCAGAAAATAATACAAGTATAAAAAGCTGTAATTTTTGTTCCAAAAGCTTTTGAAATCCTTTTTTCATAAATACTTCCTTAAATGAATATTTTAATCAACACGAGTTCGGTACTGAACGTTAGAAATTAGGCGTGCCTAACCTTTAGGCTCTGCGGCGTCAATTAAATATTCTTCACGCCCTTTTTTATCGATACCCACAATATCGTGGCTAATGGTTATCGAAGCGATGTGGTTTTCGCGTGTGAGGCGCAGGCGCACAATGCGGTACCATGTTTCGTTTGGCTTTATAGCAAATAGGTGGTTGACACAAAGGCATTTAAATTGAAAGCCTAACCCCGCTTCTGCCGGTAAAAGGTGGTGGGGTGCAGCAAAAAAATAAATCGGTTTTGCTGTTTTATTTTTTGCGGCCAGAACAAAATACTTTTCTTTGCCTTGTTGTACGGCAAAAACTCCCTGATCAATTTCATCGCCAATGGGGGTGTCTTTAGTATCCAACGCAGAACCGGTTTGCCACAGCACAGCTTCTTTGCCGCGTTTGAGTTCGTGGATAGTTATCTCTGCCGGAAAATTTTTATAGACCCATTCAATTTTTACCCGCGTGTCGCCATTTTCACTTTGTAGTGGGACAGGATTTTTTGGGTGGCACGCTAAGGAAAATAAGAAATTAGCAAATAGAAAAAGCCAGCGGAGAGGACCCACGCCGGCAATCTATGCGCAATCTTTTGCGCGTAAAGTGTGTTTTAGCTTTTATTAACTAAACCAACGCTTCGTCGCTTCGGCGCCGATGTCGATGCCGGTTGCGCGGGCGCGTTGTACAATCGTCCAAAAGCCGCGGTAGGTGGCACGGTCGTGTAGTTCGCCTTCGTGTTGGATGGGGCCCCATGCCGCGTCTTGCGCAGCGAGGAGCACCGCGACGCCTTTTTGTACTTCAGAGAGATCGGGTTTCATCGCCGCGACAATCGCGTCGATTTGGGTGGGGTAAATCGACCACATGCGCAAAAAGCCAAACTCGTTACGGGCGCGCGATGCGTCTGAAAAAGTTTGGTCGTAATTTTTAAGGTCGAGCGTCACGTTGTGCGCGGGCACCACGCCGTTTGCGAGCGCAGCCGCCACCACGTTGCCTTTAGCACGCGCGAGGAGTTTGTGGTCGAACTGGCCTGGGCTTTTCATGTTGGAAAGTGCAATCGCGCCGTTGTGGCCAGAGATAAAATCCATGAGGCCGAAGTCGAGCACTTGGAGCCAAGGCAATGCCGCAATTTTTTCTACGTCGCGCAGTGCTCCGTGCGTTTCGACCAAAACGTGAATGGGGATTTCTCTCTTTATATTTGCTTTTTTTGCGGCGGCTTGAATATACTCGATCATTTCTTTGACTTGTTCGTAAGCGGTCGGTTTAGGTATGGTAATGTACGCAATACGTTCGCCGCAACCGGGAAGCAGAATATCCACGTCTTGTTTCCAGTACTTGCTGGTGTAATCGTGTATGCGCACGCCCGCCATATTGTGCTTGTTGTGCTCACTGTTGGTTAAGCGCACAATCATTTCGGCGTGTTCTTTTTCTTGGCCGGTGGGTGCGCCGTCTTCGCAGTCTTGGGTGATGTCGAATACGGGACCCTTTTCTTGCTGGAAGCTATACGCTTTCATAATCATTTTTTCGTTGCCAGCGAAGTGTTCGCACGCGGCAATCACAGGAAATGGCTTTTCGCCAGAGAATAATGCTTCTTTTGGGTGTGTCATGGTGCGGAAAAATTGGTTTTACGAGACAGGCCGTCAATGAAGAGGAAGGGGGCACGGAAAATGCGTATTATGCAATCAACAGGTTGAATTGTAACTGCTTATGGCAACTTTAAATAGCCGGTTTTGGGGCTTTGTACCCTTGGTCTTCTTTGGCCTCAAGGCGTGGCAATACCGTTCTCCGGCGGATGTTCCGCAGCTACTTTGGTTCTGCAATGTTTCGAATATCATTCTGTCAGTGGCGATTTTCTGGCAGATACGCAACTTGGTTTTCATTTGCGCCGTATTGCTCAGTATTGGTTTACCGATTTGGATTTTCGATTTTTCTGTGAACGGTGATTTTCATATCTTTTCGGTATTTACGCATGTCCTAAGTCCTCTCTTAGCCTTTCTTGTAGCACGCAATCTAAGCTGGACACTGCACGTGCTCTGGCAGGTACCTGTGTACTATGTTTGCTTACAGGTTCTTGCCCGTATACTGACCCCAGCCGAGCTTAATATCAATGTCGCGTTTGCGGTATATGCTCCGGTAAAAATCTTGTTTCCCAATTTCTGGTTTTATTCTGCCGTCAATCTTGTGGGGCTTTTACTCTTCACCGCTTTTACGCATCGTGTATTGCACCGTAATCCCCGTTGAAAAACTTCTGGATTAAAATTGAAAAGGGTTAACTTTTGGGCGCCATTTTGCTCAAATGGATTGGCAAATAGAAGAAGTCTCGCCCCAAAAAACGCAATACTTTTATTCGGTACAAATACGAAATCTCAGTTTCAACAAGGTTGCTTAAAGTTTCTATATCGTGCAAATTTAATGCGCGTAATAAAATAGGGTCTTTTTTTATTTTGACCAAAAGGCGCAATTGGCGTTCTTGCCACTCGGAACGCACACCTTCTAAAATGCGCTCGTACGAAATAGGATTATTGCGTTCGGCACGTGGAATAATTGTATATACATTTTCATCCCACCAGTCCTTGAGAACATATTTAACGTATTCAAAGGGAAGTTCTCGCGCCATTTGGTTTCGCTTTAAATGGCGGTGTACGTATCCTGTTCGCGCAACCTTCATAAAGTGTGCACAAATACGAGCGAAGAAAAAAGGGCCAAAATGGTACAGAAAAATACTATGCTCTTCTTCCGGTACATTTGTCTGTTGCATCATAAGAGTATCGCGGGCAAATTGAAAATAATTCATAAGAAACACCCGATACTCTCCAACGCGGTCTTTGTTACGCGCTGCAGAAATAAATTTTCGTATTAAATCTTGCCGCAACGCTTCTTCTTCTGCTCCTAAATGTGTTTCGATATACATGCTTTTTTTAATTTTAGCTTCTTCTAAGGAAAATCGAGCTTCGTTTACTTCTAAAATATATGCATGCGTTTGGTTAAATTGTTCGCTTCCTCGCGTATCGAGCAAAAAAGGCGATTTTATTGCCGTCTCGCGGCTCTCTTTAGTTGGTTCTATACGCGAGTGTAGTTGTGGTTTATCTTCATTTCTTACGACAGTATTGTTTTCAATAATTTCTGCCAAATCTTCGCGAAAAATTACAGAATACGTATAGTGTATTTGGCTTGTGTATTCTGCGTGTACGGTAATCTTTCCAGAGGAAACAGTTTCAGAGGAAATCCGCAATAGGTAAGCTAAACGGCGCAGTAGTAAATTCGTTAAACCGCATAAATCGATACGCGGATACACGCGGTAAACAAGCACTTGCTCCATAAAAGGCATTTCACTCGAGGGAACATTGAGCGAATCAAAAAAATGCGCAACTTTCCACCAAAGATCGATTGCTTCGAGATTAAATTCTTTTATAACTTCGTAAGAGCGAACCAACTTACAAAAATCCATTTTGGCTTCTTCTATATCCGCATTGGCAAAATGGTTATAGTAAGCACGCTGTGCTACTGAATCTAAAGTGCGGCTCGCTAATTCGCTTTCGACGTGCCCATAAAGGCGTAAAAGGGCAACAAGCGCAGAATCGATTTCCTTTTGGTTTTTGGCAATCCCCTTTCGTGTTTCGGGTGGCGCCGTCGAAAGGAATTTTTGGATATTGTCTGCATTGATAAGGTGCGGTTCAAGCCCTTTAAGAAGTCCCCCTTTAAAAGGTAGGAGGTGTTTTATACACTCCGCTGAGTTGGAGGCGGCTACCGAATCGTAATCAAATTCGGGTTGGTATAGAAAGGTAGCCAATTAGTCTCCCGAAGTCTCCGAGCGGTACACGCTCGCTTCGTCGGATATGCGCTGAAAAAATTCTGGAATGTTGATGCGCCGGTTTTTAATCTCTTCGGGGGCTGGAACAAAGTAACCAAAGATTTTTTTTGTCATGGGGATGTCTGAATACACAAAGCCATCCCTAAATTCAATATCCATTTTTTTAGGTACGGTAGTATTTGCCGCAACCGTTGTCACAATACTGCTACTTTTGGGCATCACTGCTTTCATTACAGTATCGGCGAACTCAGGACCAATCCTAAAAATAGAAATATAGCCGTTTAAGTTTTCAATGGGTTTATCTAAACGGTTGCCTGTAAAAAGCATATCTATCCGCAACTTGCCGTCGCTTACTGTATCTGCTTTTTCTTTGGGTAGAAGTTGCTTTAAGTCAATATCTTTAAATTGTATCGTCGACGAATATTCCATCTCGCTTGGACGTAAACGACCCAAGTTGAATAGAGTATCGGACACAGTAACGACTCCATTCAAAGTATAAATTTGCATCACCGGCATTACAAAGACATTATCTTTATATTCCATCGATGCGCCGACAGCAGGATAGCTTCCACGCGGATAGATTAACGTAAGCCATTCGCGTTTGTTGTTTGGGTTTGGGATATCGATTCCCGCTATTGAAAAATTGTACGGACGGTTGAAATTATAGTTTTTAATAATTCTCTCTTTATTGCCTGCGCGTAAGTTGAGGGTCTTTTTGAGTTTTAAATCGTGTTTAAAGGGGAAATTCATATTGACTTTGCGCACGCGTACTTTTGGGGTACGTACGCTAAAATCATCGATACCAACTTTTCCATCGACGATGTTACCCCGAGCGTTACCGGTAATGGAAAAAGAACCGGCAAGGTATGTGTTGTCCAAAATTTCGTTTTCTTGCTTTTGTGAGAGTTCGATCCCAAAGCGCAAATTGGGAACCGTTGTAGCGACGCGCACTGTACGCCGTGTTTTTTCATCGGTAGTAAGCTCCGAGCCTTTGGTAAGCGAACCATCTGCATTAACGCGTAACGCGCCTCGAAGCCCTGTTATGGAGAACTCGTCTAAGTAGGTTACCTGTGGCAAAATTCGCGCTTTTGCTTTAAGGAGGATGTCGTTGACGTGGACATCCGGCAAGGCAAACTTCGTAAAGTGTACAATATTTGTTTGGCCAGCGGCGAGAATTTGCGTTTCTCCCGACGCAGTTAAAGTGCGTCCTGGATTAAATGTATTGAGTTGTGCGCCTAAATTTTCTCTAAGTGCAGCCGGCATGGTCGCAAGGAGTGGATGGAAGGTAATGGTAAAATTATCCAATGCGTATTTAATTTTTGTCGCCTGCGATTTTTCTACATCAACACGCGATTTTAAAGATACCGCCGTATTGTATTCCGCATCTTTGTCGGTTAATGTAAGTACAGGAAGAGCGACTTTTATTTCTTTAAAGTTTTCGCTACTTTTTACATCACCTTTTACTATAAAATCAAACCGGTTAATTCCCGAACGGCTACGGTCGACGAAATAATAAAGCTGTGGAGAAAAAACACGTAGGCTGATTGCTAAGTTTTGTGGATTTTCTCCCGTTGCATTAAAAATTACACTCAAAAGTCCCTGCGCATTGGGGCTCGCAAACGGAGTAATATTGAATCCACGTAGCGAAAAATCTACAAGAGTTTTTTTCTCTTCTAAAAGCGCGTTAAAAGAAAGCGGGGCGCCGTTTATAATCGCGGCAAGTTTAGCTTGTGCTTTTTTTACAGGCAAAGGTTTTTTTGTTAAATCTATTGAAGCAAAATGGTCAAAATCAAAACGGGGTATTGAAAAATAGAGGCGTCCAGAGCGCAAGGTAAAACGGTCTAGTTTTATTTCGCCTGCATCTTCGATTTGGCTTCCGTTAATTGTAACAAGGGTGGGTTTAACTTCAAAAAAACCAGAATATGCTGGATCTCTTTTGCCAAGTAACGCAGACACAACACTATAGACAGCGCCTAAGTTAAGGCGCGACGCGCCAGTCTCCACGCGCACCTGCCTATTTGGTGAAAGTAATTTTTCGCCTGTTCCCGTTAGCGAGAGCAAAGTGTCGTTTAAAAATTTTACAAGAAAATTTTCAATATTAAGCTTGTCTTCTTTTGCATTGTATTCTATTTTGTGCCCCAAGAAAAAAGAAAGGTTTTGCGCAGGGCGTGGAGGAAGTTGGATGGGGAGTTTATCTTGGCCAATTTGCATCCGCGACACAAACTCTGGTTTTTTTGCCATTCCGTCGTAAAAAAGTATCCATGATAAATCGAACGGGGTTGTAACGCGCGCTGCTTTACCTTGGTACGAAACGTCGATGGTTTTCTGCGGATTAAGTTCAATGACAAGTGCGTTGAGTAGTTGGACTAACGCTGCAGGATCTTTTGTGTCGATTGAACTAAAGTCTTTGGTGAGTATTGCAAAATTAAAAGTAAATTTTTTAAGGTGTGCGTATTGGCGAACTTTGTTTGAAGCATCTTGCGCGTCAAAAGTAAAGTTAAAATTTTCAAGAATAAATCGTGCAAAGAGCTGAACATCAAAAAACCACGAAATTACCGAAGTTTCGCTGGGTACTTTTTCGATTTCTTCTTTCTCTTTTTGTTTTGTAGCTTCCCCTGGTTTTAACAAAGCCTGTAGGTTAAGAACGTCATTTTTTTGTTCAAGGTGGATATTTAAATCTTTGAGCGCAATTTCGTGTACGCCAAATTTACCGCGAAAAAAACCAAAGACGTTATAAAGAAGGTTAATTTCACGTGCAGTTACAATAGGCGTTTGTGAAAAACCATTAGGCGGATGAACAACGATGTTACTAAATTTAAACCCACGAAAAAGAGACGCTTGCTTGATGTCAATTTCAAGGGTTCCGTTTGTTTGTTTTGCAAACTGCTCTACAATAAGTGGTTTCAAAAAAGTAGGGCGCATTACATAGTTATACCCAATAACAATTCCCAAAACAGCAGTAAGTGTTATATAGGAAAGTCCCTTTACAATAATTTTTAGAACGTACATAAATTTACCCGACGCTGCTTTTGTGGATACTGTTTCGCTGTCAGGAAATTTTTGCATAAATTTTTAGTTATTGAGCGGATTTTCTACGATGGTTGCTCCAGATGGCTTATAGTTAAACATCGCTCCAGAAATACCTGTATCTATCGACATGCCTGAAAACGAATACGTAATCGTATCGTCACCGTGCTTCATGCGTACGGAACGCACCATTCCTCCCCCTGTTTGCACAACAATTTCTTCAAAGTGTGCACCTTTCTTTTTAAAGATGTAGGTGCTTCCTTGGATGGTCCCCTCGTACGAAGACAATATACCCAAAAGCCCTCCGCCAACGCCGCTTACATCTTGCCGTGCGCATAAAGGTGAACTTTTATTGTGTACCCAAAGGTGCTGTCCATTAGTTGCAATAACCCCTGTAGGGGTCTCGATACGTAATTTTCCGGGGTATTGGTACATGATTTTTCCCGTTTGCATGCCGCTGCCCGAGCTAATTGTAAAATTTGCACGGAACGAGGAGTAAAAACCTTTTACTTGTCCTTTGAGCGACTCGAGCGCTGCGTCTGCGTAGAGTGAAGCGGGAAGCGCGAAGACAAAAATGGTACAAAAAGCAAAAAAAGAAATTAACCTTGAAAAGCTATTTTTCTCTATACACGGTAGAGCACGATTTTCTTTCCATTTTCTCGTGCCAAGGGAAACACCTAAAGGCATACGATTGACTATTTCACAATGATTGCCTGTAAAGCAAGATTCCAGTTTGCAAAAACAGCTCTTTTCGTTGGGCTGTGGATTTCCATAGCTATGCCGTGTTCATCCGCATTTGCTTTTTCCGCGTACCTTTCGCCGCGCCTTTACGGGTTCGATTCAAACCCCGCCGACTACAAACAAAAAGAATTAAGCGATACGCTGCAGTACCTACTTTCCCATCCTCAATTTTCTGTGCAGCAGGTTGGATATCCAACGGTAACGGGAACATTTACGAACTTGCAAGTTATTACAGACTTTACGCGGTTTGCCGCAATTTTCCGTATGGAACTGGTCTCTGATAGCCTTAACCGTGAAATTTATAACGCGGAGCGTTTTATTGTTTTTTTCTATGAATCGCTTGCAAGAAGGTGGGAAAATTTAAATCCAATTCCGGGGCTTTATTACACGGTAATTATCCGCAACCCCGCGTACCCATACCTTTTTATGGAAAGCTTCGATGCAGATGCACGGCTTTTGGGAACATTCCCCTTTATGGACGATTACAAAGTTCGCCTCACAAAAGTTTTTGAACAGCAATTTGCGTTTGGATTTCGTGTGCTTTTTGGTTAAAAGCTTAGTAAATCGAGGGCAAATCCACAGGCTTCCGCTTCTATATTTGCGTACCTTTTTACCAAATCGTTGTAAACGCCGCCGCGAGCCATCGGTTCGGTAAACCCAGGAACAAAACTTTCAAAGTAGAGTCCTGTGTAATAATTGCTGCGCGGCGCGGCAAGCGGCTGCCAATATGCATCGGTGCTTTTTTTCTTTAGCGCTTCAAGCGCTTCTTTTGTTTTTTTGTATGCGTTTTGTAAGGCGCCGTAAAGCGCTTGTGGAAGTTTTTGCGCTTCTTTAGAAACTTGGGTATTTGGCGCAGGGTAAAATAGGTTGCGTGCCAAAATTTCTGCATCTTTTTTAGAGAGCAAAATTTTCTCTTCCAATAGTTGCGCAAAAAAAGGAGCGTCACGGCGAAGCTCTGCATCTAAAAACTCAACACCCAAGTGTGATGCAAAAGCGTTGTGCGGTTCGACATCGCTAATTGCGGTCGAAGGTTTTAAACCAAGTACTTCTTTTAAAATTTGCTGGCTTATTTCTACGATTCCCAAAAGTGCATCCGCAGCTTTGTGGCCTACAACTTCGCAACCAATTTGGTGGATTTCACGGGGTAGTGGGTAATTTTTGCGTACATCCTTATATACAGGCGCCATGTAAAAAAATTTACGAGTATCGTGGCCTGCTTTGCGTTCAATTTGCCTTACATACCCTTTTATAACCTGTGCGGTGATGTCGTTACGCAAAACTAAGCGTTCGCCGCTATTGTCTTTAACCGAAAACATTTCGCTGTGCGTACCTTCGGCGAATGTTTCGGGAAAATCAATCATCGCGGGCATAATACGCTCAAACCCATGGGATTTAAAAAGTGCCTGCGCAGCGTCTTTTGCTTTTTCTAAAGCCGCTGTCGACTCGACATCGAGCATGCTAAATCCATACGGCGAAGAAACTTTTCGGTATTGTGTTTCAATGCTCATGATAACTCTTCCAAGCGGATTAAATTCTGTACTGCAGAAAGCGTATACGATAAAAGAGCAAGGCGGTTCTGCCGTATATGGGTGTCTTCGTGGTTTACCATAACGTGTGTAAAAAATTCATCGACAACATTTTTCCCTGAAGCAAACTCAGTAAATATTTTTTTATAATGTTCTGTTAAATCGCCAGTATGTGATTTCACCATCGTGTGTAAGCGTACAGCAAACGCGTGAAGAGATTTTTCGTGTTCTTCTTTAAAAAGCGCCGTATCGAGAGGAGTTTTATGCGCTTGCCCACTTTCGTTTATAATGTGCGCCATCCTTTTGAAAGCTGCAAGAAGCGCAGCAAAACTTTCTCCGTCTTTTTCAGCAATAAGTTTAACCGCTGTAGCGCGGGTAAAAAGATCGAATACATTATCGGAATTTGAAAAAATAACGGCACGCGTTAGTTTTTTATCAAACCCTTCGCTTTCAAAAATTGTCACTAAACGCGCTTTGAAAAATTGCAAAATTTTATCTTCCAGAGCTTTGCTGTTTTCTTTAGCCTTTTGGACAGGGTAATCATTGAGCGATTTTGAGAGCACTTCTGAAAGCGAAATTTGGATTTTTTGCTGAACCAAAATTTGGATAATATACAGCGATTGCCGCCGAATCGCAAAAGGGTCTGCACTTGATGTAGGTTCTTTTCCTAAAACAAACGCTGCAAGCATATTGTCCCATTTATCAGCAAGAGACAAAAGAGCGCCCAAGCGGGTTTGTGGTAAAGTATCGCCTTGGAAGCGTGGTAGGTAGTGTTCAAAAATCGCAGTACAAATTTCTTTTTCGACGCCGTTTTTCGCCGCGTACTCAGCGCCAATTTCTCCTTGGAGGTGATCAAACTCAAATACAAGCTGTGTCGTGAGATCTGCTTTGGCAAGGTGCGCCGCTTTTGTAAGTTTTTCGATGGGATAACTATCTGCACCAAAAAGGTGCGCAAAAAACGCCATACGCTCTACCTTCTCGCGGTATGTTCCTAAAGTTTCGTGGAAAACAATTTGCGTTAAATCATCAACACGGCTTTCAAGAGTTCTTTTTAAATCTTCATCGTAGAAAAATGCTCCATCTGAAAGGCGTGCTCGCAATACGCGTTCGTTACCGCTACGTATATTTTGGACGGCATTCGCGTTTGTTGTGTCTGCATTCGAAACGATAAGAAAATGGTTCGACAACTTACCATTTTTTTCACGCATTCCAAAATAGCGTTGGTGTTGGTTCATTTCTGAAAGTATTACGCCATCGGGAAGGCGTAGAAAGTCGGGATTAAAATTACCAAGTACGACTCTAGGACGCTCGACTAAAAAGTTTACTTCATTAAGTAGCGCTTCGTTTTCGACAAGCTGTAATTTGTTTTCTGCAGCAGTTTCTTTTAGCTGCCGTTCAATGAGCTCCCGCCTTGTAGCTACATCAACAATGATGCTGTGTTTTTCCAAAGATGCGCTATACGATTCTGCACTATTTACCACAATCGGGTCTTTGTCTAAAATAAAATGCCCACGCACAGGCCTTTGGGGGATTAACTCTAACACCGTTCCCTTAAGCTGGTTTACGGAGAAATCCCACTCGGTTTTACCGTACATGACAAAGTAACCCGCAATTGGGCGGGCGTACACAGTGTGGCCATCGCCCCACCGCATCGACCGTGGAAACCTAAAAGTAGTAATGAGTTCATTGAGTAATTTGGGGAGTGCGTCGCGAAGGTGTGTGCCTTTGCGTACAAAACTTGCACACGCATAAATACCTTTTGCTGTTTCTTCAAAAAGAACTTCTTCTGGAGGAATTCCAACTTTTTTGGCAAACCCTAAAAGTGCGCCCGAAGGCTTTCCGTCGGCGTTAAACGCAACATTTTTAGCGGGACCATATGCTTTTTCAATAGTATCTTTTCCCGTTTCTTCGATGCCTTCAACAACAAACGCAATACGACGCGCAGTCGCATAGGTATGGACTTTTTTATAGTTAAGCCCTGTCGCATTTAAAAGTATCGGGAGCCTTTTTTGCCAATCATTAAATAAATTCCTTTGATATGCCGCAGGAATTTCTTCAGTTGCAAGTTCAAAAAGGAGAGCTTCGGCCACCAAGCAAACCTCCTTGTATAAACAGCGCGTAAAGCCGAAACGGCCATAAATATTAGGGTTGCCGTATTAGCTTCTATTAGGTTTGCTGTACGACTTTTAGGTAAACCACAGCTTATGCAAATCCCAAAACGCATCGATACTTTTGAACTGCACGAAGAACCTTGGATGAACGACACGCTCAAAGCGCTTTTTAGAGAAATACTTTCTTGGGAAGAAGACTTTATCGGAGCTTATAGCGCAGCAACACCTATTTTACAACAATTTTTACGCACAACAAAAGCAAGTGGAATTCTTGATTTGTGTTCGGGTGCCGGTGGACCGGCGGTAAACCTCCTTAACGTGCTACCCGAAAACGAGGCGCAAAATGTGCGCATAAAATTAAGCGATCTTTATCCACCAGTACATATTTACGAAAAGCTTTCGCAAAAATATACCGGGCGTCTTTTTTATGAAAAAGAAAGTTTTGATGCAACGCATAGCGTACGCGATACAGCGTTTCCCGTAAGAACCCTCTTGTCCGCGTTCCACCATTTTTCGCCAAAGCTTGCGCGTAAAATCCTTATCGATGCTGTACGGTATAGTGATGGAATTTGTATCATGGATCCATTCCACAGGGATTTGTGGCACCTTGCCGCCGTTCCTATGGGAACGGTTGCTGGATGCATTGCGTATCCATTCATAAAAAATCCAACCCCCCTAGCTTTTGCAGCGTGCAATTTAACCCCACTTATGGGTAGCATGTTTTTTTGGGATGGTTTCGCGAGCGTTTTGCGAGGCTATACCGAAAGAGAACTCCTCGATTTGGTGGATATTCCTGAGTGTGCTGCGTTTCGTTGGGAAACAGGCACGTGGAGTTATCCAACAAGCTTGCCCTTGGGACAACTGAAAGGCATATATCTTGTCGGATACCGTACGTAGCTATCTTCAGTAACCATCCAACCACGTGTGTAGCACCGCATAACTGTTTTTAATGTACCGCACACGCTGCTGGGGGTAACTATTCCCCAAAAGTCACAAATTTGGATTATGTCACATTAGGGGGTAACTACCCCTTATTATGTCACATGGAGGGATAACTATCCCTACGAGCGATTTAAGTAAAAAAATCATGATTTTTTTGAAAAAATTACATTTTTTTCTCAAGAGTGAGAAAATTTACACGTTTTCTGGTATTTAATCTATAGAGGCACCATGTTAAAAACATCAATCAGTCTACCATTAAATATTATTTCCACTTGGTCGAAAAACCGTTGGGAAATTATGCAGATGCACACGCGTTTTTTGCGGTTTGCCGTGCGCAAGGCCGAATTTCGGCGCGGGGTGAAGCGGCTTTATAATCGCAGTAACGGAAAGTGCGCGATTGTGAAGGTGAGGTTTACGCCGCATGAGTACGATTCGCTGCACACCGTCGCGGCGGGGATGCGTGTGAGCGTGTCGTTCCTCATTTTTTACCTCATCAAATTTTGGGAAAAAAAGGCACAAAAAAACGCCGGTTTCGTTGTGGGGGGTAACTATTCCCCAAAAGTGCTGGAGTGGTCAAAAATGAGGGTAAAATTTGAGGAAGTGCTGGCTTTTAGGCGTGTCAGCTGCCGAACGCATCACAGGTACAATAACCGAAAAAAATAAAACAGGGCTTACCATCCAAGATGAAGCCGGTATAGCACGCCAAATTGAGCGCAGTCATATTTTGCAGATTATCGACGACGAGGGCAAAGTTGTCTATACCGCACCTCCCTTGAAGCGTAATTAGTCACCGCTTCTTACTTGGATTTTTTTTAGTAATTGCATTATTGAAATTAATCCAAATTGTAAACGCCATAAAAAAACTCGCCGTAGGATCTATATTCAACGCCTCTAAAAAGCCAAATGGAGCATCACCTTCGTATTTTTTATAGAGCCATTGTGCCATATTTGTAATCACTGGTGAGTATTCACTCGGAATTGCATACGATAGAGGAGATTCTAAAACATAGAATTCAGATTCATAAGCAATGGCTCAGCCACCAATCAAAAACCCAGGACCTGCAGCCCTCGATAATTTTTGATCGACGAAGATGAGTTTCTTTTGGGTCGTTATATCTTTTACTTCAATGACACCTTCTTCTGGGTTTCTTTTGCATATTTCAAAAAAGCTAAACGGAGTTTCCGCAATTTTTTGTGAAAATTTATACTCTTCATCGTCCAATTCCCCCACGGCAAAATCGGCGGGTAAATAGACCTTGTACTCCCTACCTATCGTTTCTAAAAATTCTTCGCGGTTGAAGTAATAGAAATGTTTATATAACGTAATAAGATACTCTAAGTATGATTCGTCATCGAAAGTAGCGATAATTTTCTTCATTTCAGCCTTTGGCAAAAATGGATTTTGAAGGGCGGCTGCGTGCTTTTTTGAAAGAAGATTGGGTAGCAAAAGGATTGCTTTGTCTAAATGATTCTGCACACTGCGTGACATTTGTCGGTGTAAAAAATAGCGTTTCATGAACTCCGCGTTGGGTTTTGGGTTATCTTTGCAGCAATGTTTATATTTTTTGCCGCTACCACAATAGCATGGATCGTTTGGCGTAATGCGGAATTTTTTTTGGGGTGCGGGTATTGATTGTGTGCGTGTATAAACTGCTTGTTGGGGAACTAAAGGAAAAGTAAAATGTATATCCGCATCGCCGATTTGTATTGTCTCTTTAATCGCATCGAATGGCTTACGGCTAAAAATAGTTTTATTTTTTTCCCAGAAAATCAAGAATGCTTCGAGAATATCTGAAATCATTTCGACTGTTTCTTGAGGGGCAAGTCCCTTCTGCATTTCCTTTGCATAAATTTCAGGCATTGGAAACAAATTGGCTTTCACAACCGGCCACTGGTGTTTCATTTGAGCTTTGCGCCAGTTGGTAGGCACAAAATCCATTTCTGTAAAGTTGAGTGCAACGATGGGGGAAGGCAAATCAATTTTTTTGACGGTGTTTTGGATAAGATTTAATTGGAGAAAATAATTAAGAGTTTCTTTGTCCTTAAAAAATAAGATAGCATAATCCTTACCCTGACTTCCTAAAATGGAACCCAGCCATCCGTCGAGATTGTACTTCTTTGAGCTTATTTGGATTAACTCATCGCTACTATACTTTTTCCATAGAGCAAGTTTAATCCACTGCGCCGTCAAAGTAAAAAAACGCTGCATTAAAGGTTCAGGGTATTCCTCGTAATCAAAACCTTCGTTTTTCTTGGTACTTTCATACTCTTCCATTCCTTGGATAAATTCATCCACCTCTTTTGTACGAGCAACTTCCACAGGTAATCCCAGCGGGGTTAAATTGATGAAGAGTCCTTTGATGCGGTTGTCGAGGATGAGTGATTGAGGACGGCGGGGCTTACCCACCATAGGCTTTTTACAGAGTTCTTCAAAAACTTCCTTGATGTTGATGTCATCCGTATCGATGCGCACCGGCATAGCGCCGATGGCTAAACCGTTTTCGAGGAGAACAAAGAGCACAAACTCTCCTTCGAGAGGATTTACCTTTATAGCAGGCTCAAAAACCCCGAGCGTCCAAACTCCGCTTGGTGGTGGTGTGTCTTTTTTTGTTTTTTCATTTTATCCTGATAGTTTCCGGTTTAGTATTTTGTTAGATTAAAGCTAAAATTCTCAACTGCAAATGGTTGTATTTGCACAGTGTCCAGCCGTTTTAAGCGCTAAACTTAATTTCGATAGATTATGCTACGTGCTTGTGCAACAACACCCACCACGGTTGTGCATATTGAAATTGACGCTTTGTTCACCAATTTCTCTCGTACACTATGTCGCGTGAATTTTACACCGATGCCGATGTAGCGAATTTTAAAGAATGCCAGTCGCTCGCATACGATGCCGTCGTAGCCGTCCAAAAACGCCTCAAAGTTGGCACCACCGAAAAAGAAGCGGCGGCGATGATCGACGAAGAAATCAAAGCGCGTGGCATGACGCGCTATTTCCATGCGCCGTTCGCGTGGTTCGGTGAGCGCACCGCATTCAAAGGTTTCGAGCGTCCGCTTAACTTAGGAAATTTTCCCAAAAGTTTTTTACCGCCGCATTTTGGGTTAAAATTTTTACCCACGAATACGCGTTTAGAAGAAGGCATGTGCGTCATCTTGGACGTGGCTCCCATTTACAACGACGCTTCGGCGGACATTGGCTATGCATTCGCGTTTGGTAAAAATGACGCGATTGAAAAAGCGTTGGACGACCTTGCGGTATTCCGTCCTCTTATTTTGGCGGGCGTTTGCAAAGAAAAAACGATGGCTGAAATTTACGACGATGTGAGCGAAGCGATTAATGACATGGGCTATACCAACTGCCATGCGAAATACCCGCAAGGCGTGTTGGGGCACAAAGTGGGCAAGATCCCTACAGGGTTAATCCCCCGCATTCCATTTATGCGTTTTGAGTTATCGACGTTTCTTTATTTAGGCGTTGAAGAGTTGAGCCGTCTTTTGAATCCATGGGATAACCACACTGCGCTATGGTCGGACTACACACGGGTGTCGGCAGACCCGGGATTGTGGGCGGTCGAACCACACATAGGCATGGCATATGGAGGTGCCGAGGCCGGCGGCGCCAAAGAGACTTTCGGCGTCAAATGGGAAGAAATTTTACACGTCACCGAAAATAACGCATACTATTTAGACGACAATTTACCGCACGTCAACCGCTGGATAAAGCGTGAAATTGCCGTATAAAAAACACGAGGAACCATGGCTATAGAAAAAAAATCTCCCGAGGCGATTAAACCGCACAAAATTCAAGTGAGCTTCGACGACACACTCCCCAAGCATTGGTTTGGCGGGAACGCGTTTTTAACACACCTTTTGAATACATTCACCGCGATTTTTCCCGACGCCGAACGTTACTTTGTGCGTTGGTCGAAAAAAGCGCTCGCTAATGTCACCGACCCTAAAATTAAAAAAGACATCCAGGGGTTTATCGGCCAAGAAACGATGCACGCCAACCAACACGAAAAGCTGTGGGAGACTCTACGCGCGCAAGGCTACGATCTTGAACCCGTGCTTTGGATTGTGCAAAAGCTGGGCTTTAACTGGGTTGAAAGTATTCTACCCGACAAGGTCAACTATGCAGCAGTGGCGGGCTTTGAACATTTCACCGCGATGTTCGGCGAAATGTATTTTGAAAACCCAGAGCTCATGAACACAATGCACACCGAGATGCGCCGCCTTTTCGAGTGGCACGCTGCCGAAGAAATCGAGCACAAAGCGGTTGCATTCGATCAACTGCAAAGTATCGACGACAGCTATTTTTTACGCACCGGCGTGATGAATGTTGCAGTGGTGCTCCTCTACCTCGTTGCGTTCGGTAACACGTTTTATTTCATGGCGCAAGACGGTTCGCTTTTTAATCCCAAAGAATGGATAAACATCTACGAAGGTTTTTTTGGTAAGCACGATTTTGCCCGCAAGAGCTTTTTCAAGTTTATCGAATACTACAAACCTAATTTCCATCCGTGGGATAACCAAAACTACCATTTGGCCGAGTCCACGCTCAAAGCGTACGAAAAGGAAGCTTCGTAAAATTATCTAAATATTGCTTACTTGTTTTTTAGCGCGTTGCCACAAAGCAAAACGCACTGTTTTTATATTTTTAAAAAATGTATTTTTTTGTCTCGACGAAACAAAACTAAATACAATTTTTGCCTATGAAAACCTACTGGATTGCCATTGCGTCTTTAACAATAATAGCCTGCCAAAAAAAAGAAAATCCTATAAGCGGAAAAATTTTAGCACTTCGTGGAAGTATAACAGTAGAGCAAATACATACAAATGGAAAAAAGGAAGGGCATCCGGCACAAATTGGGCAAAAATTAAATGTTGGTGACACCATTATTACCGGAAAAGACGGAAATGCCATCATCGAATTGGCCTCTGCAAAGCTCGAAGTACAAAAAAATACCCGCCTCACTTATGAACGTGGTGACGCCGAACAAAAAGTTTTTTTGGAACATGGAACCGTATGGACAAATGTTAACCCTGTAGCAAAATCACATTTTTCTGCACGAACTCCCACTGTGGTTGCTGCAGTAAGGGGAACAAAATTTCTTTTAACGGCAGATAATCCGCGTTCTTTTATTTGCCACTGCGAAGGCAAAGTTGCTTCAACAAACACGCTTACTTCAGTAACAGAAGTCAATAATAGCGACTACCAAGAATATTTTCGCGACAAGAAAAATATAAAAGTAACAACGCCCGAACTTGCAACCCTTGGCGTTATAGCAGACCATGCACATTCAGAAATTGACGATAGTCCTTTAGGTAAAAAAAGTACACTTACCCCCGAAAAAGCGCGCAAAGTCCAAGACTACGTAGAAAAGAAATTTGCAGCGCTCTTAAATAAATAAAAAGTCGAAAGCTGCTTTTTGCCGCATCGACCATCCCACCTTTGGCCATTCTATGGCAGGCCACAGTAAATGGAAAAATATACAACACCGTAAAGGTGCAGCAGACGCAAAGCGTGGAGCAATCTTCACCAAACTTGCAAAAGAGATTATGGTTGCATCTAAATTGGGAGGTAGCGACGAGAATGCAAACCCTCGGTTACGCACCGCCGTTCTTAAGGCACGGCAAAGCTCGATGCCCAAAGACAATATAGAGCGTGCAATAAAAAAAGGTGCTGGCGAACTCGAGGGAGTAAACTACGAAGAGGGGATCTACGAGGGGTATGGGCCTGGCGGTATTGCAATTATGGTCGAGGTTATGACCGATAAAAAGTCCAGAACCGTTCCTGAGCTTAAAAGCCTATTTAAATCAAACGGTGGTACAATGGCAGATGCAAACGCCGTTGCGTACCTTTTTGACAAAAAGGGCTTGATTCTTGTTGAAGGCGATAATATCACAGAAGAAGCAATAATGGATATTGCGCTGGAATCGGGCGCAGAAGATATTGAACAAGACGACGAAAAAATTTTTGCGGTAAAAACACAGGTAAATGATTTCCATACAGTACTTGGCGCAATGGAACCTAAGGTTTCTGCGTACGGTTTTAAAATTATCGAATCGGGGCTTAAATATATTCCACAAACAACAGTTGCTGTCGATGGCGAAAAAGCAAAAGAAGCGCTTGAACTCATCGACGCTTTGGAAAGCCACGACGATGTGCAAAACGTGTACACAAACCTTGAGTGGAACGATAGTTTAATGGCGTAATTTTTTATTTATAAAGCCATTGCGAAGACGATTTTTCTTTAAAGAGGCGTTCTTCTTTTTGGTATTCTTCGCGGTATTTTTCTAAAACTCCACCTTTCTCGATGGCAAGGCGAAATTTATCCGAACCCGTAAGTAAATCTATCGCCAAGATGTCCGTTACATATTCGTAAGGTTCTTGCCGCCATAAAAATTCTTTGGGCCATAAGCTTTGCACAACACGCACCATTTCAAGCCCAGTGTAAAAGCTCTCAAAGCGGAGTACATCCGTCACGTGCACAAAAACGCCGCCACATACTTCGTCTTTGAATTTATGGAACGTCGGTTTAAAAAAGAGAGGCCTAAAATAAACTCCTGGAAGCTTTAACGCGTTAAGCACCTGCGCATACGCTTGCGGATCTATAAAGGGTGCACCTATAATTTCAAAGGGACGCGTTGTACCTCTTCCTTCAGAAACATTAGTACCTTCAAAAAGGCAGGTTCCCGCGTAAACGGTGTTGGTTTCAAACGTGGGCATGTTAGGTGAAGGCTGCACCCATAACCCGTGTGTGTCGTTATAAAGCATTTTGCGCTGCCAGTTTTTAAGTGTAATGACTTCAAGGTTTGCATTCCACTTTTCACACACATTTAAATAACGAAGAAGTTCTCCCAAAGTAAGCGCGTGCCGCACCGGAAGAGGGTATGCCCCCACAAATGAAAAACAAGACGGAGTAACTACTCCGCCCTCAACAACTATACCGCCTAAAGGATTTGGGCGATCGCACACCAGTACGCGAATTCTAAACTTTGAAGTAGCCCTTACCAAAAATGCGGCGGTATATGCATACGTATAGTAGCGAACACCAATATCTTGGATATCGATAACAAGCGTGTCAATATCTACCAAATCTTCGTCTTTAGGATAAAGCTCGGCAAGGGTTTGTCCATAAAGGCTTTTGGTTTTTATTTTTGTAAAGGTATCAACTGCATCTTCAATAGTTATCTGATCTTGCTCCGTACCAAAAAGTCCATGCTCAGGCACAAAAATTTTTTTAGGGATTAATCCCTTTTGTAAAAGAACCTCAAAAAGATATTTGCCTTCTCGCGATACAGAACTCTGGTTTACAAAAAGAGCAAAATTTTTTCCCTTTAAATATCTTTCTGCGTTTTCTAAAAAAATATCTATACCAAATGCAACTTGCATATTACCTTATGCTATTTAACCAAACGCCGTTCTAATATGTGGGTGTAAAATTTTTTGCCAATACCATGCATCGCTTGCTACAGCATTACTGGCAGCGTGGTAGTTTTCTGGTGTGCCGCAGTCGAACCAAGTTCCTTCATGCGTATATGCACACACCCGCGCCCCCGATGCGATTAGCGAGACATACGCGGTGTAAACAATACTCGAAGGCTCCTTATGTAAATACTTCCACAAAAGCGGCTCAAAAACGGCAACACCAGCATAAAGATGTTTTCCCGTACTTTTTTTATCCAGTGTCCGGTTGATATCTACAATCGCGTCTTTTTCACCCAAAGTAATGGGGGCAATTTTATCGGCGTCTTTGTGCGGCACAACAACAAGGGTTAAGTCGGCTAAGCGAGCCTCGTGGAAACGCAAAAGGCGCTCTATATCGATGCCAGCGACAATATCTGCATTCGCCAGAAGTACGCGCTCTTCTTTCAAGAATGCTTCGCAAGCTTTAAGACCGCCGCCTGTATCGAGTAACTTTTTTTCGTGCGAAATATAAAGCTCCCAAGGCTGTTCAATTTTTTCTAAAACAGCGCGTATAGTTTCTGGTGCATGGTGTGTATTTACTGCAAGTTTTTTTACTTTAGCTTCAAAGAAGAAATTGAGTGGATATACAAGCATGGGTAGTCCTGCAATAGGCAATGCAGGTTTCGCAATCTTGTCGGTAAGGGGTTTTAGCCGTGTGCCCAGCCCGGCTGCAAGTAAAAAGCCATTCATGCTTTTTGGACCTCTACAAAATACTTCGTGAGGTTTGGTAAATTTGGATCTATAGCAATAACTTTTTCTAACATTGCTATCGCCGGGGCAATATAACCAGCAAAGTCTTTTCGCCCCAAAGACGCTTGGTAACCAAATGTGCCTATCGCTTTAACAATACGCTGGTATGCGCTACGATAAAAATAAAGATAAAATTCGTCACGCACTTGGTTGTGTATTTTTTTTCCTAAGACAAATGCTTCCTCTAAAAGTTTCGCGTGGGTATCGGAATCTATCGGGGTATACGCGTCAAAAAGGAGGGAGGCTAAATCGTATTGGACTAACCCAAGACGTGCGTCTTGAAAATCGATAATAGAAAAATTACCCTCCGTACATTTTTTTTCTACAGTGTTTTTGATAAATATATTGCGCGAATGGTAGTCACGGTGTGTAAAAAACTTTTTTAATGGCGCGGCGAGAAATTCTGCT
The DNA here is from genome assembly GCA_019186965.1 of Turneriella sp. GTDB lineage: Bacteria > Spirochaetota > Leptospiria > Turneriellales > Turneriellaceae > Turneriella. The sequence continues at coordinate 30,521 of JABARV010000004.1, forward strand.
ATACACAAAAAATCTTTACGTAAGCGTTCTTTATCTGTATTTGAAAGGTTTATAGCAAAATATTTTTCGAGGGCGTGCTCAATAAAAAAATCTAACTCGAACATAAATTTAGGCACGTCGAATTCACGCGTAAAAGCTACGCAATTTTTGTCTTCTTTTAGCGATTGGTATGAATACATGTTTTCAATCGCTTTTAAATAAAGCGGAGCTATAGCATTTGGGTTTTGGGAAACGCAAGTATTAAGGCTTATATCTCCTAAATCTTCTTGCAGCATTATTCCATTTGCTATGCCAGTAAAATAAATTTCTGGTACAGCAATTTTTCTCTTTTTTAAAAAATCTTGTACGTTTAAAACCATTGGCATTGTGTTTTTTGCGCTTTCGGGTAATTCGTAGACGCCAATTATCGAAGTTTTGTCTTTGAGGTAGAGGCGAAAATAACGCCGGCTTGAAGCTTCAGGAACAAGCGGGATAAAATTTTCAAGCGTAGGAAATTTTATTTTTTCAAGAGCGTCTAAAAAATTTTCTTTAAGCGCCGTATCCATTAAAAAATTCCTTGCTCGTTATTTTGCTCGGCAACGCCCGATAGCGCAGTTATTATTTTATTCCCCCACCGGTTTAGTTTTTTTTCCATTGGGACATAAGGAAGCCAGCGGTTAAGCGGGCGTAAAAAAACTTCGGTGGATTTTTTATCGGCAAAAAGCTTGTAATCAAACTTGCTGTCGCCTTTTGCCAAATATCCCATGTAATAATAGTCAAAATTATGTTCTAACGCGTATTTTATTTCTAATAGAAACAAAAATTTTCCTAGACTAAAACTCGCATACGAAGGTTCGTAGAAATGTAAAATACCTGTGTTTGTTTTTGCGCCAACGTCGAAATATCCCACCGCAACTAATTTTTTTTTATCGCGCACCTCTAGCATATACGTATCGTATGCGTTTGAAAGTTCGTTATCGAGCAAGTATTCTGTAACCGTTTGCGACATAGAGAAGTTTATTGATGCGCGATACCGTAGGAAAAGATTTTCTATTTCGGGATTGATTTCCCATGGTTTTATAGCTACAGCAAGTTCTTTATTTTTCGCTTCAATACGCCGTGCAGAACGTGAGGGGTTATACCGTTTAAGGTCGATGCGAAGCCAAAACACAGGAACAAATTCGTCGGTGCGCATAATTAAATCTGTAGTTATGAAACTTTGCCCAATGCGGTACCAGCCTTTCGAAAGCCCCGCGTCGAGAGAGGTGCCTTTAAGGCTTTTGGGATAAACGCTTTCGTAGTAAATCATACAAAAAAAGAAACGATTTTTGAACAGGCTTAAAGGACAGTTTTTTTCGTTAGTTCAACGCTGAGTAATGTACTTACCCCCGGTTCGTTCATCGTCACGCCGTAAAGCACCTGTGCTTTTGCCATTGTTTTTTTGTTGTGTGTAATGAGGATAAATTGTGTGTTTTTTGCGAAGTCATCTAAAAGCGTTAAAAAGCGCCCGACATTTTGTTCGTCGAGTGGCGCATCAATTTCGTCGAGAACACAAAAAGGCGCGGAGCGAACCATATAAATCGCAAACATGAGAGCAATTGCCGTCATTGCTTTTTCTCCCCCAGACATAAGCCGCATCGACTTCGTATTTTTTCCTGGAGGGGTCGCTTCAATTTCAATTCCACTGGTAAGCGGATTATCAATATCCAGAAGTTCAAGGCGAGCATGGCCGCCGTTAAAGAGCTTACCAAAAATTGAAGCAAAATTATTGTTTATTTGCTCAAACGATTCGCGAAAAAGCGCTTCGGATTTTTGCTGTATCTCTTGCATCACTTTTTCAATATCTGCACGTGCTTTAAGGATATCGTCTACTTGCGATTTTTGGTGGTTATACATTTCTTGGATATGCCGGTGTTGCTCAATAGCTAACTGGTTAATTTGTCCCAAAGAAGAGATTAAACGCTGCAATTCTGAAAATTTTTCTTTTTCGTCGGATAAATTGAAACGGCCCGAAGAAAAATTTTGCGAAAGTTCTTGCCAACTTAACGCATAGTCGTTGTAAATATTCTGGAGGATTTGGTCGCGTGTTCCGTTGAGTGTGCCAAGTTTTCCTTCAAGCTCGTTCACCGCGACAAAAACCTCGTCCGTTTTGTTAGACTCGCGCTTCATGGTATCTACAAGTTCTTGCCTTTTGTCGTCGACCTTTTGGATTTCTTTTTCAATACCTTGGATACGCAAACTTTCTTTTTCAATTCCACTTTTGAGTTTTTCGATTTCGCGCGTTAGATTTTTTTGTTCTTGTAATATTTGTATAAGTGAACGATCGCCTTCGGTAAATTGCGTGCGCACAAAATGCATGTTCGTTTCTTCGCTAGTTACCTGTTCAGCGAGATTTTTTTCTTTCTCTTTAACGCTTGAAATTTGGACGTTGATTGATTTTATTTCACCTAAGAGCTTTTCGCGCTCTTGCCTCTTGGTTGCAATTTCCTCTGCGAGAGATTGTTTTTTTTGTAATAAATTTTGTTCTGTTTTTAATGCATCAGCAATTGTTTTTTCAATCTTTTGGATTTGTTCGTCGAGTTCTTCTTTGCGCGAATGAACCCCGCCTTTCTCGAATAAAATTTCGTGCAAGCCTCTACTTACTTCAGAAAGCAGGTGTGCATGTTTTGTGATACTTGCAATGTCGCCGCTTGTAAGTAATTTTTGTACTTCGTTTTTAATTTTTTTTGTATCGTCTTCCGGGAGTTCAACAATTTTTTTAAGGGCTTCATTTACCTTACCAGATAATTTTTCAATTTCGGCAAATGCACTGTCGCGGTTTTTCGCTGTTTTTTCCCATTTCGCTTTTTCATTTTTAAGAGAAATTAAAAGTTCGTGGATTGTTTCTTCTTGCTTTTGGCTTACCTCTGCTAATTTTTTCTCTGCTGCCGTTTTTTCTAAATATAAATTTTTTAAGGCGGCATCTGCAGCTTTTGTTTCTTCGACACACGCAGTAATTCTTTCTTGTAAACGCGCAATTTCTTTTTCTATATCAGAAACTTTAAGGTCGAGTTTTAACGTAAACTGGTTTTGTTCAGCAGCTTCGTTTTTAAGCTCTTTAATTCTTTTTTCAAGCCGCTTTATTTGGGTAGAAAGCCCGTCGAGTTGGCTTTGGATTGTACTTTTTCTATTTTCGTGCGTTTCAAGGGTGCGTGATAGCTGCGCAATTTTTTCTGTTGCCACTTGGCTTGAGACATCTTTTTTATGGAGTTCTTCTTTTAGGGTGCGTTCGTCTTCGTCGAGCGATGACAGGCGTTCTTGCATTTGGATAAGTTTTTGCTGTATTTTTTCTTTCTCCGCATGCCGACGGTTTAGCTTTTCTTTCACCTCGTCAATTTTCGTATTGGTGTCTTTCACCATGAGGTAACGAATTTTCAAATCATGGTCTTTTGCCTTTGCCATGAGCGAATTATATTCGGCTGTCTTTTTTGCCTGTTCAGCAATCTTTTTAAGTTCGTTCCCTAACGAGTGTTGAATGTCTTCGACACGCGTTAAGTTAAGTTCGGTATTCTGTAAGTTTTTTTCTGCTTCTTCGCGTTGTGCCTTGAAGCGCGAAATCCCCGCAGCCTCTTCAAAAATAAGCCTTCTGTCTTCTGGTTTACTCGACAGGATTTGGTCCATCCTCCCTTGTTCCATAAAAGAATACGATGACTTACCAATTCCTGTGTCGCGGAACAAGTCTTCAATTTCTTTAAGCGCAACGCGGCTATCGTTGATAAAATACTGGCTTTGCCCGTCGCGGTAAAGGCGCCTACCGACCTTCACATCGTCTGTGTCGATTTTTAAAAGCCGTATACGGTTATCAAAAGTGAGAGAAACTTGCGCAAAATTTGCTCCCTTTCTGCTTGCAGTTCCCGAAAAAATGACATCTTCCATTTTTTCGCCGCGCATCGTTTTGACGGATTTCTCGCCCAAAACCCATTTCATCGAGTCGAGTACGTTTGATTTGCCACAACCGTTTGGCCCCACGACTCCAGATATAGACGTGGAGAACGTAATTTTGGTTTTGTCTGCAAAGGATTTAAATCCTAAAATTTCGAGTTCTTTAAGAAGCATTTTGCTTGAAAGTATGTTTTACAAATTCTCATCACCTTATGGTTTCGGGCGCAGTCACGGGTAAACACGCCCACTACCGTTTTGGCTACGATGAAGGCCGGTTTTCTATTTTTGCCGGCACCGAAAAGGAAAAAGGGGTTGCGCTCGTCTCGAGCCGCGATAGCGTCCGCGAAGCCGAACGCCACTTGGGGGCATTCCGGTTAAAACAGGGGATGCTTGCAATCGTTTGCGGTGTAAGCCATCTGCCGCTTCTGGAGCTGCTTTACGAACAACAACAGTATGGTAAATCTAAAGGCGGATGGATACTGGCCTTCGAGGCAGACACCGCGCTTTTTAAGGCACTCAAGGCGCTCCGTCCAGAGATTTTTGCTGAAGTTGCTGTTATTGTTCCCGAGAACGTGAATGTGTTATCCGAGCTTGTCGAAAAACTTGACGTCGAAAACTTTATAGGCTACCGAGTTTTTGAAAATGCCGCCGCGATACAGTTAAATCCTTCTTTTTATGCAAACTACGTTGGCGATTTTAAGCGCAAACTTGCTTCGCGCTTTTCCGATCTTTTTACACGGCTTGAATTTGAGGAACGCTGGGTATTTAATGCGCTAAGCAAGCTGCCCGAAATGGAACGTGCGCGGCCAGTTTCTTCTTTGTTTGGGTTGGGCAAAGGAGCAGAAGCTCTTCTTGTCTCGACGGGGCCTTCTTTACGTAAATCACTCCACGCTATAAAAGAAAATCCAAACCGCTACTTTATCGTATGCGCCGACTCTGCATACCGCGTACTCAACCGTTGCGGAATTACTCCGCATCTTATTTTTTCATTAGATAGCCAGGCCCACACTACAAAGCACTTCGCATTACTTCCACAGGGTAAAATGCAAAGTTATCCTATCCTTGTTACCGACGCGGTAGCAAACCCCAACGTTGCGTTTAAATGGCAGGGAGAACTTGCAATTTCTTTTACTGCGCAGTACACTGCCTCGGAACGGCACGTAAGTCCCGGATGCGACTTTATTGAAGAAGAAAATTTTCTCGAAGGTAAAAAAGGAATTTTTCCGGGCGATTTACAATCGGGGGGGTCGGTTGCGACATCAATTTTTGATTTGCTCCGCCTTATGGATTTCGATAAAATTGTTTTCGTGGGCCAGGATTTGGCGTACACTTTCCGTGAAATACATACTCCAGGCACACACCACACCGACGAGTGGCTTTCTAAAACGGTAAACCGGTTACAACCCCTCGAAAATATCAATGAACGTGTTTTACGTAGGCGGCACACTAAACGCGAAGTTTCCCTTGCAGGAAAAACAATTGTTACTGACTACATCCTCTCTTTGTATAGGGACTGGTTTTCTGAGGCGGTTAAACAAATGCCTTATAAGGTATTTAACGCTACGGTGGATGGCCTTGCTATCGAAGGAGCGGTTGACTACCGTAAAAAGTTTCATGCGCAAAGAAACGACAATTCAGGGCATAGTTTAAACGCAAAAATTCTCGAAAATTATTTGCGGCAAAATAAACTTTCTGTAAATGCCGTAAAACTCGACAACCTATCGGGACGTATTAAATCTGCTTTAGAAAAAGGATTAAAAGCGGAGCCACTTTCTTTTTTACGCTATGTAGGGAGGCGTTTCCAAATTAAAGCACGGCGTACTCCCGAAATGCAAAAAGCGCTTTTAAAAAAACAAGAAATCAAGCAGCATAATTTTTTAAAGAAATTATTAACGAAGCTATACCACCATGTTTAACCCTGTTTTTTCAAAAATAAGCGCACGGTTTTGGCCTTTTTGGCTTTTCTATATTCGTAAATTGCAGTGGCTTGTTATCGCATTTCTTGTTGTGACAAGCGTTATTGGGTTTCGTTATGGGCGCAAAATTCGTATCGACACAAATTTACTGCACCTTTTACCCAAAGATACACCCTCGCTCCAAAAATTAACTGCGTTACGCGACGCCTCGGATGTTAAAGGCCTTATGGTTATATCGCTGGATGCACAAAATGTACAAAAAGAAAGTACATTTATTGCAGCAGCAGAAGAAGTCGAAAAAATAATCCGTAGCGAGCCGTCTTTAAATAGCGCAACACAAAAAATTATTTTTCGTATCCCAAACGAATTTATTTCGAAATACCTACTTTACTACGCAGATATAAAAGATTTGCGTACAATTGAAACTCGTCTTAAAGAATCCATTGAAAAAAAAACAAGAACAGAAAATCCATTTTTAGAAGATTTAGAGTCTTCATCGAATGCACATTTTTATATTGGCGACATTTTAAATAAATACCGCTCCCGGCAAAGCCGAACAAATGCTTTTATCTCGGAAGATTTTAAGCAAATTGCTATTTTGGTCTCTCTTAACGAAGCTCCAGAAAATATTTCATTCGCCTCCGCGTATATTAATAAACTTAAAAAGCTAACGAAAGAAAATAGGACTCTCCAAAATTTCCAAATAACGTTTTCGGGAAAATACCAAGCGAACATTGAAAAGCAAGAGCACCTACAAAGCGACATTAACCAATCTACAACCATTACTCTTCTCATTTTGCTTTCATCGCTAATTATTTTTTTTCGCTCGATGCGCGTAGTTCTGGTTATCGGTTTGCCAATTGCCGCTGCGTTGGGTTATACATACCATGCCGCATGGTACTTTATTGGCGAAATTAGTATCATTAGCTCGTTTTTAACAGCAATCCTTTTGGGGCTTGGTATCGATTACGGCATACATCTTTTTGCACGCTATAAAAACGAGCGCCTTTCTGGATGCGGAATGACGGATGCCCTCGAAAAAACAATGCGCAATCTTTTTCGAGGGCTTAGTTTCGGGATGATTACTACCGCATCGGTTTTTTTGACTTTAAGTTTTTCTCGATTTATTGCGTTTGCCGAATTTGGTAAAATAGCGTTTGCAGGTATTTTTTTCTTTTTTATTTCTTTTATTATATTTTTTCCAGCGCTCGTTTATATAACCGAACGTTTCTCCTTTGGTACCACAGAGCCTTCGCATATTCTCCAACGCACGCGCAAATTACGCGGTATACATATTGTAGTTATCTTATGTTTCTTGGGATATGGTATTTTTACCCTCATGCGCCCACCTTTTGAATACGATTTTTTTGAACTCGATTCGCCTTCTACTACCCATTTTATAAAAAACAGTAGTAGAAAATTGCGTGTTTTAGAGAACCGTGACTATATGGTAATTTACGAACTTCAAAACTGGGAAGAGCTTAAAATTACTAATGAAAATTTACGTACACAAAATACGAAAATTCCTATTGAAACACATAGTATGCTTAGTTTAATTCCAAGTGATGTACAAGAAAAATCGGCGATTCTTTCGCGCATACACGCTCTCTTAAAGCAGGTGGAAATTTATTCGCAAGTTACGGCAGATATAAATATGCTACACAAAGTACAAACCGGCTTACGGATGTCGTCTACGCCTCCCGTAACGATAAATGCCATACCAGAAGAATTTCGCCAACACCTTTACCGTGATGGAAAATACTATCTTTATATTTTTCCCCAAAATACAAAAGCATTGAAGCGTGGGGCGATCGATTTTGCAAGTGCGTATGAAACAGTATGTGTTACGCGTGTAAAAAATTTAGCGGCGTGCCCAAGCCAAGATAGGCGTTTTGGCATCTCTGATCTTTACGTACTAGACGATATTTTGCATACCGTTGTGCGTGATTTAACGCGTGAACTTATTCTGATTGCACTTGTTATTGCAACGATTGTACTTTCTTTAACAAGGCGTGTGGCGGGCATTTTTCTTATTTTAGCGCCGCTTGTCGCGGGTGTTTTTGGCCTTTTTGCGCTTATCGGGCTTGGGTACGCGATTTTCCCATCATGGTTTTTCCAGTTAAATTATATTAACTTGCTTGCAGTTCCTATACTTTTGGGGGTTGGTATCGATAATGGAATTTATCTCTACTCGCACACAAAGGAGCTTGGGCTATCACAAGCCAATTTAATTATGACAAATACAGGATCGTCGATTTTTATATCTAATTTTACAACAGCGATGGGGTTTCTTTCCTTGATGATTTCGACGCACAAAGGGCTTGCATCTTTTGGATTCCTTACTTTTTTGGGAATGGTTTGCATTTTTGTTGCATACCGGCTTTTATATCCTGCTTTGGCGCGCTTCTTTGAAAAACTCCAGACACGGATATGATGCGTAAAAAATTTATTATACTTTTTTTTCTACTTTTTGCTACATGGGAAGGTGCATCTATTTTTTCACAAAGCTTTGATTTAAAAACGGAGAAGGAAAATATAGGGGCTATCGAAAATGCAATCGAAACAGGAGATAATCCAGCTTTGGTAAAAATTTGCGATACTTTTTTAGATCCACATAAAATAAATGCATACGCATATTTTATCTGTGGAAAATTTTTACTTTTTGTACCCGAACAAGATGCACAAAAAGCGCGTGCGAATGCCAAAAAGGCGTACAATCGATTAAAAATTGCATCTGACGATTTTGCGAAAACAAGCAAGCAAGTGTTTTATACATTAGATGCCTGGCAATATTTAGGCCTTGCTGCAATGCTCATGGGGGATTTCGACCGCGCCGAAACACATTTTAAGCAAGTGTTGTCTCGCGACAACCGTACTGCCGCCGCATGGTATAATTTGGGAATTATTTATGAATATAAAGGACTTGAGGTAGAGGCGATGCGTGCGTTTGACCGCTATTTACGACTAAAGGGAAGTAGCGAAGATTTAGATTATTGACAAGACACAAAACACCGCCGGTATGCACAGAAGCAAAAAATCAAGAAGGTAAAAATGAAGTTGATGATTGTAGACGATTCGCTCATTATGCGTAAAGCTATTGAAAAGTATTTGGCGGAGCTAGGGTTAGAACTTGTCGCAACTGCCGGCGATGGAAAATCAGCTATTGAGCTTTTTGAAAAGCACAAACCGGATATCGTAACGCTCGACATTACTATGCCAGAAATAGACGGTCTTGCTGTTTTAAAAAAGGTTATCGCTATTAAGCCCGATACAAAAGTCCTTATCGTTACGGCAATCACCGAAAAATCAACTGCTATCTATGCGTTAAAAAACGGCGCAAAAGGTTTTTTAAATAAACCTTTTACCGAAGAATCGCTAAAAGATGCAATGCGTGAAATTATAGGAAGCTAATGTGAAAGAAGCCGAACTAAAACATTTTGTTGAAAGCACTCTCATGTATTTCGCACAAACAACTGGCGAAAAGGCCGAACTAGGTTTACCGTATGTAAAGAAGGAAAACGAAGAAGTGCTTCTAGAGTATACCGGTATTATCGGGATTACGGGAGATCGCAAAGGTGGCATCTACATAACATGCGATCGTGTTTTGCTTAGAGAGTTGGTGCAAATTGTGATGGGAGATTTAAACATCGACGATAACGCAATCAAAGACATGGTAGGAGAAATCGCAAATACAATTTCAGGTAACGCAACGCGTGCATTTGGTCGTAATTTCAATATTTCTGTACCAATGCTTTTGGAAGGCCCAGCAAAAGGGCTTAACCTTCCTATTTACGCTCCAAGCTTTGTAATTCCTGCGACTTGGCGAAAACATAAATTCTACATTGTCGTGGGTGTTAGCGATAAAATATGACGGACCAACGGACGCATGTTAAACAGCGTTCACGAATTACCACCAATTTAGATTTTCATGCGCAATGCCTCGCGGCTATTTCGGCGCATGGAGAATGGAAAGTTTACTTGCGCCGTGCTGTACAAAATAATGGCAAAGGTTTAGATGTACAACAAGTCGCTTTAGATAACCAATGTGTATTTGGAAAATGGTTGTATTCCGAGACTGGCATCCTCTACAGCAACGATAGAAATTACTCTATCGTTAAAGCCTTGCACGCAGATTTTCACCGTGAAGCGGGAAGGGTTGTAGAACTTTGCAAAAACCACGAACCACACAAGGCATTAGACGCAATTAGCGAGAATTCTTACTATTCTCAAATTTCAAAAAATTTATCTGCAGCTGTCCAAGAGTGGTTACGTGAAAAAAATTTTTTAGAGAGCACAGAAGGTCCTGACAGCGCAGAACTTCAAGAAAAACGGCCATGGGGGATGCTTTTACGTTACTCTTTCGTTGGATTTCTTTCGGGCTTTGGTTTATTGTTGGCTGCTTTCGCTATTATTAAATTTCATTCAGGATGGAATCTTAGCTTTAGCAATATCCACCACGCATTTGCCGTATATCCGTTATTATACATTATTGTGCTTTCACCCATGATTTTAGCGGTTTCGGGTTATGTTATTGGAAAATATGTTGCAAAGACTCGTTTTTTTACCAAATCACTCCATATACTTGTCGAAAATAGAACAAGGCAACTTTTCAAAGAAAAAGAGGGATTATCACGGCTTTTTGAAAATTTGAGCGATGGCGTTTTCTTCATAAGAGCCAACCACACGATTGGAGCCCAATACTCACATGCTTTAGAAGAAATTTTTGAAAACACAGAACTTCAAGATAGGCCGTTATCAGTAATCTTTGCAGGCCGTATAGAAATAGGTTTAGCTAAAGATATCGACAGCTATTTAGATTTGCTTTTCGATAAAACTTTTTCCGAAGCGATGCTCTCGGAGTTAAATCCACTAAATCCATTGAGGATACATGGGACAGAAGGGCATAGTGAAAAAATTATCCAAATTCGGTTTAAAAGAATTCTTGATGCAGAGGGGGAAATTGAAGGATTGCTGTGTATCGCAACTGACATTACTCGTGAGCATGAGCTGAGCGTAAAGTTGGAGGCGGAGCAGGAAGCAAAGCGACACCAAATGGAAATGCTACAAGAAATTTTTGACATAGGTCCGCAGATGCTCATGGTATTTAAAGAACAAACCGAGACAGAACTCGACATGCTTACAGATGTATTGCGTAGAGATATTCATGGCGATTTAAAGGAAAAAGTGGAATTGTTTTTTCGTGCGATACATTCAGTAAAAGGAGCCGCTGCACTTTTGGGATTAAAGCACATCGCCACCCTTGCGCACCGCTACGAAGACCGTTTAGCGCAACTTCAAGCAAAGTCTACTATGGAAAAGATTGATTTTCTTTCGCTTTCTGTTTTCCATGGAAATTTAATCGAGGCGCTTAAAGAAATGGAAAGCCTGCTGGATAAAATTAAAGGTTTTCAGTTGAGCGCAAAAGAAAAAATTGAAGATGAAATTTCTCTTACAGAAGAGCTTACAGCACGCCTTGTACAAAGTGCAGCAGAAAAAGAAAATAAACAGGTTCACATACAATTTAAAAATTTTAATCGCGAAAATTTACCGAAAGAAATTGCAGCTGACTTACGGAAAATTCTTGTGCAACTTGTCCGTAACTCCGTTGTCCATGGTATTGAGACAAGCAAAGAAAGGCAAAGCTTAGCTAAAAATGAAAAAGGGTTGATTTCTATCGAAGCGAAGAAAAGAAAAACTGGCTTTCGTATAAGCTACCGTGACGATGGTTCGGGTTTTAAGCCGCAGCGGATACGTGAAAAAATTATTGAAAAAAATTTACTTACACGCGAAGAGGTAAATATGCTTTCTGATAAAGAAGTGGTTAAGTACATTTTTCACAGCAATTTTTCTACTGCATCAAAAACAAGTTTGCTGGCGGGGCGTGGAATGGGAATGGGAATCGTAGCGCAAAAAGTACATGAATGGGGAGGAAAAATATATTTACGCTGGAAAGAAGGGAAATATGTGCATTTTTTGTTTAAAATTCCAAAAACAATTTCTTCGCGTCGTATATTAGACTAACAAATTTTCCGTGTCAAGTTTACCAATTGCAGATATTTTAGCCGAACTAAAAGAAAAACTCCAAAGCGCACCGGCAGTACTTTTAACCGCGGATACGGGTTCTGGAAAAACAACATGGCTGCCTTTGCAACTTTTGCAAGAGGCGTGGCTTAAAAACAAAAAAATAATTATGCTCGAACCACGACGCGTCGCCGCAAGGCAAGCAGCGTATCGCTTGGCGCACCATTTAAACGAGAGCGTGGGACAAAAAGTGGGATACTCGGTGCGCTTCGACAGCAAAGTAAGCGCAGACACGCGTCTTGAAGTAGTGACAGAAGGAGTTCTTGCACGCAGAATCGCACAGGATGCTGAACTTAAAGATGTAGGGTTACTTATTTTTGACGAATTCCATGAGAGGCATAGCGAGACCGATATTGCCCTTGCGCTTGCTTTAGAAAGTATTCGCGTTTTTCGCGCAGACTTAAAACTTTTAGTAATGTCGGCGACAATTGACACTGAAAGAACATCTGCGTTTCTTAAGCAAACATTAGGTAAAGATATCCCTGTAGTCCGTTCAAAAGGTACAAATTATCCTGTTGGAATTTTTTACGTTGATATACCAACACAGCAGATGGGTGTAAAAAAACAAGGCGCTCCTTCGTTAAAAGACATCGCCCTTTTTGCTGCGCGGCAAGCGCTCGCGGCGCATAAAAAACATACAGGTGACATTCTCGTGTTTCTTCCGGGAAAAGCGGAAATCTATACTGCAATAGAATACCTAGAAAAATACAATCTTGAGCGTACGCAAATTCTACCGCTGCACGGCGAACTTTCGGCGAAAGAACAAGATTTGGCGTTACGGCCAAACACTAAAGTATGCCGCATAATTTTTTCAACGCCTATCGCAGAATCAAGTATCACCGTCGATGGGCTCTCTGTCGTAATCGATTCAGGACTTTACCGCCAAAGTGTTTTTAACCCTGCAACAGGAATTTCTTCTCTCGAGACTTTTCCCATTACGCAAGATTCTGCGGTACAACGCACAGGACGTGCAGGACGTACCCGTGAAGGTGTTTGTTATCGGCTTTATAGCGAGGCGGATTTTAAAAGGCGACCACGAACACGGGTGCCTGAAATTTTACGTAGCGATCTTGCCGAACAAATGCTACGCTCGCTTAGTTTTGGAGCACACCTTAGAGATTTGCCATTACTTGACAAGCCTTCGTTGGCGCACCTTAACGAGGCTGAGCGCCTCCTAAATAATTTAGGACTTTGTGTATCAGAAAAATTAACTACAGCTGGAAGCGTTGCAGCAAAATTGCCTATTAATCCACGCCTTGCAGCAATGCTTGCGCACATTTGCACCGATGAGATTTTGCGTATTGCAGCAGAGCTTTCGGAAAAAGAAAAAAACGCTCAACAACTTTTATATACCCAACTAAAAAATTTTTTTACAAAAAACACCAAAAAAGAAAACACACAGGGCAATGGTTTTTTTGCTAAAATTCCTCCAGCTTTAGCGCTCCTTTATGCATACCCCGATCGCGTAGCCATGCGACGCAAGAACGAAGGCTTTGTGCTCGTATCGGGGCGCGGGCTTCTTGTTGCACCTTCGGATGCGTTAAACGAAGCAGAATTTATTCTCGCGTTAGATGTTGTTGAAGATGCCAAAACAAATAGCGCTAAACTACGGGACGGCATTCCCATTACACGCGAAGATATTTATACCCGTTTCAAAGACTCTATAGCAACAAAAAAAATAATTCGTGGAGAAGGAACTTCCGTACGCGAATTTGGAGTAGAGGCTTTGGGAGAATTAATTCTTTCTGAAAAGGAAATTACCCTTTCGGAAGAAAAGAAAAAAGAAATTGCTTTAAAAAACTTTTACGCTGAAAAAATTATAAAGTGGTTTGATGAAGAAGCATTAAATTTTTGTGCACGTATAGAAATTTTACGCACACTTGGAGAAAATTTTCCAATTTCTACAGTTTCTTATTTAGAAAAAACTGTAGATACATGGCTTAGTCCATTTTTGGAAACAATCCAAGACTCTAATGGAATAACTACTTCTCTTATTAAAGAAGCGCTTTTTGCACGGCTTAGTTACAACCTAAAATCACGGTTGGATAATCTATTGCCGAAGTATACCACGCTTCCCAGTGGGGCCACACATCCTATATCCTACACCGACGGAAGAGCAAAAGTAAGCGTACGCATCCAAGAAGTTTTTGGGCTTAAAACGCACCCATCTTTAGCGGAAGGAAAAGTTAGCCTTACATTTGAACTGCTTTCGCCAGCGCACAAACCTATTGCAACAACGCAAAATTTATCTGCATTTTGGAAAACAACGTATAGCGAAGTTCGTAAAGAATTACGCGGGCGTTATCCAAAACATTTTTGGCCAGAAGACCCACTTTCAATGCAGGGAACAACGCGCACAAAAAAAGCAGTCGATCGCGAAAAAAATAGAAATTAAACGTGTATAACGACAGACGCTGTTTTTCTTTTAGGCACGTGTGGGTTTTTAAGCCACATTGCCTGCAGAAAAGAATCACGCTCCTCTGGTGTAAACTTAACATCGTACACTTCGCCTGTTTTACTGTTAACAACATGGTCGTGTTCAGCCATGTTGGAATCGTAAAGGAGTACGTCGCTACGCGCACGCAATGTTTTTAGGAGGCCATGCTCTGCAAAAAGGTTAAGTACGTTAAAAACTGTCGCACGGGAGACACGCGGAAAATCGGTATTTATTTCGCGAAAAATTTCTTCTGCAGTAAAATGGCGGCAAGTGCCCAGTATATGTTTTGCAATCTCCAGTTTTTGGAGCGAAATGCGTAATCCACGTTCTTTAAGTAACTTCGCAATTTCAGCAGAGCCCTTCATAGTGCTTCTAATATAATTATTAAATTAGAAGGCGTCTATTTTTAGACATAACTTTTAAGCTGTTTTTATGCACCGCTCCTTTTTGCAATGAGGCGTGAGATACCTGGAGTGATTAAATAAAACGCACGCTTCTATCTACTTGCACGAATTGCTCTGCCTACAAATGGCGAAAGGCCAATTACGCGGATCATCAGCCGGTTTATAAGTGCTAACGGCCATGGAAGAGGGCGCAGAAAATCAATAAACAAAACAACACGCCGCTCGGTGGTGTTATTCCACGCTTCGTGGTCTATGGTGTCGTCAAAAATTAAAGGAGTACCAATTTTCCAAAGATGTGTTGTTTCGCCAACGCGGATTCCTAAATCTCCTTTCGGCACAATGAGGGGGATTTGGCAGCGCAGTACCCCTGCATAAGGGCCCCTGTGTGGCGTAATGTGAGTTTTGGGTTCGAGGATGGAAAACATTGCTGTTGTAATTTCGGGTATACTTTCGATAAGTCTTGTTGTCTTTGGGCATAGGTCGTAATTTTCGGATATTTTACGTCTATACGCTTTTAGTATAAAAACTTTCCATGAGTTTCCTGTGGTAATGCGGTTTTGTTCCGCAGAAATACTCCCAAACTCTCGTAAATTTTTATTGTAGAGGTTGTTGAACTCAGACAGAATTACACCGGTGTGCTGGCATAAACCAGTTGCCCAAGTGGGTGTAGGCATTTGGATAACTGGGGTTCGCCGAAAAAGGCTCTCGATAGCAAAAATTAATTTTTGGCCGAGCCATGAAATAATTTTGTATCGCATATTATTTCCTCAAGATGTTGACAAGGCATCTGTTGTCTTTTACTGAAATCTACTGCCACGAGCAAGGTTTTTTATGCTTCCGTTTATCGCCATTGATTATCTTGGAATAAGGCTTCACCAGATTCGAGATGAAGACTTAGAAATCGTTTTTCAAGGTAGAAATAAGGACTTTGTGCGGAGAAATCATTTTCATCAAGAGAAAATTACTGAGGTGGAGCACAATGCTTGGTATAAGCAAATTTGTGCAGCAAGGGATTACTATTTTGTAGTTTCAAAAGATAATGAACGAGTTGGTCTCGTGTACTTAAAGGATATAAAACCAAATTTTAAAAGTGGGCACACAGGAATTTTTTTTTGGAATGAAAAAATTTTACATACAAAAGTGCCCCTTAAAACAGCGTTAGCTTTCACAGATTTGTTTTTTAGCGCTGCAAGCTTAGAACGAATGGAAGCGATTGTACGCAAAGATAACATGGCGATGTTAAATATTTTTGATTTTTTTAGGTTTGAAAAAACTTTCTCTGCCACGGAAGAAAAAGTATACCTTTTTTGTAAGCATGCGTCATATATGGAAGAAAGAGCGCGGCTATTGCATTTTTCTCAGCGTATTAATCGGGACGAAGCGTCATGGGTGCTTCGCATTGAAGGCGAAAAAGATGAAAGGCACCATCCGGAGATTTTGCGATTGATTCCGTAAAATAAATACTGGATGAAGATTCACAAAAGTACAGCAAAAAATAATTTTTCGATTTCCGTTGTTGTACCCGTGTATAATAATGCTAAAATTTTATCAACTACTGTCCAGCGGTTAGCATCTTTTTGTGAATCCCAATTTGCCGATTATGAAATTTTGTTCGTTGACGATGCAAGCCAAGATAATTCGTTAGAATTTTTAAGAAAGCTTGTAGATAGCTATTCTTCATTTCGCGTGTTGTCGTTTCCTGTTAACAAAGGACAGCAAACGGCGATTTTTGAAGGAATCATCCACGCAAAAGGGGATATTATACTAAATACCGATGCAGATTTACCGTTTGTTGAATCCGACATTTTGCAAATGCTACAATTGACAAAAAATAAGTATGAGGTTGTTTTTGGGCGTCGCCGCACAGTATGGAAAAAAAATTGGTGGCGGCGTATAGGGTCATTTTTCGGGAACGCTATTTTTAATCTTTTGTTTAGGTATAAAATTTATGATTTCGGATGCTCTGTCGCCGCTGTAAGGCGCGAAGTTGTCGATCGCTTGCGTGAAAGAAAGTATCCTCCGAAACTTATCAAGCTCGAGGTTTTAAGGATTGCAAAGTCGTATATCGAATTTGAATTACAACCAAACGAAAACTCCTCTAAGGGAAAGTCAAGCTATACCGCTGTGAAACTTTTTAAGCTTCTTCTACAAATTTTTCTTTGCAGGGTTTGGCGTAATTAATACAGGAAATGGGTATGTTGCGTTTTGGGAGTGGATGCATAACCAAATTCCGAAAGCATTGGGTAATATTGTTTGTACTGTTGGGCGCGAGCGTAATCTATTTCAAACTTCCGTTACGCCTTCAAGCAATGGAGCCTTATGCGTACGCAGCGGCAATCGAAGGTTACTACGATTTATCACAGAGTTTTTCAGTTGCTCAGGGTTATCCTCTACCCAATTTTAGTCGATACCATCCAAACCATCCCCTGGGACACGCACTTTTGGGAGCTGTTTATGATCTTTTTTCAGTACCTGCGTTAGAGGGCATGTTCTTTTTGAACATGGTAAGTATTTTAATAAGTGCTGTATTTCTTTATTTGCTATGCTTGTACTTTAATTTTAAGCCTTTAGCCGCCGCACTTACAAGCGCTTTGTTTTTGTCTTCGTATGTTTCGCTTTTTGCGGTTTTCTCGGGAGAATTCCATGCACCTGCGTTAGCTTTAGCTATGGGAGGGGTGTGGCAGGCGTGTGTATTTATTGATACGTGGAAGAAAAAAGCATTGTGGTACGCCACACTTTTTTTTACCTGTGCTTCGGTGTACCATTTGGATGCTCTTTTCTTAACGATACTCATGGGCTTTTTTGTCCTATATTACGTTGTTAAAGAAAAGCAATTTCACGCAGTTATATTTCCTTTTTTATTTTTTATCATAAGCTTGATTATTTTCTATATTCTTATTCCAGTCTACAAATTCCACCTGCATTCGGTCGATGATTTTTTTAAGTATTTCTTTATTTATGTCCACAAAGATGCTCTCCAATTTAGTGTATTTGCGTGGCTATGGGCGATGCACCGCACGATGCTTGACGCAGCTGTGTTTGTAATACCCATAACGGAAATAGTTCTTAAGGCTAGCGTTGCGTTTTGGGTAATTTTCTTGTGGAAAGCCATCTGTTTTTGGAAAAACACTGTTCGCGAAAAAAGTACAAAAATGGCCCCTTTTATTTTTGCTTCAGGTGTTTTGGTGTACGCTATTTTGGGTGTGCGACCAGATGGACTTTTGGGCTGGCTATATTTGATTCCGTTCCTCTTTATTTTTGTTTTTAATTCCGCACGAAACACTAACGCGTGGTTTTTGAGTTTGCATCTTGTTGTTGTGCTTGCAATTCTTTCGTGGAATATTCTTTTTGCAATTTGGCCTAATTCTATCCAAAGGGATAGTGATCGCTTTTTCTTTGATCTTCCCCGCGAAATTTCAAAAGATTCGCCAATTGCGTTTGTAATCGGTGGAGATCCTGTTCTCATGCACTCGGAGGCTTGGTACGCGGGCAGCAAACGCGGATATCGTAACCAAACATTCTTTTTACCAGCATACGGAGAATATAATTTTCCACAAAATTTAGACCGCTGGTTAAAGCAACATCCCAAAGGCATTGTGGTAACAGATAAGTACCAAGCAAACTTGGAGCAACTATTACTCCGACAAAAGCAAGTGCGTACAAGGTGGTTAGACCGTGCCGCACAATGGCCTGAACAAGCAGTGCCCATTACGTTAAATGTAGAAAGGGGGCGTAATTTTTATTATAACAAGCGACTGACAGTATGGATTCCTAAGGAAGAGTGATCAAGATTTATTTACATTTGTCGCGATTCAATATTTGTCAGTTGTACCTTTTTTTTAATGGAGCGAAAAAGTTCATCCATGTCTTTGTTGGATTTTAGTTGTAAATGCCATTTTTCCACTAATGGAATTGTCCCTGTAACATTTTTTTGAAAACGCTGGAATTCTTTTTTTAAGAGTTTTTCAATTTCATTTTTTTCTGAACGGATATTCGGATATTCCTTCCCAATGCGGCGGACTTCGGCATTAAGAAAATCAATCGTTTTTTCTAACTTTTTTGCGCCTTTGTAAACAGAGGGAATGGGCGCATCGTCGGCGAGAAGAGATTGTACCTCTTCGAGTTCTGTGTTGAGGCGGTTAAAAAGGTTGCGAAAATCATTCTCCCACGGTTTTGCTTTGCAATTTACCAAAAAAAGGATGCTCAAGACTAAAAGAAGGAAAGCAAAATACTTTTTTGAAGCAAATTCTTGCAATATTTTATATTTTATAAGCTTCATAAATAATCAAGTTTGCGATAGTACAGCAGACGACAAATAAAAAAAACTGGAATGCCCGTGCACGGTGTATTCTAAGTATTGCGCCTGCCATAAGAAACGATAGAATGCAGTGTATTGCACTTCCCGCGCTTAACCAGTTGTAGTAGAATATTCCCGGTAGAAGCGTTGCAAGACTAAAGAAAAAAGCCAGCCATTGGTTAAAGTGTTTTACCGAAATTTTTTTCTTCTGAAGTAAAGTGTAAACCGTGCGACGGCCTTCAAGGTTATCGTTATGGATGTCCTTTGCGTCTTTTAAAATTGAAAAAAGGGAAAATCCACCAAAAATTATTCCACTTAATAAAATAATTTTCTCTTGGGGATGCCTAACGAAACCGGAAAAAATTCCCGTTAAAAATGCCATAAGTCCCCACAACCCTTCGACTTTCATGGAGCCAAAAAGAGTCGCACGCATATTAAAAAACGGATAATGGTAAAGTACAGAAAGCGAAAAGCATACAAGACCCAAAAGTGCAAACTTAAATCCTGCGAGAAAAAGTAAAAGGTACACGTAAACTGCGGTAGCGTTCGCAATATCAACTAACCGTGTTTCTTTCTCAGTGGCGGTCACATTAAAATCATTTTGTGCAGTAACTGCAATAGCTGTTGCCAGAGTAACAATGCACGCCAAGATCATGTCGCGACTACTTGCATGAGCAATAACTGCACCCAAAATAGTCAAAAGTATAAAGGGTAAAAAATGCAATATACGCGCAAAATATACAGAGAGTGTGCGTGTTTTGTACACGTCGATAATCCACGCAACAAGGATTTGAAAAATGGAAAGTACAAAAAGTACAGGTCTTGACTGTGCAACTGGAAGGCCTTTAAGATAATCAGGGTGCGCAATATAACCGTACAACAAATAACTTACCAAGCCGGGTAGTACGAGAGAATAAATTAGGTATGCAATGTACGCAAGTAAAACAGCAAAGCAAGCGCTCAAAATTTTTTGCGTGCGTGTATAAACAAAAAATGCCGCGAAAAATATAGTAAGGTAAACGGTGATTGCTTCACCTATGGGATAATTGCGATCTGGCGCATACGCAAACCAAGGGAACGAGGCGTAGTCGTGGCTTAAAAAATATCCGTAGAAAACACGGTGCGTTTGCGCCGAACCTAAAATAAAATCGAGAATGGGCGGTAGTATTCCAAGTAATGTCGCAAAGGCCACCGGTTGCAGAGTCTTGCCGTAGTGAATTTTGGGTATCATTGAAAGCAGGGCAGAATAAATAAACGGCAAAGAAAAATAGAACGGAACGTACGCTAAAATATCGCTCCCTTGTACTTCGATACCAAAAAAGAGCGTTTCAAGAATCGCACGGGTTATACCTACGAAGAGTGAGAAAAAAATTAGGGTACGTACAGAGAATGTTGTGCGTGTATTACGCGTTACCCAAAAGCGGAAAAAATGCATCAGTACTGGGCAAGACCTGTCGAGAGCTCAGGGTGTGCATACTTTTTAGCAAGTTCGTCGGGAGAGGTTTTTTCGGGAGTGAATATAAATTTACGGTTTGTAAACTCCAACCTTATTTCGCCCTTTTTTGTATCCCCTGTCAAAACTGCGCCTTCGGGTATTGGTTTTCCTGTTTTGTCCTTTGAGATAAAAATAGCTTCATACGCGTGCATAGTACCCGCACTTTCTAATTTTTTTAGACGGCCTGGCCGTACGGTAAAACTGCCGCCTTCAATAAAAAAAAGTTCGTCGCATACATCTTTTTCTATACGCAAAAAATAGCGTGCGTCTTTTATATTCGAGCGAATTTTATCTGCCGACAATTCGTTGGGTTTAGGTTCATAATTTTTTAAGTGGGTTTTTTCAATATACTCGCTAAACTGCGCGGCATCGACAGACCAAAAACCAGCTAATGGAGCGTTATCTTTCTTGAGCGGTGTTTTAAAATATGCGGAGATAATTGTTGATCGGATGTCTTTATCTTTATTCGCCAGCTTAGGAACGTCCGCTTTGCGGCAGTTTATTGTAGATAAAAATAACGCAACAAAGAAAAAAATAAAGAGACGTGCGTACATCCTTCTCGTTGCTTTGGTTGTACGCACTTTGAAAATCACTATGTGTTAAGGCCCAACTTTTGTGGGAGTGCCTGAAAAATCGACGGTACAACTTGAACTCTGGTAATTTTTTTGCGTCTTCCATGTACCGCCGTTTGTAATGCAGCTACGCGCCATTGCTTGTCCAGAACTCGAAGTTCCTGCACCCGAGCAAAAAGTACCCCAATATGCTCCATAAGAGCCGACTGCGCCCAAATCTCCCGCTTGCAAGCCCTCACGGATACACTGCCAGTTGTCATTATTGTCGGCACTTTCGTCTGTGCAATAGGTGCTGGAGCCACCTAAAGGAGCGGTGTTGTTAAACCCTTTGGGATCAGGGAAGCCTACATAACTATCGTCTGTACCCATTGCCCAACCCAAAATCCCCGAACCTGTTCCTTTAAGCATACTCCACATATCCGAACAGCTGCCGGTGCAGCCGTTACTACCCAAGCCGTCATCCAAATTTCCGCCGATGGAAGTCAGCCCCCCCCAAATGATTTCGTCGGTCACTTTGTTGATACCAAAGGAACCACCGGAAAGTTTAGGCATAATGCTTTGGCAATTCGGCTGGCGGACTCCTTGAGTTCCCGAACTCCAAGTGTAATAACCATATCGGTATGTGGTTGCACCATCTGTCAATGTTTCCTTGGGTCGAATACATTGTGTCGCTGTTGGTGCAGGTAAGCCGCTGTAACTTGAACCGACACTTTTACGCAAACCACCATCTGAGCCATCACTCCAAGAAACCGCAGGGCATGAACCGTTGTTCTCATCGTCATCACGCGCCCAACCGCAGTTCATCGCTGCAATTGACATTTGCCACCCCAGCGCGGACAGTAAACCTTCAAGGTATGGGCCTGCTTCGAGGTTAAGGAGTGCTGCCAAGCGGCGTGGACCAATCGCTGTGAACTCGAGGCAGCTGGGAGCTCCGGAATCTGCGCCTTGGGGAACGATACGCGTTCCAAAATGGATCATCGACGCAAACGCTTTTGCAGTTTCATCTTCATCGTCGTCGAGGTTATTTGTCATGTATACTAAAGAACGGTTTACCGCCGCAGGGTGGGTTTCGTTAATAAGCGCTGCTGTAACAGCACCCGGTTGCCAGTTCACGAGTTGTGTTATGGCACGTAAGCGGCGCGTTGCATTCATCATGTCGATAGTTTTTTGAGTGTCTTGTACATCGCCGACGATATACGAAAATGCAGTGCCGTCGTTCACTTCAAGCATTGATTGTAAAAGGCGGTATCTGCCGTCTTTGGGATCGTTATTGTTGTAATAACCACCGCCTGAAGGACCTTGTGTTGGTTTTTGGTAGCTTTGGTCGTCGCAGTCGTAGTAGATTGTATTTACCGTTTGCCAAGCAGCGCTCTTAGATTGTTTTGCACGCCACAGGTATCCTGCAGCCGTGCAGGCTTCGGGGTATTGGTATGCAAGGTTTTGTACTACATTTGAAGAATTGATGCACGTTGGTCCATACTGGATGTATTTATCGTACGCGGGTCTAAGGCCGCACTTTTCAACCGCGTTCATAAGGCGCACCACACGCACTTGTTGACCAGTCGAGCGGGCACTTGCGCCGTTATATCCCAACTTGTTTACCACATCGCTGAGCGTTGCCATATCACCCACATTCTTTACGTTATCGACGCCGCCTTTCATGCGGGACGTGCCCAAACCATTGAGGAGTGCGAGCATCTTTACGCGGTCTGCCCCTTCCCATATACCCGTGCCTCCGCCTGCCGCAAGACACGCGGCACGGGTGGTTTGTGTTGGGAAATTAGTACACCTACCCACGCCGAACCAGGTACCACCTGCTGATGCACAGGTAGTCGAATCATCGGTGGTGGTATTTATCCCCTGCACATACACCGAACATGCATCGGCGCCGTTCATCACTTTAACCATGAGGTCGACGTTGGTGAGGTTGTTCACGATGTCGGTCATGTAGCGGATGCGAGTTAAGTTATCGATGAGGTACGATGCGTAGCCGATGTCTTGCACATAGACCATGAAATAAACTGTGTTGGGGATTTGCTCAATATTATTAATCATCTGGATGAGGCGGCCCAATTTATCGGTCGTGTTCGTGTCGCAATCGGTTGTAGTGCAACCCGCGCCGCTGGGGTTCTCACCATACCAACCGTTTGTATCACCGTCATACGAACCTAAAGCACCCGTGCCGTACGTCGCATCGCCGTGCGTGTTTACAAGTGTGTTCACACGCGAAGGTTGGAGTACTGGGTGGTCTAAAAAGCGGATCATTAGGTCGGCGCTCGTCATTTCGCTCATGGTGCGCGAAAAATAACGAATGCGGTTGGTATTTTTGACGAGCCAAGTGCCGCTCGACGTTAGTTTGCCAAATGAAAGTTCGTTCACCATCCGTGCCATGTTGAGGGGGCCGTTTGCACCCATGTCGGTCATGAGCGTCGTCATGCGGCCAAATTGGTCGGCGGTGGCGTTGGAGAGCGCATTGTTGTAAACAGGGGTCGCCATTGTCTTCATATCGTAGAGTGCGTCGGTCATGCGCTCTATACCGTTGTAACCGCCTACACCGTTGTCGGGGCGTAAGTTTCCGACGATTTGCGCAATGGTGGTAGGGCCATAACCAGAACCCGCAAGGTCGTTCACAATACGTACGAAGTGGAATTTTATGCAAAAATTGGAGTTGATATCTCCCGGAGTACCTGTACAGTTCTGTGACATAGCGGCAGCTTTGGCATTGACCGCGCTAAAAAATTGTGCAAATTTTTTACCACCCGAAGCGCCCAATGTGGGACCGTCATAAAAAAGCTCACCTTTTGAATAAGCAGTGTGTGTACCTGACCCTGTAGTGGTTATGTCAATCGCTGCGCCGCCTGGGGTCAAGCTCACTTGAAAGTCGTTTGCGGTGGCGTTCAGCATATAGTATTTTTTGCCGGGTTTGAGAGGAAGGGGCAAGGTACCCGTCGTGTCAAAATCAACGGGAGATTGTTCACGGTAGTTATGTCCACTCCAAGTGATACGATCGGTTGCGGCATCAGCAGTCACCGCACTATACTTCCCCATATAAATGTTTCCCGACAGCGTCAGCTTCGAGAGCGCCACGGCGACGTGGCTGGTAGTGGTGGCACCGTTGATGAGGTCTGCAACATCAGAAATGTTGGCTCCGTCGTTCGCCGGTTCTGCGAGGGTGCGTAGCATGTTTGAGGTACCCGCTGCGGTGAGGCCAGTCAAGATACTGGCCGTCTTTGCACCGCCGCCAGTACCTAAACCGTTGATGAGAAGGGGTACATTGCGTGGAATTTCAACGTAGTCCATGAGCGCCACAAGCTGTTGGTACGAGCTATACGTGGTGAGGTTATTTAGCACCGCGTACATTTCACTCAGGTTTGAAATCTCATTCACCGTCACCGCTAAACGGGGTTGTGAAATCGCCATGTGTATTCCGCTTCCCGCAGTCGATGTAGTGATTGAAGGGGAAGATGGAGTAAGCGCAAGCTCAAAATTATTTGCAGCAGCATTTTTTACATAGTAGACTGTGTTTGTTACTAATGGATTGGGAAGAGTGCCGCTCGAGGTGAGTTTAATCGCGGTACCGTTAGCAAGGCTGTGGCCAAACCACGTTACTTTTGCAGGGCTGGCGTATGAAATCGTAACATAATCTTTAATACCCGCGCCACCTGCACCGCCTGGGTATTCAGAGCGGTTGGCGGCGTAGATGAGCGCGTCCAAACCGTTGTCGTTGGTGGGAATACAGTTAATGGGGGTGTTGTTCCAGCAACCGGCAGGGGTTGCGGTTGCAGTGGTGTTGTTGAGTAAATCAGCGACGTTGGTCACCGAAGACTGGATATAAAGGTTATTCATTAGGATTGCTGTTTTTTCAGCGGCTGTTCGTGGAGCGCCTTTGTCTCCGGGTAAAACAACTGTGTCGATAAATACTTGGCCTGAGCTATTAGGTATCCGCTGTACATCGAAGCGGATACGTTTGATGCCCGTACCAATTGCAATGGAACGTGGTTGGAAACCAGAACCTCCCGAAGCTTTAGTCCACGACCCCACCATCGTGTCGTCGATGAAAACGCGCAATATGTCGTAAGGTTCTAATGTATCAGTTTTTGTATAAAACGTAAGGTTACCTGCTGCTGTAAGGTTTGCAATAAGTTCAGCAGATTGTGTCGCTGTGCTAATGGTTGCGGGAGAGTTATCGTTACGCAAAGAACATGGTCCCGCTTGGGCAGGAGCTCCGCCTGTTACCCATGATTTATTGTTCCATGGGACAGCGGCAGGGCCGTTATCGGTAAACGCCCAGTTTAAGTAGTTATTGAAATTGCCTGTGGTGCAATTGAAGCCACCCGTCGTGTCGTCGAAATTGGTGTCGTTGCTAAAAACCGGCGTTTGGTCGAGCTGGTTCACCATGTAAGCCAAACGTTTCACTCCGTTAAGGCCATACTGGGCGTACGTGCCGGTGTCGCCCATGCTAGCGTTGTACACATTATTGAGCGTTGCCACCATAATATCCACGCCATCGGGTGAGCCTGCAACATAAGGCTGGCCATCGTTGGTGAGGTTGTTTACGATGGTGTACATATTTGGTACAACTGCGATATTGTTTACAATAACGGGAACTTTAGAAGCGATGGTGTGCCATGTTTCTCCATTGTTGCGGCAATCTTTGGCGTTTGTATATGCAAGGCTTGTACAGGTTGTAGCAAGCTGGTTTAAAACTTGCGTCATGTTTTCAATGCCGTCGGATGTCCAACTGCCACCAGCGGCAATGCAAGCGCTTTGTGTCGTGTAGGGGGAGCTTGGAGTTCCTGTGCTACAGTTGGTGTTTGTCCAAGTGCCGCCTGCCGCTGTGCAAGCCGTCTGGCTTGTGTGCTCGGGTTTTGAGCAGTAGATGTTACCGTTTAACCCAAGCATTACATCGGTGATGTTGCTAATGCTGGTCGTTTTATCGATAATTTCGTAGAGGTTCCATAAGTCGTGCGTGTCGTTAACCATGCGGATAAGCTTTGCAGTACCAGTTGCAGAAAAACTACCTCCCGGTGCAGCGACATTATTGATAAGGACTGCCATGATACTGGGGCTTGCATTTTCGTTGAGAAGCGCAACAAGCATTCCCAAACGGTTCATGGCAGTGGTAACCCCAAATTTATCTGCGGGTTGATCGCGTACGCCATGGACAATATTTTTAATCCCTTCCATGCCTGCTACAGTGACGCCGTTAATCATCCTTGCCATTTTTTTAATGGTATCGTTACCGTTTGGCATAAGCGTTGCGTTTTGGCATGCTGCATCGAGCTTATTTAAAATGCCGACAACTTCTTCGGGTTTCAATTGCTTCGAGTTGGGGCCGTCGGAAAGTAACGCGACGAGTTTTCCAGGACCGTCGATTAAATTAAGCAAGGCAGTAATATTGGATATGCCAATACCGTAACTAATTAAATTAAGGTTATCTGCGCCAATTCCTGTAACAAGCGTATCGTAAGTGTGGGAACCTAAAGCCGTGCGTAATTGGTCAGGGGTATAGTTTTGCCCTGCTTCGTTCATTTTGTTTTTTGCGAACTGCGTTTGTACCCTTTTGGGAGCACATGCGCTAAAGAATACTATAATAAAAAAACCGGTCAGTATTTTGGATGTCAAGCTTCCCATTTTTAACCCTCTTTGCGTTTGCGCAAAAAATACGTATTTGTTATTATAAACATACGCGTACCAATCTACAGTGTATATGTGTTTACAAAACAAGTTTGTGCCAAAATAGTGAACAGGTGTTTAGTGCGGTGCAGTATATAAGTTCTGTAGAGGTGCAGAAATTCGCTATAGCTATGGAAAACCGTAGCTATTTTATACGGGCATTGTTTGCTTTATTGGAATTTATCGCCGTTGGTAATACGGTAGCCATTTAAAAAATCTATGGCACCCATGCTTTTTTTCCCTTCGGGGGTAATGCTTTCAATCCGGAGCGCGTTTCCATCACCGCAGGTAATCCATAGCTCTGTTTTTCCATAGCTAGTAAGGGTACCGGGAGCACCTGCAATTGCTTTAAACGGACTATTGAGGTCAAACGTAAGCTTTATCTTTTTGCCTCGAAAGTGCGCAAAGACGCCAGGGCGTGGGGTAAAAGCACGAAACCGGTTTACGAGTACCGCTGCGCTTTGTGTAAAATCCAGTTTGCCTTCGTGGGCAAAAATTTTTCCACAATGTGTCGCAACTCTTGTATCCTGTGCTGTAGCGATTGTACGGCCTTCGATATAATCTAAAAGCATCGTGCGGCCGTGTAGCAAAAGACTTTCTGTCATTTTGGCGTAAAGGGTTTCGGCGGTATCGGTAGGTAAAACTGCAACTTTGCTTTGCGCTAAAATGTCGCCTGCGTCGAGTTCAGGAACAATCTTCTGCAGCGTCCATCCGGTTTCATTAAACCCGTAAAGGAGCGCGTGCTCTATGGGAGATGCTCCGCGTAACAAAGGTAAAAGACTTCCATGGAAGTTGACTGCTTTAAGGCGTGGAGCATCTATAACAGATTGCGGCAAAATTTTTCCATACGCGAGTACAACAAAAATATCGTAGCCAATACGCGCTAAGCTTTCTAAAAGTGGTTCGGCCTCTTTTTTTAGTACGCGTGGAGTAAAAACGGGGATCGACAATTTTTCTGCGGTTTCGTGTACAAAAGAGCGAACCGTGCTTTTCCCTTGCCTTTGCAAAATTTTCTCTCCTTGTGTAACGCATGCGACGACCTCGAACGCAGGTTCTTTAGAAAGGACACTTAAAAAATCGGCAGCGATTTTAGGGGAACCCCAAAAAACAATACGTGTTCTTTTATCCATGGCCTAATGTATTTACGTTTTGCAGTAAGGAAGAAAAATCTTTTACCCAAGTGGTTTCATCGTTAAGGCATGCTATATACTCAAACCTTTCACCACCTGTTTGATGAAAAATTTTCTTGAGTTCAATTTTTATTTCGTAGAGGGTCTCAAGATTATCTGCGACAAACGCAGGTGCGACAATAGCTAAACGGCGCACTCCATTTTCAGCTAAGTATTTTACAACCTCGTTCGTTTGCGGCAAAAGCCATTTTTCGCGTCCGACACGCGACTGGAAAGCCAATGAGTATTTTTCGCGTTTAAGCTTTAAGCTCTGCGCTACTTTTTCTGTTGTTGTGACACAGTGTCGTTGGTAGCATGTTTGGTGTGCACGCATCGCTTGCGGAGAACTCTCTTTTGGGATAGTGCAGCAATCAGGACGGCCAAAACAAAATGCGTCGGGTGCATTTGCTTTTATAATGTGCCGCACCGGCAAAGAATGGTAGCTAAAAAGTAGGTGGTCGCATTTTTTAAGTACAGGTTTTATTTTTTTTACTAAATTTTTTATATAGGCATCTTCTTCAAAGAAAGGTTTTACAAAAAAACTTTCTATACCTAAAGGTTCAGAAAGTTCCTTCACGCGTTCTATAGCCGACTGGGTTGTTGACACCGCGTATTGTGGATAAAGTGGAACGACCAAAAGTTTTCTATGCCCGTCTTCTTGGATTTTTTGCAAAACACTTTGGAGGGATGGATTGCCGTACCGCATGGCTGTATATACACGATGCGACAAAATTTTTTCCAATTTTTGCGCAAAGCTTTCCGTAAAAAAAATTAAAGGAGAGCCTTCATTTAACCAAATTTTTTTATACGCTTCGACGCCTCGTTTTATGCGGAATGGAAGAATAAAGAGGTGTACGATAACCCAGCGTAAAATATAAGGAGTGCTGATAACCCGTGCGTCCATTAAAAACTCTTTGAGAAACGCGTTGACGGCTTGCGCTGTTGGCGCAGTAGGCGAACCCAAATTCACAAGGAGTATTGGTGGTTTGGAATTTGTGCGAGTTATTTTTTTACGCGCCAAAACTTACCTAAGAGTAAATCAGCCGTTTTTACGCGCAAAGTCTTGCATAAATTTTACAAGTTCGGTAATCGAGTTTTGTTCGACGGCATTGTAAATAGATGCGCGTAAACCGCCTACCGAACGGTGTCCTTTTAACCCTGCAAAGCCTGCCGCCTCTGCTTCTTTAATAAATTGTTTTTCTAAATCTTCGCTTGGAGAATCACCCTTGAAAATGCGGTAATTGACATTCATGCGAGAGCGATCGGCTTTATTTACAGGCGAGCGGTAAAAACCGTTTGAATTATCGATTGCATCGTAGAGGGTTTTGGCCTTTGCAATATTACGTACTTCTATAGCTTTTAATCCACCAAGCTCTTTAATGTGTTCCATGGTAAGCGCAAGCATATAGATACCAAACGTGGGTGGGGTATTGTAAAGAGAATTGTTTTCAATGTACGTGCGGTACTGTAGCATGGTAGGCAAATTTTTGTCAGCGCGTTCAGCCATGTCTTTACGGATGATAACGAGGGTTACTCCCGAAGGGCCTAAGTTTTTTTGTGCTCCTGCAAAAATAAGCGCATGTTTAGAGACATCGATTTCTCGCGACGCAATGTTAGATGACATGTCGCTTACGAGGGGAACGCCTTTTGTATCGGGAAGGGTTGAATATTCTGTCCCAAAAATGGTGTTGTTTGCACACATGTGCACGTATGCTGCGTCGGGGGTAAGGTTTAGTTCTTCTTGTTTGGGTAGGCGCATAAAGTTTTCACTTTCGGTTGTCGCTGCAATATTAACATCACCAACTTTTTTTGCTTCTTTAATAGACTTGGCTGTCCATGCGCCGGTGTTGATAATGTCTATTTTTTTTCCTGGAATATTAAGGTTCATGGGCACCATGCTAAATTGCATGCTTGCTCCGCCTTGGATAAAAAGGATTGCGTAATCGTCGGGAACACCTAGGGTCGTTTTAACGCCATCAATCGCGCGTGCAAGGATTGCTTCAAATGGCTTCGAACGGTGCGACATTTCCATAACGGACATACCCGTACCGTCGTAGTTAAGAAATTCGTCTTGCGCCTTTTTAAGGACGGGAAGGGGGATGGCGGCGGGCCCTGCATTGAAATTGTGGATACGTTCTTTGAACATGCGCCGCTTTATGTGGTAGAGACACCCCGTCGAGCGTACGAGTAATCTACGTAAAAGATTTTCGCCATATCTCCAAGTTTAAGTTAATCGCACAATGCGAGACCTTATCCGCCTAGCCAAGGGCGGCATCATTTTTACCGTTGTCGTTACCGGGTTTACGGGGATGCTTATGGAAAAGCGTACCCTCCCTTCGCTTTGGGAAATATTTTGGATTTTAGGTTCGCTCACATTGTCATCGGGCTCCTCTGCGCTGATGAATAATCTCTTTGATTACCATTTAGACCAAAAAATGCAACGCACCCTTTGGCGCTCTGCGCTCATTGATAAGTTTGGTAAGAAAAATTTGTGGATAATTGCCTCGTGCGCAGCGATTTTTTCTCTTGTACCGCTTATAATTTTTGAAAGGTGGTGGGCGGCCTTCTTTACTATTGCGGCAATTTTTTCGTATGCAGTTTGGTATACACTGTTTTTAAAACGCAATGGGCCTTTTGGCGCGATTGTCGGGGGATTACCAGGCGCCCTTCCTGTGCTTATTGGCGCGTATGCGGTTGCGGATAAATTTATGCCCGACGTGTGGCTTCTTTTTGCGTTTATGATGCTCTGGCAGCCTGCGCATTTTTGGGCGCTTGCGCTTAAAATCCAAGACGAGTATGCAAAAGGAGGTATTCCCGTTTTGCCTCTTGTCTACGGGAACAACTATACACGGCTTTATATTTTACTTTATGGATTTTCTCTACCGCCTCTCGCGTTGGGCGTTGGTATTTCGGGTGGCTATTCTTTTGTGTATCTTATCGCTGTTGGAGTAGCGTCTATACATTTTCTTTTACGTACAATCCAAGGAATCTTTCCCCAAAAAAAGAAAAACCCAGATGGCGATGTCGAGGTAGTTCCTCCACGCTATGGTAGAGCGTTTTTTGCGTCGATTATATATATGCTGGTAGTAATGTTACTTGTGGTTGCGGATGTTTTTCTTTATCCTTTTTTTTCGTGAAGGCGCTTTTTTAACCTTTGCTTTTGGAAGTTGAGTTTCACTAATCTCTAAATTATTTTTTTCTATTGTTTGTTTTTCGCAAGAAACTGATTTCTCTTTTTGGAAAACTTTAAAAAAGAATTCTTTAATTCGCCGTCCAAATACTTTAACGCCCACCCATGCGGAAAGTGCACTTGCCAAAATAACTTGAAGAGCAAGGCTTCCCGTGCCGGGATCGGTGTATGCGTAAAGTGGCGCAACTGTGAAAAATAAAATTGGGGTAAAAAAGTAACTCGGTTTACGGCGCATGCGAAAAATGAAAGAATACTTTACATTCATGTTTGCTGCGTCAATTCCTTCTCTTGTTCTATTTTTATTATCTGTCGTAGGGTATATTTTTTTTGAAGCTTTGTTCTTTTTTACACGTCCTTCGTTTATCTCTTTGACTCAACCTTCGACCGTTTTGGCTGCAGTTTTGGTCTCTAGTTTTCTTCTTATTCTTTGCGTTTTTTTATTATGGCTTATTTTTTTTGCTATTGAATTTATATCTGCGCATTATTTTTCACGAGAAATAAATGTTAAACAGCTGCCAACCGCATTTGTAGTTGCCCTTTTGTGCCTTCTTCTTGTCGATAATTTTACTTACACAGTTTTTCACTTTGGAATTATATCTACAAAATTTTTTGGACACCTCTTTTACATAGCCCTTTTGGCGTACATGGTGTCTTTTTTTCACCGGAAGCTAAATTTTTTTGTAAAAACACGAAAAAATGTGTTACTGGATAAGCGTGTTTGGGGATTTTTGGCAATCGGCCTTACGTTTTGTTTTTTAATATTCGTAGTCAAATTATTTACTCCTTTGCAGGAAAAATTATCTAAAAACGAAAGCGCTCATAAAATTTTACGGCCCAATATTGTTTTTTTCTCCTCGGATGGTATTGACGCGCATCGGCTTTCGCTTTATGGATACGCAAGAAATACAACGCCTGCATTAAACACTTTTGCAAAAGAGCGTAAACCACTCTTGTGCAAAAATGCATTTTCCAATGGCGCACGTACAACAGGCTCTTTAACTTCGATGCTTACCGGAAGATTGCCAGCGACGAACAAAGTTTTTTTCCCTCCACACATTTTAGCAGCTTCGCATGCGCACCAACATCTTCCAGGAATTTTTAAGCAACTTGGTTACGCCAATTTTCAGGAAAGTATTCGTTATTATGCTGATGCGGGCGACCTTAACTTACAAGATGCGTTTGATATTGCAAATAACCGCAGCTTACGAGCACAAAACTTTTTAGGAAGGCGATTTGTCACAGAAAGTTATTTTATTTCCGCACTACTTGAACGCGTATCGAGTAGGCTTCTTCATATTACAGGATTTCGCTCTATGGAAAATTTTGTAGAGCAAATGGAAGGCATACCAAAACCTGACGCCGTTTATGGGACATCCGATGAAACGCGGATAGAGCGCTTTAAAGAATTTATTCGTGGTGTAAGCGAACCTTTTTTCGCGCACATACATTTGCTCGATTCACATTGTTGTACTTTTAAATTTAGAAAGGCGCACTTCTCTCGCGTTGCAAAAGATTCAGAAGAAAAACCAAAAGAGACTGATCTTATAGACGATGGCATTTTAGCGAGCGATACATATTTTGAAGAAATGATAAAAATATTAGAAAATCATAAAATGCTCGAGAGGACACTCATCGTCTATAGCTCGGACCACAATAGGGGGTGGTCAATAAAAAAGAAGATTCCCTTGATGTTCTTTTTTCCCCAAGGAGCGCATGCGTATAACGAAGAGAAGAATTGCCAACTTTTAGATGTAGCTCCGACTGTTTTGGAATATCTTGGTGTAGCTAAACCCAAATGGATGGAAGGGCGTTCGCTTTTAGATAAAGACGAGTATAAAAGTAGTGATCGTATATTTGCGTTTCTTAATATTCGGCGTAAAAGAGTTCGCATTGGAAAATCGGAAGTCTCCGAGCTTTCCGATGCAGGAGCACCGCACTATGGACTTTCTTCTTACGCGATGGTTAGTTGTAACACTTGGTACGAGCTAGATTTGTTAAACGAGAAAATAAAATCAGGAAAGATTTTGGGTTATAAAGGGAAGTGTGATGAAAGCCTTTTGCCTTCGAAAAAAGCGGCGAAAGAGGAAATCATCCAGCACCTGCGTGATAAAAAGTTAGACATCCGATTTATCTCGAAAAGCGCCGGATAGTTTTTAAAAAATTATTTTGTTTCTACAACGGAGAAAGTAACGCGGCGGTTATTCTCTTTAGAGAGACCAGGGTCTTGTTGTGAATCTCCTGCGCCGACAGAGACAAGTTTATTTTTGTCGAGTCCCTTTTTTATCAGATAACTTTCGACAAACTTTGCGCGATCTGTGGAGATTTTTTTTACAAATGCATCCGAACGTCCACTATTTGCGTTGGCGTGCCCCGTTAATTGGATTTTGTATCCTTCGGGTAATGTTGCAACGACACCTTTTGCAACAGTTGCTGCGTTTTCACCATATTTATCGAACTGTTCCATTGGCATGGTCGACCTATAAGGGGGAAAGCCAACGACAGGAATTTTGGCGAGTTGTTTATTTGCCTCGTCGATAGCAAATCCGCTTTTGAGAGAAGGCGTTTCCTGTGTGGCGTCTTCTTTTTTGGGTGTTGAGCTACATGCGATGATTAATCCAAGCAGTGTAAACATAGGAAGGAGTGAAATTGTTTTTAGTTTCATGGAACCTCTTAAATTATTGTTATGGAAAATTTTCCATACCTTTGTATTTTAACTAATTTTAGGAACACCGTCAAGTTTCTTCAGTTTTATATTTAAAGAAATCATGAATTTTTCAAATTTGGAAAATAGCATAGTCTAATGTATTTCTTTGCATTTTGTAGCTATGTTTTTCCATAGCTATTGAACAATTTATTCCCCTAAATATGGTAAAGTAGCAAATGCATAGACACTCAGTCTAAAAAAATAATTTTAAAAAAGCGATGGGTGACTGGAAAAATATAATCCTCCAAAATTTAAACGAACCGCAGCAACACGCCGTAACGACGACTAAGGGACCGCTTCTTATTTTGGCGGGTGCGGGTTCTGGAAAAACACGTACGATAATCCACCGCATGGCGTACCTCATCCATGTTGAAAAAGTACCTGCGCATAAGTTGGCCGCTGTCACGTTTACCAATAAAGCGGCGAATGAAATGCGCGAGCGCCTTTTGTCTGTTGCGGGTCCTGTGGGTTCAGACGCTTTGGTACGTACGTTCCATTCGTTGGGCCTTTTTTTGCTTCGGCGTAATGCACAGTATTTTGAGTATCCCGACAACTTTTCCATTTGGGACGATAGCGATCAGCAAAGTGCAATCAGCCAAGTTTTGGAAAAATTTGAAGGAAAGTTTAACCGTACCGAGATACGTTATTTTGCAAATAGCATTTCTTCTTTTAAAGATAGTTTGGTGCCCCCCGAAAAATTGGCCGACGAGGTAGATTTAGATACGTACGAATTTGGAGATATTTTGCAAGAGGTGTACCAGCTTTACGAGCTTAAGAAATCCGCATCGTTTGCGCTCGATTTTGCCGACCTTATTTCTTTGCCGAATTATCTTTTCGATAAATATCCTGAGCTTCTACAGCATTGGCAAAACCGTTATCCGTATTGGCTTATAGACGAATACCAAGATACAAATTTTGCGCAGTACCGTTTTGTGGGGCATGTTGCCGAGCGCGATAAAAATCTTTGTGTCGTAGGTGATGACGACCAAGCGATTTACGGTTGGCGTGGGGCGGATGTAAAAAACATTTTAGATTTTTCGTCCGATTTCAAAGGCGCAACTATCGTTAAGCTCGAAGAAAATTATCGCTCTACAAAGCCAATCCTCGACGTTGCAAACGCAGTTATCCAAAATAATTTAGAAAGAATGCCGAAAACTCTTTTCACAAACCGCCTGGGGGGAAAAATTCCGCGCCTTGTTTCAACATACGACGATGGCGCCGAGGCTCGTTATGTTGTTTCGCTTATCCAAGACGCCGAGAGAGAAAAAATTCCGCTTTCGGAAATTTGCGTGCTTTACCGCACAAACTCGCAGTCACGCCTTTTGGAAGAAGCGTGCCTAAACGCAAAAATTCCATACCGTGTGTACGGTGGCATTTCCTTTTTTGCACGCAGGGAAATTAAAGATATTCTTGCATATTTTCGCCTCATTGTAAATCCGCACGACGAAGCTGCATTCGTTCGCGTCATCAACACTCCGCCAAGAGGAATTGGCGAAAAATCATTAGAAAAAATTTTTGAGGCACGCGAAACAAAAATGCAAGCGAATCTTGTTCTACTTTTAGAGGACGAAGAAAACCATCCTTTATCGGGAAAAGCTAAAGTGGAAGGACAAAAGCTTGCGGCGATACTTCATGCTTTTACAAAAAAAATGGATATGGATTTGGGATTTTTTTTAGACGAACTTTTAGAAAAAACAGGGCTTGATAAAATTTACGAAGAAGAAGACCGTTTGTTACAAAGCGGGCGTATGGAAAATGTTGCAGAGCTTCGGAACTCGCTTCTTTTATACCAAAGGCAGGCAGAAAAAGCGAGCTTGGGAGATTACTTGCAACAAATTTCGCTTCTTACGTCAACTGTCGCAGATGAAACAACAAAAGAATGTGTGAGTCTTATGACGGTACACAACGCAAAAGGGTTGGAATTTGAAACGGTAATTATCGCTGGTTTTGAAAAAAATTATTTTCCACACTATTTAGCAGAGCGTGACGGTTCTGTAAGCGAAGAACGTAGGCTTTTCTATGTTGCTGTTACGCGTGCAAAAACAAATTTGTTTCTAACGTATGCATCGCGCCGCATGCAACAGGGAGTGTACCAAGAAACAAGTCCATCGCCGTTTTTAAATGAAATTCCACCACACCTAATTGAAAGAAGCCAAAGTTACGATGTAGGTAACCGGCCTATAGTTAAAAAATCGTTTATTCCCCAGCGTTCATCATTTACCCAGCAGAAAAATAAAGCGCAACACGCACCAAATTTTGGAAGCCAAGTTGTGGAACAAAAAAAGAGCGCGAATTTTAATTCGGGAGAAAGGGTTTCGCATATAAATTTTGGGCAAGGCCGAGTTCTTAAAGTAGAAGGCGATGGCGATGGCGCACGCATCCACATTTATTTTGACGATGGTAAAACGCGTAAGTTTTTACTAAAGTTCACACAGTTAACAAGGGTGTAGGTTGTTAGTCCTAACCGTGCAGCTTTGGTTCTTAAATATATGTAGGGGGCGCACGCCCTATATGCAGTAAGAAATAATTTTTTTTGCAACCTTTTGTAAAAAAAAAGCATCACACCTCCAGTGAGTAAAGTAATTCCCCAAAAAAAGAAATCCACAACCGTAAAAAAAACAAGAACAATTGCGAAAAAATCTACACCGGCTTTAGAAAAATCGCGTATAACGGCGATACCGTATACAGTACTCTTGAAGAGGCGGCAATCGCGCATCGAGCGTTTCCGTAATGCGATGCGTTACGAACTTGCAAATTTGTTCAGCCACGGCGCGGGGTTAGGGCTTGCAGTGGCGGGGACTGCATTCCTTATCGTACACGGAGTACAGACGAGCGACCCAACCCGTGTTGTTAGCTACAGTATTTTTGGGTCTTCTATGGTGTTCCTCTATTTGGCATCTAGCCTTTACCATTCCCTGTGGCATCCTAACATAAAGAAGATACTTAGGCGGATGGACCACAGCGCGATTTTCTTTGCGATTGCGGGAACGTACACCCCCATTCTTCTCGTAAAAGTGGGGGGAGCTTTAGGGTGGAGCTTTTTCGGAATTATATGGGGACTTGCTACTATTGGAATTTCATTTAAATTAATTTTCGGACACCGCTACGAAGCGGTATCCCTTACTGCATATATCGTTATGGGTTGGTTGGTTGTCTTTTTGGTAAAGCCCATTTATTTAGCTTTAGACGCCCCCGGGCTTTGGCTTCTCTTAAGCGGAGGTCTTTCGTATACATTGGGGACTATTTTTTACGCGATGCCGCGCCTTCCGTACCACCATATGGTATGGCATCTTTTCGTTTTGGGTGGAAGTATTTGCCATTACCTTTGCATCTATTTGTACGTTTAATATTCGCCACGGCGCGAGCGCATTAAAAATTGCCGTATGCGCTCTTTAGCCAGATTTTTTTTATTTCTTGTTTTAAATTTTTTATGCATTATTTATGCAGCGGATGAAAAATTTGACATCACCGCGTTTCGCGAAAGCGTCGAAAAACGAATCCAAAAAAAAATATTGCCGAACGGCCTGCGCGTAATCGTTATGCGTAATACATCTAACCCCACCGTTGCATGCTATTTAAAAATTGGCGTAGGTTCGGCAAATGAACCTTTTGATAGGGCAGGGACTGCGCATTTTTTGGAACACCTTTTGTTTAAAGGTACGCCTACGTTAGGTACAACAAATTTTAAAAAAGAAAAACCATATTTGGAACAAATTATCGCTGATGGCGAACGCATCGATTCAATAGATCGTATTTTACTAAACCCACTCCTTTCCGATAAAGAAAGAGAAATAATTGATGTACGTAAACACGTACTTGAAAACAGGCTTTCGCGGTGGCAAAAAGGCGCGCAAAAATACATCATCTCCGAGGAAGATTCGCAGGCGTATTCCTTGGCTGGGCAAATGGGTTATAATGCGTATACGACTAGCGACGTAACAAATTACCAAATAAAACTTCCTGCAGAACGGCTTGAAATGTGGGCAGACCTCGAAAGTAGCCGTTTTTTAAATCCCGTATTACGTGAATTTTATCCCGAGCGTAAAGTCATCCAAGAAGAAAGGCGTATGCGCTACGATTCACGCCCCACTTCTCTTTTGTACGAACTTTTTCTTAAAACCGCGTTTGGAATGAGTCCTTACGGCAAGCCTGTAATTGGTTTTGAAAAAAGTATGCAACGGTTGCGTTACAAAGAAACGTACGATTTTTTTATAACCAACTATATTCCGTCGAGAATGGTGATAGCAATAGTGGGGGATGTTGAATTTGAAAATACCTTCCGTATAATCGAAAAATATTTTGGGCGTCTTAAGGCGCGGCCAACGCCAGAATTTCCGCCAACAGTATACGAGCCACAAAAAGGAAAACGCATTGCATACCTCGAAGCGAAAAATTCTCCCATGATGATTACAGGTTGGGCACGGCCTTCCGCGTTAGCAAGCGAAGACCGTATTTTTGAAGTTTTGTCGCGTGTTTTGGGTGACGGCCAAACAAGCCGTCTTGTCGATCGTCTCGTTATCCGTGAAAAATTAGCAGGGAGCGTAAAAATCGGTTCGACGACTCCTGGTGACAAACTTTCCACCGAATTTGCAATTTTTATAGATGCGTTTGACGCAGCTTTGTACCCTAAAATTGAAACGATAATCGCCGAAGAGTTGAAACGCATAGTTGACGAGGGAGTAAGCCAAAGTGAATTGCAAAAAGTAAAAAATCGTTATGCAGCAGAGTTTATCCAAGTTTTAGAAAAAAATGCGGGAATGGCTGATGCGCTTTCATACTACGATTTACTTTTGCGCGACTGGCGCCGCATGTTTACTTCTCTTGAGGAAATTGAAGGAGTAAACAGTACACAAATTCAAAACCTTATAAAAAAATATTTTACCGATTCACAAAACACGACAGTCTATATTAAGCCAACACCGTAGGGTTTAAGTTTTGCCGTGTGGGTGTGCATTGCGGTATACTTCAAACAAGCGTTCCTTTGCAACGTGTGTATAATTTTGTGTCGTCGATACGCTTGCATGCCCCAGCATTTCTTGGACATGGCGTATGTTGGCGCCGTTATTGAGTAAATCGGTCGCGAACGAATGCCGTAAACTATGCGGAGTTACGCGTGCATCAAGCCCAAGCGCGTGTGCACGTTTTTTTATTAAGTAGTGTGCGCCACGGCGTGTAAGCGGTCCGCCTTTAAAATTGATAAAAAGCGCATCACAATTTTTTTTCATGCGTACAAGTACCTGTGCGCGAAAGGGCAGGTATTCTAATAATGCTCGTCGCGCTTTTTCTCCTAAATATACGACGCGGTCTTTACTTCCTTTACCACGCACTTTTACTTCGTCGGGAATATAGGATAGCGAGAAAAAATTAATGCTGAGTAAAAGCGCTTCGGAAATCCTCATTCCCGACGAATAAACAGTTTCCCAAAGTGCTTTATCCCGTACGCCAGTAAAACGCATTTCGTCGCCTGTACCGTCTTCAAGAAGGCTTTCAAGTTCAACGGGGCGTAAAGCACGTGGCAATAAACGTTTGTAACGCGCTGCTTTCAAAGACTGTACAGGATTTTTTTGGATGAGCGCCTTTTTTTCAAGATATACATAAAATGCTTTAAGCGCAGAAAGCTTTCGGGCCTGCGAGCGGCGCTCAAGATTTTCTCCGCGTGTGCGCAAAGTTCCTAAAAACGCGTATACATCGTCGCCCACAATTTGTGTTTCTTCAATTTGTTCTTTTTCTAAAAATGCAAACCATTGTTTAAGGTCATTTTCATAGGCGAGGAGCGTGTTTCGTGAGAGGTTTTTTTCACTTTCCAAATACGCCAAAAACGTGGAAAAATGTGCATGCATACTTGTTTTTATTATCGGCGTTAATTATGTTTATTTAACCATTCGACAATTTTGGGATGTACTTCTTTATGCGCGTTTTTGCCTATAATTATGTCGGTATGCCCATAGTCTTCGCTAAAGCCGTCGGCGCGAGAAAAAATTTCGAAGGTTTTGTCTTTAGAAGAAATACGTTCATAAACATCGCGTATAATCGCAGGATCGGCGAGTTCGTCACGCCGTGCAGCTAAAAGATACACAGGGATTGTAATATTTTTTAAATTTTCTCGGTACGGAATTTTTCCATCTGCCGAAAAAAGTCCTCCGTGTTCGGTCATGTAAATAAATTGGTTTATCTCGCGCTTTGCAATATTGTTTAAAGATGTACGCATCAGTTGCGCTTTGGCAACCTCGTCTGTGTTTTCTTTGTAGAGGAATGCATCGATAAAAGAGGCGTAGAGCGCCTCTGGAAAGTAGCTTGCAGTAAATCCCAAAAAGCGGACGGGGATGGCAGGGATAAGCGCCATTGCACCACGCATGCGGTACGCAATAAAAGGAAGTTTTGCGTATGGAAGAAAGCTCATGGGGGAGGCAATTGCAACAAAGTTTGCAATCCTACTTTCTTGGAAGCTTCCCAGACGGGCGTGCATAATAATTCCTCCCATACTGTGCCCCATGTAGTTAAGTTTTTTTGCACCCGTTTTTTCCATAACAAAGCGGATGGCTGCATCTAAATCTTTTAAAATATAATCGTCTACAGAATATTTATATGTATGTTTGCCGAAAAAAAATCCTGTTTCACCGGCGTCGTTACGCCCGCGTAGGTCCATTAGCCATACATCGTACCCTGCTTCTTGTAAAGCGTGTATAAGCGAGTTATTGCCTTTAATTTTGAAATATTCGCGGTTTGCGCCAAGGCCATGGCAAACAAGAATGGGATATTTTCGCGCTTGGTTTGTATTTCGCGAGGGAAAGTGCTCGATGGTAAGCTTCCAATCGTCTTGCGTTGTTACTGTGTGCTTTTCTCCTTGAGAGAGGGGAAGGCTTTTGCACGAGAAGCAAAAAATTCCTAAAAGAAGAAATGTCTTTAAATTTTTTTTATAGAATAGCATACTATCAAACTTTAAAAATAAAATCCCATGCGGATACGGTATGTAGGCGCAGATAAATCGAGCGGTATATCTTTTGCGTATTGGATTACGCTATAACCAACTTCACCTTCTACGAAAAAAATTCCCCAATAGTAAAGAGTAATTCCGGTAAACGCGGTAATTTTCGGCGACCAGTTTTGCGAAAGGGTCGAAGATTTAAGGTACACAAAGCCCGACTCGGCACCCAAGTAGATATCAAACCAAAAACGGGGAAAAAGGTGGAATGCCGCACCTAAAGAAAAGGGGTAGTACTCCATATTTGTGATTACCTTCGAGAGAGGAACTCCCGCTGAGCCACGTA
Organism: Turneriella sp.; assembly: GCA_019186965.1. Taxonomy (GTDB): domain Bacteria; phylum Spirochaetota; class Leptospiria; order Turneriellales; family Turneriellaceae; genus Turneriella. Next base: position 71,630 of record JABARV010000004.1, read on the forward strand.
CACCTATGCGGTCTTTCAACATAAATTCAAAAGTTCCTTGCAGAAGGTGTGTTTCGTATTTAGGCGGATTTTCTCTGTACCATGCCAGCCCCAGTTTGAGGTTAGATTCTTGAATCCCATCGTTTGCGTTAGTTCCCTGTTGGTTTGAGGCTATAGCCGCAAGGCTATTTACGGAAAATAATAGAAGGGCTATTGAAATTATTTTTGTGTTTATTGTCATATCATCCTCTTATTTTAGATTTCCTTTATATACCGCGCGGTAAAAATTTTGGGAGGCGTGGCGGCCTTTTAAAACTAAAGAACGGTATTTGTTGGCTGTAGTGCGATCTTCATTTGCAAGATTATTTTTTTCGTAAGGGTCCTCTTTTATATTAAAGAGCTCTTCAAAGCTGTCGTTTACGCGGTAGGTGTATTTTGTTTGTCCATCGATAATTCCAATAATGTCGTCTGCCCACTGCGCGTGGAGTAGGGCGTACTGTTCGCGGTGCGCTGAAAGCAGGCTTATACCTTGGTAGTGTTTTGGCGGCTTAATTCCTAAAATATCAAGTGCAGTCGGCGCAATATCGACCATACGCGAGATACCGTCGTAACGGATGCCTTTGGAAAAAATCTGTGGATTTAAAATTGCAAAAGGAACGTGTACGTTTTCTTCGTATATAAAAAGCGAGTGGAGGTAGTTACCCGAATGCTGATAAAACGCTTCACCGTGATCTGCAAATACAAAGACGACGGTATTTTTGAGCAAGTTATTTTTTTCAAGAGCGGCCATGAATTCACCAAAAACGTAATCGGAAAAATAGAGGGAATTGATGTATTGCAACCAATACTGTTCTTTTCGGCCAGTGTTTTGTAGTAATTCCGTTTTGGTTATATTAAATTTTTCCTCAGGTACTAAGTAAGGATGGTGCGGGGATATAGGCAAAACGACAGCAAATTTCGGGTGCTTTGTTTTTTGCTTCATAAAATTGATAAAAGGTTTAACCATAACCCTGTCGTCTGCTTGCCATGTAGGGTCTATAGGCGGAAACTCTTTATGGTCAAGCTCTGTAAAGCCAAGTTGCACATCGACTTGGCGGTTACGTAGAAAATCGCGCCGACAAAAATTATCGAGGCTCGAGCCATGGAAAATGGCATTGTAAAATCCAGCTTCCTTTAGTGTTTCGTAAATTGTAGTAAGCGGAATTTGTGGCTGCGAACAGGGAAGAAAATTTTTGTCGGGGTATTGGTATGCGGAGGTAAGCACCGTGTAAAATGTGTTAATCGAAAGCGGAAATTGTGCATAGTGGCGTTCTGCGGCAAACCCATGCTTCCACACTTTTTTGAGGTTTGGCATTACGTCTTGGCCTTTGTATTGTAGGTTACGGTACTGGGCAGATGTCGATTCTAAAAAATAAAAAACAATGTTATAATGCATCCCCCGCTCAAAAGGAATACGTGGAAAAAAGCGGCGGTTGAAAGGAGAGTCGGTGTTGTATCTGGAAAGAGGAGATACCTTTTTTGTTTTTACACTAACAAAACTTGTTTCATCTTTTTCCAAAGTGTGTGTGGATGGGTCTTTACGAAAAAAATGTGCGCTTAGTTCGCTAAGGGGATTTGTGAAAATTGTCGAGAATTCAAATTTTATTTTTTTACCTCCACCTGTAGGCTTATTGGGAGATAACGCGCCAACAAGTATAAAAGCGAAAAAAGTAGTAATCGTGCTCCAAAGAAAAAATCTACCAATTTTCTTTTCGCTAATTTTTTTAAGGAAAGCAAACCCCAAAGCTGTAAAAAATGTAAGCGCAAGAATAGGAATACTCTTGCGAAAGGGGATGAGCGTAAGTTCAGAAATAGTCGAAGTCACCATAGCGTTTTGGAACGTCCCCAGCGATTGGCCAAAAAATGACGTTTGGAATGGTGATTCAAAAATTGTGACGAAAAGGAGCGAACCTGCAAGAAGCGTACCGTAGGAAATAAGGAGTATAAGTACGGATGTGATAATGATGCGGCGGTGTATTTTGTTCTCTAAAAAAATAATGAAGATAATTGGAATAGAAAGTGTAAACGCAAGCGCTATGTCGGTCGGGGCGCTTTGCCGTATAAGAGAAAATATTCCGAGGCGTAACTCGGGATAAATTTCTCTAAGTTCGTAGATAAGAAAAATACGGTAGCTTACCGCAAGGATAAGTGCACTAAGGGCGATGTACGAAACTGCAAAAATTGTGTATGAAAAACGCGTATTGTTCCGCCAAAAGGACATTTGTGAGGATAGTTAATAGTTTGGAGCGAAGGTGAGAACTTGTTTCACATATTATTAAAGCAGTTTTAATAATTTTTCATAGAACACCGCAGCCTTCTCAAGATTTTTGACGCCAAGTGTTAATATGTGGATGCGTGCCTGCATTTTTCCAGTGCATGGAATGTATGCACTTTGCAAAGTTATTTTTTTATTGTTTTCCCCGTGTCACGTTTGGTAAGTCGTTGTCGTGCGTTGGAATTTCTGGAAACGCTACCAAGGTTCAACGGTTCGTCCTCCGTGGTATTTCATTTTGTTTTTGGGTGTAGTATTTTTTTTTTCTGCGTTTAGCCTTTTGCGTGTAAAAATAAACACCACATTTTTCCCCTACCACGCCGATTTTACCCTGCATAATTCGGATCCCGGGCGTGCAGAAGGAGTGTGGCGCGAAAAACTGACAAAATATATTTTCCTCGTTGTAATCGACGGCATAAATGAAGAGAGTATAAAGTATATGCCGTTTTTATCTTCATTGAAAAAAAATGCAGCGTACTTTTCCGCACACGCCCCTTTCCCATCGCTTTCGCGCACAGGGTACGCGACTCTTCTTACAGGAGCGCCTCCAGATGTGACAGGGATAAGTGCAGAAGAAAAATCTGTACTCGATAGCCGTATAGATTCGCTTCCTAACCAGTTGCAATATGCTGGATGGAAGACCGCTTTTGTTGGCTCATCTCGTTGGCTTGAATTTTTCGATACAGTTTTTGATCTTGCAGCAGTAGATTCTTCGTACAATACTGGAGATGCTATCTTTAAAGAAGAAATCAGCCTAAATTCGGGAACTACGAAAGGTAGAGAAATACTGTGGCATGGAACGTACCAAGATACTCCCGACGGTTGGCGGTATTTTACAAAGCGTTTTGGGTTGCAAAATATTTACGGTGACGATATAGCAACCAGCAAAAGTGAAGATGGCATACGTACGAGTAAAGCGCTACGCATGTGGAAAAAAGAAGGCGCTGATTTTCTTTTGCTCCACTTGCAAACGCCACTTTATGCAGCTAAAAAAAGCCAAGGTGTCCAAAACGGTTTATACCTTAATGCATTAAGGGAAAGCGATCTTAATATAGAGCGTGTTTTAAATGCAATTAATTTTAAAACATCGACACTTGTTGTAACCGCGACGCATGGGTATACCCCTGCATTTTTAGGGAGAGGGTATGGTGGAGGCGAAGCGCCTTCTCGTACGGTTCCGCTTTTTTTCAAAGGCGCTTCTTTTAAAGAGGGAAACTTTGGTTATGCCGAATTATCCGATGCGGTTGCAACGCTTACCGCATTATCGGGCGCTGCTTTCCCTCGGCACAACTCTGGAAAAATTTTAGATTCTGCTTTGAATTTGGATGAAGAGACAATCAACCCTGCAAAATTTCGCCTGCGGCAACAACAACAGCATTACAATAGAGCACTGCACGCTTCACAAAAGAAATTCATCAAGCTTTACGCAAAAGAAGAGAAAGTGCGTACCCTTTTGGCCCTGTTTTTTCTTTTAGGTATAGTTTTTATTTTATGGAAATGTGCAAACTTTTTACGGGGAATGCTTTTTTATCTTTTATGCACGGGAGTAACTTTTGGCTTTTATTTCCTTTTTTTTCGTACGCTAATGTATCCTTCTGCTTTTTTAGAGTGGCCTGCGTACTATTTACTTTTTGGAGTAAACCTTTTTGCAGGTATTTTGGTTGTTCTTTTCACACGCTGGCTTTCTTTTAAGGAAACGATTTTCCATAGCGTTCTTTTTTCCGGCTTTATTTCTACCGCAACGGTTTTATTTGTTGCGTGGTATGCATGGATATACTATATAGATCCAACTTTTCTTATGGTAAATATTTTTTTTCAAATCCAAGCTATAGCCATGTTTTTTGTTTATACCGTAGATGCCCTATACCGGATTATGCTTGGCCGTATGTAGTGTACTCGAAGTTCGCATTGTGTATGCAAAAATTTATTTTCGCATCCATAGCTATTGCAGTTATAGCCTGCCATCCGCGGCCTAAAACGGCACAAATTGTTTTAGAAAATCCAAAAAAAAGTTACTGGTTTTTGTCTGAGCGCTATCCGTACCAATTTATGCGCATTGAACTACATGAAAAGCACACCGAAGGTTTGCCGAGCCTAACACTCGAACTTAAAATATTGACCGATAGCGTTGGCTCTACCTGGCGTGAAAACGGTGCAGCGACAGAAATTGCGTTTATCCGCCCACAAAAAGGGACAATAGTACTTACTCCACAAAAAGATACCAAAGCGTACGTAGGGCGTTATAAAATAGATAAAATAAAGTTACCCGTTATCGACGTGCGTATAGGGAAAGAACATAAGGCGCTTCTTTACACAACGGACGAAGCAGAGGTGGATCGTGTATTGCGCGAAAACGACAAATTAAAGCTCGATGTTGTTTGGGGACCAACACCTACCTCTGTGTCCGATATAATGTTTGCGTTCACAAAACCGACAGCAAACGATACAATTTACGACCTTGGCTGTGGAGATGCCCGCATCCTTATTAGGGCAGCAGAAAAATTTGGTTCGCGTGGTATTGGATACGATTTGGATCAAAAATTACTCGACAAAGGTATGGCAGAGGCCAAAAAAAGGAAAGTAGACCACCTAGTCACTCTATCGAACCAAAACCTTTTTACCGCCAACATTTCAGATGCAACGATTGTAGCGCTTTATTTGGGAGAACGTAACAACAACAAACTTAAACCCAAACTGTTTCGGGATTTAAAACCTGGAACAAAAATTGTTTCGCACAATTGGCACATGACCGATTGGCAGGTAGATAATTCCCAACTTACCAAAGATAAAACCCGTATCGTATATTTTTGGATTATGCCGGCAAATTTATCAGGAGTTTGGCAAAGCGCAGATAGCACAACCCGATTAACAATCCACCAGCAATACCAAATGGTAGATGCCACAATTTTTTCCAATGGAGGAGAGAAAAAGTTTGAGGGGTTACGTATTGTGGGTACGAAACTTACAATTCCCCAGCTGGATACATTGGAATTTATAGATGGAAAACTCGTGGGTAAAACAGAAAAATTTATACGCAAAGAAGGAACACAGGAACCTTTTGCTATGTGAGATTTTTTTGGGATTGCCAAAGTGGGTAGGCCGGAACTCGCGAAGCCAAAATAGCGATTCAAAATGTGCGGAAAATTTGGCCCAGCGAGTTGGCGCACAGGCTCCTTCCCCCCACAGTACCGCAAATCGACAAAATAATTGACATTTTGTTCACAAATAATGATGCACCTCGTAGAAGCTTTTGGATTTGTTTGTGCGCTACACAATGTGTTTTGCATGGGCTATTGAATAACCCCAAACCAAAGCTCTGGAGGATTTATGAAAGTAAGAAAAAATAAACAAACGTTTAGTAATCCTGTGCCGAAGCATTGGGCGGGTGATGAAGCTTTCCAAAGCCATATACTCAACGTTTTGAGTCTTATGTTTCCTGGCGGAGAGGGGTTTTTTATCCGTTCGGTGAAGCAATTTAAAGACCAAATCGACGATCCAAAATTGCAAGAAGCAATTAAGGGTTTTATTGGCCAAGAAATGCAACACACTATGGCGCACGAACGTTTCAACGAATCTGTGCAAAAAAATATTGCCGACATGGGTTGGTTTAACTGGCTTTTTACTGTGCCGACGTTTGAATGGTTAGAGCCTTTTGCGCGTAATTCGTTGGGATTGCATAAACTATGCCTTTCCATTACCGCTGCAGCGGAAAACATGACGGGCGGCTTTGCGCAATCCCTTTTTGCGCCAGGGCAAGCAGAAAAAATTCTGCGCGACGATGTCCGCGACCTTTACCTTTGGCATGCTGCCGAAGAGATGGAGCACCGCGATCTTGCGTACGATGTCTTTTTAAAAGTAGGCGGCAATTATCCTACACGCATAGCAGGGCTTGCGCTTGCATACGGAATTATTAGCGCGTACGTTGCAGTCGGAACGACCTATCTTATTTTAACCGACAAAGAATTCCCCTGGGCAAAGTTACCCAAACAAGCATGGGATCTTTTTACTCAGGAAAACGCGATTGGTCGGGTCTTCTTAGAAGGTATGGTTGACTACCTACGTACCGATTTCCACCCAAGCCAGCATCCTATGCATGCAGGCGCTCTTGCGTATTTAGCAAATCTCGAGAAGGCAGCTTCTTAAGATTTTTTGTTTATATTTGCCCCACACCACAGTTGTGGAAGTGGTTGTGGGGTAATTTATTTCGAGCACTTACTTTGCCTTTGGTACTTCGTTAACTAAATCGCGGTGGACAATTTTTTTCGCGAGGAATGCGTTTTCGGGTACGCTAAACGGAATATAAAGCCCAACCTCACCAATACCGCCGCTAAGGACAGGATACTCCTCGCTTCCTCTTTTTATTTTTCCAGCAGTAAACCATTTGGAGGTAAATTCTCCCGGAAAAAATACTTCAATGCTGTCGCCTTCTTCGACGCGTGTTTTAAGCTCAAACCAAGCAAAGCCATCCGCGTTTTGCCTTTTTATACACCCCGCGTAGTAGTGCGATTGGTAGCGCGTATTGCCGTCTTGGTTTTGGAATTCCAACTCTTCGGGAGGAAGCCTATCTTCCATTCCTCGGGTTAAAAACCCTGAAAAATATTTACGCGACGCGACTTTGTCGAGCTCCTCGATGAGTTGCCTGTCAAAAGGAAGCCCTGCGGCAATGTCGTCTAACGCCTTGCGGTACGAACGAGCCACCATTGCTGCGTAGTAGTCGTTCTTGGTGCGCCCTTCTACTTTAATCGAATCGACGCCAATGTCGGCGAGCTCTCGTACAAATTCAATGGCGCGTAAATCTTTCGAGTTCATAAGGAACGTACCGTCTTCGGAGGTAATAAGTTCCATTTGTGCGTCTTCTTTTTCAGGATTTTTTAAGAAAATTTGGTACGAATCGCGGCATGCATTGTTGCACGCGCCTTGGTTTGCGTCGCGGTTACCGAAATAGTTGCTCATAAAACAGCGGCCGCTATGCGCAATACAAATGGAGCCGTGGACAAAAACTTCAAGTTCAATGTTGGGGCATTTTTCACGGATTTCGCGCACCTCGCCCAATGTCACCTCTCTCGATAGAATAACGCGTGTGGCGCCAACACGCCGCCAAAATTCGACAGAGGCGTAATTTATTGTATTGGTTTGTACAGAAATATGCACAGGAAGGTCGGGGCACTCGTCGCGGGTAATCATAATGAGCCCTTGGTCTGCCATAATTAACCCGTCGGGTTTGAGGGCGGCCATTTCCTTTAAGTAGCGCGAATAATTTGCAATTTTAGAATTGCGTGGAATACCGTTTACAGTAAAGTATACTTTTTTCCCACGCTCGCGTGCAAATGCAATTGCTTCTGGTAAATTTTGGAGGCGAAATTCGTTTTCCCTTGCGCGTAGCGAGTACCGAGGAACTCCGCAGTAGACTGCGTCTGCGCCGTATTCCAAAGCGACTTTAAGTTTGTGCATGTTGCCGGCAGGAAGTAGAAGTTCTGGAATTTTCATAAAGGCACTAAAAAAAGGAAACCCCGCGCGACAGTAAAATGCCTACGATGAGCATAAAAAAAGAGGCTAAAAAAACAATCTGCCCAATAATGCGATTGGCGCGGCGGTGGCTTTCTTCCATCGCCACTTTGCCCGATTCTTTGGTAAACGCACGTGGGCCAAAAAAGAAATCGTGCGAAATTTGTAGTCCCATAAGCGTTGCAAAAAGGGAAAGTTTTAAAAGCGCCATAAGCCCCAACGGTGTTTGCCAAAGTTGTGCGTTAAGAAGTCCGCGTTCATAAACCAAAAATAATCCAGACAAGAGAATAAGGCTAAAAAGAATGTACGTTCCTAAACGGTATGCCATTACGTACGCAAACATAATTTGGCCGCGCAATTCGCGAAACTCAGGCTTTTTTCCCAAGAGCCGTATAAGGCTTACAAAAAAAACATTGCCGCCAATCCAAATTGCCGCGCAGGAGATATGGACGATAAGTCCCATTAAATACCAGTTCATTCTACACCTGTAACAGCTTAACATAAATAAAACACGAAAGGAGAGAAAAAGAAAAAGGAAAAAGAATGTCGTTGATATGTCTTTGGTACGCCAGAGAGCCATAAGGGCTTGACCGACTCTCTCAGAACCATGCCTGCGTATTCAAATCCATGGGGTACATTTTTAAACGCTTCCTGCTCATGGTGCCCACTTTTATTGGGATTATCACCATCACGTTTTTCCTTACAAAACTGCGCCCCGATGCACTTACAACCGCGTCGATGGGTCCCGAAGGCATGAAAGAAAGTACAGGTCTTGATGAATTCCAAAAAAAAATGCGTGCGTATTACGGGTTAGATAAACCGCTCTACACCCAATACCTTCGTTTATGGAAAAATATCCTAACCCTCGATTTTTCCGAAAGCCGCATTGACCATCGGCCGGTACTGACTAAAATTGGCGAGGCTGTTCCCATTACCCTCTTTTTTAATCTTATTACAGTTTTTATTGTGTATAGTATTTCAATCCCGTTGGGAATTTATATGGCAATCCACGACAATACACGCCGCGAAAAATTTATTGCGACATTTCTTTACATTCTATACGCGCTGCCGGGTTTTTGGGTGGCCCTTATGCTACTTAAATATTTAGGTTCTGCAGAATACCTCGACCTTTTTCCGCTTTCAGGGCTTGTAAGTTCGTATTACGATAAACTCAATTGGTACCAAAAGGCGGGGGATGTCCTCTGGCACATTGTTTTACCCGTTACGGTAATGGTTTATGGTTCTTTCGCATTTTTATCGCGCTATATGAAGTCTTCTTTTCTTGAAGCGCTTAAAGCAGACTATGTGCGTACAGCACGCGCAAAGGGGCTTAAGAGTAGAACCATCATCTACATCCACGCATTACGCAATTCGGTTATTCCGTTGGTCACGCTTTTGGGAGGACTTCTTCCCGCTCTCATTGGAGGGTCTGTTATTTTAGAACGTATTTTTTCTATTCCGGGTATGGGTAAACTTGCGTACGATAGTTTTTATGCCAACGACGACACAGTAATTATTGCGATTGTTTCAATTTCATCGGTTTTGACAATGGTAGGTATTTTCCTTTCCGATATTTGTTACATGCTCGTCGATCCGCGTATACGCTACGGAATTACTGAGGAGAAATAAAAACTAATCAATGGGCTCTTTGGGAAAAAAGCGCGTTACATTTTTTTTCTTAGCAGCGTTCATTTTTGTTGGCGCCTTTGCTCCTTTTATCGCCTCGTCGCAGCCTCTTTTTATTTATAACCAAGAAAAATACAAGAGCGAAACTTCAACTTCGCTCAAAAGTTTTCCTTTGTTATACACGCTTTTTTATAAAGATCCACAGGTTGAAAAAATCGAATACCGTAAGCTTGCACTCGAAGGAAAAATTGGCGCAGTTTTCACCCTTATTCCTTACTCTCCCTACGAGGCTGAACTCGAAAATTATTTAATACCTCCCGATGCTTGGTTTGATTTTTTAAGTGCCCACCCAAAACGCTTCAAACATTTTTTGGGTACCGACGAAAACGGCCGCGACGTAGCGGCAAGGTTGGTGCGTGGAACACAAAACTCTCTTTTGGTATCTCTTGTTGCTGTGGGGCTTTCTCTACTTATTGGAGTTTTTATAGGTGCGGTCGCAGGCTATTTTGGGGGGTGGATTGATAACGTAATTAGCCGGTTTATCGAAGTGGTTATATGCTTTCCAAAGTTAATCCTTATTATCGCAGTAATGGCGCTTAAAAAACCGTCGCTCCTTAACTTAATGGTTGTTATTGGTATCACGAGTTGGACGGGCGTTGCACGGCTTGTGCGCGGCGAAGTTTTACGCATCCGTAACTACGATTACGTCGAAAGCGCACGCGCAATGGGCGCATCTTCAATGCGCGTTATTTTTCTGCACATTTTACCCGCGACAGTTGGCCCGCTTTCGGTTACGGCAGCCTTCGATGTCGCCGAAGCTGTGCTCACCGAATCTGCGCTAAGTTTTTTGGGGATTGGCGTTCCGGTGCCCGAGCCCTCGTGGGGAGATGTACTTAAAAGCGCACAGGACTTTCCAGACATCGCCTGGTGGATGACCCTTTTCCCCGGAATCCTTATTTTTATGACGGTAATCACATTCAATAATTTAGGAGACTGGCTGCGCACGCGCTTTGCGAAATAAATGCATTCTTGGCCTGTAGGTACCTCTTCTTTCTTTCTCGCAAATTTGTTTATTGCGATAAACCTCGGTGTATTTTTATACGCGGTTTTTAAAAAAGCAATCTTGCGAAATTACCTTTGTCTTTTTGCCCTTACGACGATTGCAGAAATTTTGTTTGTTACTCCCATTGCAAGGCCCCTTAGCGAGCCCCAACACCCGCTTGTATATATATTTCTTCTTTTAAACGATTTACGGTTTATTTTTCCCCTTGCGTACCTTGTATACGCCAAAAAAGGCATCAGCGATTTTGGTTCGCTTCGGATAACGGGCGATGTTTTGCGCCCTGCTTTTATTTTTTCGTTGTTTCCCACGATCCTTACTACTGCAATTGGGTTTATGCGTCCCGAATGGTTGAATTTTTCGCGTAACAAATTTATTGCTTACGAAGCGGTGTACACAATCCTAATCTTCCTTTGGATTTTTGTCGTGTTACCACAAAAAAATTTAGGGAATAGAGAAAATTCCGCGGTAAAAAATGCGGCACTCCCCATTTTTCTCTATTACGCAACCGCGTTTTTTATAGATACGTGGAAGCCGAACGCTCCAGAAACGGTGGAGTATCTGGTATATATAGAGCACACTGTACGCTACGCGATTTTTTTACCTTGGGTAGCGTTTCGGCTATAAAGCGAAAAAATTCTTTATCCCCCCTTTAATCTAACCGATTATAAAATGAAGCACTATGGACAAGGGATACGTATTTGGGTTCGGCATCGCGATGGGGGTACTCATACTCGGGGTCGAATCGTCTGGAGTTGCGTGGGGCGCTCTTTACGACCTTGCGTCTGTGTTTATTACCTTCGGGGGAGCTTTTGCGACGACGATGATGCAAAACCCGTGGGAACTTTCGATGCAAATCCACAAAATCTATAAACTCGCTTGGTTACAGAGCAATATTGATATCAACCGTTATGTACTGCAAATCGTCTCATTATCTGAAATTGCTCGCCGCGAAGGTATTCTTGCCCTGGAAGACCATGTCGATAAACTCGACAGTAAATTCTTAACTAAGGCGCTGCAGATGATTATCGACGGCACCGACCCTGAGATTGCAAAGCGTGTTATGCGTATTGAAATCGAGGCTTTGGAAGCACGCCACTCAACGGGCCGTAACTTTTTCGATATGCTTGCACTCATGGGACCCGCATTTGGTATGCTCGGTACCCTTATCGGTTTGGTGGGAATGCTTTCGTCATTAGGTGGCGATACCTCTGGATTGGGTAAAGCGATGGCCGCTGCTCTTATTACAACCCTTTACGGTTCGTTTCTTGCAAACGTTATCGCCATGCCGACAACTAATAAGCTCAAAGCCCGCACAGGCGACGAAGTAACGCTTATGAATATGCTCCTTGAAGGCGTGATGTCAATCCAAGCAGGGGAAAATCCGAAAGTGATTATGGATAAACTCCTTTGCTTCGTCGACCCAAGCGCACGCGAAATGCTTATTAAACAACGCGAGGCAGAAGGCGCAGGAAATTAACCTATGGCGGATAAGTGTCCTCCATGCGTACAAGAAGTCCCGCGGTACATGTCGACGTACGGGGACTTTATTACGCTCATCCTTTGTTTTTTTATCGCGATTTACCAACCACCTGCGCCAATCAAAGTTTCTGAAATGCGCATTATGCTCTCCCCTTTCCAAGGTGCGCGTGGAATTATGCCTGGCGGTAACACCCTCTCCAAACAAAAATTGGAAGACATGGGTTTAACTGTCGAGGCGATGCCGGCGGAAGTTAAAGGCAAGGTGCAATCGAAAGAAAAATTCCAAATCAAACAGATTTTTGAAGATGAAATTAAAAAGAAAAAAATTAAAATTACCGAAGACGAACGCGGCATTGTTATTAGCCTTATAGGCGACGGTTATTTTGGTCCTGGTTCTGCAAAGCTTACCGAAGAAGGTCGGCGTATTTTAGTCAAAATCTCTGACGTTCTTGCGCGGATGGATTCTTACACGCGCATCGAAGGTTTCGCAGACGACGAAATGACAGCGCGTCCGTCGGGTGAATTCTATGAATCTGCTTGGGAACTAGCGGCGCAGCGAGCAATCAACGCAGTACGCTTTTTAGAAGAAAAAAACGAAGTTCCCGCAGAAAAACTTTCAGCGGCAACTTACGGTAAAACACGGCAACTTACGCAATCGGGAACCCCCGAAGCGCGGGCGCTCAACAGGCGCATCGATGTCATTATACTCTCTGGTAAAGGCCAGTCGCGTACGTACAAAGATTCGTCGCTTCCCGAAGGCCGTGTTCCACAAACAGAATCGAACACCCCCTAACGAGTGGTTCGTGTCCATTCTTTTTCGTAGTAGTGTACAAGGCTTTGTGACATGATCGTTTGCTTTTCTGTTTGGATATACGCCATATCTGCGGGAAAATTTCCCATAGTCGCCATAATATCTTTCGTGAGGAAACGTAACTTCTTTTCAAGGCGGAGCGTTTTTGGCATTGTTAAATTTTTTGTAGCAAAAGCAACGAACCCCCATTCTCCAAAACTGGGTACGTACACGTGGTACGGCAGGGCGCGAAGCCCAGTCGACATAACCGTGTTGTAGATACACCAAAAAGATGCACGCGCTACAAAAGGCGAAGTAGATTGTGTTACACCCACCGCGCCTTGTGCCATGGCATTTTTCAAGCGGTAGAAAAAAAGATCCGAGTAGAGCTTTCCAATCGCAAAATTTCCCGGATCTGGAAAGTCGAGAATAACCACATCGTAAAGCCGTTTAGGCTTTTGTATAAAAATGAAAGCGTCTTCGTTATGCACTTTCACACGTGGATCGGAAAAAGCGCCTTGGTTTAATGTTTTCATCCATATATGGTCACGTGCGAGTCGTGTCATCTCTGGATCGATATCTACTAAATCGATGTAACCGATATTATCGTACCGTAAAAATTCACGCACTGCAAGCCCGTCACCACCACCCATAATGAGCACGCTTATTTTTTTTGTGCTACCCTCTTGAGCATCCAAATACATCTGCATGGGAACATGCACCAACGCCTCGTGGTAACGGTATTCGTCAAAACTATTAAATTGTAGGTTATTGTTTAAAAAGAGGGAAAAATATTCGTGCCACGACGTGATGACAATTTTTTGGTAGTTGGTTTGTTTAGAATAAACGACGGGGTCGGTGTGTAGCTCGTGGTCTAAAAAACTTTGTAAGCTTGTGGAATATACAAGAGATGATAGCAAAAAAAACGATACAATGCTTGCTTTCAAGAGCTGTGTACGCATGCGGATTTGTTTTTGAAATATATAAATTGCCACAAAGGCAACGCTAATATTTACAAGCCCCGCTAAAAGCGAAGCGCGTATGAGACCTACCTCTGGGCGTAGCAAAAGAAGAGGAAAACTAATTGCCGCAACAAGGCCACCCACATAGTCGAGAGAGAGTACACGGGCGACAAGGTCGCGAAAAGACATTTTTTCTTTAAGGATACGCAAGAGTATCGGTATCTCGAGTCCAACCAAAGTTCCAATAATGACTAAAAGCACATACAAAACATACGAATAGTGCTCGGTAAAAGTAAACATGAAAAATAAAAATGGCGCGGCAAAGCCTCCAAAAAGCGCAAGAATAATTTCTAACTCAATAAATTTCTCAATAAGCTTGCGCGAAACTTTTTCTTCTGTAGTTTTTCCGCTCGCTACATAGCGGCTTAAATACGAACCAATGCCCATCGCGAAAAGATAAACTCCAATGGTTCGCGAAAACTGAGTAACGCTATCGCCTAAAAGGTAGCTCGAAACTGTGCCTGCAATAAGTTCATAAATTAGCCCACACGCAGCGATAAGAAACGCAGAGAAAAGTAGTAAACCACTTTGTATACTTTCTTTGCTTGTTTTAATAGGCATTTTTAGAAGCGCCAAACTGCCGCATAAGCTCGAGTTCGCCAATGTCAATTTTACTTAAACGCGCAATTTCGTCGAGAGGGACGTTGTTCTCGGTAAGTGCACGCAGCGCTTGGCGTCGATACCCGTTATCGTTTACAAGTGAATCGATTAGAAAATTTATTGTATGCGAATCTAACTCTTTAACGACTAAATTATTTTTTTGTGGCATTGCTGCGGTGTTTGCCTTTGGAGTATCTTTATTGCTTATAGGGGAGAGGTTTTGTAGAGTTTGGTTTCGAATATTATAGGTGTCGCCGTTAGCGTAAAAAGTAGCCTTTGCGTCAATTTCTGCCTGTTTTCGCTCTTCTTTCTTTTTCGCTTTAATCTCTTCTGCAAGGCGCAGAACTTCACGAAACTCGGAAGCACTTTCCGTTTTGCGTTCTATTGGATAAGGAGAATTCTTTTCGACTTGCAAAGATTTTTTTTCCGGTATAAGCTCTGTATTTTTTATTTCTGATTTTTTGTCTGGCATGAGGTATGGCCGCGCACGCTTACCTATACGCGCAAAAAAGTTTGTTGGTTCTTCTTGCAACTTTACCAGTTTTTCTTCCTTTACACTTTTCTCAGGTTTTGTTTTTTTCTTCTCCACTATTTCATCTTGTAACACCATGTCTTTGATGAGTTCTTCTGCGATCGTAACGTCGTGCTCGTCGGTAAAAAGAGTTTCTCTACGGCGTACATCCAACTGCGTATAAGAAGGTTTTTCTTTATGGGGAGGATTTACTTTTTCCGTCTTTTTTAGCTTTGCAGCTTTCGCGACTTTAGAAGACACTGCTATTTTGGTATCCAAATTTTTTTGTTGAGTGGCTTTCTGTGCTGTTTTTGGATGAGTGTGTTTTGTCTTTTTTTCTTCTACAGCAATTTTTTTGGTGGAGCGTGTGTGCGTAGCCTCTGGTGTTTTTTCCATTTGCCGCAGGATTTCATCCCCCCTGTCGACAAGAGTACGAAAGCGTTGGATTCTGTTTTCAAAAAGCGAGGCATAACTTTCCATCTCGCGGTAAAATTCTTGGATATCTTGGTGGATGCGTGTTTTGTAAAATTCTTTGATTTGCAAATCAACTTGCTTGGTTATTTTTAGCGAAAGCAAAACGTAGAGGAGAGCTGTCATGCACACAAAAAGTAAAATCGCGACGCCAACTTCCATGGTAAACGCTCTCTAATGCAGGGCGGGCGTCAAGAATTATGTCACATTACATGCGGCATAGTATGGGCGCCGTATCTTTCGCGAAGCTCTCGATGATTTAGAAGGTCATCGCCACGGATTACCTGCCGGCACAGGGGGCTATTGCATTTACAGTGCAAGACAAAATCTCTACGGGTTTCGCTTGTTGCATAATCGTACGTAATTTCTTCTCCTTGTAAAATGTCGCGGCGTGCAGTCATGGAACCATCGCTTTCAAACCAAGTGTTGGGGTCGCAGTTGTGGTTCATGTAGTCAGCGTCGTCACCGGCTTCACCCTTTGGAGTTCCATAAAACTGGTCGGGGCCTACTTGGTATGAATACTTATAGAAGTTTTTTTTCTCTTCTGGCGTGAAGGCGTCGATCTGTGCCTGCGTGTAGTATCTTTCGTTGTCGTCTTTACGCCAAATAAATTCGCCTGCGTCTATTTTCTCTTTTGCGAAAAGGCCGCGCCCGTGGGTATCGCTCCCACGGACTTCAATTTTTGGGTTTAGCATTGGGGGTTATGCGTGTGCAACGTGCAGGCTGGGGATTTCTATGTTTGAGTCCTCTTTGCTTGTTGCCCCAAATAAGCCATTTATGTCGTTAAGCCCTGCCGCTCGCACGACAAAATCTGGCGCAATTTCCAAGGTGATATAATGGTATTGCAAACTGCGCGGCAAGTACTTGAAGTCGCGAATGCGCCCCCTGCACGAAGGGGATCCGCATGCGCAATCCATTTCCCAGTGGTCTTCTGCCATTGTTGTCGAATAGTCGAAAGTAATTTCGGCGCCAATTTCGATAGGATTAATTGCGACAAGGAAGCATTTGTTTTTTTGCTTACGCACTCCCGCGTTGGGTTCGCAGCAGTGGTTTACGTAGTTATCTGCCGTTGTGGTGGGCCCAAGAAACAGGTTATCGTCAATTTGCATGTAATAGCATTTTTCGGGCCTTACTTTGCTTAGGTATGCCTCTCGTGAATAGAGGCGGCCTTTGAAACGCAGGATGATGTCTCCTGGCTTAAAACGCTTTCGTGCAAAGACGCCTTTACCAAATTTGGTACGCCTAACTTCCAGCGCGGAATTAACGGTGCATGTAAGTTGATTTTTGTTTTCGTGTAAATTTTCTACAGCGCAAAGCTGTGGAGGTTCGTCGGTTGTGGTCAATTCGACCGACGAAGGGGTTGTCGTTGTCATGTACTCCTCGATGCAAATGGCATCGTGCCGCCCTTCATAAATCTATCAATACTACAAGCACAAAAAAGCGTTTCGGGGATGTCTCAAACACAAATTTAGACAGAGAATTCGTATGGGGAAAAGGGAAGAAAAATCCGCTTGGCAAATTTACAAATGGCGTGATTCCAAAGAGCGCATTCTCGTTGGAGCAACCGTGGCTTTCTCGCGCAAAGGATTTTATGGTACTTCTGTGCGGGAAATAAGCCTTGAAGCGGGGCTTGAACAGCCGAGCATTTACCACCACTTCCACAGCAAAGAAAACTTGTACTGGTGTTGTTTGCGTGCAACGCACCTTTTTATGGTACGTAATATGCGGCGGCGTATCACGAAAAAAAATTCGCTTATTGAAGAAATCCGTGCGATGTTCCATGCAATTACTTGGTTCCATAAAGAGTATCCAGAATTTTTTTCGCTTCTTTTCGCTCTCATTTACTCTTCACCAAAAGAAATAGGCGATCGCTATACAGCGCTTTATGGCGGCGATATTTTTGAAATTGTCGATCGTGCATTCGAGAGGCACCCGACGACGTCGGCGCGACTCGAGAAGTACTCACTTACAGTACACACGTTTTATAGTTATATTTTAGCGTATTCGGGAAGGCAACCGGAGAAAATACGCGTTTCGTATTTTCAAGCGTTGAGAAAACTTTTTAAAGTTTTATAGCCAACTGTAAATTTATGCGACGAGTTCGCCGCCCGATTCATCGGTCGTTTCTTCGATAACGTGCTTGCAATTGGGGTTTTGGCAGGTGAGCGTGATACCGCTTTTCCTTACCTTTTGCCCCATAATTGAATTGCATTTAGGGCAGGTGCGCTTGGCAGGGGTGTCGAGCATAGTGAATTCGCATCCCGTAGTTGAGTAATTTGCGCAACCGAAAAATCCTCGTCCTTTTTTCCCTTTCTTTTTGACGACATTTCCCCCGCAAAGAGGGCACACGCCTAAAGGAATACTTTCATTGTAGCGGCAACCCCCTTGGAAATTGCTGCAACCGATAAAGTAGCCATTTTTACCCAATTTTTTCATTAACTTATGGCCACACTGTGGGCAGTCGCGGTCTAAAGGGACACGTACAAGGTGCGTTTGGTCGCCAATTTCCTCAACGGCCTTTTCCACTGTCGTGTGGAATGGCGCGTAAAAATCGCCAAGCATCGAGCGCCAATTGTCGCGTCCTTGTGCGATACTGTCGAGCTTTTCCTCTAAGTTAGCGGTAAATTTGAGGTCGACAATGTCGGGAAAATGCGCCGCCATAATGTCGTTTACAACCCTTCCCAATTTTGTTGGGATAAGCTGTTTCCCTTTGCGCTCGATATACGCACGCTTGTCCAAGGTAGCTATTGTAGGCACATACGTTGCGGGCCTTCCAATTCCCGATTCTTCCATTGCTTTAATGAGTGAAGCTTCTGTATAGCGCGGGGGAGGCTGAGTGAATTTTTGCTGTTTTTGAAAGTTAGCAAGGGTAAGGGTATCGCCTTCGTTAAAGTGTGGCACATAGCCTACTTTTTCATCCCCCATTGCGTAGACAGCGCGAAATCCAGGAAAAATTTGGCGGGAGCTGGAATAGCGAAAAAGGAATTGGTTGCTTTCGTCTTCTTTTGCGTACGTTCCTTTTGTTTCTAAAGTAACAAGCGCGTCAACACCCTGTGTCATTTGCGAAGCGACGAAACGGCGCCAAATTAGCGTATAAAGACGAAACTGGTCGCGGTCAAGATATTTCTCCACGCTTTCGGGGGTGCGTGAAACGTCGGTGGGGCGTATTGCCTCGTGCGCGTCTTGCGCAGTTTCTGTTTTTTTTGCGTACGTGTTTGGTGCAGGGGGAAGGTATTCTACATCGAAATGTGTTTTGATGTAGTCACGCACCTGGTTAAGCCCCGTTTCGGAGATACGCGTTGAATCGGTACGCATGTATGTAATAAGGCCTTGCGTACCTTCTTTACCTAAATCGACGCCTTCGTAAAGGTTTTGCGCAATGGACATCGTCTTTTGGGCGCGAAACCCCAAGCGTGTCGACGCGTCTTGTTGCAAGCGGCTTGTGGTAAAAGGCGCAAGGGGTTTAATGCGCCTTTCGGATGTTTTACGCGAAAAAAGGGTGTACGTAGACTCGCGGATTTTTTTCTCCCACGTGTCGGCATCAGCCTTGTTGTGGATTTCTGCTTTTTTCCCGTCGATTTGCGTTAGGCGAAAAGGCGTTTCTTTGTCTTTTGTTTTCGCTGTGGCGTTTGCAAAGAAGGCGTCTATTTCCCAGTACTCTTCGGCAACAAACGCTTCAATTTCTTTTTCACGATCGCATAGAATTTTTAGCGCTGCCGATTGCACTCGGCCTGCGGAAAAACGCCGCGAGCCAAACTTTTTTTGTAGTACAGGCGAAATTTCGTATCCTACAAGCCTATCTAGAATGCGGCGCGCTTGCTGCGAGTTGACGCGTTCCATGTCTATACTACGCGGATTCTCGACCGCATGCAAAACGGCCTCTTTGGTAATCTCATTAAATTCGATACGGCTAATTTTAGGATTTACTTCGCCCAACGCACGCCCCAGGTGCCAGCTAATCGCTTCGCCTTCGCGGTCGGGGTCGGTAGCAAGCAAAACTTCGGAAGAGTTTTTTGCCGCTTTTTTTAACTCGCCCAAGGTTTTTCCCTTGCCGCGTATGGTGATATAAAGAGGCTCAAAATTTTTTTGGATGTCGATACCCATACTCGAGCGGGGTAAATCGATAAGGTGGCCTTTTGACGATTCGACGCGGTATTTATTGCCTAAAAATTTACCTATCGATTTTGTCTTTGCGGGCGACTCGACGATAACGAGCGCCGTTTTTTTTGTACTGGTTGATTCTTTTTGTTTTGGTTTATCCGCCATGGCATTTGACTCCTAATGGAATAGATACTCTCGCACAAAAAAATAGGCCAAAAAAGCGATTCCCCTTAGGCCTCTTTGTCCAAAAAATCCTCAAGGCGGCGTTCTTTTCCGTATTTCTGGAGTTTGAGTAATGTAAGCTTTTCGATTTGGCGCACGCGTTCTTTTGAGAGTTTAAATTTTTTTCCCGCCTGCGTAAGCGAAAGCATTTTTTTTCCGTTAAGCCCAAAACGGTATTCGATAATTTCTCTTTCGGAGGCGGTTAATTCTCCCAAGATGTCTTTGAGAGCATCGGAAAGAGCGCCTTGCATGACTTGATTTTCGGGAGAGATATATTTTTCGTCGCGCACCTGTGAAATTTGCGTGTTTTCGGAATCGGCGTTTGCGGGAACATCGAGGGAAACGTAGTCAGAAGAAATTTGTTTGAGCCAACGTACTTCTGCCTCGGGCATGTCGAGCCTGTCGGCAATTTGTGAAAGTGTAGGTTCTTCACCCAATTCGTTTTCTAAATCTTTTTGTATGGCCTCGATACGCGCAACGTCAATGGTGCGGTTCATCGGAAGGCGTATCATCGCCGCTTTTTGGTTGATAGCTAAAATAATTGCTTGGCGAATCCACCACACAGCGTAGCTAATAAAGTGGTACCCCATGTCGGGGTCGAATCTTTCGGCGGCTTTAATAAGACCTAAGTTACCTTCGTTGATAAGGTCTAAAAGAGAAATACCGAATTTTTGGTATTTTTTCGCCACCTGCACAACAAAACGCAAATTAGAGGTAATTAACCTTTCTTTGGCCTTTGCGTCGCCTGCAATGGTTGCACGGGCAAGTTTGTCTTCTTCTTCGCGCGTGAGCAAGGGGATTTTGTTAATTTCTTCCAGGTACCACTGGATACTCGATTCGGTATAAGGATTTTTTTTAAGCGATGCGTCTACAACAGGCTCTTCGCTTTTTATTTCGATTTCTGGCCCAATTTCCGCAAGGCGAGCACGTTTTTTAGTTTTCTTTTGCGCAGTTACTCTCATAGTACGCCTTGCCACTTAGACCGATAACGGTTATCAAAACGCGGCGTAAAGAAATTGTGGAAATCGTAAACAAATTGACGCTGTGCCTTTAAGGCAAAGCCCGTAAGGGCTACATGAAGAAATCTGTAATGATAACTACCCCTGCGTACTATGTAAACGCCCGCCCGCATATTGGGCATGCGTACACCACTATCGCCTGCGATACGTGGGCACGTTACCAGAGGCTAACGGGTAACGATGTCTTTTTTTTAACAGGAACAGACGAACACGGCGATAAAATCGTTAAGGCCGCCGCCGAACAGGGCAAAAGTGTCGAAGAATACTGCGACGAAATAGCGGGTGAGTTTAAAAGTGTTTGGCAAAGCTTGGGAATCTCTTGCGACGATATGATACGCACGACAGAGGTGCGGCATAAAAAAGTAGTTACCGAAATACTACAAAAAATTTACGACGCGGGGGACATTTACGCGGGCGAGTACACGGGAAAGTATTGCTTCGGCTGCGAAAGGTATTTAACAGATAAAGAACTCAACGGTAAAGGAGAGTGCGAAGTACACTTAAAAGTTCCCGAAGTAATTTCTGAAAAAAATTATTTTTTCAAAATGCAGAAATACCTCCCCATTTGGAAAGAGATGCTCCTTAAAAATTCTTCGCTTGTACAGCCCGAAGGTTACTATAAAGAAGTGCTGGGGACAATCGACGAACTTGTTAAAAACGGCGAAGATTTATCTATCTCGCGGCCTAAAAAACGCCTTAAGTGGGGTATTGAAATTCCTTTCGACAAAGACTACGTTACGTATGTTTGGTTCGACGCCCTCATTAATTATGTAAGCGCTGCAGGGTATGGCGCTTCTTCTTTTGGTGTACGCTGGTCGGGGGCACACCACATGATAGCCAAAGATATTTTAAAGCCACACGGTGTTTATTGGCCCACAATGCTTTTAGCGGCACAAATACCAATGTACAAGCGCCTTATCGTTCACGGGTATTGGTTGGGATTTCAAGACCAAAAAATGTCGAAGAGTTTGGGGAATGCAAAAGACCCACTTGAGCTTTCAGCATGGCTCGGTAACGACGCATTACGTTTTTTTCTTATGCGCGAAATGAATTTTGGCGGCGATGCGCGTTTTTCAGAAGAAATTATGGTTAACCGTTTAAATGCGAATTTAGCCAACGATTTGGGAAACTTAGTCCAGCGTACGCTTTCGATGCTTAAAAAATATGAGTGTGGTCCTGCGCCATCGGCAAAGCTACACCAAAGTGGAGATACCATACACGCAGCGCTTAAGACACTCAAGAAGGATTACCACCAGCGCTTTGAGTCGTTTGAGTTCCACAATGCCATCGAAAGTGTTTTTGTGTTAATTAGGCTACTCAATAAAATCGTCGATGAATACAAGCCGTGGCAACTTGCAAAAGAAAATTTACCAGAGTGCGTTTCGCTTCTCAATACGCTTTTGCGGGCGATTGTTATTGTGCTTCTTTATTTGCGTCCCGTGCTTCCTGAAAAAACGGCGGATTTACTTTCGCTACTAAAAGTTAAAAGCGACGAAGAATTCCCCGATACGCTCACGGCAGTGCACTTTGCAGAAGCCAAGTTAGACACTTGGCCGATGCTTTTCCAAAGGATTGAAATTAAAGAATAGAATTTTCTAAGCTAACTATTTTATTTTAGAGCGCACGGCTTGGACTTCATCTTGATTAAAAAGAGGCTGGGTTAAATGTTGCGAGCTATCTAATAGTTTTTGCATGTCGTGCCGTAAGCGGTTCGTAAAGTTTTCAACAGCAGCGCGGCGTTCACGGCGATTCTCGGTGACAACTTCTGAAAGTTTATACGGTGTGCCGAAAAGGATGTGTGCGTGCCGCGGTAAATGGGAGGGTACTCCACCTAGGGCGCGCGGCACTTTTTTAAAGAGGTACGATTCGTACCTGTCGAGCCACTCGTAGAGGCGTTCGGGGGTGGGGTTATCTAAAATATAGTCGCGCTTAATTACGATAAAATCGAAAATAAGCACGGCGTCTTTGTGCGCTTCCTTAATTGTTTTTTTGTCGAGCCTAGGCAATTTGGGATCGGGGTATTGAAGTTGGTGTAGTTCCACGAGCGCGAAAAGTTTACGCCATTTATGGATTGCATCCTCATTTTTATCGTACGCTGTCGCTTGCAGTTTTTCCGCTAAGTTGTCGAGCATCGCGTGGCGTACGCGCCCAATGCGGTAATCAAACCCTTTTTCTTCTTCGGGAGTAATTTTTAAATCTCGTTCTGCCTTTTCGAGGATAAACCTTCCAACAGTTAAAAAACGGTGTAGCAAGTGTTTATCTTTTTGTACCGCCTCGATGCCTAATTTTTTTTCAAGTTTTTGTAAGTTTCGGTGTAAATCAGACTTAATTTTTTCAAGAGGAGCGTCGATGGTAAATTTCATAAACGCGTACCACACGTTGATGTCAGCTTTGGGATCTATTTTGCGTGCATCTTCAAGCCCCCAAAGCCCCAACTGTGCAACCCCCGGTTGAAAAGGCATTAGCGTATCAATTTCACCCGAAGTGGGTTCGCCTTCGGGAAAAATTACAAGCTTGCCCGTGGGCTCGGATAAAATTTTGCGCGTGAGCTTCATCGCATCGCGGTCGGCTACGCCAGCAATTACCGAATACGCGCCAATACGGCGGATGGCCCAACCGATGAGCCCGGCTTGCCAGTTAAATACTTGGCGTGACGCCATAAACTTAAACCGTTGTCCCAAGAGGCGGCCTAAGTAAAACACAATCGGTGGTTCGGCGGTTGTCGGATGGTTGGTGAAAAAAAGCAAGCGCTCGTTTTTGAAGCTTTTGAGCGTTTGGATGTCTTCGTCGCGAATATGAATTTTTCGTATGTTCTGCATCGCTTTAAGGAGCGGAAAATAAAGCTTTGACGCAAGCCATGGAACAAAACGGTTATCGATAGGGGGTAAAAAGGCACGCATGCGGGTAGATGAATGTGTACTTTGTTGTGTCAACGGAATTTAAATCTTTTCAAGAAAACACGAATTTGTACATGTTTTGTTGTTTATATGTACTACGTAATAATAAGTTTTGTTGTTTGTATGTACTACGTAATAGTAAGTAAGACTACTTATTGCAATTATTTTTTTTTGCGCTATAATATGCCGAGGCTCAGTATAAACTAAAGGTATTGTATACTATTATGAGACAAAACCAAAACGAGAATACAAAAGCAAAGTACCGCATTATTCTCGCCGATGACCATGCGATTTTACGTTCGGGAATTAAAATGATCATCGAAAAGAAGGAAGGTTTGGAAGTTATTGGTGAAGTTAGCAACGGGCAAGACCTCATCAATATGGTTAAAGCGGTTTCCTGTGAAATGGTTATTTTGGATCTCAACATGCCCATTGTCAACGGTATTGAAGTTTTGGAGTATTTGCACGATAACCACCCTAAAATAAAATCGATTGTGCTTACAACACACAAAGAAAAAGTATTCCTCAAACGGGCGCTTTCGAAAGGGGCAAAAGGGTATATACTTAAAGAAGAATCGCACGACAGCTTGCTTTCGGCAATCCACGATGTGCGGCAAGGGAAACGCGCTATTTCCAGCGAGATGACGAACCTCATCGTCAACGATTATGTAAGCGATTTAAGTAGTTCGCTTTCCATCGATTTACTTACCCCACGCGAAAAAGAAATTTTGGCTTTAACCGCAAATGGGCAAACGAGTAAAGAAATTGGCGAAAGGCTTGAGATTTCATCGCGCACAGTCGAAGTACACCGCTCGCACATCCGAGAGAAATTAGGGCTTGAAACACAAAGCGAGCTTATTAAATTTGCGATTGAGCATAATTTGATTTGATATAAACTTTCCGATTGCCGCAGGGACATTTAAACCGTATATAACCACAATGGTGTCAGCATTTTGGGGCGAATTTTTAGGTACAATGACGCTCATTGCTTTAGGTAACGGCGTTGTGGCTGCGGTGTTACTGGAAAAATCAAAAGCACAAAACGCGGGGTGGGTCGCCATCGCAACGGGTTGGGCTTTAGCCGTCACCTTTGGAATTTTTATTGCGAAGGCATTTGGTAGCGCCGACGCGCACCTTAACCCTGCCGTAACGCTCGCGTTTGCAATCCAAAGTGGTTCGTACGAAAAAATTCCGTTATACTTTACAGCGCAGTTTGCGGGGGCTTTTGTTGGTGCAGTGCTTGTTTTTCTACACTACTTACCGCATTGGAAAATAACGCAAAACGGCGAATATAAACTTGCTGCTTTTGCTACAGCGCCTGCAGTGCGCCAAAGTTTTGCTAATTTTTTAAGCGAGGCTATTGGTACTCTTATGCTCGTTTTTGGCGTCTACGCAGTTTTTTCCAAAAACGCTGGCGGTATAACACAGGGCCTTGGCCCATTTCTCGTTGGAATGCTTGTCTATGCAATCGGTTTGTCGCTGGGTGGTACCACAGGTTACGCAATTAATCCGGCACGAGATTTTTCTCCACGCCTTGCGCACGCGCTACTACCAATATTCGGTAAAAGAAACTCTGACTGGCGCTATGCGTGGGTGCCTGTTTTGGCTCCGTTTGCAGCAGGGGCATTTGCAGGCTTATTGTTACGTTTAATTTGATTTGATTTGACGCGAGCACTTTGCGTATCTTAGTGGTAAAGTCTGCATGAAGAAGCCCTCGAAGCGCTCTAAAAAAGAAAAAAATACACACGGCGCAACGCCAGAACGCAAAACAAGCGACGCGATTCCCGTTAAAGCCGAAATACTTCCCCCAAAACCATTTTTAAGCGCGTGGGCGATGCGCTCAAAAGCAACCGTTAAAATGGCAGGTCCCGTTTTGTTGGGAGTTGCGCAAGGGCAGCAAAAATTTATCGCATGGGTGCGTAGAAAAAAAAACGAGCGGTTAACAATTATGCTCATGCCGCACGATTCGGGCATTACGCGTAATTACCATATTAGTAATTTAACCCTTATCATCATCACGTCAATTTTGGGGATTGTTTTACTTGTAAGTGCGCTTCTTGTTATCCGCCATTCGAGTACAATCCAAGAAGTCGACAAATTGCGCGTGTCGCATAAAGACGCAGAGGTGCAATTTGCGAAAGTGCGCCAAGAAATTATTGACTTAAGTAAATCTTACGAAGATATTCGGCAAAACCTTTCTGCACTGCAAGCGCTTAGCTCTGGAGACGCCGATAAATCGGGCGGAGCGTCTAAAGATAATTTTGCTACAGAACTTGCAGAGTTACAAAAAAAGACGAGCCAAATTAAAGATCCTGAAAAAATTCCCCTCGAAATTTTTCTTATGAACCGGATGCTCCACGATATGGAAATTTCGCGTGGTAGTCTTACCCAAGTACAAGACTACCTTAAAAAGCGCGAAAGGATGCTTAAGAATACGCCAACGCTTTGGCCTGCACAAGGATACATCATCAACCCATTTGGTTTGGTACGCATGGCGCATAAATTAAACGTCGCGTACAATTCGGGAGTCGACATTGCAGTCCCTTTTGGGGCAACTGTTTCTGCAACAGCCCCTGGAATTGTTGTGGGGATTAGCCGCGAAGCAAATTTTACGTACACTGTACGCATTCGGCACAATTACGGATACGAAACAGTTTATAAAGGGCTTGAAGTTGTAACCGTCGCGCAAGAAGAAAAAGTAAACAAGGGAGAGCAAATAGGGCATGTTGGGCATGCGGACGATAATTTTGAAAGCATTCTCCATTACGAAGTACACATTGGTGTCGAAGCGGTAAACCCTATGCCATACCTCCCGCTTGCCGGAGCTTAAAAAATGAAAAAGCAAAGCGAAACAGTAGCGGTCATTTCCAGTTACGTGGGGCAGGGCGATAGCTTCCACGGTGATTTTCAATTAAACGGCGCTTTGCGCGTCGATGGCACAGTTTCGGGAACTGTGCGTTCAACAAACCAAGTAATCATTGGGCCCACCGGACACGTAAAAACAAATGTCGAAGCAGATAGCGTGCTTGTTTCGGGGCGCGTCGACGGAAATATCTATGCGTTGGATTTTGTCCACCTACTTAAGAATGCGCGTGTTTTGGGAGATATCGTTGCAGCGAACTTGATCGTCGACGAAGGTGTAATTTTTGAAGGCCGCGCAAAAATTAACCACTTAAACGTAGGTTAAGTTTAAAATTTAATTTATCAAATATTTTTTTAATTTACCGATATTCGTCTATGGGGCGCATTAGCGAAGCGTATACTCCACGCCAAAGGGCTGATAGCCTCTCCCACCACGCGCATAAAACTTTTCCACGCAATCCATCCGACTTGCCGCAAGCAAGCTTTGCAGCGATTATGGCTAAGGCCATAAAAGGAAAATCGCAAATTGGGCGTGAAAAGAGCGTTGAAGATTTAATGGAAAATTTAGACCAAGAAGAGCGCGATTTTGCCGATAGCCCCTCGCGTGAACGTTTTGAAACGTACCGCAAAACGGTTAAAGCGTTGGTAAACCTTCTTGTTGCGCGGGGGTATCGTTTGCAAGGGTGGGAAGATAAACGAAAAAGACGCTACGAAATTGTTAAAGTGATAGATTCGCATTTGGCTACTCTCTATTCTTCTCTCTTGCGGCGCAACCAAGACGTTGTAATTGCGCTCCACCTTATGGGCCAAATACGCGGCCTAATTTTTGATCTACAAGCGTAGTTCTTTAAATCCGTTCTAAAATATTTATAAACGCTTTTTGTTTTTTAGGTGAAATCGTAAATGCGCTTTGGCCGATTTTTTCAATTTTTTCTTTTTCGTTTTTGCTCACATTGGGCTTGTAGATACGTATTATTGCATCTCCCTTTTTTACATATTCTCCTGGGGCTTTACATACTTCAAGCGTTACACGGTCGTCTATAGTATCGGTCGATTTTTTTCTTCCTGCACCCAAGTCGACCATAAGGTTTCCCAATGCACGTGAGTCGGCGTTTGCTAAATAACCATCTTTTGGGGCAAAGACCCAAATAATTTCTTGTTTGCTGTTTTTATCAAATGCATTTTGTATTTTATGCGCTTTTCCAAGAAATGCTTTTTCGTCGCCGTGTTGCGCTTTTATCCATTCTGAAAATTTTTTCTCTAAAGCGCCGCTTTCCCAAAGCGAAAGCAGGGTTTCAATTGCCCTTAAACGTTTTGCTTTATCTTTGATTGCGTCGGGGTTAAGAAGTAAAACAGCGAGTTCTACCGTAATTTCAACTACCGATTTTAAGATAGCCTCTTCTGCTGTAAGGATCTCTTTCGTTGTGTAGAGTTTTTCTGCAACGCGACGGTATTGGCTATCTTTTCGGCAAAAATAATACGCTTCCCATGTTTCTGCGGTGTTTCCTGTGTAGCGTCCCAAAGGAAAATCCATCGCGGTGACAAGGCTTACTGTGCGTACGCCTGCCTTGTTTGCGGTATCGGCAATTGATTTGGCGAGCGAGCGTGCATCTTTTAGGTTTTGCATAAACGCCCCAGTACCGCACTTTACATCCATGACGAGTACATCCAAATCTTCTGTGAGTTTTTTACTTAGTATAGACGCGGTAATAAGCGATATCTCGTCGACGGTTGCAGTTACGTCACGCAGTGCGTAAATTTTTCTATCGGCGGGCGCAATGTCTTGAGTTTGCCCAATAACAAAACAACCAACTTTGTTTAAGAAAGTAGTAAGCTCTTTTTGCGTAAAATCAATTTTGTAGCCGGGAATCGCTGCGAGTTTATCCAATGTGCCGCCGGTAAATCCCAAGCCGCGACCGGAAATCATGGGCACTTTGCGTCCCGCAGCAGCAAGCCACGGCGCAAGCATCAAAGATATTTTATCTCCCACGCCGCCTGTGGAGTGTTTATCGGTCTTTATACCGTCGACTTTACGGAAATTAAGTTTTGTTCCGCTTTGCGCCATCGCTTCGGTAAGGTATGTGCGCTCTTCTATGTCCATACCGCGCCAGCAAATAGCCATAAGGAGCGCAGTTGTTTGGTAGTCTGGAATACTGTTGTCGGTTACTCCTGCAACAAAGCGACGGATTTCCTCTTCACTAAGTCTTTTTCCCTGTTTTTTTCGCGCAATAATTTCGTTCACGGGAGAAGATTTAATTTGAGACAGTGGCCGAGAAGAAAAAAACCTTTAGCCAGTGGTACCATTTAGAGCCTTTTTCATTAATAATTTTTTGTAAAGCCAATAAACCGTTATCGATATCTACTATGGCATTACCATACGGGATACTTCAGTAGCACCGGCCTGACAGGTGGACGCGAGCCAGCGGAGTGCAAGCGAGAGCAGCCGCCAACAGGCCGGTGGCCCATTGGCCAACGGCTGGCCTGGCAGGCCACCGGCCTGACAGGCGCGTCAAATTTTGTTGTACGGCGTAGTTGCACCTTGTGCGCACGGCATGGACGCCGGGCGAATAGCTCGAATAAGTACCTCTACCGAATTCTTATTTGTTTTCAGGCACTTTTCCATGTTTTCTCTGCAAAAAGCCAAGTTCCGTTAATATTATTGACAGTTTCAATCTTTTTGATATCTTCTTACCATGAGCGTCACAGAGCTAGTCGCTGAAATTCGGCAGATGAAAAGTGCTGAAAAGTTAGATTTATTGGAAACACTATGGGAAAATTTAGCTCAGGAATACGATCAAACTGATATTCCGCAACTCCATCAGGAGGAAATTCAAAACAGGTTTGATAAATATGCTAAGGATACTAATTCAGCCGTAGTATGGGATACGGCTAAAGAACGCATATTGAAACGTTATGAAAATAGAGATTATCCCCGAAGCTCAAGATGACATTCTGAACGGGATGTTCTGGTATGAAAGTCAGAAAGCCGACTTAGGAATAGCCTTTTTTTCTGAAATAGAGCACAATATATCGGTAATTTCTCAAAATCCGCTGTTAGGCAGAGAATTCCGCTCGAAGTTTCGTAGGTTTGTGATGAAGAAATTTCCGTTCTGCATTTACTATCTGGCAGAATCAGAAAAAATCGTGTTCTTAGGTTTCATTCACGCCCACCGTAACCCCAATAAAATATCAGAATGGCTTCGCAGTAGATTGCAATAATACCCCAACTGAGGGAGCGCCGCCACGGAGGGCGGCGAAGTACAGGGTCGCATCTATGTCACACAACGTTGGTTTTACGCGACGTGCGCCTCGCAGTATAAACTCCGCGGCTCGCGGCGGCGCGCGAAACACACGGTTCGATAAACTCACCGCACCGCCTCCCACTGTGGCGCAAGCCTCGCCCTGAGTAAAACCGAAGGGTCAGCAATCTTCGCCGCGAAGACCCGTGAGCGTCTCTTGCACCGAGTGAAATCGAGGTGTCGCTCACTGAAGACAGAGACCAAAGCGATTACCATGTTCTACAACACAAAGCCCCGTGATTTTATTATGTAAGGCCGTACCTCCGCAGCTTGAGCTGGTAAACTTTCGACGGTATGTCGCGGTAAAGCTCCCCCGTCTTAAGCATGCAATAAAAAGTCTCGAGCATTTTTCGCGCAACCGCGACCGCAGCCTGAAAGACGATGCCGGGCATGCTCAAGGCAAGTTGCGAGTAGGATTTCTTGTTCTCTGACGTGATCTGCCGTGATTTGACCGGCTAAGTTCAGTAGAAAGCTCTTGCCGTTTCGCCAAGGATGGCGAAACGGCGCCATCTTCTTCAAGTTTCCTCTGTTTTCTTGGAGAATTCAGTCGCCAGCCGGCTAATTTGGTCGCCGGACATACCCTGAAAGAGGTCCTGCCGCCACGCGGTATAATCAAAGCGATCACGTTGAATCAAGGAGACAAACCGCTCCGCTTCAACCAATCCGAGGTCTTTGCTTAATGCCTTCATGCCCTTAACTTTTATCTCTGTGTCTGTCATCATTTTGCGACCTCCGGCAGTTCTAAAAAATCGATCGGATTGATTACCGTAATGCCTTGAATATGCCCTTGCTTATTTAAAATCCCTTTATCAACGGTGATAAAATAAGCACATTTGCCAGCAATAGCACAGGAAATATGAAGGGCATCAAGCGATTTTATACCTTTTGACTCCAAATCGCGCATTTTCTCAAGGATTTGAGGTGTTTCAGATATGACTACCTTCGCAAGGCTGCGCCAGAGGCGTATTTCTGCTCGTCGTTCTTCATGAGGATTTTGGGCATTTTCGAAGGTAAGTATGTAAGACCAGGCAAGTTCGAACTCACCTTCTCTAATTCGGTTTTGGATGTCCAGCTTCACCTCGGTTTCGAGGCGAACACGCAAGGAATTCTGGTCATCATAGGGTCGGTTATAGCAGCAATTATCGAGATATATTTTCATAATGCTTTTATCCGCGCATCGCAAGCATCTATCACATATTGGGGAACAAGTTGAAATTCTCGAGGATTGAGCTGATAAATATAGTCGTTTTCTATATGGAACGATTCATTAATGAATTTCTCGATGACTTTCTCCTCCGCTCCAGGTTTGCCTTCAAAAATTATTCGATAGATGTGCAGTTTCTCGTAATTACTAGTTGAATCAGTGTACAGTTGGCACATCTGGTTGTCATCCTGAACTAATTGCATAACTTTATTATACTCAAATCCAGTTATCTGCGCCTGAACAAGTGATTCTGCCTGTCGAATTTCATCAGCTGTCAAAGGTCGTTCAGTTCCATTTTCGCGGAAATCGGGTGTTATTCTCTTATGAAATAATGATGAAAGAAACTGGAAGCCCAATCCGTGGTCGTGGTCAATTTCAAACTTACGTCTTAAGTAAACCAGCTTGCTTATCATATTGCCCGCTAAGCCTATGTTTTCTGTACAAATCTGTAGGTATGTAGAAATGTCTCTTCTTTCGATCTTCTTCTCGGTGAGTTTACCCCGGATATTTTCTATGAATGTGGCATTCGGGACAGAAAACCTCTTTTGGTGATGATAGATCATATCAACAATTGGTTCAAAATCATGCGTAAGCATCAGAACTGTTTTATCACGGAAGTTTTTTTCTCGCCTAAATAGCATATCAATGATTGCAAACTTTTTATTCTTGTCAAACGAAGATATTGGATCATCCAAGATTATCAGATCTGGCTTTGCCTTCAATGCATCATACATAAAGAGCACAAGCGAAAAGGCATTGCGCTCCCCAAAACTCAGGTGTGATTTTACATCACTAATTTCATCTGACAGGTCATTATGGATGAGCTTTAGAAGATATTGACCATTTGCTTGAGAAACAAGAGTCACCGAATAATTATAACCGGCGTTTTTTAAGAAACCATTTATTTCCTCTTTGTATTCTTTGACTAAACGTTGAATTAACTTCTTTTGTATGTTTATTTTACCTTGCAATTCGTTGGCTTTTTGTAAAATAGCTTCAATTGAGTCGTTGATAATTTTGACCTTTTTTTCAGTTTCTTCAGAGTTTAGATGGTTAAATAACTCAAGGGTAATCTTATGAGAATTGAGGGACTCAATTACTTTTTCAACGTCCTTAAGGGAAACGAAGCCAAGGCTTTTAGCGTTAATAAATTTCAAATGGAGCCGATCTACCTGATCACGAACTTCTCGAAGGAAATTTGCCTGATCGTCCGTATACCCATCTATATTCTTAATAAACCCATCGATAGTTTTCTTCGTCTGATCAGAAAAGTATTTATCCAGTCTTTGAAATACGCTGATGACTTTGTTGAGATTCTCAACCGATTTAGGGTCATATGCCTGGCTTAATTCTACGATTTTCTCCTTGCTCTTGGTAATATCCGAAACACAATAAGGGCAAGAAGCCGCAATATCCAGGTATGACTTGCCATCGATTTGCCATTTTATCCATTTGTAATTCTCGCTATGTGTAATGTATGGAGTAAAACCCTGAAGATTGGGTGGAATGTTCGCTACTTTATTCCCATTTTTGAAGGCTTTTGAAATAATACTTGAACCATGAATGCCGGTTTTCGCCGATTTTCCAAAACTTGAATTGAGTTCGTTAAAATCATTAATCAGATCATCGATATCCTTCTCTTGTGAAAGCATATCCTTGATGATTTGGACATGCCTGTCCACCTCGATAATGCCTGCATCATACTCAGCATTCCGAATAAATATATCGAAACTCCCCTTGACGAGCTCATCTGGTTGAAAGACGAATTCGTTTACGTATTCTTCATTAAAAACTCTAACTGTCTTGAATGTTTCGGCACCTATCACTTCAGGTATAGAAGCCGCATCGGAGAAACTCTTGAATGGCTTCAAAGTCTGTAAGCTATTACCGTTGCCTTGTGTGTCGTTTATATATGCCTCTATTGCCTTTGCGATCGTGCTTTTTCCCGTTCCATTGATGCCATACTTTATATTTAGTTGATTCGTCTCAATGTTTAGAATTCCTTCCTGGATATTATTACAGTTTTTAAGTTTAATCTGCATCGGTACCAACCTCTACGATCTTGATCTCCTCGGCGGTTAGTTCATATAGTTCATAAACCAATTTATCAATCTCCCGATCAGCAGCTTCATTCTGGCGCTGCAATTGAATGCTCTGCGTTGGCGTTAGTTTTTCTGTTAAAGTCTGTTGTTCTAATGATATTTTCTCATCGATACATCTGATTAGTCTATCTTTAACCACGGTGCTAGCAGGTATGATAATTGGAAATTCGCATAGATCTTTGATCACGATTTTCGGGAAAAGTTTGCGCGAGCTCTTTATCGCTCTATTTTTGTAATAAAACGAGACCAGCGTTGAATTTAACTGTCCCAGCGCTATTTTTAGGAGATCAGAATCATCTTTCTCGTGCAGTACGTTGAGTATGCTCTTGTTGTTTAGATATGTTTTTTTAGTATAGGTAGCGTGTAGGGCATGTGGATGCTTGCCTGTAATCTCCCGAATTAGTACGCGCGGTCGACTGAACATCTCGATATTTCGTGGTTGTGAAAGCCAACGACCATAACGGAGATACTTTTTTTCCCAGTCCAAGTAGTATCGCTTAACATTGACTCCATCAATATAAGGATGAGTATCTGAATCAAATTTATGATTATAATCGAATATCCTATTGTCGACATCCGCTTTGGTTTGCTTTGGGGTTCCCTTGCCTTGCTCGTATGCTTGCAGCCCCGTTCGCACTTCAAAAAGATCGCCAAGCATTTTCGATTTTGTGACAATTTTTTTTGTGAGGTCATCTGAAATCTGATTTTCAGAAAACGTAATTTTTCTCGTTACTGTATCTGCCAACCAAGTCGTATTCAGAATTGGTCGGGAAGGCTTTTTGAAGTCTTGATCGCTATGAAGCCTTCTTGCCTGGACTGTATAACTCGGCGCTACCTCATTTCTGAGAACAAAGATAGTGGTTTCCACTGATACACCTTGAAAAACCGAATAAACAAGATCATCAAGTTTGGCCAATTTTTTTTTTGAAAGGATAAATTCTCGAATTAGTTTCCCTGATTCAATCGTGAGCCAGGAATTTGGTATAATTAACGAGACACAGCCCGACCGTGTGCTGAGGTTTATTGCTTTTTCCATGAAAATAAGGTAGGTGTTTGGTTTCTCCCAAATATATTCATAATGTTTGCTAAAATATGATTTCTCTTTTTCATTTAGCTGCTCTCTGGCAAATATGTATGGGGGATTTCCAATGACGGCGTTAAAGCCGCCAGCGGAGAAAATATCTGGAAATTCATGGTGCCAGTCAAAAGCATTTAAGCGATATCTTTCATTTGGATCGATGTCAAAAAGAGTTTTCTGGGCTCCTTCTTGAGATGAGTAGAAATCACTGCTGATCAGCGAGTTTCCGCACTTGATGTTTCGAGACAAATCAGGCAGTGCCCGCTCATGAAAGAGTTTAAGATTTGTTCCCAGCGTTTCTCTGTTTTCTCCTTCCAATACCTTAAGCAACAAATTGAGCTTCGTTACCTCCACCGCCTGATGGTCGATATCCACCCCGAAAATATTGTTCAGCAAAATTCGTTTTTTTTCACGTGTGGTGA
>JABARV010000008.1 GCA_019186965.1 Turneriella sp.
GGAAATAAATCGGCAAAGTTAAGCGTTACCATTTGATATTGCTCTGTTACGGGTTCTTTATAGCGTGCCATAATATTACCAATACATAGATTCAAAAAAAAGTCAAGTCGGGTTTTTCAACAGGCTCCCCCCGTAGCCCCGGTCTTCAGCCCGGGGTTACGGGGCTGGTCGAGTGATTTGCCGGATGCCTCGATACGCTGCGCTACTCGGCGACCGGCAAATTTTATCGAGACCTGCGGTGGGTAGCGCCAACTCGTGCGGTGTTTATGAAAGAGCAATTTTTTTACAAATTTTTGTAGACAGATAGAGTGTGCCTGATGAAATTTGTTTATGGGAAAAGCAGCAAGGTTAGGTATCCTTATAGCTTTTATAATAGCTTGCGATAGCAAACTCGTGAAGCAAATACAAAACTTTCGTGCAAACCAAGCACCGCAAATAACGCAGTTCACGAGTAACTCCCCGGGTGGGGCAACGCTCCTCCCCAACCAGGTTTTCACAATCAACGTAAGCGCAAATGATCCTGAAAAGAAGCCCATTACTTATAAATATAGTTCGGATATTGGCCTTTTTTCAGGCCAAGTCGATAGCGGAAATAGCAGCCAAGTGTCGTTTGTGCTCCCCAACAACCTTTTACCCGGCTTTGTCGCTAATGTGCAGGTAACTGTTGCCGACGAGAAAAAAGCCGCGACGACGCAAACCTTGAATTTGGGCTCAGGCCAGTTGGGTCCGCAGGTTTCGCAGGTGGGCACAACGGTGAATAGTATCATGCCTTCGGATTCACTGGCGGTAACGTGGCAAACGCAAAGTAATGGCTATTACCAAATTGCCCTCATCGACGATCACACCGCAGCATGCCAACTCGATCAACTCGGTGCACTCTACATCTACAACGCCAATACCCCTATTACAACGACCGTTTATGGTTCTTTGTCGGCAAACCCGCTTAAACTTTTTGCCGCAGACGGCAAAGACAAGCTTTGCATCATGGTGCGCGACGGATTAAACCAAGTAGGCACATTGGAAATTGTGGTTACGGGCGACGCAACGCCGCCTGCGACCAGTGCAGACATCGCTGCCGGCTCTTACGCATCGGTGCAAAGCGTTACTCTCAGTTGCACAGACTCTGGCTCATCTTGTACCAAAATTGCGTACACAACCGACGGCTCGGATCCAACGTTCGACGCCAACAGTAATATCACGAACGGTATTGAGTATTCTGACAAATGGGATACTCCCGACACCGCTGTAACCGAGCTACGCTTTGCCGCAATTGACGAAGCTGGTAATGTTGAGTCGGTAAAATCGAATGTATATATCATCAACTTGGCAATTCCCTCAATTACCATCGTAACAAATACGCACGACGCCATCAGTACAGCGGGGTATGTATCGACGAGTATAACGTGGAAAAGTAGTGAAAATTTAACTTCGTACCAAATACGTTCGGGTTCATGTTCGGTAGGCACAATTCACGATTCGGGAGGTGCTTTGTCTGCGAATACAAACCATGTAAGTACGATTAACGCTTCGGCGCTTTCTTCGGGCACTACCCAAATCTACATTTGTGGAACCAATGGATTGGGCACCGGTTACGCCACAAAAAGCATTATCCGCAACGATACCGTGCCAGCCATTACTTTCAATTCAAACTCCCGTGATTACTTGAGTACCAGCGGCTATACATATTCCAAACTCAATTGGCATTCCAATGTTGCAGGCTCGTATTCTGTGGTTAAAGGTGCAAACTGCTCTGGAACGCAGCTTTTGGGAACCTATACATCGGGAAGCGTTAGTGCATCAAGCCCACTCAACAGCGAAATTCATGCGACTGAAATTACTAATTTGGGAAGTATTACCGTGCGTGTTTGTTTTACGAGCGATGCAGGAGTCACCAACACAGCTTTAGGTAGCGCGTACGGAACGCCAATCCAACGCAACGATACGGTACCAATTGTCACTTTAACGTCAAACCAGTATAGCTATTTAAGCCAAAATGCGGGGGCTTATAACTCTTCGTTGTGGACTTGGAGTTCGAGTATGGCGGGCACTTACAAAGTTTACGTTTCTGGTGCCTGCGGTTCTGGTACACTTTCGAGTGGAACAAACAACAGCGGCAGCGTTGCCGCTTCGACCAATGTGGGTTCGGCTATTTTGGCATCGGAACTTGCCTTGGGAACGAACACCGCACGTGTTTGCCTCACAAGTTTTTTTGGGGTTATCGGCAACTTTACACAAAACTTTACGCTCGATAACACCAACCCCACTTTCGCAGGCGTGGCGAGCGCGGTTTCCAACAGTTCGTCGCAGATTACGCTGAGCTGGAGTGTGGCGAGCGAGGCGACGAGCAATCCCGTTACATACGAAATATGCCGTTCAACGACTGCAGGTGTCTGCAATACGACATTTACGGTTCTTGCAAGTACGCCATCCTTAGGCTATAATAGTGCTGGATTAACCTCACGTACCGTTTACTATTACATTGTGCGTGCACGCGACGCCGCAGGAAACCGTACAACCACGACAGTCGAAAAATCTGCCCGTACATGGTGCCCCGCAAGCGGCGGATCGTCGTGCTATGTTTTTGTAACGAGTGCAACGGCCAATGGATTAAGCGGCGCTGCCGACTCAGATATCCTTTGTAACGTAGACAGTAATCGGCCTTTGATAACAGCCGTCTACAAAGCGGTAATCTACGATGGTGCAGTGCGCCGCGCTTGCACGACAGCAAATTGCTCCGGTGGCGCAGCAGAAAATATCAACTGGGCGTTTAGGCCATCGACACTTTACCAAATACTTGGAGGCGCCGATGTTTTTACAACAAACGCAGCGGGTATATTTGTTTATGGTACACAATCTAATGCGTTTAGTTCGGGAGCAAACTACTACGCCACCGGACTCGATGCAGACTGGACAGGTGGTTTAAATTGTTCCCATTGGGCAACCTCTGCAAGTGGTAGTAAATACCGTACGGGTAACCCTAGTGCCACAAATAGTACCGCGATTGCATGGGTAGGTGCTGAAGATCCTTGCTATGCAGCACGCCACCGCCTCTGCGCCGAACAGTGACTATTAAAATCGATACCGAAGGCCAAAGATGGGCGTAATACTGTGCATTAACGCCGCCGAGTCAAAAAGTCCTTCGTAGCGTGCCTCGAGTGAAAGCGTAATCCATGGCGTAAGCGCAAATTCTTCAACAAGACCCAACGTAAAAAAGAAGACGGCTTGGCTTGGCGCCTCGCCTTCGCCGGTCGTAAAGCGCAAGAGAGCCGTTCCCACCCCCACGCGCAGCGCTGTCTTTAGGCGCTTTGT
Source organism: Turneriella sp. (assembly GCA_019186965.1). GTDB lineage: Bacteria > Spirochaetota > Leptospiria > Turneriellales > Turneriellaceae > Turneriella. The sequence goes on from JABARV010000008.1 coordinate 3,310, forward strand.
CCATTTTACGTTGCCATCGGTAACGCGTGACCACGGTGCTGCAAAAATGAGCGCGTTTATGGAGAGGGGTATCACTTGTAAACTTTGCCCCGCGTTTACTGATTTGTGTTCGGCAAAACCCACTTCACCTAAGACAATCACATTTGTAAACCACGGCGGGTGGGCTGCGTAAAAAAGCGACGGGGCAAATGCCGGCTTAAGCTTAGAGCCCCCCGAATTTAAAAAAGCACGGTAACCGAAAGAAGCTCCCACTTCAGAATAGTAAGAAACAATTTTTTTATTGCTCATTTTGCTAATGGCAGATTTGGGGATTTTTTCCTCTGCAAGCAGCGCTTTTTTACGGCGGATGAGGACGTAATCCGATTCTTGATCGACTAAATAGCCTTCGATGATTTCATCGCTTTCGGTTTGGATGTAGAGTTTTTCCATCATATCTTGGCCATAGCGGACGCGCAAAACATCTTTATTGGGAATGTGCCGTGGTTTACCTTTTTCTAAAATCACGGTTGCGTTGGCATTGGTTTCGGTAATTTTTACCGCCTCTAAAACTTCTCCTGTTTTTAAATAGAGTATATCGGCAAAGAGAGAAGTGGGATATATTACAAAAAAAATGATAAAAAAAGCCAAACAGATAATCCGCGTACTATTTTTTTTCACTGCTTCGTATCCTTAGAAAAGAAGTTGGTGCGTATACGGGTACTACCGTGTAAACATTTAAAAGTACTGTTACACCAAAAGTGCACCTGCGGAAAGGATAAGCAAAAGTTGCAAGGTGATACGAAACCACCTTTCGGAGACGCGTTCGTGTAGCCATGCACCGGCTTTTAAAGCCAAAGGGATTGTCGGTAATAGGTATAAAAACACCCAAGTTTCTTTTGCTCCAAAGCTGCCGTTTATCATATAGACGGCAAGAAGCGCTCCATTCAAAACGAACCACACCATTGTAAGCGTTGCGCGGAATACCGCACGGTCAAGTGCAGAGCGGCTAAGCGCGTACACCAAAGGCGGCCCTCCCGAAGCGTAAATTCCATGGATGAGCCCTGCGATAAAAATCCAAAATGCGCTGATGAATTTATGCATGGGTTTTGTGGCTGTATTTTTTTGGAAAATTAACGCCGCAAGTTCCCGTAAAGAAAACGCCGCGATAATTATTCCAAAGAGCCGGCGCAAAAGGGGACCCTCGAATACGTCGAAAAGGAGAACTCCGAAGACAACCCCAAGCCCCATAAGCGGTAAAATACGCTTCCATAAAAGGTTGTTGTCGATGGATTTAAAATCGCGGTAGAGCATCCACGCGCAAAGCGGCATGTTGAGTGCAACCAACACGGGGAGTATTACGCGCATTTCAAAAAAAAGAGACCCCAGTGTGAGCGCAACGACAATGCTCCCAAACCCCGTCATGGCCTGTGCGGTGTACGAAGCAAAAACTAAAACAGCAAGAAGGAGTATTTGTGTGGTATCCATATATTGTTTGATTTCTGTAAACTCTTCGACGCGTAACGCCTAAAAGCTTGACGATACAAAGTCGCCTCCAAAGCGTCAATTATGAAAGCGATTCTCAATTTCAAAAAAGGTGTATGGCAAAAGCCTCATAGGGTTATTTTAGCAGCCAGCGTCCTCTTTTTTATTTTTACAGTGCGTTTGGGTGGCCAAACTACTAAGGTAGAAACCCTTGTGCTTTCAGGGCCGCCTGCATCGGTGTCGTTCCCTTTGGCGTACGCTGTTGCATCGGGCGCTCTTAAAAATGTAGCAGAGCACGTCGAGTTTAAGCTGTGGATGACCCCCGACCAATTGCGTTCGCTGGCACTCGATAAAAAAACAGCGATTATGGCAATGCCGTCGAACGTCGCGGCTAATTTGTACAACAAAAATATTGCGGTAAAGCCGCTCAATATTTCCACGTGGGGAATCCTCTACATGCTTTCCCGCGATAAAAATCGCACACGCCTCGCAGATTTCAGAGGCGAAGAAATAGTTATCCCCTTTCGGGGAGATATGCCCGACATCGTTTTTCAAATCCTTGCAAAAAAACAGGGGCTTAATATACAAAAAGATTTCAAAATACGTTACGTAACAACTCCACTTGACGCGATGCAGTTGCTCCTTACGCGGCGTGTTCGGCATGTCATTTTACCCGAACCTGCAGTGTCGATGGCGTTGCGTAAAAGTGGTGCGTATCCCATAAAACTTATCGCTCCAGATCTATTCCGTAGCATGTCTTTCCAAGAAGAATGGGCGCGTGTCTTTAAACGTAAGGACATTATGCCACAAGCGGGTATTGTTGCGGTAGGCGATTGGGCAAACAACAAAGCGCTCAGCAAACGCGTAACAGATGCGTATTCACAAGCGCTAAAAAAATGTATGGAGAATATTGCCGTATGTAGTTATGCCATCGCGCCTTATTTTGGGTATTTAACACCCGAAGCAATTTACGATGCGCTCAAAACTTCTAAACTGGACGCAGTAGATATACGCGCATCAGAAGCGGAACTAAAATATTTTTTCCAAAAGCTATACGAAGAAAATCCGGCACTTTTGGGAGGTAAAATGCCTGCTGAAGATTTTTATAGATAAACAGTGGCACGCTATTTCACGCAAAGCCTCAATTACCTTTGGAGCGGTTGGGGTTCTATAGCATCGGTATTTCTTTTTATTGCAATTTGGGAATTTACCGCGCAGAGTTACTCCGAACTTATCCTACCTTCCCCCGTTAAAGTATTTGGCCAGCTTGCAGCAATGCTCCAAGATACACAAGTTTTGCATACGCTTGCAATAACGCTACGCCGTGCAATGTTGGGTTTTGTTATTGCGTTTGTTTTTGGTGTTTTGGGAGGCCTTGCCGCAGGAGCGACTGCAGTGGGCGCCCTTTTTTCGCGCCCATGGATGAGCATCCTCATTGGAACTCCACCTGTTGCGTGGCTCATTTTAGCGCTCCTTTGGTTTGGTACGGGGGATGGCACTCCCGTACTTACCGTTGCGCTTGCATGTTTGCCTGTTGTTTTTTTGCAGTCGATGCAAGGCGCGCGCACTTTAAACGGCGAACTTTCTGAAATGGCGCTGGCGTTTCGCCTCCCGTGGTATGTCCGCTGGAGGTCGGTTTATTTTCCGCACATTCTTTCGTATGTTCTACCTGCGGCAATTACCGCGCTGGGCATTGCGTGGAAAGTTGTCGTGATGGCAGAACTTCTTGCGACGTCGGATGGAGTGGGCGCGTCGCTTTCTGTTGCGCGTAGCCTTTTAGATACCCCCTCGGCGATGGCGTGGATAACTGCCACTGTGGGCTTATTGCTTGCCGTCGAGTATTTAGTCCTCGAACCGATTAAGCGGCACACCGAAAGGTGGCGCGAAGCAAACCAGCAAAAAATATTTTAAAAGTCCATGGAGCCAAAACACAAACTTGTAGTCAACGGTGTATCGCAGCGTTTTGGCCGGCAAGAAATTTTAGAGGATATCAGTTTTACTTTAGAAACGGGAAAATCTGTCGTGCTTTTGGGACCTTCGGGTTCGGGTAAAACGACGCTTTTTAGGATATGCGCGAATCTTCTGGAAGCCGAAAAAGGCAAAGTCGAAAGGTATTATAAAAATTTAGGATATATGTTCCAAACCCCGCGCCTGCTCCCTTGGGAAACAGCGTACGCAAATTTACGCATTGTGCTTAAATCGCGTGGGATTTCGTCCAAAGAAAGCCGCGACAAAATTATTGCGATGGGTAAATCGTTAGGATTAACAGAAGACGATTTAGAAAAATATCCGTACCAACTTTCGGGTGGAATGCAAAGCCGCGTTGCAATGGGCCGTGCGCTCATCATTGAACCAGATGTTCTTTTTTTGGACGAACCTTTTACAGGGCTTGACATTGGGCTTAAAAGAGAACTTATGCAGGCGCTAAAAAATGAACTCAAAAAAAAGACTTCGATATTTATGATTACGCACGAACTTTCTGACGCAGTTGAACTTGCAGACCAAATTATCCTCTTAGGCAAAAAACCAGGAAGAATTTTAGAAAAAATTAATATCCCCCTTGCAGTAGAAAAAAGGACACCATTAGATATTAACGAACACCTACAAACGCTCGTGGTAAATCCTAAAATTAGTGAGGCTTTTGAATTACGGAGAGGCTTTCTATAGCATGTTAAAAAAAATTTTGCGTATTTTCAATTTTGACCATCCTTTATGGATGGGAGCATTCCGTCCGCTTTTTTTCCTAAGCGCGTTGTTTGGTATCGCTGTAGTTCTTCTTTGGCCATTCCTCTATTTTAAAGGGTGGTATGTTTCTGGGCAAGTACACTCGACGGGTATTGTCCAGGCGCATGGCTACCAAATGCTTGTAGGATTTATTCTTGCTGCGCTTGCAGGTTTTCTTCTTACTGCAATTGCTGAATTTACGAATACGGCATTTTTGTCGAAAAAAAATGCCCTTTATCTTATTTGTGCATGGCTTTTGGGAAGGTTTGCATTTTTTGTTCCTGGCTTTGCGGGGGCAATTTTTGTCGCGCTTACCGATGTATTCATATTATTTCTTCTTTTGGGATTTGTCGTACGCCGGCTTAATTGGCATTACTGGAAAAAGCACTACGATTTCGTGTTTGGCTTGGCGTTCCTTTTAGTTGGGGTTATAGGCTACCATGCAACGCACCTTAAAAATAATCCCTCTGTACATTGGTTACGTGTAGTCTCTGGAGCATGGGTTGTTTTAGTGATAACCGCAATGAGCCGTATTTCGATGCGTATGGTCAACGAAGCTTTAGAAAAAGATAATTCGGATAAAAAATACCTCGCACGGCCACCGCGAAAGCATTTAGCAATGCTGTGCGTTGCTATTTTTACTGTAGCCGAATTTCGGCAAGACTCTCCTGCGGTTTTAGGGTGGCTTGCCCTTGCAAGTTCTGCGGCGGTGTTAAACCTCCTCAACGATTGGCACATCGAAAGGGTTATCTTCCGGCGGTGGGTGCTCCCTTTGTATGTTGTTTATTTGTGTATGGCTTTGGGGTATGCCCTTTTGGGCCTTGGCCACCTATTGGGGTGGTCTTTGGGAATTGAAAGCGCGGCACGGCATTTTCTTTTTATTGGTGCTATGGGAGTCTCTGTTTTTATGGTCTTTAATATTGCGGGCCGCACACATAGCGGGCATAGCCTCGATACGCGCGCATGGGTGCCAATTGGCGTTCAGCTCCTTCTCGGCGCAGTAATTTTTCGTTTTCTTTACGGTTATTTTGCAGCGCCTGTATATTTTTGGCTATCTGCCTTGCTTTGGGTTGTAGCGTTTTCGTTGAGTGTTTACTACATGGCACCCATTTTCTTTGCGCCCCGCCCCGACGGACTTAAAGATGCAAGCGGTTAGGGTAATCTGAAATAATGCCGTCAACGCCACGATCTAAAAGATCGCGTATTTTTTTTGTGTCGTTCACAGTCCAAGGGATAACTAGCATTTTATTCTCGTGCGCCTTTAAAATAAAATCGTTACTACAATAAAGCCAGTATGGCGAAATAATGTCGGCTTTTACAGCAATTGCCTTTTGTAAAATTGCATCGCGTACACCGCCACCTAACCCTATGTACATACGAAAGCCTTGCCAATACGTAGGTTGAAAGAGTGCAGATGTCCTCACGTGAGGGCTTTTGGCTTTTACCAAAGGCAAAATTTCAATCGCGAAAGATTGAACAGTAATGCGCTGGGCATACCCCGAAGCATTTACGGCGGCTGCCATAAGCGTTGCAAATTCGTCGAGGGCTTCTTTAGAGACACTCGATGAATCTTTGTTGTCCGGTACGTCTGGAAACTTGGCTTCAATGTTAAATAAAATGTTTCTGTATTGCGGATTTTCTTTTTCGGTCTTTTTAAATTTCTCAAAAAACTCCTCAATGGAAATTAATTTTTCGTGAGGTGAGGGTGTTTGTTCTGCAAAATCAGGATTGCGTTTCGAGCCGCAGTCGAGAGTTTTGAGCTCGGCTAATGTAAAATTACGTATCGGTTGTTCCTCTACCGGTTGGCCGTCTGGGGTGTTACAGATTATAGGATTGAGTTTTGAATTGTGGTGGATCACCAGCTTTAAATCTTTAGTGATGTTCGTGTCTAATTCAAGGACTGTTGCGCCTTCTTTGAGGCCGCGCTCAAATGCTGCCCATGTGTTTTCGGGTGCAAGTCCCCGTGCGCCACGGTGGCCCTGCAGTTCTGGTTTAGGTAAAAGACGGCGTTGGGGAGATGTACTTGTACACGCCACAACAATAGCGGTAGCAAAGAGAGTAACTCCAACATGCATTTTCATGCTTGCATACTTCGCAAAGAGGATTGGTGCATCAAGCAGAATCGTGATTTTTTCACTAAAATTGCTCGTAGGGATAGTTATCCCTTTATGTGACATAATAAGGAGTAGTTACCCCTTAATGCGACATAATACAAAAAAATAGGATAGTTGCCCCCTAATGTGGCATAATCCAAACTCGCTATTTTTGTAGTTGACTATATATTTATATTTAACAGTATAATTCAGAATGCCTCCTGTTTTCGGCGCATACGGCAAACGTGATTTGCAGAATATTTCCCTGCGCGAACGTAAATTCGCGTACGCACGTTTTTCTCTTCTTAAAGAACTGGTAGATGCACTCGAGAAAAAAACCTTCGCAGAAATTCGCATTCGCGATTTATGCGCGGCTGCCGAAATTAGCGAGCCTTCGTTCTTCAATTATTTTCCCGAGAAAGACGATCTTCTCAACTATTTTGTCGCGCTTTGGGGTATCGAGCTCGAGCTTTTTTCGCAAAAAAACTCTCCAGGGCTCAGCGCATTAGAGGCCGCTTTCGCGCACACCGGTAAAACGGCAATTTTATATCCGCAACTTATGAAAGAACTGCTCGCGTACCAAGCGCGGGCGAATGTTCCCGAACGGCTCAAAGTACTCAAAGAACTAACGCTTGCAGAAAAAATTCTCGCCTTCGGCTGCGCACCCGACTTAGCAGAAATAGCTCCGCATGGCATTCGTAGCTGGCTGATGCAAAACGTGCAGAGTGCTATTCTGCGTCGAGAGCTGCCGAGCCATACCAATCTTCATACGGCTGCGATTGCATTCGGCGCTGTCTTTTTCGGCGTCGCAGGGCTCGCTGCAGCAGAGAACTTTGCACGCTTACCGCAACAATACGCAGATACATTGCAGATAATCATAAGTGGACTTAGAAAAGGAGGCAAGAAAAAATGAAGAGCTATGCAGATATCGACAAAGAGAAACTCAAAGAGCTTCTCAACGCCAATTGGATGACCCACGATGCGCAATGGTTAATGCTCTGTGCCGAAAAATTGGGCATGGTTGCGACAAATGAAATTAACCGCAAGGCAGTGCGCAATATGGCCAGCGTCGAAGTTAAACGCTTAAAAAAAGCTATGGGAGTAAAGGAAATCAAAAACTTTGCCGAGTTGAAAAACTTTCTTGAGTGCGCATTTGAAATTATTCGTGGTTCGTTCATGCGCTTCCAGATGGAATTTCCCGAAGAGAACATAATGCTCTGGAAAATTCCGCGCTGCTTTGCGCACGATGGCGTCAAGAGTCTTGGGCTCATTACGCAGTACGAATGCGGAATCGTCGAACGCCTTTATGCTTGGTTTGATACGCTCGGTGTGCGCTATACGATTAGCCCAAAACCAAAGGGTTGCAATATGGTCGATTTCGGTAAATGCGAAATGCAAATTCGTTTTGACTTTAAGCCCGGCTTTGTCGCAGAGGCGCACAGTAATGCATAGGGGATGTCAGTGCCCTTAATCCGCATTTTGTGCGCGGTGCGCGGCGGGCGTAACCCGCATCTTTTAAAAAAAACAGAGTATATTGTATTGGTTTTGTCTATCAGCGTCGAAAACGTAAATTCCATTCAGGTGTTTCGTAGACGAAGCGCGACTGCATAGCCGTATCGATCGCTTCAGGCAGTGTATCGGCCAACCAATCGAAATTTTGCGCGTTATCCTGTGTCGAATTGGTAAAACGCAGAAATCCCAAGCGTGCCTTCTCTCGCGTAGATTTAATATTTTTTCGTCGCGAAGTATTTCTGTCTTACCTATCTTCACATAGGGACTCGTTGATACCGGATAAGCGAGCTTATCAAATCGTATTTTTGCGCGGCCGCCAGCACACGCAGTCATCGTCAACAGAAAAGCAGCGCATAAGGTGAAAACTGAGCAACCGCGCAAGCCGTTCATTTAGTTTGTCCTTTTTCGCAAGTTGTCGCAGAAATTTCTAGCCATTGGCTATTGCCGCCCATCAGCAGAATAAACCAACCGTAGCTACCCGCACGAATTTCGTTAATTTGGGCGAGCTTTTCGTCTCTTGGGTCGGCTTTCAGGAAAACCAGATCGCTTTCTGAGGGTATCGAAGGGTCGCTTACAGAAGCTGAAGTGAAAGCATAGAAAACCGATCTGGCTTGCTGCGTACTACTATCTACGCTCGCAGTTTTCGCCGCACACCCATCTGCGTTGAGCAGGACAGGCTTTGTCACGTTCGGAGTTGCGATCGTCAAACGAGTCGTACAGCTTATAGTCCACAGGCTCAAAGGCTACAGTCCTCATTTTTGCGTGACGCCTTGAATATCCGCAATAAAATCGAGCTTATGCACAAAATCATTATCTTTTTTATTAGCTTCTCTCTTATCCACGCAGCAACCGTTATCACAACGACGGATCGTTTTACAGGCACGATTACAGCGAAGACACAAACGAGTCTAACCATGAGAGATGAAGACGGCGTTACGCACCAAATCGATCGCAATCATATTTTGAAAGTTATGGATGACGACGGTAAAGTTGTCTACACCGCGCCATCGCTCGCTCAAGACGCAGCACTTCCACCCCCACTCCCTTCAGCCGCAGCGGCACCACCTCCATCACAGCAACACGATGAAGGGTTTGAACAACATGACGGCTTTTTTCTACGTATGTTGGGTGGGTGGGGGCTTATTCATTCGAAGGAACAAATATCTATAATGACAAATTAACTTTTTCCTCACTAATGGGCGTTTTTCATTTGCAGCTTGGGTTTGCTGTGGTCGATAATTTTATTTTATACGGTTCTTTGAGTGGATATTCGTCCATGGATATTACTAAAGCGGAAGTCAATGGCCAAACACAATATATGTCAAACTCCATGAAAGCTGGTATCAGTGGCATGAGTGCGGGCTTTACCTATTATATCATGCCTTTAAATCTCTATATAGGTGCAGACATTGGGCGAGCAGTAACGATACTGACCAGTGGATCAGCATCACTGGAATCAAAAGCTGGCTTTGGCTTCAATCTCTACATAGGTAAAGAATGGTGGGTTTCAAAGAATTGGGGAATTGGTGCAACATTATTTTATCACTATAGCTCGTTACCGGATGGTACGCCCGATTCAATGATTGCGCATACCAACACCGTCATCGGCATCGCCTTCAGCGCGACGTATAATTAAAGCGCGTGTGTGTGCGTAAGATTTTTTTTCTTACGTTAATCTATTTAACTGCTTGCCATAACAAGACGGCAACGCGCGGTGTGGCTCCACCGGCGACACCCAACACTGCACCCATTTTACTTCTCAAGCCCACACAGTCAAAAGGGATCGACGCTATCTCTTTTATGGGGGTACTTGCCGATAGAGTGGATTTATCCACTCTATCGGCGGTGGTGCAGAAGGGAAATTTTTCTTACAACGACGTGGATTCTATACACTATGGCTTCACCGACAAGCCGCTTTGGTTCCACTTGCGCTACCGCTACACTGAGGCAACGGCAACGCCTTTACTTCTCATGCTCGGTAATTTCACGCTGCATTATGTCGATTTCTATTTTGTCAAAAAAGGTAAATTGCTTACAAAACGCTCAATGGGACAGGCGCGCCCTTTCGCAAGACGTTACCGAGCTTTACGCGAGTTTTCATCACCGCTACCCGTCGATACCGAACCTATTGATCTCTATTTACGCCTCAAGAGCGCGACGACTATTTATTTTACTCCTGTCGTGAAACAGGAAAGACAAGTCATTGAAAAAGAAAACTGGGATCAACTTATTGCAGGTTTAATCTTTGGAGCACAGGCGGTGCTCATCCTTTTTAATTTTTTTCTTTTTCTAAGTTTGAAAGACCGCAGCTACTTTCTCTATTCTGCGTATATTTTCACTTGGTTGGCGTTCGAGCTCAACAATTCTGGCTTTTTAGCAAAATACATTTTGCCGAACCGCCCCGCATGGGACGCTCGCATTTTGCCGATGACTTCTCTCCTTTTGCACGGTTGCTTTATGCTTTTTGCCGAAAATTTTATGCGAATGAAGAAAGGAATCACACGAAACATCCTTAAATATGGCGGCAACGCTCTGCTTCTTTTGTCGCTGCCTGCGCTTTTTACTCCACAGCCTTTGACCAATCGAATTCTACTTACTTTAACGCTTCCGGTAACTCTTGTTATTCTCGTACACGCGTACCGTGCGATACGTTTGAAACACCCCTCGTCGGGATACTTTCTTGCTGCGACGATTGTTTCTTTGTTGGTGGTGCCTATTTTTATTTTGACCCGAATCGTCGAGTTGGATACGGAAAATTACGCCATCAATACTTTTTTATTTTACGCAGTGCCGCTCACTGTTGTCGCCGAGGCAATCCTCTTTAGTTTTGCTTTGGCCGATAGATACCACCGTCTTCGAGAACAAAATGAAGTGCAGCGTATGGCTTTTGCGGCAGAACTGAAAAAAGAACGGCAACAAATTTTCTCTGAACTACACGATTTCATCGGGTCTGATCTCACCCTCATCATGATGAAAACAGCCGACGCAAAAAATAAAACAATGCAAGAGTTGCGTGAACGTGTCATGGGGATTTCAAAAAGTTTGCGTACACTGCTCGAGTTGGAGAATGTCGACCCTGAGCTGCCGCAAAAACTTGCCTCAAGCATCGAAGGGCGTTCGCGCGAGGTTGCTCAAAGCTGCGGTATGAGACTCAACTTAAAGTTGACGCCTTTGGTTTTGTCTACCCGTGCGGCTTTTCATCTACAGCGCTTCGCGTATGAAGCTCTCTCTAACGCCATGCAGCACAGCGGCGCTTCGCAGTTAACGGTAAAGTTTTACAGGCGTAGCGAGTACGTCCACCTCATCGTTGCCGATGACGGCGTGGGTATTCAACAAAGAGCGCAGGGCAGTGGGCATGGATTGAAAAATTTGATGGTGCGTGCGCGTAGTTTACATGGCCGAGCGCGAATATTTACCCGAGCGCAAAAAGGCACTGCCATAATTTTAAGTTTTCATTTCGAGCCCACTTAAGTTTCTGGCCGTTGGCTAAAAGAATTATCGTTATCGAAGACGACCATAACGTGAGTAAAGCGCTCACCGAAAAGTTGCGCAAAAGCGCAATGTACACTGTCCAAGCGGTTTTCCAAAAATGTGAAGATGCACTTCCTTTTATTGAGCGCGGCAACACTTGGTTAACAATTCTCGACCTGGGACTTCCAGGGCTTTCAGGGGCGAGCGCCATCAAAGCAGTCAAAAAAGCAAACCCCGAAGGGGAGATACTCATCCATTCCATTTACGACAGCGGTGATGAAATTTTTACAGCGCTGCAAGCAGGGGCATCGGGATATTTATTAAAAGGTTGCAACTCCATCGAGCTCGTCGAAGCGCTCAAGCAAATCGAAGCGGGTGGCGCACCAATGTCGTATAGCATTGCGCGCAAGGTTGCCAGTTTTTTTACAAAGCTTACACCGAAAGAAAAGCCAACCACCGAAGAGGGCACTCTCACCGAACGCGAAAATTCAATCTTGAGGCGGTTATCAGAAGGCTATGCGTATAAAGACATCGCGCAGCTTGCTGGCATCAGCGTACACACCGTGCATACGCACATTAAAAACATTTACCGCAAGCTTGAAGTGCATTCCCGCGCAGAAGCGGTTTATCAACAGCGAAAGCACCTGAACTAATACCCAGTTTAGGGGATTGACAAACGGCAAAAAATCCAATAAAAACCAAAACAAATTTACCAATTTGTGGAGGACAAATGAAACATTTGAAACAATTTTTAATCGCAATCTCGGCATTGGCGCTGAGCTCTTGCGCTACACTCATGGGCGGGGGAGCATCCGACCCAGTCATCAACGCCGACGATTTAACGATGGTCCAAGGGGCAAACCCTTCGAACACTTGCCTTGTCACTGGCCTTGTGGACGGAACCAAAGAAGCAGGCACGGGCTTAGCTGGTGCGATTGAACACGAAGGCAAAAGAGCCGCACTCGTATTTAAAGGTGCTGGTGCGCTTGACGCGAGTGTTTTCTATGCTTTGGTGCCTCAAGGTTCTTTTGAAGTTAAATACCTTGCTTTGGGTGAAAACAAAAAAAGCAACGAATCGTGCTGGGGGGCTAACAACAAATGTGTTGTAACCTATGGCGAGCCCGCGACAGTGGCGGACAAAAATCCATTGCCCGGTAAGCACGGCGCTTTACCTGCTGCGTATAAAGGCACTTGCAAAGGTGGTTTTGTCTTTTTAGGCGTTTACGAAGCGGTGGTGGGTGGACTCATGAGCTCGTCCAAATTTACTGAAATGAGCACCGGCATGTATATGCCTGGCGAGCGCTTCCAAAGCCGCCACTTTGCAGCACTGAAAGAACAGCTCAAGGGAACACCTTGGGAAAGTTTGATTAAGTAAGACGTATAATTAACATTTTATATTTTTGGGGATATACCCCAAAAATATAAAAAAATTCTAATACTCCTACTCTAAATACGGGCGCAGCCAGCGGTCCATTTCTTCGACGCTTTTGCCTTTGCGTGCTGCGTATTCTTCGAGTTGGTCGGGGGCAATTTTACCCACCGCCATGTATTTCGATTGCGGGTGCGCGATGTAAAGACCCGACACCGACGACGGCGGCGTCATCGCGAAGTGGTCGGTCAAGTGGATGCCGGTATTTTTTTCCACGTCGAGCCAATCAAAGAGTGTGCGCTTCTCGGTGTGGTCGGGCGATGCAGGATAGCCGGGCGCGGGGCGGATGCCCAAGTACTCTTCTTTGATGAGCCCTTGCACGTCGAGATTTTCGTCGGATGCATAGCCCCAAATTTCTTTGCGCACGCGCTCGTGTGCATACTCGGCGAACGACTCAGCGAAGCGGTCGCCCAATGCCTTGACGATAATCGCGGAGTAGTCGTCGTTTTTCTTGCGGTAGAAATCGGCGTACTCGGTGACACCCGGGCCTGCTGTTACGGCGAAACCGCCCATGAAGTCTTCTTTTTCGATATAGTCAGCCAGTGAGATATACACTTGCTCGTTCTGTTTTTGTTTTTGCTGGCGCAGGAAATAAAACTTGTGCGTGGGTTTTCCCTTGCGCGCTAAATCGTCCGCAGCAAAAACTTCTACATCGTCGCCTATACGCTTCGCAGGGAAGAGCCCCACCACACCGCGCGGAGTGAATGGCTTTTCTTTCAAAATTTGCTTGAGGATTTTTTGTGCATCGTCAAAAAGTTTGCGCGCCTCAACGCCGACTGTTTTATCGTCTAAAATACGCGGGTACCTGCCGTGGAGTTCCCACGCCAAGAAAAACGGCGTCCAGTCGAAGTAAGGCACAAGGTCGTCGAGAGCCACTTTGTCCAAAAGAGTGATGCCGAGTTTGTTGGGGACTTTTACTGTAAAAGAATCAAGCTTGGGTGCATGCGCACGCGCGTCGTCAATCGACAAGAACACCCGCTCTTCTTTCGTCGCTAAATATTTTTGCCGAGTCTCTTCTTGTTCGACCTTGAGCTCTTCTAAAAATTGTGCGCCTTGCTCTTCGCTCAAAAGACGACTTAAAACGCCTGTGACGAGTGACGCGTCGGCGACGTGTACCACCGGTTCTTTATATTGAGGCGCAATTTTAACCGCCGTGTGCGCAGCCGATGTCGTCGCGCCGCCGATGAGAAGTGGTAGAGCGAAATTTGCCTTTTGCATTTCTTCGGCGACGTGTACCATTTCATCGAGCGACGGCGTGATGAGACCCGAAACACCAATCACATCGGCACCGATTTCTTTCGCTGTGGATAAAATTTTGTCGGCAGGCACCATCACACCCAAGTCGGTCACTTCATAATTGTTGCAGCTCAACACCACGCCGACGATATTTTTACCGATGTCGTGAACGTCACCCTTCACTGTTGCTAAAAGCACTTTGGGTTGTTTGGCCGCCGTGCCCGCGCTCGCTTTTTCGGCTTCCATGAAAGGTAACAGATACGCGACCGCTTTTTTCATCACCCGCGCCGATTTTACCACTTGGGGTAAAAACATTTTACCCGCGCCGAAAAGCTCGCCGACAACGCGCATGCCCGCCATGAGCGGACCTTCAATCACGCGTAGTGTTGGCGAATAGTGTAAGCGCAACTCTTCCACGTCTTCATTGACATAAGTGTCGATACCTTTGACGAGCGCGTGCTTGATGCGCTCTTCTGCCGACGCCTCGCGCCAGCTTAAATCTTCTTTAACTTGCTCTTTGCCGCCCGCTTTGAATTTTTCGGCGATCGCCAAAAGCCGTTCGGTGGCGTCAGCGCGTCGGTTTAAGATGACATCCTCGACATGCTCACGTAACTCGAGGGGAATATCTTCATAAACGGCGAGCATCCCCGCATTGACAATCCCCATGTCGAGGCCTGCTTTAATCGCGTGGTATAAAAATACCGAGTGCATCGCTTCGCGCACCGCGTTGTTGCCGCGGAACGAAAACGAAATATTGCTCACACCGCCCGATACGCGCGCACCCGGGCACTCGGCTTTGATGCGGCGTGTGGCGTTGATGAAATCGACTGCGTAGTTGTTGTGCTCCTCGATGCCCGTCGCCACGGTTAAAATATTTGGGTCGAAAATAATATCCGAAGGGTGGATGCCCGCTTTCTCGGTGAGGAGTTTGTACGCGCGCTTGCACACCTCAACCTTATCTTCTTCGTTCGCGGCTTGGCCTTTTTCGTCAAACGCCATCACAATCATTGCGAAGCCGTGGTCGCGCACGATGCGGGCGTGTTCCAAAAATTCTTCTTCGCCTTCTTTGAGGCTAATCGAGTTGACGATGCCTTTGCCCTGCACGCACTTGAGCCCCGCTTCGATAACCGACCAGCGCGACGAATCGATCATAATCGGCACGCGCGCAATGTCAGGTTCGGATGCGACGAGGTTCAAAAATTTTGTCATCGCCGCGACGCCGTCGAGCATCCCTTCGTCGAAGTTGATGTCGATGATGTTTGCACCCGCAAGCACTTGCTGCCGCGCCACTTCAAGCGCTTCATCATATTTATTTTCTAAAATGAGTTTTTTGAATTTTGGTGAGCCGGTCACATTCGTGCGTTCGCCCACCATCAAGAAACCAGTCGAGCCATCGATGTTCAAGGGTTCCAATCCCGCTAAATGTAGCCCCACCCCCGACCCCTCGCCCGAAAGCGTGCCCAATGGCCCACCATATGGAGAGGGGAGGTTTTGGCTCCCCCCCTCTCCTTGGGGAGAGGGGGATAGGGGGTGAGGCGGGTGAGGCCGGGGTGGCTGAGTGGCCACCCTCTTCACCATTTCTTTGATGTGGTCGGGGGTTGTGCCGCAGCAGCCGCCGGCGATGTTGAGCATGCCTTCTTTGGCAAATGCCGCAAGGTCGGCTGCAAACATCGACGGCGTTTCGTCGTAACCGCCGAATGCGTTGGGTAGCCCCGCGTTGGGATAACACGAGATGGGCACGTCGGCGACGCGCGCAAGCTCTGCCAAGTGCGGCTTCATGTCTTTCGCGCCCAACGCGCAGTTGATGCCAATCGACAACGGGTTCGCGTGGCGCACCGAATAGTAAAACGCCTCGGCGGTTTGCCCCGAAAGCGTGCGCCCCGACGCGTCGGTGATCGTCACCGAAATCGAAACCGGCACGCGAAAGCCCACTTCTGCAAACGCGTCTTCAAACGCCACAATCGCGGCTTTGACGTTCAACGTGTCGAGGTTTGTTTCGGGTAAGAGTAAATCCACCCCTGCTTTAAGGAGAGAAACTGTCTGTTCTTTGAATGCATTTTTGAGCCCATCGAAAGTAATCGCACGGTAAGCGGGATTGCTCACGTCGGGCGATATAGACGCCGTTTTTGTCGTAGGCCCGAGTGAGCCTGCGATAAAAATTTTTCGTGCATTTTTATCGTCATTGGGATTACCATGTTTGCGGTAAAAATCGCTACGTGCTTTGAGGGCGCACACCGCCGATGCATAGTTGAGGTCGTTCACAAGACGCTCCAACTCGTAATCCGCCTGAGAAACGGCGTTGCTACTAAACGAATTGGTTTCGATGATGTCGGCGCCCGCTTCCATATACTCGAGATGGATTTGGCTAATCACGTCGGGGCGGGTGAGGCAGAGGATGTCAGAGTTTCCCTTGAGGGGGATTTTATGCGTAGCTATGGAATTCCATAGCTGTGTGTTCTTTGCAAAGTCCTTAGCTATGGAAATCCACGGCTCTGCGGCATAATGAGGGTCGCTAGCTATGGAATTCCACAGCTCGGAGGGACTAACTGTCTTGCCACGGTAGTCGTCCTCGGTTAAATTGCGCCGTTGGATCATCGTGCCCATCGCGCCGTCGAGGATTAAAATGCGCTGGGCTAACGCCGCACGAATATCGGTTTCACTATAAAGTGGCATACATCGATACATATAGATACATCGATGCGTTGTAAAGGAGTAAGAAGTCTTCTGTCTTAAACTCCTTTGGGCTTGACAGAGTACAAAGCTTCCTTCCAAAAGCTCCTAATGGATTTGAACGAGATAGAGGTGCTCAAAAGTGAAAACGCTTCACTACGCCAAACTCTACGCGGCTACGAAACAGTTGTACGCCTAAACGACGAGGAGATAAACCAACTCGAACAAATGATTGCGATGTACGAGCAAATCATCGAATTTAGCCGTAGCGAACTTATGGAAGCGCGTGAAGAGCAAAAAGCGAACGAAAAACTCTCCGATTTTACCCGCGACGAACTCATCTCCGCTAAACGCACAGTTGAGGCGTCCGAAAGCGTTTCAAAAATGAGCCGCGCCGAGTTAATAGAAGCTTTAGGGCGCATTAAAGAGCTCGAAGTGGAAAACAAGCGTCTCAAAGAACAGCGCCTTGCAGCAGGCGAAAAAATTAATCCGTAAATGGACGATTTAATTAGCATATTACTTGGCGCTGGAATACTTGGCGTCGTTGGTATTTTCGGCTATTACGTCATTCGAACGTATTTAATACCTAAGCGCGTTGAAGAACTTGCGGAGATGATACGGCAAGGGCATGTTGGCCCTGCAATCTCTAAACTCACTAAAATGATTGAGGAAAACGACCGCGATTCATATTTGCACTTTTTGCTCGGCGAAGCATACTTCAAACAAAACGATTTACAAGGGGCAGCCACCGAATACCGTCAAGTCATCAAGCTCAGTAAATGGAGCCCGCAGGTAAAAGAAGCGGTGGTACGCAGCCGTATTGCAAAAATCTATATGCAAAACCGCAATTACGACGAAGCAAAAAAAGAATACCTTATCCTCACGCGCCTCGATGGAACAAACCACGAGAATTATTACCAAGTAGGGATTCTCTTTGAAACAGCGGGGTTAAGCGACAAGGCGTTGCCTTATTTTAAGCAATCGGCAAAACTAAAGCCCACACACGCCGATTCTTTTTTGCATATTGGCACAACCGAATACCACTTTGGTAATTTAAACGACGCTAAATTAGCGCTCACCGAAGCGGTAAAACTCAATGGAAATTTGCATTCCGCACATTACTATTTGGGGATGTGTTTAAAAAACCAAAAAGACTACGATTGGGCAATCAAAGAATTTGAGCTTGCATCAAAAGACGAAAACTTAAAAGGTAAGGCGCTACTTGCAAAGGGGCTCTCTCTTATGGAAAAAGGACAGCTCCCTACAGCGCAAATAGAGCTTGAAAAAGGACTCATGGTTGCGCCCAAAGGTGGCGATCTTGAACTCAACTTACGCTATGCAATTGGTGCGTGTGCAGAGCGTAAACGCGACTTCCATACAGCTATTGCAAACTGGGAGCGCATTATCGATGTTAACGCAAAATTTCGCGACGTACAAGACAAACTAAAAGCATACGATGAATTCCGCACCGACGATACCATCAAAGACTTTATGATTGCGCCTCCAGGAAAATTTGAAGCACAAACGCGAGCAATTATCGAGGCTTTGTCGTATAAAATAGTTGACCTTAATGTTATCGACGATTCCGAAGTTCACATTCTTGCTACAGAAGAAGAAGGTACGCGGCGCTCCACAAAAAAATCAAACCGGCTTATTTACGTTTTGCGTACGACTGAACTTATTCCAGAGCGAACAGTTCGCGCACTCCACGAAGAGATGCGTGCGAAGGGAGCGAATAAAGGTATATGCATAAGTACATCCGATTTTTCGAGCCAAGCGCAAGCGTTTATACAGTCGCGCCCCATCGAGCTTTACGACCGCAAACAGCTTATCGCGCTTTTGCGTGCAATTTAAGGAGGTTGGGTAAAAACCCACGTGGTTAGGCCGAAACTCGCGAAGCCAAGAAAGGAAGTAACTTTTTTGCACATTTTGAAGCGCGGTTCGCTTAAAGACGCGAAATTTTAAATTTTACACTCGATCTTTAAAATGGAAAAACAAGAATCGTACCATGAGCTTTTTGTCAGCCTAACACACGAAGAGATTGTGTCGCTTCTTGCGCTACCTTGGCAAGCCGAACCTATTTTGGGAGAAGCTGTTGCGGCTATACTTTCAGAAGAAGTTGGACTACTCTATTTAAATGGTTTTATTCCTTTTACCGAAATAATAAAGAAAGACAGGAAGTATCCACAGGACGCACGCTACTTAAAAACAGATATCCTTGCACAATACCTTTTAGAAAATCGCTCTCTATTACGCGCATACCTTTCACGCGTTGAAAAATTATCTACGTTTACGTGCGAAGTACCACAGTCGTATATTGCGCATGTCACGAGCGAACAACCAGGAATGGAAGCGGCAAATTTTGCAATTTTTTTAGGAGCGCATCTTCAGCGCCAATCTGGTAAAACACTTCTCATAGACGCCGATCCACAAAACCAATCTCTTTTTTCGCTTTTAACTTTTTCTGAAGAACCGAAGCTTTTAACAGAGAACTTACAAAAGCCAACAACATTTAAAAACGATCTTGCAAAAGTAATTGTTCCTTTAAGCCCAAACATTTCGTATTTGAATTTGCAATCTTTAAGCTTACGCCCTTTTAGTGAGGCGGAGCTACAGCGCATTTGTGGCTTTCTCGAGATGGATTTTGATAACCTTGTTTTCTATGCGGGCCGCCACGAAAGCCGCTGGCTATCCCTTAACGCCCAGATAAATTACTGTGTTTGTGAAAACACACTTAAAAGCGAACAAAGCGCTCTTATCCGACACCGTGGGAGCTTACATACTGTTTTGCTCAAAAAAGGCGATACGCCCTATTTACCGCGTTTAGGAAAAGTTTTTTTAAAAAAACGTGAATTAACAGCATGGGCTCAAGAAGAAAACGAAACGCTTGCACTCCGCACATTTATCCTTCACCTTTACCGTACAAAAAGGTTGCTCCTTGCAGGCGATGACAAAGAAGAGAATACTCTTGGCGTATATACCGGAGTTGATCTTTTCGCGCATTACCTCGGCCTTAAAAGAAGCGAAGCAGAAAAAGCTCTTAAGCTCCTCCAAAAAAAATTAACCGCGCACTATCCCAAAAAAACTTTTTTTAGCACGTCCTCTTTCCTTAAGCATTTAAAAACTCTTCTTGAAACGGCAGCGACAACTATTTTAGAAATCGGTAGCGAACCACAACTGGTAAGTTGTATTGACTCGGTGGAGCTTAAAGCTGCCGCAATTCTTCCAGCGGGAATTTACCCTGCAACTACATACAAAGATATACGTATCGCTGCATGTTCCGCTTCTGGTTTTGTGCGTTTTAAAGAACGGATAGAACGCGGCGGCATAACAAGCATTTTTACTAAGCCTAAAATACCGCTCAAGAACCCCAATGCATTGGCCGCTGTTATGGAACAATTGCAACCGTAGGAGCGTTTTTGTTTTGTGCTAACTTTTCAGATAACTTCTTTTTTTCTTAAAAAAGAAAAGGGTAACCAATAAATAAAATAAAAAAGATACGGAATTATCGAAGCAAAAAATCCTGCAATTGCAGAAGGAAAATCTTCTGCACGGATTTGTACCCAAAGGCTTAGTTTTTCCCAAAAAAGCCATACAAGAAAACCAAGCGACATACTTAAAACAGTAACAGTTGCATTCGTGCAGCGCGTGAAAAAGCCAACGAGAAAAGGCACAAATAGTGCGACTAAGCCAATCGCCGAAGAGTCCATCACTAAGTCGTGTATGTGCCTTTCCACATACGCTGTGTGTGCAGCCCAAAGAGCTATACCAATAGTGCTAAGTCTTGAAAGAAGAAGAAGGTATTTTTCGTTTGGAAAAACTTTTCGTAAAAGATTTTCACTCACCAAAACAGAAGGTGCAAGAAGTGCGCCGCTTGCAGTACTCAAAATAGCCGAAAGGAGAGCTCCGAAAAAAATTATTTGGATAAAAAGCGGCGTCTTAAGCAAAATCACCTGCGGTAAAAGGTGTTGCATGTCTTTTGGCAATTCGGCAGTTGTCAGCATGCCGGTAGCAATCAGCCCTAAAAAAAGCGGAATCATTGCAATCGAAACATAGAGAAAACCTGCAAGTATAGACGAAGCGGCAGCGACGGTTCCACTTTTGGATGACATAACGCGTTGAAAAACATCTTGGCCAGGAATGGAACCAAAACCCAAAACAATCCAAAGTGAAACATAATGGAACCACTGAATTTTACCTTGTGGCAAAAAAGAAAAATGCGAGGCAGGTACTTTGCTAAAAATTTTTTCCCAACCACCGGCCTGTGGTACAAGAAGGAGTAAAACTGTGACAAGCCCTACGATAATTAGTGTCGTTTGTAATGTATCGGTTAGCGACACTGCCCACATACCGCCCATTGTGGTGTAGAGTGCAACAAGGGCAGCCATGAGTAAAATTGCCGCCTCGAGAGATATTCCCGTAACCGTTTGCATAACAATTCCCAACGCAATAAATTGTGCCGCAACCCAACTAACGTACGAGTACGCCAAAACAGAAGAAGACACGACTTCAGCAAATACACCAAAGCGTACTCGAAAAAAATCGCCAAAAGTTGTGAGGTTCATCGCGTATAATTTTTTTGCAAAAATTGCTCCCACCAAAATTAAACAAATAGCGGCGCCAAATGGCTCTTCGATAACTCCGTAAAAACCATCGCGTACAAAACTTGCCGAAGAGCCTAAAACGGTTTCTGAACCAAACCACGTTGCAAACACAGTCGAGGTCGCCATAAAAAGTGAAAGATTTTTTCCCGCTAAAGCAAAATCGCGATTATTTTTAACCTTCCGTGCGGCAAAAAAGCCTACAAGAAGCGTCGCAAGAATATAAAGTACAACGCCAAGAGTGAGCATTAAGCACTATAAGTAAAAAAACCGCGTCCTGTTTTTTGTCCCAAGTGCCCCGCTTCGACTTTTTTTCTAAGCAACATACACGGGCGATACTTGGGGTCTTGGTAATTTTCGTAAAGAGACTGTGTAACGGCAAAAACAACGTCGAGTCCAATAAAGTCTGCAAGCGCAAGAGGCCCCATTGGGAAATTATACCCAAGCTTCATCGAGGTATCAATGTCTTCTGCAGACATTAAATTTTCTTGGAGTGCAAAAATTGCTTCGTTGATGAGAACAATTCCCAGCCGAGATGTAATAAAACCCGGTGCGTCTTTACAGATAACAGGTTCCTTTGCTAAAGTATGTGCAATTTTTTTTGCAAGCTCCAGTGCGTCGCTTTCCGTTGCCTCTGTAGTTATAATCTCAAGGAGTTTCATTACACGCGGTGGATTAAAAAAGTGCATTCCTAATACGCGCCCCTGCCTTTTAGGGTTAACCGCTGTCGAAAGCTGTGTAATCGAAAGCGATGATGTGTTACTCGCAAAAAGTGATGCATCGTGTGCGCGTAAATCGAACTCTGCAAAAATTTTCTTTTTTATCTCAATATTTTCTGTAACTGCTTCGAGCATAAAATCGTATTGCAGTTGTGTTTTGCCAAACCCTGCAAGGAGATTTAACCTTCCCGATATGTCTATGGGAGGTTTCCCTTGTTCGACTGCTTTTTGGTTGTCTTTCATCATCCATTTTTCAAAGCACTCAGCAGCCTGGGCGCGTACCTTCTCGTTTAAATCGATTACATCAACCTGCGCTTTGGGGTATGCATGCGCAAAAACATAGCCAATACCGGCACCCATTGCGCCACCACCAGCAATTAGGATTTTTTCCATTGCGTTGGAGTCCATGCGGCAAGATAGATGTGCGAAATACGCCGACACGCGCAAAACAATACGGCGGGTAAAAAACCTTGATTATCTCTTGCTAAAGAAGGATATGGCTTTAAAAATGGAGTGTTTTTTTTAGGAGGGAGTATGAAAATTTGGAAAACAGTTGTCTTTTTCTTTGTTCTTGGAGTATTTTCTCTTCAGGCTAAATCTGTCGTTGTAGAAAATTTACCCAGCACAATCGACGAGTTTTTGGTTTTGCGCGATAAACTATCAGTTACCCCCGAAGGAGGCGCTGCAGTACTTATTGTAGCGATGCAAATTTACACACGTAACGAAAAATTGGGCTTGCAATGCCTTACCATAAGCTTAGATAATTCATCGTTACAAAAGGGTAACACCTATAAAGGATATACTCCCGCACAACCTGCGATGTTTCTTATTAAACAATTGGATAACCGAAAGTATTTACCCGATGCTTATGCGAAAGGAGCGAAGTGGGAAAACGGTTACGCTGTAAATCCGCCTTTTGAATACGAATTTTCACGACAAAAGAATAGTGGTTTAGATGAAGAGGGGAAGGTAAAAGTTTTTGTGGCAACCCCCGGCGTGCGGGCAAGGCCAGTAACAATGGCACGCAACAACAAAGGCGTGTGGAAAGCGTTTGAATTTTCATCGGTGTTTGTGGGTGTAAGGGCTCCACAACAAAATAAAAACGACGATCTTTAACTAAAGGTGCTGCGGAAAGATTTGCGGTGGAACTTTGTTTGCCCCAAACGCTCTATCGCTTCGCGGTGCTCTGCTGTTGCATAGCCTACGTGGTTTTCTAACCCATACTTGGGAAAGCGTTGCGCTGCGTTTTTAATCAGCCTGTCGCGCTCGACCTTGGCGATAACCGATGCGGCGGCGACAGGGAAAAAAAATCGATCCGCTTTGACTTTAGCGCTTAGGTGTGGCATCGGTTTTTGGAGCCTAAGCTGTGGAAAACGTGGCGCTGTTTTGCCGTCAAAAATGGCGTGTACACGTTCTACGGGAATTTTCACACGCGACAAAAGAATTTGTACGGCCTTATAAATTCCATAGTCGACTGCACGGCTAATGTTGTAGCGGTCGATATACAAAACCGCTGTGTGCACAACCACGCACGGCAAATGCTGCCTTAGCACTGGTGCAAGATTTTCACGTTTCGCTTCGTTTAAAAGCTTGGAGTCGCGTACTTTTTCTGCCCATGGCTGATTTACAACATGGCGCCATCCATCTTTTGTAAGAAGAACAGCGCCAACGGCCACAGGCCCAAAGAGGGCGCCACGGCCCACTTCGTCGACGCCGATTACGGCATCAAACGAATGCAAGCTGTGGTTAAAAAGCGATGCGGTGTTTTCCCACAATGGGAATCAAGCTTTACGCTGTCGCGTTTTCTTGAGGTGCGCTTGGAGCAGCTACAGGCTTTGAAGCTTTATACGCTTGTGCTTTTTCGTAGAAGGGATCTTTTATGCTTTTACGTACAATTTCTTTAAGTCGGCTATCTTTGCCTGATTTTTCGCGGAGGTAGTAAAGTTTCGCACGGCGTACTTTGCTTGAACGCATGCGCTCTACCTTGGTAACAGTAGGTGCGTAGAGGGGAAAAATACGCTCTACACCCACGTCAAAGCTTATGCGGCGTACGGTAAATGTTTTCCCTGCGCCTTGGTTTTGTATTGCAATTACAAGCCCTTCGTAGACCTGGATACGTTCTTTTTGGCCTTCTTTAATTTTATAATGTACTTTAACGGTGTCGCCCACAGAAAAATCGAGCGGTTTGGAGACTACATCGTAGTTTAATTTTTCGAGAATTTGGCTAAGCATTTCCCTTTATGCCATTTTGAGACAGGGCGTCAATCGTTGTAAGAGCCTGTGCGCCAACTCGCGCAGCGTTAGTTAAAGAGGCAATTTTTTTGCAAATTTTTGTACGCGGTTCGCTTAAAAGTGCGAAATTTTGCACAAATTTGGGTGTCCTCGCCCCTTGCAGAGCGAATTGGCGCAATTCGTGGAGGAATTTGTGCAAAATAGCGTACAAAAATTTGCAAAAAAATTGCTACAGCGAGTTGGCGCACAGGCTCGTGACTTATTGGTAACCCAAAAATCGTTTACGTGCTTCTGCGTTTCTTACGATTAACATATATTGTGCGGGTTGTAGTAGGGCTTGTAATTTTATGTGGTTTTGTAACCATGCAATGTAGCAGTGCGCAAACAAAAAACAAGGCTACGGTTGAAAACTCGCAAGATGCGGACTCTTTTGACGACGATTTGCCGATTTCGGATCCTCTCGAAAAAGTTAACCGAAAAGTCTTTGCGTTCAACGATGTGTTCTACCGTTATCTTTTGAATCCGTTGGCTACCGCTTGGAACTTTATAATGCCGCAGTTTTTGCGCGTAGGTATAGATAATTTTTTTTATTGGATTTATACTCCAGGGCGGCTTATCAATAACCTATTACAGGCAAAATTTGTTGGCTCAGCGAAAGAAGTAGCCTATTTTGCAATCAACGGGTCTGTTGGCCTTTTGGGTTTTTACGACGCCTCACAGGATATTTTTGGTTTAGAAAAAACAAACGAAGACACCGACCAAACTTTAGGAAAGTGGGGTATAGGCGAAGGCGCGTATATATTATATCCCTTTATTGGGCCTCGAACAGTACGTGGCACGTTTGGTTTTGTAGGGGATTTATTTCTACAGCCACAAACGGTATTTGTTCCACGCTACGTTGCTCCGCAAACGGTGTGGGAGCAAGCGGGAATTGTTGTCGGTACGTATACTGTGCGTACGGTTAACGGAGTATCTTTAAGTTTGGGCGCGTACGAAGGTCTAGTGAAAGATTCTATCGATCCGTATTCTTTTTTTCGTGATATTTATTTACAAAATACACGAAAGAATGTCGACGACTAAAGTATGGTACTACGGTATTTTTCGGCTCTTTTTTTTGTAATAACAGCGGCTCTTTTTGCAGAGGCTTCACCGTTACAAGAGTTAAAGCATACAGTTACAAGTGTTCTCAAAATTCTCGACAGCCAAAAATCTATCCAAACGAAACGTACAGAAATTACAAAAATTTTTTACCAAACGTTTGATATCGAGCGTTTGGGAGCTAATACGCTAAAAAGCGACTATAAAGCGTTATCGAAGGAAGAAAAGGCGCTTTTCAATAAAACATTTAGCGAATTTGTACTCGAATTTTATCTTGAGAAAATTGATAGGTATAGCCATAACAAAGTTGAGTATCTTAAAGAAGAAATAAAAGGTAGCCGCGCCATTGTGTATACACACTTCGAATACCAAGGTAAGTTTGCTAGCCTCAACTATTCGATGGTACAAAAGGGCGGCAAATGGCTCATTTACGATTTTGAAATTGAAGGTGTGCGTCTTTCGACAACGTACCGCTCGCAATTTGCGCGGGTGCTCAAGCGGCGGCAATTCGACGGGCTTATGGTAGAATTAAACAAGTTAATTTCCAGGTACCGTAAATAACAGCTTACCCAAGTTCCGGTTTGGTGTACTGCCCAACCAGGCCGGTTTCGAGCATCCGCAGGAGCGCCTGTGTGCGTCTTTCGATTTGTTGTGCCTCATCTGGAGAGACTTGAACTCCGCGCTTTGCTTGGAATAGTTCATCGGCAATATTAAGTGCAGTAAGAAGCAGCATTTTGGTGTTGTCGCCCGAGGTGAGGCGTTGCATTTCGTGGATTTTGGAGTTTACGTAACTTGCCACCTGTGCCATGTACTGTGGGTCTGCGTCCCCTTTAACAGTAAAGGTTTTCCCCATTAGTTCGACGTTAACGCGGCTTTCGGAGTCGGTCATTAGTCTTTTGCAACCCATTCGCCGGTTTCTTTTTGTATCATTTCGCCTTTTAAAGCCGCCTGCTGGTATTTATCTTTTTGTGTAGCGAGTATTTCCTTTTCTGTCGATTTAAAGGCTTTGTTGATACGTTTTTGGTTTTGTACATACCCTCGTGCGGCAAGCACACGCGCTTCGTTAATTTCTTTTACTGTTTGGATTAGCGTACGGTAAGGGCGACCAAGTTCGGGATCGTCTGAATTTTCGGAGGAGTATTTTGCGCGTATCTCTTCGGGCAATTCGACCTTTTCAAGTAGTAAATTAGAGACAAACCCGTCCTTATTTTCGCCGACAACACGATCTTTTTTTAGTTCGACAAGAGATTTGGAGAACATCTCGAATTTTAAGAACGCGCGGCTTGTGTTCGCATTTTCTTGCGCAACGCTACGCTGTATGTCCTGTGGTTTGCTTTCTAACTGTGCGTGTTCAGCGGTTTTTGCAGAGGAAATCATCCACACGTCTTTTTCGAGTTCTGTTTGTTCTCCGATGATTTGCTTTTCAATTGCCGTTTTTTGTCCTGTAATTGTAACTGGTGGAACGACAAATGTACCGCCGAAACAGCCCAGCGCTACCGGACAGAGGGCGATAAAAAATAAGTTTTGTATACTGGTGCGCCGCATTTTATTCGACGTCGAGTAACTCAACGTCAAAAATTAAATCTGCGTTTGGAGGAATCGCTCCGCCTGCGCCACGCGCACCGTACCCCATTGCGGAAGGGATGTATAAAGTACGCTTTTCACCGACTTTCATCCCTGCGACACCTTCGTCCCAACCACGGATGACCATGCCTTGGCCTAAAGCGAACACAAACGGACGGCCACGATCAACCGAGGAGTCAAATTTTTTTCCTTTTTTGCCCTTTTCGTTGAGCCATCCTGTATAATGGACTTGCACGCGGTGGCCAGATTGCGCGACTTTTCCTTTACCTTCTTTTAGAACTTCGTACTGCAAGCCATCCCCCTTCGTGATTCTTCCTTTTGAGTAGACTGCCATTGGCGCAAGCGCCAGCGCAGCAAGTAATGCTATCCACTTCATAGCCACTTCTTTCATTTTTGGAGGTCTTGTCGAGTATAAATTAAGGTTTGGGTACGTTTTCTCAAAGTCCTTTACGATGCGTTACGCACACCTAAGGTGCCTTAATGAAGCACGTTCTTTCAGTAAAAGTTAACAACACTGCGGGTGTCCTTAGCCACGTCACGGGACTATTTACTCGCCGTAGCTACAATATAGATTCTCTATGCGTTGGCGCCACGCACGACCCCAACTATTCGGTAATTACTTTGGTCATCGATGCAGACGATGCGATGATTTCCCAAATTAAAAAACAACTGTTTAAGCTAATTGACGTTATCGACATACAAAACCTCACAGGAGAAAATTCCGTAAAGCGTGAATTACTTCTTATATGCATCGAAATAAAAAAAAGTGAGCGGGCAGAGCTTTTAATGCTGTCGCGGCTTTTTGAAACAACGGTAATCGAAATGTCGGATTCACAAATTTTATTACAAATGGTTGCAGAACCACGGAGAGTAACCCATTTTCTTGAAGCGATACAACCCTTTAAAGTATTGCACATGGCGCGTACGGGTGTCGTAGCGCTTAACCTTCCATGAAAAAAAATATTTTTTTCTTAAGCGTGTTTTTGGCCGCGTGCGGACCTTCTCCCGAAAAATATATCGAAAAGTCCCAACAGGCTCTTGCCAAAGAAGATTACGATTCCGCGCTCCTTTTTATGAAAAACGCGTACGAAATTTCATTGCCTAAAGAATTTTTTATTACCGACCGCAAACGCTCCTTCTCTTTTTTGCAAGCTTCGTATAATGGAGAGCGCGTACTACTTGTGGAAAGGAAACTTGCAAAAAACGCTTACGATACGACGAAAGTTTACGCCATCGATAGAAGTAAAAAAGAAGAAAAGAAAAAATCTATCCCTGGAAAAATTCGCGATATAAATCTTTCGCCGGATGGAAATACAGCGGTTTTTTTGCAACAACCCGATGAGTCTATTAAAAAATGCAATATCTGGTTGTGGCAAATTGATAAGAATGAAATACGCGAAGTTAGTTATTCACATTGCGTCACGAAACCCGCTGTCAAAAATGACGGAACAGTGTGGTACTTACGATTAGACCAAATCCATATTTTTAATCCAGAAACCTCTAAAGACACGCTTTTTAACCAAGGGCGTAAACCCGAAAAGTCTACAAAAAAATTTCCTGCGTATGCATACTTTTATGCATCCCCCGATAACAAAGTTTGGTTAATTTATGGCGCCGCTGGAAGTTACCGTTTGTACCAGCTTTCTGAAAAAACGTTAAAACTTGTTTCTAAAGAGATTGCATCGAGTAAATTGTATTTGGTTTCGGAAAATAAAATAGCAGGAGTTTTTATAGGGGGGGCGGGAAACCACCAGTTTGTTACTTTAGACCCTAAAGACTCTAAAATTAATCGCCGCATGAAAGCGAAAGTTTGGAGCGATGCCGCTTTTGTAAGTAACGGCGAATACTACTACATCGAAGATGGAGTACTTGCGCACCGTAAAGGCGACAAAGAAACCGAGCTTCCTTTTTGGGCAGAGCAAATTGCCGTTGGTACAAAAAATGAATTGTTATTTCTTTCATCTACAGGTTCTGCAATGCATTACGCTAATGTAATGCCACCAGCGGAATCTATTAAAATTTACAATAAGGCAGTCGAAATCGACGACAGTAAATCATGATCTACTTTGTTTTTGCGCTCATTGTTGCAGCAGCGCTTCTCTACTTAATTTTTTCAGAAGGCCGTACGTTAAGGCAAGGGGTGACGCAGGCTTTATCCGAACTTACGCGGCTTAAAGAACGTGCGAAATCCATTAAAGCCTCGCTCAAAGATATTGAATACGAAAAGAGCGTCGGCAAAATGGACGAGGAAAACGCCAACCGCCTCACGCAAGAATTACTTTCCGAATGGGACTTAATCGAAAAAAAAATAACAGGGCTTGAAAATGCATCCGCTACGCAAAAGGTACAGCAAGAAAATTGTCCCCAGTGCGGCACAAAAATTCTAACGGCATCGGCAAAATTTTGCCATAGTTGTGGAACAAAGTTTTCGATATTAATCCTCGCCGTTGCGACGTTTTTATTTTTTCCCGAGTATTCTTTCGCGTACGACATCCACGTGACTATCCAAAACAGTACGCACGAACGCGTTGAGACGGCGCCGCTTAACGTACAACTTTTAAAACTTGCGCAGGGAATGGAACCTGTTACTGCGCAAAAGGCGGTACAAGGGAAAGCAAATTTTCTTAATTTACCCGAAATGGCGGGAGCGCCGTATATGCTGCAGGTTGTATACCGTGGCGTGGCCTATAACCGCGTTATACCGCCCAATACACAAAGCCCTGCGAGTGTAAATCTCGAAGTATTCGACCCAACGTCTTCCACAGAAAAATTGCGTGTGCGTACTCTTGTTGAATTACGCCGTACACAGGAGAAAGAACTTTCGGGAATTATAATCCTCTTTTTTTTAAACACGGGCAAAAGCGCGTTTGTTGGCGGTGGTGGCGGTTTAGAATTTGCGCTCCCCCCCAATGCAAAAGTGGAGCAAGCGTCTATTTCGGTGGGAAGCGGTGGCTCTAACATCGAATGGTTAAAGCTAAACCCCGAAAAAACGCAAAGAGCGGGAGTTTATGCTATTGGGCAGAACATTAAACCAGGCGATAGGGTAATGCAGGCGACCTTTAAAATCCCGTACGATATAAAAAAGACGCTGGTAGAGTTTCAATCGGTTTACCCGCAAGACACAGGGTTACAGCTTATAGTCGAACCTGAAGATGTTGTTGTTAAACAAGGAGAAAAAACACTTTCACGGCACGAAGACAAAAATTTAGGAAGAAAGTTGATTAGCTTTGGAGCTAACCAAAAAAATGTTTCGCTTGCTCTTTCGGGCGGAGGCATTGCAGAGCGCATAAAAAATGAAGAGGTTGAAGTTGTCGTAAAATCGCCGCTTACGCTTACGCAAAAAATATTGTTTCCGCTTGTCGCGGTCCTTATTTTTCTTGTTGGTTTCTTGGTGATGGCGCGGCGTAAAATTGCTTAGCTTTCCATTAGCTCTAAGAAGTCTTCGTCGCTTAATGGAAACGCTTGTTCGAGATAAATTTCTGCAAGGATTTCAAAGCGTTCAGGAATTACCTCCCCAGCAAGTTGCGCAAATTGCCTATACCGCATAATAAGAAATTCAACGGTGGGGTCCTCTAAGTAAAAATTTACGCGCAGCGAGTTAAGTTTGCGCACCAACCAATTGATATTATATACCGTATAGTCGCCGACGATTTCTAAGGAAACAATCGACGGTTCAAATTTGCGCAATACTTCACAGGTGTAGAGCGCCCGCCTAAACGCATCGCTTTCTCCCGCTAACCCGTCTTGGATATTGCGGCTTAAATTTTCCATAATTGACATCTGTGGAGAAAGATAATCCAACATTTTCATAAGAAATTGCGGATATTCATCCATAACCTTCATAAGGTCTATAGGTTCGTTTAAAGCTTTAAAATGGTCTAAAACCAATTTTTGGTTTTCGTTTTTGGGTTCAGGGTCGTATAAAGGAATATAAAGAAATTTATCTTGGTATGCAAAACGGCTTTCTTTGGGGATGTAATATTCAATTGTTACGGCCTCTTTGTAGTAGTTATCCGATTCGGCTTTTGCAATTTGCGGAACTGCTTCGAGTGCTTTGAGTATCGCGACATTTTCGGTAATGACACGCTTTCCTCCTTTGCGCTTCGTCAGCATGTTTTTCATCATGCGTTGCGAAACAATATCTGCCATTTAGATAATTCCTGAGTAGGATTGAGACTTGTAAAGCGATAACGCGCCTGTTGCTGCGGATTCTTCGAGTAGCCGTGACAAAATTTTTATTGTGCGAGTGCTTGAGCCAAAACTTGCGGCATCTGAAACAAGTGCGCCTTTAACAGAACGCTCTACAGAAAGTAAATTTCGATATGATAAATAAAGTTGCTTTACCGCTTTTTCGGTTTGTGAAACTTTTGTTTCACCTTGTGGTTGAAAAATAATAAGAAGCGTATTTCCACTGCCGCGGGAAATCACCGGCGCTTCTTCTACCGTAAAGTATTCGCGCATTGTGCGGATAGCTGTGCGCGAAAGTTTTTGTAGAACCCCTGTGTCGAACGCGACTTTTGGAAACTCAAACGCGGCTACGGCAAACGGTAATCCGCTCAAAATTCTTTCTTTGAGCGTAAAGTTTGCATACGGAAAACTATAAAGGCCGCTTTCGATATCAAGGATTGAATTTTCATAGTAGTGCTCGACAATGAGGTTGCGAGAATGTGATTTTACAAAGTCTGCTATACGTACTTTTGCATTAGCATCTAAAATTCCTTTTGTTTGCGCAAGATAAAGCACAAAACAAAGTTGTGCATTTTGGGCAGGGCCATTAAAACAAAGCCACTCGCCCTCTTTGTCGCCTTCGACAATTTCCTCAATAAAATTTATTTCTTTAGAAAGAGAGTTTGGAATTTCCATTGCTTCGCCGCGCACAGCTAAAGAGCCACGTACCTCAGCAATACCCTGCCAACGAGCCGTTGTTTTTGCAAAAAGGCGCACCGATTCCGCGCCAGAAAGGGTTCGTAATTCTGCTAATGTTGAATAAATGCTCCCTTCGGCGAGCATGCCAGATTTCAATTGCCACCGATTTTTTACTTCGGATATTTTTGTCTGTGGAGTACTTTCTACTTTTGGTTGCGCTGCAAAAAATGGCAGGCGTTTTTTATGCCCTAAATTATTTTTACCGTGTAGTTGTAGTATGTCTCGCCCAAACCGGTGGTAAACAAAAAGTAAAAATACTCCCGCAAGAATATAAAGAGGGATAACGTACTGTAGAGCATACGCATGGCTCATCGCAACAAGGTATGTACTCCACTGTGTTCTTTCAAGGCTAAGCGCGACAATCCGCAATTTACGTCCTTTACTTTCCCAAATGAGTATTTCGTAACCCGGAAACGGTGATTTTTGTGTGCTAAATTCGGCGGTATCTAAAAACTGTTTATATATTTCTGCACGCATGCGGCGTGCATCATACATTGCGCCTAAAAATTCGCCCTTTAAGTTAATTATTTTGAAAGCTGCCGCGTGTGGGTTTTCTCGAAAAACGGTGGGTAAATTGTCGACAAGTTGCGGCAGCGAAAAATGCGAAGCGGCAACAAGCGTCAGTGTTTCGTCTAACGCTGTTTTACTATAAGGAGAGGTTTGCCAATAATGCGTGTACAAAATTGCAAATCCTGCAAAGAGGTAAAAAATTGCGATTAGGCCATATTTTTTAACTAACCCCATGGATGTTTCGGCAACCTTAATTATTTATCGGAAAAAGGTTGCCCAAACTTGGCTTAAATTAAAGCGAAAAATTTATTTCTTTTTTCCCAAAAAATAGTAGAGCGCCGGCAGGACAAAAATTGTCATAAAGGTCGCGCTCAAAAGCCCGCCCAAAACAACAACGGCAAGCGGACGCTGTACTTCCGCGCCAATCCCTGTATTGATGACCATCGGCAAAAAACCAAGCCCTGCTACAAGGGCAGTCATAAGTACCGGACGCAATCTTCCTTTTGCACCCAATTTCACCGCTTCTAAAATAGGATGTCCTTCTTTTATGAGTTGGTTTATGTAGCTAACCTCGACAAGCCCGTTTAACACAGCAATCCCCGAAAGCGCAATAAAACCCACTGCTGCAGAAACAGAAAAGGAAAGTTTGCTTAGATAGAGCGCCAAAATTCCACCTGTCCATGCAAATGGGATTGTCAAAAAAATAAGGAATGTTTCTTTAACCGAAGTAAAAACGCGGTAAATTAAAAATAGGATTGCCGCAAGCACCAACGGCACAATAACGATAAGTTTATTTCGCGCCCTTTCTAAATTACGAAATTGTCCCCCCCACTGCAGGCGGTACATTGGCGGCAGGTGGATTTCTTTCGCTACGCGTTTTTGTGCTTCTTCGACAAAAGATTGCGTGTCGCGTCCTTTTAAGTAGATGGCAATTCCCGCGTAACGCGTCAAAGCGCTGCGTGCAATCGCCGTGACATTTTCCGTAAATTTAAATTCTGCAATATCTCCAAAAGTGATATTACCTCCTTCGGGAAGCGCGACGGGAATTTTTCGTATAAGGTTTAAATCGCGCCGCATTTCGTCGGCGATAATTACGTCGACGCGAAACCTCCAGTCCTCTTCGTAATAACTGCCTACAGAGCGGCCCACCATCGCCGTCTCCAAGGTTTCGTTTGCATCTTGGAGTGGGATACCATAAAAATTGAGTTTATCTAAACGTAGCCGCGCATCTAAAACATTGCTTTTACGTAAAGCAGTAAGTGCGTCGAGTTCAATTTCTCCCGCGCCGGGAATTGTTTTAAGAAGTGCAATAAGCTTTGTCTGTAGTCCTATTAAAGTATCCAAGTCTTTGCCGTACACACGCAGTGAAATATCTGCGCGGCTTCCTTCAAGCATTTCATTAAAGCGCATCGCGATGGGCTGTGTTGCGACAAGTTCGGATGCGCTCAGCTTTCCTTCTTCTTGAAGAAACGGTTCAATGTCCTGGCGTATTTTTTCAAGGAGTTCTTCCTGTGAAATTGTTTCCCCTTGCGAATTTTTTCGCCACGTGGATTTATCTTTTTTTAAAATGACAAATAGATCGGTTAAATTTGCTCCCATGGGGTCTGTCGCTGCTTCGCTTGTTCCAATGCGGCTAAAAACCGTTTTAACTTCTGGGTACGCCATAATTTTTTTCTCAGCTTCCTTTTCTCTATAAATAGTTTCGCTGAGTGATATTTTTGCGTCGTGTAATAGGTTGAGGGTTATATCTCCTTCGTTTAGGGGTGGCATAAAGTCAGCCCCTAAACGCGTAAAAAGATATGCGCAGAAAAAAAGAAATGCGCCCAGAAAAATGAGTGTCTTGCGTATATTCCCGATGGGAAAATGGAGGATAGGAAAATAAATTTTATAGGCTTTCTCCATCAGTCTTGAAGGCGATGTATGGGGGGTAACTTTTATGTAGCATGCAAGTGTGGGAATAATAAAAACTGCCATTAGAAGAGCGCCCATAAGCGCAAGGAGTACGGTTATAGCCATGGGGTAGTATAGCTTCCCTTCGACGCCTTCAAGGGTAAGAATAGGAAGATAGACTCCCATAATAATAAGAAGTCCCGTCGTTAAAGGGCCAATGACTTCACGTGCGCATTCTTTTACGACGGCAATTTTTTCCGCATAGCTATTGACGGGCTTTTTCTCAAGGTGTGTAACAACACTTTCTACCATAACAATTGAACCATCGACGATAAGCCCAAAGTCGAGCGCCCCCAAACTCATCAAGTTTGCAGAAATTCCTAATCCCTTCATTCCCAAAAGAGCGACCGCCATCGCAAAAGGAATTGAGAGCATCACAAAAAAAGCAGCGCGTGCGTTACCCAAAAAAATTAGAATAATTATAATAACAAGCGCCGCGCCTTCGGATAAATTTTGGGCTACTGTTTTTAGCGTGGCGTTTACCAAAAAACTACGCGTGTATACAATTTGCGTTGTAACGTCTTCGGGTAAAGGGGCGTTCTTTAGCGCCTCTTCTGCGCTAATGGCGACATCCCTGCTATTTTGTCCCATAAGCATGAGAACGGTTCCTAACACCGCTTCTTTACCTTGGTATGTCGCTGCGCCCAAGCGTTGCGGGTGGTGTGTTTTTATATCGGCGATTTGCTTAATGCGTATTTCTTTTCCATCGTACGAACGCTTAATTGGAATTTCCCGTAATCTTTTGAAAAGGTAACTTCCCTCTGTACGTACAATAATTTGTTCTTTATTTTGTTCAATGTATCCGCCGCCAAAATTTTCTCCCAACGAGCGTAGCTTTCCAACAATTTCGTTTAGCGTGATTCCATACTTTTCTAAAGATACTGGATTTACGTCGACATCAATCTGCTTTTCGTATCCGCCTAACGTATCGATTTCTGCTGCACCTTTGACGTGTGCCTTAAGGTATGGTTTTAAAATGAAATCTTGTACTGTGCGCAAATACACCAAGCGCTCCCTTTCGTGTTCTTTTGCTCGAAGGCTATCTGGTTTAAGTTCGACGGTGTACATGAAAACTTCTCCAAGCCCTGTTGTAATGGGAGCCATATTGACGCTTACTGTTTGTGGAATTTTTTCGGATGCACTCAGGATACGCTCTGCAACCTGTTGTCTCGCCCAATAGATATTGGTGCCGTCTTCAAAGATAATTACGGTTTGCGAAAGCCCAAAGCGTGAAAGCGAGCGTACTTCGTGTACGCGTGGAATTCCCGCCATCTCCGCTTCGATAAAAAAGGTAACCGATTTTTCAACCTGTTGCGGATCAAGACCTCCTGTACGTGCGTTAACTATTACCTGGACATTTGTAATGTCGGGCACTGCATCGACAGGCAAGTGCGCAACGACAGAAACTCCTCCAATAAAAATTGCGATAAAAATTGTAAGCATCCATATACGGTGCTTTAGTGAAAATTCAACAAGACGAAACATATTTCCTCCTTAAAAATATACTTGTAGGGCTATTCCATTGCCGCGTTAGCAATGTTAGAAAGCCCTAAAGGTTTAGCATGTTTTGTTCATTTAAGCGCCACAGGTGGCGCACGTGACAAAGGAGGGGTGTCGAGGGCAGAGTACCAACGGGTGTCGTTATGCTGAACGATAGGTGCAGTGATGGAATTAACAGTAAGTACAATATCGTACACTAAGTAACCCGCCGCACAAAGCGGTAAGTAGGCTTTACCCAAAGATGCGCCGTCTTCAAATGTATGCTCAAGCAGTGAATCTTCGCCTGGGTGTGAGCTTTCGTGTTCGTGTGGTATATCGCTGTGGCATTGCGCAGTAATGTTGTTGGGCGCACATTCGCGTTCGTGGCTTCCTGCATGGTCGACATGCAATGACGAAAAAACAGAAGTTGCTAAAAAGAGGAGATAGAGCAAATTGAATGTCGCAAAAAACCGCATACTATTTATACTGCTTGTTTTTCGCTCCACATTTTACGAGCAGGAATATATTCTGCCCTAAGAGGAAATTCGGCGCGTGCCACAGTCTCTTTTTTAT
The DNA here is from genome assembly GCA_019186965.1 of Turneriella sp. Lineage (GTDB taxonomy): Bacteria > Spirochaetota > Leptospiria > Turneriellales > Turneriellaceae > Turneriella. Next base: position 39,578 of record JABARV010000008.1, read on the forward strand.
AGTCGGTAGAAATCGATAGTAAACGAGGATCAATATTGGATGAACGTAACGCCGTTAAACAAAGCATTAACCCAAGTCCTGCACCTTCAGTTTCGTCGACATTTTCGGTAAAAAGTTGTGCAAAGTCCGTCGTTTGCATCGCTGCACGTAATTTTTCGCGCACGCGTTCTTCTTCTGCAATCGACATTGGCACATTGTTACGTACTTCAAGGATTACTCTGTCTTCGTTGTAGTCAAGCGCGATTAAAATATGGAGGTCTGCTTTTTTCGCTTTTTGGCTATACTCGTTAAACATTTCTGTACAGAGCGCTTCACGGAATGCCAGCATTCCGCGTGCATACTGGTCTATATTGTTGCTGTTTATTCCGTTTTCAGAAAAAAATATTTTTTTAAAATTTGCCTTTGCAGCGTTCATGGTAAGTTCGCGCAAAAGGCATTCTACTGAGAGCGCGAGGTCTGGCCTTTTTAGGTGTTGCATAATATGCCGAATTGCTTTTTGTAACAAAACTTCTGTACTTTTAGCTAAGCCATACGATTTGATAAAAAATCTTTTTCCCGATTCGATTCCTTCGAGGCTTTTTTCATCAAATTCTGAATCCAACATAGTAGTAGCTACTATAATAAATGCTGCGCTATATTACTCGAATGCCAAAATCCTTGTAGAATGCATAACCAGAAGTATTTTAGCATGGTGGATTTTTCGAATGTACGAGTTTGACTGGCAACAACTTTAAAGCACAGGCCTAAGAACTTATTTCTTTTTTTCGAGATATTGGAGCATCTCGTCTTCGGGGAGTGGTTTAGAAAAAAGGTATCCTTGGCCGTAGATGCAACCCAATTCAATAAGTGCTTTTTGTTGTGCAGTGGTTTCAACCCCTTCGGCAACAACACGTATGCCCAAGTTTTGTGCTAAGTCGATAATTGCCTTGCAAATATTACGGCTATCCGCATTAAAAGGAAGCCCCGTTACAAATGAACGATCTATTTTTAAAACCTTTGGTTTAAATTGTTGTAGATAAAGAAGGCTCGAGTACCCAGTACCAAAATCGTCAAGAGCAATAGAAAAACCTTGTCGAGTGCATTGGGAAATCCAATCTTGCATTTTGCCTTGTATAAGAAAATTACGTTCCAGTATTTCCAGTTGTATTTCTTTTACATCCAAACCATTTGCTTTTACTTTTTGCACAACCGAAGGTAGAAAATCTTCATCTTCTATTTGGCGGCGAGCGATGTTAGAACTTATCGAGAAATCTTTATGCATCTTTTCGTTAAACCGCTTAATTGCCGAAAGGCCGGTATCAAGTACCCAGTCACCAATGGGGAGTATCAATTTTGTTGCTTCGGCAATTAAAATAAAATCAGCGGGTGGTAAAAGGCCGCGCTTTGGGCTTTTCCAACGGATAAGAGCCTCAAACCCGGTAATTGCCTCTGTTTTTAGTTCAACAATGGGTTGGTAAAAAAGACGAAAATCGTTGTTGTTAATTGCCGTTCTTAACTCCGCCTCGGTACGCGCCATTGCAACTGCTTCGTTTACTCGTAATTGGTTGAATTTCTCGGCGTCGGGAATAATGTCTTGCCGTTTTAGCGGAGAGTACTGTGCACGCGCACGCGCCACTTCGGAGCGAAAGTGCTTCATAACGACGTATAGAAGCATTTTTAGTATAGGGTCTGCATCGCGGATGCGCTCGTCTACTTGCTGTTGTGTAATAAGAGTGAGGGTCGTTCTTTTGACGGCAATAGCAGACGCTGTACGGGGTTGTTTGTCGACGAATGCAAGTTCGCCAAAAAGGCTGCCGGCGACTAAAACATTGAGCACTTTTCTTTCGTTTGCAATTGAAGTGTATATTTCCACTTCCCCTTCTTCGATAATGTATGCAAAATCAGAGGCGTCTCCTTCTTCGAAAATTACTTCGCCTTCTTGAAAAATCCTTATGTCGACAGTATGGATCATACTATACGGTCATACAGACCAATAACTTGCCAATGTAAACCTAAAAGAAAAAATAATTTCAAGAATACCTAAGTGGTGAGAGATCCTAAATGTACAAAAGTTTTTCGTAGCAAGTTGCTATCTAAATACCCACAGCCATTTTTAAAAAAGTTAAAAAAAGTTGCCGCAACAGAAGCTTTATTATACTTTAGCAATGTGATTGATAGAGTGCTACCAATCAACAACAATAAGCGCCAGCTTAAAACTGGCTTTTGGAGGGATTATGTTAGTAAAAGCACACCCATTATTTCGCACCAACGCAGCACAGCTGTGGGGTGATTTTGTAGAGGCGCAAAGTGAGTTTGACCGCCTGTTCCAATGGAACTTCACCAATGGCATCACCGGGTACTATCCTCCGGTCAATATCCGCGAAAATGAAGACGCCTACACTGTGGAAGCGCGAGTTCCGGGTTTAACGAAAGACGATATCGCTGTTGAGCTCGAAGGCAAAAAGCTCACAATCCGTGGCGAGCACAAACGCGAAGAAGTAGAATTTACCCGTGAAGAGCGCGCTACAGGTAAATTTGAACGTATCGTAACTTTCAAGAACGTCTTAGCGCCCGAAGGTGTAGAAGCTGAAGTGAAAAACGGTATCTTGACGGTTAAACTGCCAAAAGCCGCTGAAAGCAAGCCACGCAAAATAAACGTGCTTGCAAAATAGAAAAAAACTCTAAGGAGGAATTTATGTTTGGATTACAAAAGAAATCAACACCCGAAGCGGAAGAGCAAACTACAGCAGTATTGACTCCCGCGGTGGACATCACCGAAACAGAGGCAGGGTACACAATTATCGCCGACGTTCCGGGAATGGATAAAGAAAATGTCGACGTATCTTTTGAAAATGGCGTTGTAACTCTCAAAGCGAGCCGTGAATCCAATACGGAAGTCAAAGTGGGGGAAACAATCCATCGCGAATTTAAGCACGCAAGTTACGAACGTGCATTTCGTGTCGGCGACGACATTGATTCTGAAAAAATTAGCGCCGAAATTACTAATGGCGTTTTGCGGGTAACTTTGCCTCGTAAAGCATCGAGCACTAAAAGAACGATTGCTGTTAACGCAAAGTAAATGAGCATAAAATCCAAGCGCATTCGCGCTTGGATTTTTTATATGCGGCTTAAAACTAAATCTTCTGGATACGTAATTTTTACGTTTTGCAAGTCCCCTTCAAAGCTCCCTACACGCAAGCCAAACGAAAGCCCTAAAGAACCCTCGTCGGTGTAGTCAATCGAAAGCCTTCCCAAGGCGCCCGAAGAAGATAGCGCGTCGTCGAACGTAGGGTAATGGAGCAGTTGGGGGGTTTGTACGCGGCGAAGCTCTTGTCGGGGTTCGTAGCCAATGACGTTTTTTCCATCCAAGCGCACTACCGAATCGACAACAGGAACAACGGGAATAAAAACGGGCATGTCGTTCGACAAATACCCCATGTGCGTACTTACGCGCTGCAAAAAATCGGGGGTAAGGTACGGACGGTTTGCGTCGTGTACAACTAAACGTTCTATACCTGCAAAGTGTCGTGCGGCGGTAAGCCCGTTACAAAAACTCACAAACCGCGAAGCTCCCGCCGCAGCATGACGCATTTTGCGTCCAGGAAAATCTGCTTTAAGCTTTTCGATAATGGGATTTACCATTGCGCTTCCCATTGTGCTTTTGGGCGAAACAAAAACTGCCGCGTCGATGGGGAGTGCGCCTAAAAGTTTGCGCGCAGTGACCTCGAAAAGAGGGCGCATTGCACCCTCGTATTCTACTTCAATAAATTGCTTCGGAACTTTACCTCCGAACCTTTCGCCGCTACCGCCTAAAAGCAGCAACAAGATATTTGCATTACTTTTGGGCAAGTTTTGTAAACACCATTTTACCGGCGTTGGTTTGGATAACCGACGTGACGTTGATTTTTACTTTTTTGCCAATAAGTTTACCGCCGCCTTCTACAACGACCATTGTACCATCTTCGAGGTATGCAATACCTTGGTTTTCATCCTTACCTTCTTTAACAACTTGGAGTTCAAGCTCTTCGCCTGGCAGCACTACCGGCTTTAGCGCATTCGCCAAATTGTTCATGTTTAAAACACGTACCCCCTGAAGCTCGGCGACCTTGTTTAAATTAAAATCGTTCGTCACAAGAAATCCGCCTATCTCTTTTGCTAAACGGATAAGTTTTTGATCCACTTCGCGTGTTTCGGTATAGTCCTTATACGAAATTTTAACTTCAAGATCGCTACGCTTTTGCAGTTGGTTGAGCATGTCGAGTCCGCGCCTTCCCCTGTTACGTTTTATCGCATCGGGAGAATCGGAGATAAGCTGTATTTCGCGCAAGACGAAATTGGGTACAAGGAAAGGAGGCTCCAAAAAACCTGTCGCCGCAATATCAATAATGCGGCCGTCAATGATAATTGACGTATCCAAAATTTTTGTCTTTGCCTCGTTTACTATAGGTGTATCTTTTTCTTTTGTGGATGTCTTATCTTGCCCTGCCGATACAACAGGAGTAATTATGGTTGGCGCCTCTTTTGCTGCCTGTGGCCAAAAAAGGCCAAAGAGCAGTGCGCTCACCAAGGTGAGTCCAGCGAGTACACCGTATCCGACGGTAACTGGCACATCTTTGAGGTAGGGCGCAAGTGCACCAGCGGCAATTATTCCCGCGAGGGCGCCTAAAACATACGCCAGATAATTTTTTGAGACGCCTTGATTCGCCTCTTTTAACAAATGGGAATTCTTCATATTCCCTCCTTTTTTAACTAACAAACAGGAGGAAAACTTCGGCCGACGGCTACTTCGACAAAATATCGGAGATCATATTACTCGCGTCTTCGACGCTAATGCCTTTCGCGAGCGCCACTTCGTTAATCATTAGGGAGTATGCTGACTCGTAGAGCTTACGCTCCATTACCGAGAGTTCTTTGTCGCGAGCTCTTTTATAAAGGTTACGACACACTTCGGCTACAGCGTTGATAGAGCCGGATTTTATTTTCGCTAAATTATTTTGGTACCGAATTTTCCAGTCTTCTTCTTGTTCGACGTACTCTTCTTGAAGAAGTTTAGTAATCTTCGGGATTTGCTTTTTGTCTACGATGTGCCTTAGGCCAATCGTCTCGGCAGTCTCTACAGGTACATACACCCGCATTTTGGTATTTATAAGCTCTACAGTGTAATACTTTTTCTTCTTTTTACCTAAAATCGTCTTAGTGGCAATTTCTACAATCTTCCCGACGCCATGCATCGGATAAACGACGTTTTCCTCAATATTGAACATTCTAACGCTACCCCTTGGTAGCGGCGAATTTTCCATGATTTAAGACGTGTGGTCAATCAAAAAGCAAAGAGTGTGCGGGGGTCTGAGAGGAGCCTATTATTCTAAAAAAAGCGATTTTTCGTTGGGTGTCGGCAAACGGCATGTTGCTTTTTTGCCAAACCAGCGGTAGCGGTTGCGTGCGATAAAATCGTAAAGCGCATCACGCAAAAAGCGGGGCAAGAGCCATCCCACACGCAGCATTTGCCATGGCCACGGAAGAAATCCCACAAGTTTTAGTGCGGCAGTGCTACGCGTAAAAATTTGGCCGTGCATATAAAGCACGATTGAATCGGGGATAGCCTTCTGTGTAAGTAGCGCCGCCGCTGTTTTTCCTGAAAGCGGAGCAAACCGTAAAAGGCGGCGTTTATCGCGGCGGACTAAAAAATCCACGCTGGCGTTGCAAAGGTTACACACCCCATCAAAAAAAACGATTGGGTTTTCAGCGGTATTCGCCAACACGTTCAAACGAGTAACCGCGTGCGGTGGGGCGTAAAATCACTCCACGTTTTTTATCGACCCCGATGCGTTCGCCAAAAAAATCGGTTACCGAATTTTCTTCTAAAAGCGGCATGGGTCGCGGGCCAGCCCATCCGCCCGATGGAGTGAAAACATCGTACTCAAAAAAAACCTGCGTGGCAGGAGTTAATCCGACTTTGCTCTTGTTAACTTCAACAACAACTGCTTTCACTTTAACGTGGCGGGTGTCGCTCCAAAAACGCCAATCACGCGACACATCCAGGATTTTTAGGCGCAAATCTTCAGGGGCGTTTTGCTGCATTTCGCGGTAGTATTTGGGATGGATTTCTGCCCCCAAAGAAACTACCGCCATAAAAAAAAATAAAGTGGCTACTTTACGCATAGCGCACAAACCATGATAACATTATTGCCGTCACGCGTTTTTTAAGTAGCGTTGGAGCAATTTTTTTACACGCTGCGCGAAGTTAGCGCATGAGGTCCAAAGCAACCCACACAAAACGCACCCACTCCATGGGAACGATTTTACGATTACTTAAATAAAGTTTAACCGTTTCAAGTCGGCCTTGAGGCCTTCGACCGCTTCTGCGCTCTTGTCGAGTGCCGCTTTTTCTTCGGCGGTGAGTTTGATTTCGATAATTTTTTCAACACCGCCCGCGCCCAAGATAACGGGCAGGCCTATGTGCATGTCTTTGTAGCCATACTCGCCATCACAGTACACCGCCGCAGGGAAAACGCGCTTTTGGTCGCGTAGAATACTTTCTGCCATCGCGATGGCAGACGCCGCCGGTGCATAGAATGCCGAGCCGGTTTTCAAAAGCGCGACGATTTCACCGCCGCCGTTGCGGGTGCGTTGTACCATCGCTTCAATTTTTTCAGCGGTAAGTCCTGGATATTCAGGAAGCGGTACGCCGCCCACATAACTATACCGTGGCAGAGGAACCATGGTGTCGCCATGGCCACCCAACACAAACGCGCTGATGTCGGCGACGCTCACACCGGTTTCCATCGAAATAAAAGTGCGGAAACGCGCCGCGTCTAAAACGCCCGCCATTCCCATAACTCGATTTTTAGGAAAGCCCGAAATTTTTTGGAACAGGTACACCATGGCGTCGAGTGGGTTTGAAATCACAATCACGAACGCATTGGGTGCAACGCGTTTGAGGTTTGTCGCAACGTCGGTCATAATTTTTGAGTTGGTACCCAGTAAATCGTCGCGGCTCATGCCGGGTTTACGCGGAATGCCCGCAGTGATAATCACAACGTCGGCGTCTTTAACGTCGTCGTATGAGTTAGTTCCGGTGAGTGAATTAGAGTAGCCATTCACAGGTGTCGATTCGTGGAGGTCGAGCGCTTTCCCTTGCGGTACGCCTTCCACGACGTCGAAAAGGACGACATCGCCCAAGCCTTTTTGGACTGCCATGAGCGCGAGGTTACCGCCAATTTGGCCGGCACCAATGAGAGCAATTTTAGGTCTTTTGTTTTGCATAATTCTCCTTATAAGCGAATAACAATAGTTCGATGCAGTCGAATTGCGAGACAACGCGTCAACGAAGACAAAAATTACGCTTTGCATTTTTTACGACCCTCCAAACCACATTGTACACTCCCAATTTCTACACTAAGGATTTTTCAAGCTTGCCTCAATTTTTTTTATTTTTAGGCTTGCAGCCCGCGCAAATGAACCAAAAAAGACTTCTTATGTGGCAAAAAATTAAAACTTATTTCATAGCACATTTCTTTGGGTTTATAATTATGGTAATTGGTTGGGCACTGAGTATCAACTTTATCGCACTCGATCGCGGTTCTTTTAGGTTTGCCCCAGGCGGGGTAACCGAAAGAAGCCTTTTCCAAACGCCAACTTTTATTGGTTTAGGGCTCATTATCATTGGTGCTTATTTTCCAGAAATTTGGATTGCAATTAAAAATCGGAAAAATAAGTCCCAGCCGTAAAATTTTTATATACTGTAGCCAATATGTCAGAAAAAAAGAAAATCCTCATTGTTGACGATTCAGGTTATATGCGGCAGGTTATACGCCGCCACTTAGAAGCAAAGGGATTTGAAATTGTCGGTGAAGCCTCTGACGGAACACAGGTTGTTGCTATGGCAGAGTCCCTAAAGCCCGATTTAATAACAATGGATTTGTCCATGAAAAGTCTTGGCGGTATTGAAGCAACGAAGCTTGTCAAGCAAGCAATGCCCGACGCAAAAATAATCGTTGTTTCCGCGCTGGGAGAAAGCCGCTTTATTAAAGAAGCAGTTTCGGCAGGCGCACACGACTTCATCATCAAACCCTTTACCGAAGAACGCCTGCTTTCCTCCGTGCTGAGTGCGTTAAAAATGAATTAACAACTACAAACCGTTTTTAATTACGGTTATGTGAGTAAATTAGCGCTTAGCGATACTCAATTTTTTATCTATGGTGAAAGCGCAATTGTTGCTAATGTGCTAAAAAAATATCTTGTCGCTCGAAACGCAAAGGTTGTGCCAGTAAAATTTTTTGAAGAAATTCAACTTAACCCAGAAAATCACAATGTTCTCATTGCGCACTACAGTGTTGCAAAAAATCTTGCAGAGAAACTACAAAGACTTAAAAACAGCTACGACTCTTTTCGTATCCTTTTATTGCACGAATTTATTGATCGTGGAAAAATTTCGCAACCAATTCTTTCTGTAACAGACCACCTGCTCGAAAAACCATTTTCCAGAACAAATTTAGAAAAAGCGCTTTCTCAATTCTATTTTCGTCCACTTCTTGGTAAAAATATTTTTTCGACAACATGGACAAGCGACACTCTCGCTTCCCCCCTTATAACGTCACTTGGAGCAACAGTGTTCGACTCTTTACCGCAACTTATAAACGAAAAGCCCAAAATAGAACTGGCTATCTTTTCTCCCCGTGCGCTTGACGAAGACTTTCGTTTAACTCTTAAAACTTTTCGAAAAGAATATGCGGATGTTCCTATTTTTATGATTTACGATCCCGAAATACCGGGAGTTCTAAACTCTGCCATTTTAAACGAAGTCGCATATTTACTCCAACAGCCAATCCAACGCAAGGTACTTCGTTCAAAGCTTCTTGAATATTTCGAGCAACCGCAGCGCGACCGCCGTAAAAATCCACGCAAAAAAGGCATTAGCCAAGTTTGGGTTTCTGCCTACAACGCCGAACTAAACGCCCCCGAGCTTTTTGAATCGCCAGTGCTCATCGATATTTCACAAAGCGGTATGTCTTTTGAATCGCATACCGAATACCGTGAAAGACAAAAAATGTCGGTGTGGATTGTCGCAGACGAAAATCCCGATAAAATTTTAGACCTACACGCAGAAGTACGCTGGAAACGTAAAGATGAAGGTGGAGGGCATTTTAAGTATGGAATCGAATTTACAAAAGAAAACCCAACCGTTTACGATAATTTTGCGCGGATGATCGCAATGCACTTAGGGTAGATCAACAAGTTTTTTCTTTCTCGACAACACCTTACGCAACATTTGCTGAAACGAAATTTCGTTTAGCCTTCTCAAAGAAAAAATTACCGTAGCTGCCAAAAGCAACATATTCGCTGCATGCGCGGCAAACCATGGAGGGACAATTGTTCTATCTACACAAACCATTTCTGCAGAAAGAAAAATCGCAAAGTACGCAAAAATAAACACAACCGAAACCCCAAGTCCCATCCCTTTGCCGCTGCGGCGGTTAACAATTGCAAGTGGAAATCCCATAAGTACAAAAAGAATTACAGAAATAGAAAGCGCAAGCCGCTTGTTTATTTCCAAATTTGCTTTCAGCGATAACTTCGCAGCGTCAGGATACGTTTTTGTCGTCTCGAAGCTTTGTACAAGTTCGGGCAATGTAAGCGAGCGCATATCGTCAATTTTTTTCATCTCCTTAACTTGTGCTCTTTCTTGGATATTGAGGTCAAGCATGCCGTTTGAAAAATCAATCCGCTGGAACGTACCATCGCTTAAGGTCGCAAAAAGATAACCTTTGGTAAGGCGCAACGCTTTCATCCAAGATCCTTGAGCGGTAGGTTTAAGCACTTTACGCCCTTCTTGCGCTAAAATTAGTTCAGAGAGCCTTCGGATGCCTCCAATCCGCGCAATTTTTCGCACCTGGATATTCTTTAAAGTCTCGCCTTGTCCTACAACATCCTTAATACTTTTTTCGATATAAATTTTTCGAACAAAATTTTCACTCCTGTCGAGGTTCACGAATTGTCCGGGTTGTATTGCCACAATAGGGTCTGTTGTTAGGATAAACTTACGTACGTTTTCCATGTTATCAGCAAAACGCGGCACAACAAAATTAGAAAACCAAATAAGAAAAATACACGCTACAAAAGCAATAAAAAGAAAAGGACGCAAAATGCGAGGATATGTGATTCCGCCTGCACGAAGAGCGATAATCTCTGAATCGGCGTTTAACGCACCCACCGAAAGGATTGTCGACAAAAGAAAAGCCATTGGAATGGTGAGTGTAAGTGTCCAACCCAAGGCATACCAACAAAGTTCTAAAATAATCCAAATATCTAAATTTTTTTCCACAGCGTGGCGGATTGTTTCTTTGAGAAAAAAAATTAGAATAATAAAAGTAAAAAAAACGCATGCAACTGTAAGCGAAGGTAGAAACTGTTTGAGTAAATACCTATCGAGAATATATATGCGTGGCATTTGGGGGCGCATAAATATTTATCTACCCAGAGTTTGCATCAAGTGAAAGATAAAGTCCTTTGAGCGTTAAATTTTTATCAACTACATCGAAAAAATCGGGGGCAAATTCAAGATTTTCTGAAATGCCGCCTGTTGCGATAAACTTATGTTTTGCACCTTTTTCGGGAAGTTCTTTTTTTATCTCGTGTAAAATTTCGCGCACCATTCCACGCCAACCTAAATATGCGCCAATTTCAATCGATTCTCCAGTAGATTTTCCCAGCGCGTGTTCCGCACGGCGAAAAGCAATTTGCGGAAGCTTCGCGGTGCGGCTAAAAAGAGCCTCCAGTGAAGAGGTAATTCCGGGTGCAATTACTCCACCTTGAAAAACACCATCGACAAGTACAGAAAATGTAATTGCGGTACCAAAATCGATAGTCACACAGTTAGCACCAAAGTAATGCCGCGCAGCTACCATATCCGCAAGGCGGTCTGCGCCTAAAGTTTCGGGGTGTGGATACGAAAAAGAAAAATTGAGGGATGAATTTGACGAAAGCCATATTGTTTTTTGTACACCCATTTGGGAAACAGCTTCGCTAAGCGCAGAACGCGCCGCAGGGACAACGGAACAAAGCGCGGCTTGCTTTATACCACCAGGTATCGCCGCTTCTCGTGCCGATGTTGCAAGAAGAATGCGCCATTCATCTGCTGTGCGTCGCGCATCAGAGGCAAGCCGCACAGTGTGTAAAAGCGCACCGTCTTTCCAAAAACCGACGACGGTGTGCGAATTACCGACATCGATTGTTAGCGCCATTGAATTTATTGTTGCGCGTCTTGTAACGGCGCCTCGCCAATTTTTACCTTAACTGTTTTTTCTTGCCCTTGCCGAATAATCTTTAATTCCACTGTTTCACCAGGACCTTTTTGCGTTACAGTGGCTTTTAAAACGCTAAAATTTTCTGCTGGTTTTCCGTCGACGTGCGTAATAAAATCGTATGCCTGAAGCCCTGCTTTAAATGCAGGTGAGTTAAGCGCGACTTGGTTTACAATAAGTCCAAGTTTACCTTTGACACCCAGTGCGTTAAGTTTTTCATCGGTGGGTTCACCGTCTACTTGCAAACCAACATAACCGTAGCGAATTTTTTTACCCGATTTGAGTTTTTCAATAACTTGTTTTGCATGGTTCACGGGGATTGCAAATCCAAGCCCAATGCTTCCCCCCGTTTGCGAATAAATCATCTGGTTAATACCAATAACTTCCCCACGAATATTGATAAGCGGTCCGCCAGAATTTCCTGGGTTAATTGAAGCGTCGGTTTGTATTTTGGGCAATCCGTCGTGGTTGAGGTCTCGGTTAATCGCTGAAATAACCCCTGTGGTAAAAGTTGACTGCAACCCATGCGGATTTCCAATCGCAAAAGCGTAATCTCCCACTTCGACTTTATCCGAATCGCCCAAGTGTACTGTTTTCAAATTTTTTACTCCACTAATTTTAAGGAGCGCCAAATCGGATCTTGCATCGGAACCAACAATCGATGCTTGGTATTCCTTGCCGTTTGTAAGTTTGACAATAATTTTATCGATTTTGGCTCCCTGTGCAATCTGCACAACGTGGGTGTTCGTCACAACGTATCCGTCATTTGAAATAATAAATCCTGTTCCCAATCCGCTTTGTTTTTGTCCACGCCTTTGGCCTTCTGGAATTTGAAAAAAACGACGGAACATGGGGTCGTTAAACATGGGATTATTCACTTCCGCAGTAGTCGCAATCAGCACTACCGCCGGACTTACTTCTTTATATATTTGGCGCATTGCATCCTGAAACTTTAACGCCATTTGGATAGAATCTGATTTAAGAAGAGGATTATCCGTTGCGCCTTCTGCCAAAGATGACCTGTTGCAAGTACCCGCGAAAGGTGAGAAGGCAACACCAATCAAAAAAACAAACATAGTTAAATTCGCAATCCCCATCGTCGAAAGACGGAACTTGCGTTTGTTTAACTTTTTAAACATATATCCCCCAAAAATTAAAAAATCCGCTGCATTGCAGTGATTCCCGTATTATATAAAAATGCCGTAAAAGAAGCAAATAAACCGATGACTACCAAAAGGACAGAAAGCACTACGCGTCCCGACTCACCGAACCCAAATTTTTCTTCTGTTACAACTTTACGCTCCGTAAAAAATAGTGGGAGTATAATTGTAACGTAAGCATAGAGCGATATGGCCGTTGCAATACCCGCAATTGCAGCAAGAGTTAAATTTCCCGAAAACGCTAAATATTTAAAAAGGAAAAATTTTCCAATAAACCCCGCTAAGGGGGGCATCCCTAAAAGCGAAAGTACCGAAATTGCAAGCGACCAACTACCAAGCCCTTTGCCGCTAAAAAATTCGCCTAAATTGTCGATAGTGAGTGCGCCTTTTTCAGGATGCTTTGCTTCTGCGTACGCGATAATTCCGAAACTCAAAAGCGATGCAAGGGTATAGCCAACTGCGTAGATATAAAACCCTGCTGCTGCTTCTTGCTTGAGAGTCGAAAAAAGAGCGACATTGGTGTCTTTAGGAATAACTAAAAAACAAGCGAGAAAGCCCGCATGGCTTATTGACGAGTACGCTAAAATACGTTTGATATTCCGTGTTGCTAAAGATGCAAAGGCGCCATAAAGCAGCGAACCTACTGCGACGGTTAAGAAAACAGGCATAAGGTATGGGCGGAATCCATCGTGCATCACAGAATAAATTTTAAGAAGAAGAAACAATCCGCCTGCTTTTGAGAGCGAACCTAAAATTCCGGTGAAAATTGTCGCCGAACCTTCGTATACATCGGCGATATAGCTGTGGAGGGGAAATGCGCCAATTTTAAAGAAAAAGCCAACGAAGATAAGGATATACCCTAAAACCATTACTTGCGAACGCATGTAATGGGGGGCAATATTTTGTATATCACGCAAACGTACTGTGCCGCTTACAGAATAAATTAGCGCAATCCCCAAAAGAAAAAACGCAACGGCAAACGCAGAAAGCAAAAGGTACTTAAGCGCCGCTTCGTTATTTGTGAGGCTGTCACGGTTCATACCGACAAGAACCAAAATAGGAATAGAACCCACTTCGAGCGCAATAAAAAGCGTAATTAAATCCTCGGCGCATACAGCGTAACTGTACCCTGCGACGCTCATCAAAAGAAGAAAATAATTTTCGCCAAAGTCGAGATTTGTATCTGCGAGCACACGGCGCATCATAAAAAGGGAGCCTAAAGCAAGAACTAGAAAAACAACTATACTGTTTGCTGCAAAGGCGGAGTACCGCAATGAGCCCGAAAAAGCAATTACTGCGTCAAAAGCGGTAAACGCCGCTGGAAACAAAGTCGTTTTTCCATCGGCGGTGCTTATCCCGAAAATGACAAGAAGAAGAGCGATAAAAAGCGTGAGGGTGGAAAATTGCCATGCCATACGCGTACGATTTTTTTTAAAAGTAAATTGGCTCAAAAGCACGATAAGCGAACCTGTTACCAAAACCAGTTGTGGCAGCGTTACGAGTATATCTTTCCACTCAATGTTCATTGCTGTACGCTCCCTTGAGGAATGGGATTTGCAGGCGCGGCTAAGGATGTTTTTGCCGCAGTACGTCCTATATCTCCAAGCGCTGAAGGCGCAACACCGAACCAAATAATTGTTGCGCTAAGAAGAACAAGACAAACACGTTCGGCGGTATTGGGACGCCACGACACATCGCGTTCGGTGGCACGCACTTTATGGAAAAGGCGGAGCATATACGCTGCGCTAATGACAATTGTAAGAACGGCAAATATTGTAATTGGCCATGAATAGTACGAAAACCCAAAGAGGATAAAAAACTCCCCAACAAACCCAATTGTTCCTGGAACACCAATAGCCGAAAATACCGCAATAACAAGCGCAGCCCAGTATACAAAACTTTTAGGGGCACGCATAGCACCAAATTCGTCGGATTTATTACGTACCATTGGCATGCAAACTAATACAAAAAGGAGGGCGTTCGTAAGTGAATGCCCCACGTTTTGGATAATTGAACCTGTAATTGCGTATTCGTGTGCGGTAATCGCTCCTGCGAAAAGAAGCCCCATGTGCGAGAGAGACGAATAGGCGATAACATAACGAAACGACTTTTGCCGGTACGCTGCAAAAGCGCCGTAAAACATTGATAGAAGCCCTAGCACGATAAGGGATGGTCTCCATTCGATGAGCGCCGATTGCATATTGGGGGTTACAAAACGTAATACGCCGTACGAACCCAATTTGAGAATAATTCCCGAAAGGAGCAAAGTTCCTATAGGCGCCTGTGTGTGCGTAAGGGGTAACCACGAATGGAATGGCAGCACAGGCATTTTGGCAAGAAACGCGAGCATTAAAAAAATGAGAACTAACTTTTGGTTTCCATAGCTTAAAAGCTGTGTATCTTGCGCGATGTTTTGGCGGATGTTGAAATCGACACCGATGCGCGGAGTATAGTAAACGAATGCCGCGAATGCAGCAAGCATAAATACCGACGAAAGGAATGTATAGAGAAAAAACTGCATCGCCGCACGTTTGCGTTCCTCTAAACCAAACCGCCATACCAAGTAGACCACAGGAACCAAAAATAGCTCCCAAAAAGCATAAAAAAGAATTAAATTCCAAGCGGCAAAAACACCTAAAATGGTGCTTTCGAGTAAAAGTAGCATGCCCCAATAGATTTTACTCTGCAAAATGCCTTGTTCTTTAAAAACGCCCAGCGAAAAAACAACCGCTATAAAAAAGAGGAATGCAGTTGTAACAAAAAGCGGCAGCGAAATGCCGTCGAGTGCAAATGTAAGACTAAAACCTGATTGGCCGCCATTCCACCAAACTTCATAAAACTGCGGTGCAGCAGTCGAAGGATGGAAACCTGCAACGATAACAAAGCACGCAAACAAAGACACCAAAGTTGCGCCAATGCTTAACCACGCGTTACGGCTAAACCAAGTCACAGGTGCTTTCTCTTCGCGCAATGCTAAGATGAGGATGGCAACTGCCGCTGGAACAAGAATTGAAACTGCAATCATGTGAGGGTACCCATTGCAATAAAAATTAGGAGCATTACACCCGCAAGCGTATACGCTGCGTAATGCGCGAGAGAGCCATTTTGTAAACGTGCAATAACCCCCGCAAGAATTTGCGCGGTAGCGCCAATACCATCAGAAATAATAGGAAGTATTTTAAAATCCCACGACGCAATTTTTTCGCCAATTTTTTTATACGGAGTTACAAAAATCGCTTGATAAATTTCGTCGATATAAAGTTTATTCAAACTTAATCGGCTAAGTGTTCTGTGGAATGCGCCTTCTGCAACTGGGTAACGCCGCATAATGCCGTAATAAATAATTGCCGCTAAAGCTCCCAACACGGCAACGGCAATACTTGCGCCTACAACCCAAGTTTCCGCAGAGTGGTCTAATTTAGTACGGAAGAGGACAAAAAAATCAGAGGTACTCGCTGGTAAATTCATCCCCAACCTTTCAAAAAAGATACCTTCGTAACCTGTAAAAAAAGCTGGTATACCAACATACCCAGCGACAACCGTTGGGATACTTAAAAGAACTAACGGCAAATAAAAGCTAACTGAAGGTAAATTAGTTTCGGGATGCATGCCATGCGCACGGTCTTTACCATGGAAAACAAGAATACCCAAACGAAAGCTATAAAACGCCGTAAGAAGAGAAGCTAAAAGAGCGATTGTTCCCAAAGTAGGACCACAACCTTGGAGCGAAAACGCTGCTGTGATAATGTGGTCTTTCGAGAAAAAACCTGAAAGTCCGGGAAGCCCTGCAAGTGCAAAAAGTGCAAGCCAAAAAAGTAGCGCAAGAACAGGCCGTTTTCGTGCAATCCCCCCCATGTGGCGGATATTTTGTTCGTGGTGCCGGTATACGATAACTGCACCCGCACCCAAAAAAAGCATCGCTTTAAAAAAAGCGTGTGTAAAAAGATGAAAAAATGCTGCAACATAAGAACCTGTGCCCACAGCAAGTACCATAAGGCCTAACTGTGAAACAGTTGAAAAAGCGAGAACTTTTTTGATGTCTGTTTGCGAGACAGCGATAAACGCAGCCACCAAAGAAGTAAGCGCACCCATCCATGCGACAATTTGCGAGGCCTCGGGAGCGACGAGAAAAATGGGCTCCAAACGCAGCATAAGAAAAATACCCGCAGTTACCATTGTCGCAGCATGGATGAGTGCAGATACAGGGGTAGGTCCCGTCATTGCGTCAGGAAGCCATGTATAAAGAGGAATTTGTGCCGATTTAGCCGCTACTGCGATAAAAATCATTAGGCCAATAAAATTTGCGTTCGCAGCGGCAATACTTCCTTTAGAAAAAAGAAAAGTAATTTCGCGAAAATCGGCGGTACCCGTAACGCGAAAAATTGCAAACATGGCGACAAGAAACGCCGCATCGCCAATCCTATTTAAAATGAAGGCTTTAATTCCCGAACGCTGGGCATCTTCTTTTTCCATATAAAAAGAAATTAGCTTGTACGACGAAACTCCGACAAGTTCCCAACCGATAAAAAAAACAAGCAGGTTTGCTGCCGTTGTAAGGAGCAGCATACTAAAAATAAAAAAACAAACCCACGCATAAAAACGCGCATAGTCTTTTTTTCTATCCGCTAAGTAGCCTACGCTAAAGACAAGTACGGCTAAAGAAACAAAAAGTACAACGCCTATCATTACAAGGTTAAACGCATCGAAACGCAACGACCACTCGAAGCGCACTACCGAGGTAACCATCCATTTAAAAGGCGCGATAATTGTCACTGCCCCTTCTCCGATAAGGGGTGGATGTATTTGTATAAGGAGTATATACAAACCTATTGCCATAAGCGTCGCAAGAAGCGAAACAAAGATTGTCCAGTATTGCAACCCTTGTTTTTCAAAACGCTCGGATGCGCCGTAAAATAACGCATTTACAATAGCTGCCAAAAGTGGAAGAACAGGAATTGCTAAAAGTAGATATGGTATTAGTTCTGGTCTCATACGTCTTTTAAATTTTGCATTGCGGTTGTCTCTGCGCTGCGAGCCTTACGGAAAAGCGCAATAATGAGCGCAAGGCCAATAGCCGTTTCTGCCGCAGCTACTGCCATAACAAAAAGCACCATTATTTGTCCTGTGGTATCGTTAAAGCTACGTGAAAAACCAACGAAAAGAAGGTTTACCGCATTAAGCATAATCTCCACCGACATCAAAATAACAATAAGGTTACGCCGGCTAACAACGCCAACAATTCCAATACCAAAAAGGATAAACGCTAAAACAACAATCGAGCGTACCGAAAGATATTCAACCATATTACTCCGGCCCCTTGCGGTTATGTTTAGCTATCATTATTGCACCGACGACAGCGACTAAAAGAAGAAGCGAAACTAATTCAAATGCAACTAAATATTCGCTAAAAAGGCTTACGCCAATAACCTGTGTCGTGTCGGTTAGGTTTTGCCCTGCTTTAAGCGCTGCAGATGGCTGTACGAACGGATTAAAATCGACTTTGCCAATGCGTAACTGGAGCAACATAAAAATTTGTAAAAGAAACGCAAGCGTAAGCACGCTGATTGTTGCCGTGCGTCCCAAATTGTGTCCTGGGCTTTCAAAATTTTCTTCGCGGATTGCAATAAGCATAATAACGAAAAGAAAGAGTACCATAATCGCGCCTACGTACACAAGAACCTGGAATGTCGCGAGTGTTTCTGCGCCAATAAGCGCGTACATTGCGGCGAGGGAAACAAAAAATGCAATAAGAAACAAGGCGGACTTTATAGGGTTACGGTGAAAAACAACGCCGGATGCAGACCCAATGAGCACAAACGCGAAACAGTAAAAGAGGGTTTGCCGAAAACTTATTTCCTCCACAGTGCGGTGTTAATAACCCTGTTTCGGTGGAAAGCATTTTGTGGGTTACAAAAGTGGTAGCCAGGCCAGCGGGGCGCGAAGACTCGTCACGTCAGGTAAATTCCGCGTTCTCTGCCGTAGTTGCGCCATTGTATTTTGCCGCCATCCGTGGCGCCCCCTGTTAAAGCAAAGAGTGTTAGGCTTTCTTAACAGCCGCCGCTGCCAGAGAAACCAAGGTTGCGACCCCGAATCCGATAAGAAAAGGTCTGGCTTCCTGAACGCTCATATGGCCATCTGATAAACTTGGCACAATCGCCGTAAAGGCCGTCGCAGCCGCCATTACAACGGTAATGATAATCAGTGTTTTCTTACTCATGCAGCAATTAGTTATTGGCTAATTATTTTGTCAAGGTGTACCCAAGCCTTTCGATGGGAAAGAGAAGGATGATGCTGACCCCCTCCGGCCACGGCAGCGGGGCGCGAATATCAGGTTCGCCGGTCGTGGAGGGTTAGAAGCGATTAAGGATTGGGTGGAGAAAACTTCTGAGAAGAATGTTAAAGATAAAAAAATTCTGCGTAAGCGGATTGTTGATTATGCTGCCGATCATGGCATCAAGCCAACGGCGGAAAAGTTTGCCATTTCAAAGAACACTGTACGCCTCTGGTTGCGCCGCTACAAAAGCGGCATTATTACGAGTTGATGAGCTTTAAAGCAATGCGGAAAATATTTCGCGAAGAAAAATTAATCCGCGTCAAGCGCAAGAAACCGAAGACGAAACAGAGCCTGCGCGAAGTGAAAAAAGCCTACGCTGGATTTCAACTGTCAGTCCTCAGAGCCGACCCATCGGCCGTAAGGGGTCATGATCTTGTTCCCTATCCCTTTTAAAAACCATAAACTCGAGGTTTTATGGTGGATTTTAAGTTAATTACTGTTTTTATGCTCTAAATCTAAAAGAAATTTTTTTCGTGAAAGACCTCCGCCGTAGCCTGTTAACGAATTATTTGCACCAATAACGCGGTGGCATGGCACAATTATTGAAATAGGATTACGCCCGTTTGCAAGCCCCACTGCACGCGCGGCATTGGTATTTCCTATGCGGTGGGCAAGAGCGCCGTACGAGAGGGTTTTACCATAAGGAATTTCTTTGAGAGCGTTCCAAACTTTTTTTTGGAATTCTGTACCCTTGGGTTTTGTAGGGATAGTAAATTTTTTAATTTTTCCCTCAAAGTATAGCTTTAATTCAGAAGCTGCTTTTTGGAGGATTGGTAAATCCGCCTTGCGTATTCCATATACTTCGGGAAGGGGAGCGTGTTTTTGGTTTTCCATCAAAAGGTGTGTTAAAAAACTTTCTTCCGCGACAAGGGTTAAACGGCCGATAGGGCTTTGGATTTTTGTGTAAAAAGCCTGAGTTCCACTTTTTTGCATAAGATATTTTGTTTGACAAGACGCATTCTACTATCGACTTCCCGCCGTCCATGGTATTCAAGTACCTTTCCTTTCTTGCGGTACAAGCAAGTAACGCTGTAAGCTTTTTTGAAAGGCTTTCCCCATACCGTGAAAGGTTGTACCGCCTTGCGCTTGCGCAGCTACAAAATATGCACGACGCAGAAGATGCAGTCCAAGATGCGCTTATAAAAGCTGCACGCAACACAAACACTTTTAGAAACCAATCGAGCGAGTATACTTGGGTTGTGCGTATTTTAATTAACCACTGCCACGATTTGCAGCGAAAGGCGCAAAGGCGTAAAAAACGTGAAAGCTCCGACGAAGCGCTCGAACTCAAAATGGACACACGCACAAATGTTGAAGCAAATATCGAACTTTCTGAGACATCAAAGCATCTAATGGATGCAGTGAATACTTTGGGCGAAGGGTATAAACCACTCATCCTGATGCGTTATTTTGAAGGGTTAAGTTACGAGGATATCGGCGAAGCCCTCGAAATTCCTTTAGGCACAGTTAAATCACGAATGAACCAAGCAAAAAATTTGCTTAAAGCAAAACTTTTAGAGCTTGGTATTTCGGAGGCAGACCTTGCGTAAAAATTTGCCTAAGCAAAATAGCGATGCCTTCGATATTTTTTTAGAGAAGAAGTTTAGTGTCCTCAAAAACGAACTCGACGAAACCATCCAAAAGCACCAAAGTACAAAAGAAAAAAAAGCAATTGCTTTTAAGCCAGATATCCCCCGTTACCAAAAAAGGCGTCCGTTCCTATACGGTATTGCAGCGCTTGTTTTGGTGGGAGTAACTATACCTATTTTAGTAGAGCTTAACTACGAAAAACAAAAGTTTAATACAAGCGATAATGCTACAATTCCATCTGCGGTGGATATAGAAAACGAAAGTCCAAGCCCTACAAAGCGAGAGGCAAAAAATAAAAAGAAACAAGTGCCCGCACGCAAAGGAATAGAAAACCCCGAAGCTACGGAACCAAAAACAGAAAAAGAGGCACCCCCGCTTAATAGAAGAGAAAGCCCCAGGAGAGATAATACAGCGGATGCGGTAGATGCTACACCTGCGGCAGCAAGTGCTGAAGAATTTGCAAAGGCTGCTCCTCCGCAAAGAGCGCGTGAAGAAGCTGCTGCGCCTAAACCCTACGATGCAGGCGCTGTTATGCCCAGCGAACCTAATTTAAAAATAAGCCCTAAAGAAATTTCACAAATTGAAAAAAATGAAATGGAAAAATTGTGGCGTGAATTCAAAAGCAATCCAACTGCGTTTAAAAAAAACGCGGCGAAAGTAAAACAACTTAGAGTGCTTCTTAAACGTTACGACACAAAACGCCTTAAAGAACTGGAACAATAACCGTTTATCTATAAGTCGCGCAAGCGACTTATAGATAAACTTACTTTTATATTTCTTTGCTCTCTTTGATGCGCATCTTATAGAAAGATCGCCATACAAAAACTGTCGAAAACACAAAAAAGATAACCGCTAAAACACTGCGGAGCGTCATTGCAGAACCATCGGGATTCTTAAGCACCACTGCAAGCTCTACCGCTAAAAGACCAAAGAGTGTTGTGAACTTAATTACAGGGTTAAGAGCTACCGAAGATGTATCCTTGTAAGGATCGCCTACAGTATCGCCTACAACAGTTGCATCGTGCAACGGGGTTCCTTTTTGCTGTAGTTCCACTTCAACAAGTTTTTTCGCATTATCCCATGCACCACCGGCGTTTGCCATAAAAATTGCTTGGTAAAGGCCAAAAACAGCAATCGAAATAAGGTATCCAATAAAGAAATATTCATTTAAGAATGCAAACGCCAGCGTACCAAAAAAAATCCCCAAAAAGACATTGAACATTCCCTTTTGCGCGTATTGCGTACAAATTTCGACGACACGTTTCGAGTCTTTAATCGACGCCTTCTCTGCACCCTCGAGCTTAATATTCGCTTTTATGAACTCAACCGCACGGTAAGCGCCCGTTGAAACCGCTTGCGTCGCAGCGCCCGAGAACCAATAAATGACCGCACCACCAGTAATAAGGCCAAGCAAAAACGGCGCGTGCAAAATAGATAAATTTTGTATCGCTACAGCGTTCCTAAAATTATCGGTAAGCATAAGGATGATAGAAAAAATCATCGCTGTAGCGCCGACAACAGCAGTGCCAATGAGAACTGGCTTTGAAGTTGCCTTGAAAGTGTTTCCTGCGCTATCGTTGGCTTCAAGAAAATATTTTGCTTTGTCAAAATTGAGAGCAAAACCAAAATCTTTTTTTATTTCCGCTTCGACATTGGGAATGTTTTCAATAAGAGAAAGTTCGTAAACTGACTGTGCATTGTCGGTAACAGGGCCATAAGAGTCGACCGCAATGGTAACAGGTCCCATACTCAAAAATCCATACGCTACTAAACCAAAAGCAAAAACAGCTACTGCGTATGGATTCATTAGTTGCGTAAGGGAATTGATTGCAACCGAGTACGATACACCCATGAGAACGACGATAACGATACCCATCCAGTATGCAGAAAAGTTTCCTGCGGTAAGGCCAGCAAGAATATTGAGCGAAGCTCCTCCTTCTTTTGAGGCAGTTACCACTTCACGCACGTGCGCCGACTCGGTTGAAGTAAACGCTTTAACAACCTCGGGAATAATTGCGCCTGCGAGGGTTCCGCACGAAATAATTGACGCAAGCTTATACCACAGCGTTCCATCGCCTAAGTTAGGGATGAGTAAATACGAAGCGAGGTATGTAAACACTACAGAGACAATCGATGTAATCCACACTAAAGAAGAAAGTGGAGATTCAAAATTAAAATTCTCTGCATTTTTGAAACGGATGTTTGCTATAAGTGCATTCAAATAGTACGAACCCAAAGAAGCAAAAATCATTATAATGCTAATGGAGAAAATCCAAACTAAAAGTTGTACTTGATTTTGTGGGAACACAGCTAAAAGGACAAGAGAAATAAGCGCAACCGCAGTAACTCCGTATGTTTCAAAACCGTCGGCAGTAGGCCCTACAGAGTCGCCCGCATTGTCGCCCGCACAGTCGGCAATAACACCCGGATTACGTGCGTCGTCTTCTTTAATTTTGAAAACGATTTTCATAAGGTCGGAACCGATATCGGCAATTTTGGTAAAAATACCGCCTGCGATACGTAACGCAGAAGCGCCCAAAGATTCACCAATCGCAAAACCAATAAAACAAGCACCTGCGTAGTCGGCGGGCATAAAAAGAAGAATAGCGAGCATAAAAATAAGTGCTACAGAAATTAACAGGACGCCGATAGACATCCCCGAACGTAAAGGAATTGCATAGACACTAAAAGGTTTACCCGCAAGCGAAGCAAACGCGGTGCGCGAATTAGCAAACGTGTTGATGCGGATACCAAACCACGCAACCCCATAGCTACCCAAAATTCCCAAAATAGAGCATGCTAAAATAGCGGCAACTTTTGCAAAACCATACCCTGATTGTACTTGGCCTTGAGCGTCGGTAGAATGCGCAAGAAAGCCAAAATAATAGACCATGATTATAGCGACAAAAACCCACAAAAGTGATAGAAACTTTCCTTGTGTAACCATGTATGTTTTGCACGTTTCGTAAATAAGTTCAGAAACCTCACGCATCGCTTTATGCACAGGCATATTTTTAACGCGGAGAAACTCCACCAAACCAAAAAGGATTCCCAAAAAGCAAACGCCCAACCCTACTGTAAGTAATGTACGGCCGTCTAAACCCAAAAAGTTTTGGCTTGATAAATCTGGAACTTTGAGGTCTGCCTCGCTAGCCCAAAGTGGTGATGAAACAATAAAAAGCGTTAGTATAAAAAACACTCTTTGACGAATTTTTAGCATAGATTTCTCCCGAAATTTTTCATGAAAATGGTGTGTCGGCTGGATTAGTCTATAAAATCACGGGGTAAAGTAAAAAAGATTTTAAGGTGGAATAATTCTTTACACCCAACCCGCACATCAACCAATCAAGCATGGCTCGCATAATTGAACTTAAAATACCCGATATTGGCGGCAACGATGGGATTGAACTTGTAAAATGGAATAAAAAACCCGGAGAAACCTTTGCTATAGGCGACGAATTGTGCGAGCTTGTCACAGATAAAGCCGCTTTTTCATTGGAAGCGCCACAGGCAGGTAAACTTGTGGAAATTTTACAACAAGAAAAAACGCACCCTAAAGTTGGCGATTTAGCGGCACGCGTAGAAGTTGATTAAACAATACTATAGAGTCTCGTCAATTTTTTGGACAGAACAGTATTTTTGTGCAAAGCTACAATAGAATATACGCCCTTCGATACGTATTTTACCCTGGATTTGCGGCAATGCGACGTTATCTAAACGGTTAAAGTAGTGTTTGTCCTCTTGGGCTGTACTGCCGCGGAGTGTAGTTATTTTTTTAATTATTTTACCGTTTGCAGCAGAAGAAATTGTGAGTTGATTTTTTGCGTCTTTTTGTACACCAAACCCTTTTTCGAGCAAAAAAGCTACTTGGTTTGGCTCACGTACTATTTTGACTACTTTTGCGCCAAACGCGTATACAGCAACGGCGCCTATTAAAAACAAAGCTACTACACTACGCATACAGAAAGTATAAACAAAAACGAGTAAATCAGCCAGATTTTTGGACGGCTGTAAAGATTGCTTTTGCCATTTGGTGGCGCCTCAATAAAATGCGTATATAATCCCAAACACCAAACGCCCAAATATCGCGCCATTTTAGTTTTCCCGAAGGGGTATTCGTGAGCATTTCGCGCAACATTTGTTCTTTTAACAGGTATTTTTCCTCTCCGGGGGTGTCGTCGACAACGCGTATTGCACTCCACGGTATTTTTGCAAATTCTGCCTCTGCCATAACCGACGCAATAGTGTATGTTTCCATATCAAGGACGTCGGCGTTGGTTCGCGAGCGTAAATCTGCTTTTGTCGAGTCTTTTACCACAAGGGCTTCAATAGAAACTGCTGTAACGCCGGTTGGTGCAATTTGGAGCGTAGATGCATCCGCGTTAACTGCACACCCAATTTGTACAGCGTCGCCATGGCTGAGTGTACTCGTTAAATTTGCGCACGTTCCCGTCGCAATAATATTTCGCCATGGATACAGACGTAAAAAGCGGCGTAGTTGTTCTTTGGCGCGAACCCCAGGGCGCGTTAAGTATAGAGC
Organism: Turneriella sp.; assembly: GCA_019186965.1. Classification (GTDB taxonomy): domain Bacteria; phylum Spirochaetota; class Leptospiria; order Turneriellales; family Turneriellaceae; genus Turneriella. The sequence continues at coordinate 64,484 of JABARV010000008.1, forward strand.
AATTTTTTTTCCATTGATAATTCCACGGTAATGGAATATTCCTTCTTTTTTTACTGAAGAAAGCTTTTTAAGAAAAAAATATGCCTCGCCTTTTGTCGCTATAAGAATTGCTGTCATACAGTAGAGTTCCGATTTTGTATAACGCATTCAATAATTTTTTTTCCAAGCTCTTCTTTTGTCGCTTTTGAGAACTCTAAACGCTCGCCATTTTTTAAAAAAGCAGTAAGTTCGTTTGTTGCCGAAGCGAACCCTGCTCCCGATTTTGATACGTCGTTTAAAAAAATCATATCGAGTGATTTATCTTTAAGTTTATCGCGGGCATATTTTTCTGTATCGTGTGTTTCGGCAGCAAACCCCACCAAAGTAGCTGGGGGAACTATCGACACATTTTTTTGTGCCATCTTTTTTAGAATGTCCGGATTGGGCACAAGGTCGATACGCGGATTTTCTGTTTTTTTAATTTTTATAGAAGAACGTACCGCAGGCTTATAATCCGCTGGTGCAGCCGCCATTACAAGAATATCGCCAGGGCCAAGGTGTGCATCCACCGCCGCAAGCATATCTTCGGTGCTAATAACTTGGATATTTTTTGCGCCTTCTACTTTTGCAAATTCAGGGTCGACAGGCCCTGAAATAAACACAACGCCAAAGCCACCATACGCAACTGCTGCGTTAGCAATTGCATGCCCCATTCTACCCGTCGAAGGGTTAGATAGAAAACGTATGGGATCAAAAAACTCGCGTGTTGGCCCAGAGGTGACAACGATTTTTTGTGCTGCCACATTACCTCGTTAACGAAAGCCTTGTTAAATGATACGGCGTACGTCTTCGGGGGGACGGCCTAAAACTGCCCGCTGCCCCTTAACCACAATTGGCCGTTCGATAAGTATTGGGTACTCGTTTAAGTACGTCAAAAGTTCATCGTCAGTAAGGTCTTTGTTTTTAAGTCCCAGGTCTTTGTAGAGAGGCTCTGACTTGCGAAAAATATCGCGTGGCCGTCTTCCCATTTTTCGTAGCACTTCGGAGAGTTCTTCCTTTGAAGGGGGTTCGTCCATGTAGTTACGGATTTCAGGTTCAATACCTTTTTCTTTGAGAATTTGCAAAGCTTCGCGACTTTTACGGCATTTGTGGTTATAGTAAATTGTCACCTTTGCGTGGGCGCTCGCGGGAGAACCGCCTGCAGCGCCACCACTTTGCGCTATAGCTCCAGTAAGTTTCGCCATAGAGTCTAAAACAGCCATTGAGACATACCGTCAAGGCGAATGCTGTCCGCAGTAGCCAGGGAGCCTCATGCGCCAACTCGCAATTTTCGTGCACAAATAGAGGTGCTTTTTAATTATGTCACATGAATCGCCTTGTACGTGCCGACAGAGATCAAATGGTTTTGCATTCTCGAACGATCAAACATATACGCGTCAAGAATTAGAGACGCGTAAAGCTGAGTTAGAGAAAAAAATCGTGGACTATCTTAACGGAGGCATCGAAGACGACAAGCGCGATGATGCAGAGTTAGGTGAAGAGCATGCGCTCAAGCATGCGATGATTCTAAAGATGAAATCGGACGAAGCGAAAAAAAACTCCAAACGCCGTGGCGCAGAGATTGAACCTCTTTTCGGAAATTGGAAATCCTTGCGAAATTTTTGGTTTTTTCTCCTGCGAGGGCGAAAAAAGGTTCTCACAGAAGTCAAAATCACCGCTACAGCAACGAATTTCGGCAAATTAGTCCGCCTCGCAATCGCATAATCCACCAAGTTTCACGAAATTTTGATTTTTAGGGGGGAAGAAGGTTTTGGTGCGCGAGTTGGCGCATGAGGCTCTTTACCCACCCAAAGTAGAAAAATTGTACTTTACCGTTATTCACGATGTGACATAATGTCGCTCTAATTGCCTTGGGTTCAGTTACCGCACGGACTGTGTGCCTAAGGCCTAAGGAGCCTAATGGCGAGTAAAAGAAAGTCAGCAAGTGGGAAAAATAAGCCTATAAAAAAATTAGAACCTCATGAAGGATATTTTGGCAATTTCGGAGGACGTTATGTTTCTGACTTGCTTATCCCTGCGCTTGACGAGCTAACCGCCGCATGGAAAAAATTTAGCCACGATAAAAAATTTGAGAAAGAGCTCCTGCACCTCTACAACGATTATGCGGGAAGGCCATCTCTTCTAACGTACGCGGAAAATCTTTCGCATGCATGGAATGCACAGGTATATTTAAAACGCGAAGACTTGCTCCACACAGGTTCGCACAAAATCAATAACACGTTGGGCCAAGCACTTCTTGCGCAAAAAATGAAAAAAGGGCGGATTATTGCCGAAACAGGCGCAGGGCAACACGGTGTTGCAACTGCAACCGCAGGTGCGCTCCTTAAAATTCCCGTACACATCTACATGGGAACCGAAGATTTACGGCGCCAAGCGCTTAACGATTTTCGGATGCGTCTTTTGGGTGCAACAATTTCTGGCGTGGGCGGAAACTCAGGAACTCTGCGTGATGCAGTTAATGAAGCGTTGCGCGATTGGGCAAAAAACGTCGACAATACCTACTATCTTATTGGAAGCGCAATTGGTCCACACCCATACCCAACAATTGTACGCACCTTCCAGTCGATTATTGGAAAAGAGTCACGCCAGCAGTTTACGAAAATAACGGGAAAACTTCCGCAAGCAGTATTTGCGTGTGTCGGCGGAGGGTCGAATGCAATCGGCATGTTTTCAGGATTTCTTAAAGACACAAAGGTCGAACTTATTGGCGCGGAAGCAGGCGGACGTACGCTTACCCCCGGAAACCACTCAGCGTCTTTAACAGTGGGCAAACCCGGGGTTTTGCAAGGCGCAATGACGTATATTTTACAAACTCCCGATGGGCAAGTAAACAACGTGCACTCTGTCTCTGCAGGGCTTGATTATCCTGGCGTTGGGCCTGAACACGCATACCTCAAAGAGCAAGGCCGTGCACAATACGTTGCAATAAAAGACAAAGAAGCGCTTGCTGCTTTTCAAGAGTTATCTAAAACCGAAGGTATAATTCCCGCCCTTGAATCTGCGCATGCCGTTGCAGCGGCAAAACAGTACGTCGACGCGCTCAAAAAGAAAGGTAAAAAAAATCCGCTTATACTCATTTGCCTATCAGGGCGTGGGGATAAAGACGTTCAAGAGGTTGAACGCTTGCTTGCGCTTCCTGAAGTTCCAATAGCTGCAGAGGAAGAGCCAACTGCAAATACATTTACAACAGCGCCCACAGTAAAGGTTCTCGCAGGTGGAAGTTCCGAATAGCTGTGCGTGTTGGTATAGGTTACGACATCCATCGGACAAAAGAGGGCGACCACATCTATTTGGGGTCACGCAAAATTGCTGCACCGTTTTCTCTTGAAGGGCATTCCGATGCGGATGTACTTTTGCACGCGCTAACAGACGCTGTTTTAGGAGCGCTTTCCGATTTTGATATCGGGCATTATTTTCCGCCTTCAAAAGAAGAAAACAAAAATCGCGCAAGTAGAGACTTTATTCTTTTTGCTGCAGAGCGCATGCGGATGCGTGGGTATAAAATAGAAAATATTGATTGCAACATTATTTGCGAAGCTCCTAAAATTGCTCCCGTACGAGAGGAAATCCGCCTTGCACTTGCAAAACTTTTAGGAATAACCGTGGATGCCATCAGTGTAAAAGGGCGTACTAATGAGAAAATGGGAGCTATTGGCGAAGGTAAAGCCATCGCATGCCAGGCTATTGTGCTTTTAGGTTAAAGCTTAATGCAATCCTGTAACAATGCGGTGGAGCAAAAATTCGCGGTTTTCCAAGTTTTTTCCGTCAATAATAAATAGCCACAAAACTCCTTTAGCGCTGTGGAGGAGTATAAGCGCGGACGAATTTTCGCGCGTGCCTAAATAGCTAGGGCGTAGCAAACGCTCGTAATTTACCGCAAAAAGGATTGAGGTAACGCTTTTTACGACGACGCGTAAAACGAGCGGATTATTATCTGTAGCGCGACTTTCTAAAAAACTTTTTTGCGTCGAAAAATAGTTTTGTAATGTTGGTGTGACTTTCTCGGGTGTCGATTTTATTGCGGCGAAAGCAATGATATTTTTTGTTGCAGTGTCGATGAAAGTTTGTAGAGGAATAATTCGCGAAATATCGCGGCTTAAAGAAGAGCCAGAGCTTTTACTCCAAAATTCGGGAACAGAAAATGTAGAGTTTTCTGCGTTGCAGATGCGTTCTTCTTTTTCGTTTATGCATTTTAATGCTACAACATTTTTTTCTTTAAGAGCGCTATTGCGCACCCATTCGATTGTATCTGCAAATATTCCATACGCGCTAAAACAAAGAAGGATTACCGCCAAAGAACTTGTTAATTCGCTTTTAAGGGTAGGGTAATTTGCGTCTAAAAAAGCACGTAAAAGTATATAAAGAAGGACGCTAAAGAAAAAAAGAGCGACAACATATTGGCTTATAGCGTCTATGGAAAGCAAAAGGAGAAAAGCAAGGAGAAGCGAACGGCGTGAAAAACTCCACGCAGACGAACGAAAAAGTAGCGCTGCGCAAAAAGAAAAAAATAACGCGAAAAGAATAATCCAAAAAAGAAAGTATTTTCCGTGTACAAAAACTCCGGCAGAGATTATACCGGAAAAAAAAATAAAAAGCGCAATATAATTTACTTCACGGGTATAATTGCGCAACTTTTGCTTGTCGAAAAAATCGGCGAGACGCCGCAACAATCGACTCACTGTGGATTGTTGTGCGCTCACGGGGGATTAAATTTTAATGAAGCGTGCCTCAACAATAAATTCTTTCTTTTTTAGCTCATCGATAAGCTCTTTGGAGACTTCATCGTCAAGCCCTAAGAAAGTGCGCGCCGCCCCCCCCTTGGAAAGGCGTGAAAGTTGCATACTCGAAATATTTATTTTGTGCGAACCTAAAAATGTTCCTAAATGACCAACAACGCCTGGGGTATCTGTGTTTTCAATGTAGAGTAAATTACCTTCGGGGTGTAGTTCAAGCGAATTGCCGTTAAGCTCGGTAATAAATCCCCCAACGGTGCCAACGGTTGCTTTGAGCGTCAAAGTTTCTTTTTCATCGATTGCGCGGATAGAAAGCATTGAAGGCTCGTTTGCACCTTGCGAATCTTTTTTTCCAGTAATTTTAAGCTTACGGTCTTTGGCAAGGATTGGGGCGTTTACAAGGTTTACGTCGCTACCCATGGCAACCGATAGGAGTCCTTTTGTAAGCGCGATTTCCAAAGGCCCTAAATTGAGCGCCGTAAAGGAGCCACGGTAAGTAATTTCTACTTCGCGCAGAGCACGCTTCATCATTTGGCCAATAAAAGAGCCGATCTGCGCACAAAGGGTAAACCATGGTGCAAGGATGTCCATCGCAGAAGGATCGATAGTTGGAAAATTGAGCGAATTACGCGCAAGCCCCGTTGTAAAAAAAGCAACCATCGATTCGGCAGTTTCTTTCGCAACTTCAATTTGTGCTTCGTCGGTTGAAGCTCCCAAATGTGGAGTAAGCACAACGTTTTCTAAATCGTAAAGTTCGCTCGTTTTTGGTGGAGGCTCGTCGGAAAACACGTCGAGCGCTGCTCCACCGATAACTCCGTCTTTTATGCCTTGGATAATTGCAGCCTCATCGTAAATGCCTCCACGTGCACAATTGATAAGGCGAATGCCCGGCTTTAGCGAAGTTAAATTTTTATTACTTACGAGCCCTTTTGTCATTTCGGTGAGTGGAGTGTGTACAGTTACGAAATCCGCTTCTTTAAGAATTTTTTCCACGGACATAAGTTCAATTTCTAAATGCGCAAGGTGTTCTTTAGGGATGTAGGGATCAAAACCTATAACTTCCATTTGTAAACCCTTTGCACGCTTAACAACTTCTTTACCGATGCGCCCCAGACCAATGACTCCCAACTTTTTTCCCGTAAGCTGGGTTCCTTGGAACTTAGATTTTTCCCATGCCTTTGCTTTCATTGAAGCATGCGCTTGCGGAATTTTTCGCGCCAGTGAAAAAAGAAGAGCGATTGCTTGCTCCGCCGTTGATATAGAATTTCCCGCAGGCGCATTCATTACAACGATACCTTTTTGTGAGCATGCAGGAATATCGATGTTGTCGACGCCGACCCCCGCACGTATCACAACTTTAAGCTTTGCCGCCTTTTCAACGAGCGCTTTGTCGACTTTTGACGCCGAACGGATAATAAGCCCTTCGATTTCGCCAATAACCGCTTCCAGTTCTTCGCGTGTTGTCTTTTTACGATAATCAATGTCAAAAATACCAGCGTGGGTAAGAATATCCACGCCGTCTTTGTCGAGGTTGTCTGCAATTAGGATTTTAGGTTTAGCCATAGAGTATCCACCGGAAAAGGGGGAGCGGACAGAGCGTAAATGAGTTTAAGGTACAAACCCTTAAATAATATTGAAATACTTAAGTTGAAAAAAAATAGGGATTGCTGCAAAACCTAATGGGATAACAATTGAGTACAACAGCCCCAATTTTTTAATCCACGGTGTGTACTTTTTGTGGTTAAGCCCCAACGACTGGAAAGCACTTTGGAATCCATGGTTCAGGTGTATTGAGATTAAAAGCATCGCTAAAACATAAAACCAGGGATAAAACCCCGCCCAACCTGTTTCAAAAGATTCTTTCACTGTTTCGTAAAACGCTAAATTACCCGGCTCGTAAATACGGTGTTTCAAAGTGTACGAATTAATATGGATTACCAAATAGATTAAAATTATAAGTCCCGTTGCAGCCATTGAACGCGAGAAAAAAGAGGTCACATAACTTTTACCACCTGAATAGCCAATGGGACGCGCTGCTTTGTTTCTACGCGTAAGGATAATTCCGTCAATAATGTGTACAAGAAAACCTACAACAAGGGTAACTTCCAAAATTCGAATGAGAAGCGATGTACTCATAAATTGCGAATATGCATTAAACGCCGCACCGCCATCACTTTTAAAAAGGAGTAAGTTCCCGGCAAGGTGTACAGGAAGAAAAGTAATAAGAAACAGGCCCGATAATGCCATAAGAACTTTTCGACCGATAGAGGTCGACAAAAGATGTACAGTTGTATTCGATGTTTGAGCCATGCGTCAGCATACATGACGCAAATGGCACGAAAAGGAAAATTGTGAAATTTGTATTACCAATAAGTAATCATTGCGAAATTGCGCCATTTAAAACGATGGATGTGCGGGCGCGTGTGTAGATTTTGGACTTGAGTAGTGGCGCTTTTGATGAATCGGATGGCTTGCCATTTGAGTTGTTCATCCGTGATAGCGCTATAGCTATGTTTTTCCATAGCTAACTGTTGCAAAAACAACTCCAGTGCAAGCCGTATAAATGCAGACATCGTAATCTTTAACTGCATTGCCGCTAGACGCACAAGCATCTCATCCTCCCCGTACAAGCACATAACATGACGATGTATTCCATCCGTCGCCTGAATCTCCTTTCTAACCTTGCTATGTACTTCCACCATCCTTGCTGTCCAATGTAAATTTTCCTTCTTCGCCAAACGCAGTACGCAATAACGTGTAATCGTCGAAAATGTCTTTTTCCGTAATACTGCCAAGGTAACAACTCTCTTCCATTGCAGTAGTGATACATGCACCTCCAAGATATTTGCAATTTTGATCGGCCGTTTTTCTAAAAATTGTGGCTGCTTTCTACATTTCATTGTGCTTCCTCCAGAGGCAAGAAATCTCTTATTTTAGGCTTTAGCTCCCCTCTATATATTAAATACCGGAAAATGTTCAAATTTTCTCATTTTTTGGAAAAAAAGTGGAGTATTTACAAAAAAAAATGAGGATTTAAGGTATGGCTCTGAAATTCCATAGCTACTATTTAGACTTTATAGCTATGGAAATCCGTAGCTCTCGGATTTTATCATAAGAATGCGAGTTGGCTAACCAGCTTGACCTTACACGAATGCTTCTATGGTCGTCGGTTAGTTAAGTGCGTATTTTCTCTTCCGATTAAAAATTTAGTTGCAAATTTATGTTTAAAATAATTGGGTATGATGAATAAACACATTACTGTAACGATTGAAATAGTGCATCCAAAAGGTGTTGGAGTTGCCTCGCTCGCAGGGTATGGCCGTATTTATGTACCATTTGCTTTCAAAGGTGAAACCGTAGAAGTTAAGTTGCTCCGCCAAGAAAGAAAAGGCGGATGGAGTGCACGGCGGATATCGAACCCCAAAGAACATTGTAGTGTCGCAGGAATATGCGGTGGATGTATGTGGCCGGGTGCACCTTATTTGCAACAATTAGAGATAAAAAAACAAATTTTCTTAACTAAGGCACGTAATATCCCTAATATTTCTAAGGTGCCAATAAAAATATCAGGCGATAGCCGTGTAACACAAACCCGCGCACGTATACATCTGCATGCTAATTTTTTTGGTGGGCGTTTTAATTTTGGTTTTTATGCACAAAAAAGTCGCGACGTTGTTGCTATAGAAGATTGTCCCACAGCAGAAGCGCCACTACGCGACACATTGCAAAAGTTGTCTTTGTTGCGCCGCGAAAGTTATTCAGGCTATGAAAATTTTGGATTTGGTATTGAACTTAGCCACTTGCCATTTTCTTCACCGTGCGTGCTTTTGGTTATTTACGCTGCCCCCAAAAGGACGCACATGCTCGAAAAATTTTCAGCATGTATAACTTCTTTTGTAAAAGATATCTCTGTATACATTGCATTTAAAGAAGCTCCATTTTTTATTTACGACAAGGCAGATGGTTTTACGTTCTATACAATCCCCGGTACATTCCAGCAAGTCAACCGCGTCCAAAGCCACTATATCCGTAAAATTATCCGCGAGGAAATCTTACGCACACAGCCTAAAATTCTTTTTGATATTTATGGTGGCGCAGGAAATTATGCTCTTCCTTTTCACAGGCTTGTTGAGAAAATTTATGGCGTCGATGAAAATTCTCTTGCGATTCGCGTTGCGCAAAAAAACATTGAAGCAAACGGCGTGTATAATGCGGTCTACCTACAAGGCGATGCAGGGGATGTTTTTGAAAAAAAACACGCTGCAGATTTTATTATTCTTGATCCTGCGCGGTGGGGACTTTCTGCGCAGGTTGTGGAGGCATTGCCGCGCTTTATGCCACACACCATAATCTATATTTCTAACCATACCGAGTCTTTTGTGCGCGATGCAAAGTTACTCAGCCAGTATTTTCGCCTTGAAAAAATCGAATTGGTCGACTTTTTTCCATTTACCCTCCTTGTTGATATTGTAAGTATTTGGAAATCGTTTGACCGCGTACCTCAAAAGAGCATCTGATAGCTTAATGCGTCTAAAATTTTACACGCACAAATCCAAAAAAGTCATCCTTTACACGGCTTTCCTTTTTGTCATCTCTTGCGGTACAAGTATTCCATTTGACGAGGAACTCTACCTTAAACGCCCAACAGGGCTTCAGGTTACTGCAATTTCAGGGCGCAGGATGCAAGTTACGTATTATATACAAAACCAAGAGGCGACGTTCGACGGGTACAATCTTCTTATTTCACGCCTTTCTATTGGCGATGGCGACGCGTATAGTCTTGAGCCTTTGGTAATAGACGGAAGCGTACCGACCTTCAAACACAGTTCAAATGATTACAACGTTAACGTACCGCGTGTAGTTACCATTTCGCGATTAACGAATGTACTTCCTTTTGAGGTAGGGACGGCGTATTTTTTTCGCCTACAAGCACACTCACGAAAAGGGGTACGTTCTGAAGCATCGAACGAGGTTTCTGCCGTAACAATTGATTAAGGTTCTATTTTGAGCACTTTTCGGTATTGGATAAATCCGGTACGCACCGCTACCTTCTCGTAAAGCGCACGTGCTTCTTTGTTGTTTTCGTGTGTAAGCCAGTACACACGCGATGCATTTTTTTGGGTAGCGTGTGTATAAACCTTGTGTACAAGCGCTGTCGCAACGCCACCACGACGGCACTTTTCACTAACAAAAAGGTCTTGCAGGTATGCGTAATCTCCTTTAGTCCATGTTGAGGCGTGGTAAATGACGTGTGCAAAACCGATGAGTTCTTTTGCCTCATTAAATGCAACAAATGCATAAAGTGGTATTTGTGCATCTTGAATTCTTTCCCACGTAAATTGGGTTATACTCTCACTTACACTGCTTTTGTAAAAATGCAAATATTCCTGCCAAAGTTTTTTCCAGGAAATAAAATCATTTATGCTTGGTTCTTCGATTATTATTCGCATCTTTTTACTATATCGGCTTCTTTTTGGTTGCGCCGTTATGGAAACTTGCCGACGTATAGAATGGTTTATGCGTAAATTTTATATTTTTTTACTTCCAGTTCTGCTTTTTTCTATCCCGAAAGGTCTCGATGCAAAAAAAAGAGTGCGCGTAAAACCCGGCCTCGACACCCTAATGCGAAAAGCTGACCACTATCTTAAAGGAAAAAGAATTGCGCTTATCATAAACCACAGTGCAATCAATTCCAAAGGTCGGCACATTCTCGATTTGCTTTATCCCAAATACAAAGTTGTAAAAATATTTGCGCCCGAGCATGGTATACGCGGCGCTTTGGATGAACACGTAGGCGATGAAAAAGATACGAGAACCCAAGTTCCCATTATATCGCTTTACCAAAGGCAAAAAAAAGCGCCTACAGAAGAAGATTTGGCAGATGTAGACGTTATCATCTTTGACATCCAAGAGATTGGGTTACGCTACTATACGTACGCGAGCACAATGGTTATGTCGATGAAGGTGGCCAAGAGCGCCGGTAAACCCATGTATATTTTGGATAGGCCCAACATGGCAGCCCCCTTAGGCGTCTATGGTCCCCTGCTTGAAAGTAAATTCCACGGTGGTTTTGCGGGGTACTATCCCATTCCCATGGCGCATGCAATGACAATAGGAGAACTCGCACGCTACTACAACGAAAAATTTAATATCAATGCAGACATCCATGTTTTTAAACTTTCGGGGTATAAACATAGTATGTTTTACGATGAAATGGGATTACCGTGGAAAAATCCGAGCCCAAGTATTTTACGTATGGCTTCTGTTTTGGGTTACCATTTGGGTGGGGCGTTTGAAACGCTGAACATCAGCGTGGGGCGCGGCACCGAGCATCCTTTTGAATACTACGGCGCTCCCTTTTTTAACGCAAAAAAGATTACAAAGGAAATGAACCGTGCAAAATTACCCGGATTAAAATTTAAACCTGTATCCTTTACTCCCGAACGTTCTGCGTTTAAAGGGAAAAAATGCCATGGATTTCGTCTTGTAATTACAAACCGTCGAAAAATACAACCCATGCGCACCGTAATTACAATGGGTTATGTGCTCTACAAAAATTTACCTGTGGATACGCGGAAAACAAATTGGGCACGGGTGGCAAACGGTATTGGAGAAACAGGTTTTATTGAACGTATGGCGCAGGGGATTAGTTACAAAATCCTTTCTCGCGCAATTTTACCCGATGTGGATGCGTTTAAAAAAGAACGTAAAAAATATTTATTATATCCGTAAAATATAAAGGTTGCCTAACGCAGCGTAAATGCGCTGGATAGACAACCCTTTGTTCGTTCTTAATGGTGTTTAAAAATTATGCAGAAGCCATCATAAAGACTTCTTGTTCTACCGCACGTTCTTTTTCACCCATTGTCGCTTCGCGATCCAAGTACTTTTGGTACGTATGCTCTTTGCGTGTCGCCATGCAGTATGCATTAAAAAGGAAGTTAATAAACTCTTTCATTGCTTCCTGTGGCATTGGTAAGTGGAATCCTACACGGTACGCCAAGTTAAGTACTTTGCGCACAAGAGAACCTCCGAAATCAAATACATCAATACCAAGCACTGCAAAATCTTTTTCCATCTTAAACGCTAAAGGAATTGCGGGAAGGACAAGCTGGAAACGTTTAATTGTCGATACGGGATTGTTTTTCTCCCACCAGGTAAGCGGCCTATCTTTGAGGTAATTGGTGGGCAGAGCACAATGGCGTGATTCGTCGAGATGGAACATCTCCAGAATTTCAAGTCCTGGAAATTTGCTCAACGCGCCAAAAATAGACAGAGCAATTCCCTCAACGAGTACGTTCATGCCGAAGAATTTCTCAAGCCCTTTTGACTTGAGAGTACCTTCGAGGATTAAATACTCATACCCTGTAAGGCGCGGTATCGGCATATCGAACGCTTGGATGAGCTCGCGCAGCACGACAAAGTGCTTTGCTTCTTCCATTACTTGCATCGTGAGGGCAGCTTTTGCACCAGTGCTTTTTACGTCGCGCAGCACTTCGTTTGATACAAGCCATGCGTACGCTTCACCGTGGCCAATCATCGAGAGGATATTTACTAAAGCCTGCTTTTGTTCGGGTGTATATTCGCGGTTTAAAAGGGCTTTAAATTCGGCGGATTTCATACGCTCGAGTTCTTTTTTTTCGAGTTTGTTTAAAGATTCGCTTGCCAGTTTAAGAAGGGTTTCCTCCTCTTTATTTAAATCTTTAAACGACGACCATTCCGCATGCTTTTCGGCTTTCCACAGAAGGCGCAGGCTTTTGTCATAGTGCTTTTTACGCAGCTCGTCGTTCGCTCCGCCTAAAAACTCGTAGGCTGTGTCGTCGTAATCGGCGGCACGACCGCCTAAACCTAATGTACCCATGAGATTGTCAAAACTACGCACAGCGGTGTTAACGTAGTTTTCTAAAGTGTCGTTAACGCTTTGTGCAGTTTCATTGACTTCACGCTTTTCAAATTTCATCTTTCCCCCTAGGCTGCACACAGACGTGGCAGCTCCAAGTGGACACTCGTTTATCGTCAATAAATCGTCAACTAAAAACTATAACAATAAATATAGTTTTTAAGGGTAGTGCACCTATTTTTAAGAAACAAAAAGTTCACTTTTTTTCAGCGCGGAATTTAGTTTTTTATCTAACGACCAAACTTGTGACTCATGAATCCTTGCAGCGAAAATAATATAGCAATCAATGAGACCAATCCCTTTTGAAGTCAAATTATTCATTGCAGAAAACCGCCCTGTCCTTAACCAACCATCTTCTATGCTTAATTGAGGTAAATTTTTGTAATAGCTATCAATAATTTCAATTTCTCTTTTATTTTTTGCTCCTTGTAAAAGTTCTGCAAAAACACATTCAAGCGCATACACTTGCCGGTGTTCAACAAGATATTTTAATTTTGAAAAATAAGGTTCGTTGCATCTAAAAAATTCGATGAAAATAGATGTGTCAACGACAACCATTAGCGTCTATTGATTTCTCGTGCCTCTTGCGCTGAAAACTGATGATTAAATTCCAGTGGTTTTTTTTGTATTTTCTGATTTAGATGATGGAGTTTTTTTAAGGAAAGCCATTGATTGAGTGCAATCGTCAAACCCTCGGTCGTGTTTTTACCACCTGAATATCGTTTGACTTCCTCCATTAATTTGTCTGGCAAAAGAGCGGTAACTTTCATAAGCGTCACTCTATACGATACTATATCGTATTGTCAATCGTATTTTACTCAACCACGGCAATGCAGTAAAAGTTCTGGTTGGTATTACAACCTGCCGCACCTCCCTGAGTCCAGCTACCTGTAGTGTCGGAAGGAATGCCCGTTTGCCCCTGAACACCACTTGAATTGGAAGTCCAGCGGTTGCAGTGGCTCGTCGCAAGGGCTCCCCCTGCAGTGGTGCCCGTCCATACCGACCCCGAGGGCGCATTTCCCGACTTATCGTAAATGGCGGAGGTGTGCGCTGTACTGAAAAGTTGACTGGTTCCGCTTGCGACAATTTCATTTTTAGTGTTATACCACACTGCATCGGACATCAGCGAACAAGCCGTACTTGTCGTGATTGAAAATAAGCGGCAGCTCATGTCGGCAACGTCGTCGCTGAGAAACGCAATATAGGTGCCGCCAAACCCTTGTTGCTCAGCCGTCTGTTGGCAAAGACAATTTGCATTTTGTATCCCCCCGCCGTTGCATGTGAAGTTACTCATGTTACCGTTAGACGGGGTCGTGCTTACGAAAATTCGTTTTACAGGAGGGGGAATGTCGCGTATAGCGCCTGGGTTTTCAAGACTGTCGACTAAGCCATAATTATTGCACGCCGAAAAGACAAATGCAAAAAATACAGTTAAAGATAATGCTTTCATAAGTGCAACTATAACTCCACGCGACCGATTGTCAAGGAAAGACAAACTTCGTGGTGGGAAAGAGAAGGATGGTGGCCAGGCCGGAACTCGCTGAGGTGAAATTTTCGTATATCTTGAAGCACTATTTTGCACCAATTTCCCTGCAAATCACTATTGATTTGCTCTGCACGCTATTGGAATTTGTGCAAAATTTCGAATTCTTGAACAAACCGCGTACAAAAATTCGTAAAAAAATTGCCTCCTCAATAAACACTGCGCGAGTTGGCGCACAGTTCCTCACAGGCTCATAACTCATCACTCTGTGAAACAGGCTTTACACCTGGATAACTTGGGTTCAGTAGACCTGAGTGGGGAGTGAGTTCTTATATACTAAACTCGAACTGTTCACGGTGACGCTAAGCGGTGCCCTGATGCGCGCCGCAGCCCTTACCATTTGTGCGACACTCTTTCCTCTATTGGCGGCTGTGCCCCCCACGACATCGGGGCGCGAATCGCTACGTAACGAACTGACACGCCAGGTGCCCGAATGCTCGCTGGTTGCTGAAAACGGGGCGCGGCTCTTAGCGAGCGGAGTGAACGAAGCCGATGTTCTGGCCGAATGGCGGAACATCTGTCCCAATAGCGACTTTATACACCAATATGAGCTTTCCGGCCGCCTGGCCACGATTGATAAAACCTCGCCTGACATCAGCTGGAATCTGTGGATGACGATACGTGGCAGAAAAGACCACCGGCGCCTGCCACCCGCTGACGGGGAATATTACCGGTTGCTCGCAAAGCGTGCAGCACTTGCTAACCCCACCTCGATCGACGGCAAGCTGCTAAAAACTTATTTCCTCTCGGGCAGAACGGCTTTCGAAAGCGAGCTTGAACGCACTTCGGGCGGGCGCTTTCACGAATTCGCCACCAAACAACAAACGCTAAAATCTGACCTGTCAACGGTGTTCTTAGCTTATGCGGGCGCTTGGCTTCCACAAGGCAACCTCTCACGCCTGGGCGCGCATCCCTCAATGGGATTTCAGTCCGCTATAGGTGTTGGACGCTTCTATGTTGGAATGGCTATGGATTTCCGTTTTGGCAACAGCGCTGAAGAGTATCGCTACTATGACCTCAATACCAAAGTACTCACCGCAACAAACAACTTTTTTGGTATATATATCGCCGCAGATATCCGCTGGGATTTTCTGCATGTCGGCAATGCTTCGCTGATGCTGGCAGGCGCCTTTGGATACGATCTCATTAGCCACCGTTCTGTGCCTCGTTACTCAGGCCTGCGCCCCTCCTTCAGCGACTCCTTCAATATTAACGGCGGGTTGGTATTTCGGCAGTATTTTTCAGCGTCGCGCAACGGCTTCGCCGAAATCGACGTGAGGGTACACAAGGTACAATTCACGGACGGCGGATTAGGCGGTGATGACTTGTCTGGCTACTATTTCACGGTTCTCGCGGGCGCCGGTTACCGTATCTCATTCGATGACTAATTCGCTGATTACAGGGTGTTGAAAAAGCGCCCAGCGCGGTTCGGGCATGGCTACCTACGCACATATACATGGGCACCACCATTGATAGTTCTTTACGGGCACTTTCTGTTACTGTGTAAGTCACGCACCTGTGGCTTTGTTGAAAAATAGTAGTCCTGATTTCAAAGGCGCGCTTGTTTTAAACCCTATAGTATACCATTACCATTAATGCAAAAAACAGAACTTTTATACGAAGGTGATGATTTTTATAGGCATGCACTAGACGCTATCGAAGAGTCCAAATTGTCGGTTGCGTTCATGGTGTATATTTGGCAAAACGATGAGATAGGTATGCGTTTTGAAGACGCTCTTACCAACGCGGCAAAGCGTGGGGTATATGTGCGCCTTGTTATAGACGCAATAGGGAGTCTGGAGTTGCCTAATAGGGTAGTTGCACGTCTCGTTGAAGCTGGAGTTCATGTTTTTATCCACCATAAGCTTAGAATTTTTCGATGGGGATGGCTTAGATTTTTAATCCGCAGAAACCACAGAAAAATTATTATCGTTGATGATACCGTGGCATTTGCAGGTGGTTTTAACCTTATGCGTGAATGTTCGCGTGAAGCGTATGGAAGCGCACGTTGGCTTGATGCGGTAATTGTTTCTTCGTCGCGTAAAATTATTGATTTTCTAACAGAGCAGTTTGAAGATGCCTGCCGTCGCGCACGCCATGAAAAGTGGGCGTCTCGTCTTTTGACGCGTACGGGTAATAAAGTGCTCCACTTCGATGAAAACCATACGGGAAGTTATTCTCTTTCGCGGTATATAAAGCATCGCCTTCGGCGTGCAAAAGAACGTATTGTTATTTCTGTTCCGTATTTTGTTCCGTATGGATTTTGGTTTCGTATTCTTGTGCAAAAGCTTCGCGAAGGCGTAACTATCGAAATTATTTTATCGCGAAAATCGGATTTACCATGGATTGATGCAGTTTCTTTTTCACTCGCGAAAAGGTTAATGAAAAAAGGCGCAAAAGTTTTTCTTTATTCAGGAACTAAATCCACACAAAGGTTTTCCCATACTAAAATACTTTTAGTGGATAGTTGGGTACTTACCGGAAGCGCAAATTATGATTACCGGAGCATGGTACTTAATTTAGAAACAATGCTTGCTTTCCGCAAAGCCCCCCAAGGCACAGATGTTGTGTACCGAGAGCTTTCGTTGGGTAGCAAAATAGCGCTACTTACTGAACTTAAAGGAGGCTTTCGCGCTTGGTTACTTAAACCTTTTTATTGGCTACTGTAGCTTTTGCTTTGGTTTTCTTTTTAGCGCCTTCGGGGTGTAGCGCCTTTTCGTGTAGAATTTTTTGTGCGTAAGGAAGTGTTGTAGTTTGCAGAGCGGTTGTTGTACGTGCGCGTAAATCCCTCCACATATAGTGTGCAGGGCACGGCGCCGCGTCGTTACAGGCGTCTAGCCCTAAAACGCAATCGACAAATTCGGTAATGCCGTCGATTGTCACTTTGATGTCATAAAGGCTTATTTTCTCGACGGGTCTTGCGAATTGGTATCCGCCGCCTGGACCTTTGCTCGACTTTAAAATTTTTCCTGCGACAAGCTGCTTGAGTATTTTGCTCAAATAAGGCTTTGGAACATCCGCGCCTTTAGCAAGTTCGTCCACAGTAAAAATTTTTTGCTCTTCGCACGATGTCATATAACTAAGAGCCCGAACCGCATACTTACTTGCACTACTATAGAGCATAATTGTAGACAATTATGTCTATAGTACGAATGCTCTGTCAAGGTAAATATGGAAGAAATTCCAGGAAATACAGGAAAAGTTAGCATGGCAATACCTTAAGGTTAGCAAAGCTTATACTGCAGGACTTGTTTTCTAATTTTAAGTTCTCACACGGAGTCATAACTTAAAAGCTATCCCTCGATGGATACTGGAATTTGTGCCTTTTGGGCGCGTCTTTTTTTTATTTTTTTCCCATTATTTGTGTTTATCGACTGTTCTACTGCACAAACCAGAAACAGTAATTCTTCTGATAATTTTCCAAGGCGCGAGCAAGTGCAACCTCAAGTTGGCGGTATTGAAGAAGTTTACAAGCATCCGATTACACAAAAAGATAAAGCGCGTTTTCAGGATTGTTCTGAATATTCACCCGCGACAAGGCCTTGGCGTTCAGCAACGCCGTATTTTGATTTATTCAACGATGCCTTAAACGATGAACGTAAATTCTATATTACCGAAGAATCCGGATATCCTTTTGTAATCGGCTACCACGATTTAAAGCGCATTACACCCAACACAACATGGATTGTCGCGTTACGTGGTGAATCATCGGGATTCCATAGCACGCCTGTTGCTAAAGGTGTGCGTGCGCTGCTTGAAGACTTACCCGGCGCGGCGATGATTACCATTGACGAATACAAATACAAGTATAGCAAAAATCCACTGCCCGAACCAAAACCGTTACACCCGATATGCCACCGGACCAACTATCCGGAAGGAAGAATTTTTACCGAAACTCCTGGCTTATTAAACGGTGGAGGAGTGCGACTTCTAAAAAAGATTTTACCCAAAGCAAATCCTGTAATTTTTATTTCGTATAGCAATTCGACGACACCACGCGGAGAGTTTTTAACGCGTAGATTACTCACCCAAGAAAAATTGGACTACCGCCAAACAAAAGATCCTAAAGCATTTTTAGATAAATATATTTTACAAACAGGTTTTGACGATAGGGTGTATGCCGGCATTAAAGGCTTTATCGATATTGAAGGTAACTATGAATACAATAAGGCGTTATGGGATCTCTTAGCGTACATTAAACTTGAAGTTGAGCACGATCCAAATAAATTTTATTATAGTGCGATGCGAATTGAAAAAGTAGACGCGTACCCTGTGCAGACGACAATGATTCGCGCTTTGGGGCTTAAAGGAGTTGAAGATGAAAATGGTATCATCCGTTTTACAAACGCATCGGGTAATGTAATTATCGACATGGTAACCAACCACTACGAGCCATACTATTTAGGAAATGGGGGTGATATACGAAAAAACACTCCTGTGGTTGTGTATCCGGGAAAAGTTAAAAGAACGGTAAGCAACCACTTCATGCTCGCTCCTTTTGTACATAAGCGCCTTTTAGAAACGACCCATTTTTTACGTAAAGAAAAAGAACTTCCCACGGCGAGTGATAAAATATCGTAAAAATTTGAGTACTACTACCGTGAAAATTCGACGTTCTTTTTTTCATTTAACAGGTATCAGTTTTTTAGCGTTGCAGGGCTTATACTGCGCAACATATACAACGCTTAAGACAACAAAAGAACACCGCGAAAGTCTAGAATACGTGGGTAGCGGTAGTTATTCAAACAGTAGCGTTACAAAACTTTTCACAAAATTGGATAAATATGGAAATACAATTTGTGATATGATTTACGGCAATATAGAGTACAACGAAGAAATTGCGCAAGATTTTTCAAAAGAACTTAATTTTAAAAAACCATCCAAGGAATGGTGGTACTCCAATATGTTACCCGCCCTTATCGCGGGATGTGCAAACTTTTATCGGATGAACGATCGCGGTGTCCACAAGGTCTTTGCGATTCTTGAAAAACTTTTTCCTGAAGAAAAAGATTGTTTTACCGTAGGTTTTACGCAGTACTATATGATGCGTCAAGAAATGCAATGTACGCGCTTTGTAGCCATTGATGCCGACTGGAGGATACTCAAGGCCCACAATGAATTTCAAAACGCCGTACGTAATAATTCCACAAACGTGGATGCTTTAACCCTACTCCAAAATATGCAAGTAAATTGGATCGTCGATTTTGAGCGCAAGCCTCGGTTTCAAGAAAAAAAAATTCGATTTTCAACATTTTGCATGGAATCAGAAATTCCTTATTGTATACAAGCATTTGAGAACTTTGTATCATTGGAGAAGATCCCCCCTACAGAACTTATCTTAGGATTTCTTCATAACGTAGAATTTACTCCAGAAAAAGGGAGAAAAACAAGTGTTGTTTTCATGAGTAACGCGCTCGATGAAGACTATACCTCGCTTGTACAATTTGACAAGTTACACTCGCGTGCGCGTGAATATCTTAAAGTAGGGCAAAAAGTGGCGTTTGTTTACCAAGCGGGAGATAGTGAAGATATCGTTGTTTACGAACTTTTAAAAACAGATAAAGACGAGGTTAATATTTCCATCCGCTGCCGTGACAATATCCGTTGGTCAGATCAATATGTGCTGGCAAAGCGCGGCAAACCTTTCTATACACATTTTGACGATTTACTTGAGTTTAAAAAACTACGAGGAGTTCCTCGTTGCCATATACATGGAACACAAAATTTTAATGACCCTAAGAAATCAAAAAAATATTTAGAAGAAGAAAAAAAGAAAAGACTTGAATCTCAAAAAAATAAATAAAATAGATGGTTGTTTATCCATTTACCGTTCTTCAATTGTGTCTCGTGCCCTGAAAGAATTTCTGTTGAAGCAGGAATACTTTGGATAAACCGCTTGTTTTCGTACACGTCGAAGGCTGCCGCACGGGGTAGTCCAATTTTGGCCCTACAACTTTCGGCAAAATAGCATTCGTCACCTGTAAAAACTACAAAAACGTTGTTAATCTTCGCAGTTACTACAATTGAGCCCTCTGTGTGTCCTTGACTGGGCACAATTTTGAATCCTACGGTATTTACTTCTTCTGTAATTTCGACTAAACGTTTTTGCGATGCGATTGTATCAAAAATATTTTTAAGGCTCTTAACATGCGGGGATTTTATTTCGTTGCTGTGCACATAAATTGTGGCGTTTGGGTATTTATCTACATCGAGTGCATGGTCAAAGTGCGTGTGCGTGAGTATAATACGCGTTATATCTTGCGGCTTAATTCCAAGGCTGTATAGAATTTCTGTAACAGGTTTAAAATGCTTGATTCCAAATTTTTTTAGTAGCGCTGCATCTGAAAATCCACAGTCGATTAATGTCTTTGTATTGTCGCTATGTACGACAAGGTATGCAAGCCAATTGATGGAAGTTTTTCCAATTGTATTTTTAGTGTTTAGAAGTCGTGAAGGGTAGAGGCTTTCACCATACTTAACTGCATAAATTTTTTCAATTACGCTAGATATATTTTGGGTTTTGGTATGGCATCCAAGTATACCAAAAGTTGCTACGGACAAACAAATAAAAAAAAGTTTCATAAGGTCTTCATAAAATCAAATCGGTATAAACTCTATACGAGATAACCTTATGCTTAAATATGAGAAAAGTTTTATTATTATCTTTCTTGCTCAAGAAGCCCTTTGGGAATTGCAGAAGGAATTTCAATTGTACTAAAATCTGCTCGTGTAGGAGAGACGACACGGTGCATTTTGAAAAAATCCATATAGTCGTAATGGGGAAGTAGCAGTTTCTTTTGGTAGTTGTACGCCCCGTGGACAACGTAATGCCAAAACCCTTGCATTCCTTTGCGCCATTTTGGGTGCCACGGATATTCGTGTACTGTACGGAACGTTATCGATGCCTCGTCGAAAGGAAGTGACAAAACGTTATGTTTATAGTTTGAATTGCTTGTCGAGTAATCCCAAAACTCTTCCGCATTGCTGGGATAATAAACACGGATAGGAACGCCAAGCGATTTAGCAGCTTTACCGATAGAGCGCATCGACTTATCTTTTAGCATGTCGCCAGGAACAATTGCAATACGGTTTTGTAAATAGAGCAGCCGTATATAACGGTAGTGCTCGGCGACGCGTAGCCATCCAAAATCGTCGTGATGTTTGTTCGGTATTGCGTTTTTTCTGTAATGTTTACCAAGCGAATCGTAATTGTTCCTAAAAACCTGCTGGATAAAATCTAAATCGTTACGGTCGGAGTAATATTTTTGGAGGATTTCCAATGAGCTTTTTTGATTTTTTTTATTGAAGCGAGAAAGAAATGTGGGAACAGTTTCCGATTCGAGAATAAGCGCACGCAAGATGCGGTGGAGCGCATTAATATTTACATCAAAATCAAACAGCCATACGAAACGGCTTTTTGCAAGTGCGATATAAGAATAGTTTGCATCTGCCGCAACACCGGCGTACCCCCCACCCAAATTACGGATATAAGGAGCAAAGATATAATTTTGCGATTCATTTGGTGTAAAGTATGTTACAGGGTCTTTACAATGCGCGGGCGAGGTGTACTTTGCTTTACAAATTGGTTTGTTGAGTGTGTCGGTGTCGCTAAGTTCGTGTAATTTTTTTAGTTCACTCTGCGAAGGAGGAGCGGGATCGTTTAAAGGTGCAGGGGGATTTGCAATCATCCAGGGTGGTGCAGCTGTAGGTGGTATAGAATCGTATGCGCAACGAAAAACAATCCCTTTTGCCGAGTTTATGGAGATGCTTGTGGTTAGTCCGCTTTGTGTATTAAAAATTTGTTTAAATTTTAAAGTTGGATAAGGAAAAATGCCACTTGCAATCCCCATAGGGTTTTTGGGCTCGCATATATTTTTCTTTTTTACTGTACAAGCGTCTTGTGCGACAGGACTCCAGTCGTTTGACCATTCGTTTATGTCGAGGCGTGTAAAGTCATCATTTTCAAGCGCCGCTTTAAATTCTGCGATTGTGGGAAGCCGTCCTCCTGCCCATGCGCAATAGCGGTTGGCGTGTTCAAAAGGCACTTCCGAAACCCATTGAGTGGAATCTTTAAGAACCCCCTTGCGCTCGCATTGGCCTGCTTTTACACAATCTAAGTATTGTACAACTTTTACGGGAGATGCATCCAGCATGGCGTTATTGGATAACGCGCCATCTAAATACCTTGTTATATTTTTAGCTTTAAGACAAATTTTATTTCCTGTTTCGCAAGAATTGTTGTCGCTTTTTACAAATTGAAAATCTTCAGCGTAAGGCTCCTTCGTTGTTTTAATTTTATTACCTGTGGAAGAACAATGTACGACAAAAACGACTATAGCTAAAGGCGCAACAACCTTTAAAAAAACTTTTTGCATCGGATATTTAATAAGTTTTTAACAGGTAGTCAATTAAGAGCACTATATTACAAAGACACAATTTTTGCAATTGTGGAAAGAATAAAAACAACAAAAAGGAAGATTAAAATTTTTCCCGCATCAAGAGCAGATGCAACGAAAAATGCACATACAACAAGGACGAAAACAACAGCGGGTAATGAAATTTGTACCACAGAAGTAAGCTCGCTTAACAAAGTTTTATAGTCACCGCCTGTAAGCCGCGCGTAGACCGGTTGGAAATCTGGCCAGTAAAAGTAAAATAGGGCACCCAAAACGGTGTACGCTAAAATTTTTTGGTAAAGCTTAACCCCACTACGAAAGGTAAGGAACAAAAGCGCAAGCGCCGAGAGAGTTAATAGTGTCCAGATACCTGCTGCCATTTTTCTGCAAACCTCAATGCAAATTGTAAACTTGCGAGTACTCCTGTGACGTCGACACTTTTTGTTTCTGTTTGTGCATACGCTGTACCATGGTCGGGGGAGACGCGTAGCCGAGGTAATCCCAATGTAGTGTTAACTCCAGAAAGTCCGGCAAGTGCTTTAAACGGAATAAGTCCCTGGTCGTGGTAATTCGCAAGTACAAGAGAATAGTTGTTCAAAACCTTCTTTGTAAAAACAGCGTCTGCGGAAATTGGGCCATCGACTAAAATACTTTTTTGTGCAAAAAAATCTACCCCCCGCCGCACAAATTCATCCTCTGTGCCTATGCGTCCATTTTCTCCACAATGCGGATTAACTCCGCACCATGCAAATTTTTTCTTTGGCGCAAAAATTGCCGTATACTGCCTAATTGATTCGGCAAGCGGCTCAAGCGGCACTTCGTAAAGCTTACGCGGTACTTGTGAAAGGGCGATGTGGTTTGTTAGAGGAATAACCGAAAAAGATTTATGGTACATGCACATGAAAACATTTTTTTGGAACGCCGCCGCGAGTTCTTCGGTATGGCCTGTAAAATTTATACCGGCTTTCATAATAAATTCTTTTGAAACGGGAAGTGTAACAAGAGACGTTGAAGAATTTTCGACAAATAGTTTTAACGCTTTTTGAAAAACATGGTACGACCGCAACGCAATGAGGGAGTTCCCTTTTCCGGGTTCAAAGCTTTTACCTTGAGCAACCGTTAGAAAAAGCGGTTTCTTTCTTTTTTTATCTTCTAAAAGTGCGTCGAAAGCGTTTTTTTTAAGTGGAAAATCGGCGGTATGAAAATATTTTTGGATAAAACCTTCTTCAGAAGCAAATAAATCTGCGACGACTACAAAACGGCGCAGTGCCTGCGCTGAAAGGTTGTATTTTTTGGGTTGCCGAAAAATTTCTTTAAGCGCAAACCACCCTGCGCCTGCTGCATCGCCTTGCGAAATAAGGATTGGCTGTAAGCTTTGCGCGAGCAGTAGACTACCTGTGCGTTTTATCGCCCGTCAGGTTTTTCTTTTTCAATACGCGCATTTTTGGGGAAGAGCGTATTTTCAGTAAGGTTATCTTTAAGGTATTCTGCTTCTATAACGTCTTTTGCGGATACTTTAAGGTCGTTTGCAATAACACAACGCCCTTCTAAGATGACGCCGTTTTGTATAATAAGCTCTGGAGTTTTGATATCCCCAAAAATTTTTGCCGTGGGAAGTAGCATCACGCGGCTTTTGGCTGCGATGTTGCCTATAATGACACCCTCGACGAAAACAGCATTTGCCGCAACCGAAGTTTTAACTTTACCGGTGGTACCAATGTAAAGCTGATCTGCTTGGAGAGAGCGGCCTTCAAATTTACCGTCTATTTTAAGACTGCCGTTGATAAAAAAGCGCCCTGTAAAATACGAGTTAGCGCCAATAGTCGAGTTTGTGATTTCTTGTGAGCTTTTTACGAGAGCCATAGGTTATGCTACATTTGTGGCATAGCACGTCATCTATTTAACTTCAGCGTACCGCTCCCGAATAAACCAATAAAGGCTAATCGTGTATAAAATTAATGCATTTGTTTGGTGTTTTGCTGCAAGGCTCACAGGGACCGCATAAAGGAGGGTCAAGACTCCTAAAATAACCTGTAGGGCATATACGATAAGTAGCCAAGTAAGGGGATGCGAAAGCGGTCGCGCAAGAATTTCTGCGCGGCGTTTTATGGAAAGGATTACTAAAAGGATACCAAAAGCATACGCCACATTGCGGTGGATAAATTGTACAACCGCAGGGTGTTCATAAAGGTTTAAATACCACGGGGTCATGTACTCGATGCCGGGGGGATAATACGCGCCATTCATAAGAGGCCATGTGTTGTACATTTTTCCCGCTTTAAGCCCTGCAACGAGCGCACCTGTTGCTAAAATAAGAAACGCTGCCATCATCGTTAAGTGTTCAGCGCTCGCTTTTTGGTTGGGGTCGCGCTGCCATTTGAGGCGCCACGCCGTTGTGAGTAACAACATATAAAGCAGCACTGCAAGCATCAAGTGCAGCATGAGGCGTAAATGGCTCACATGCGGATCTTTCACGAGGCCGCTTTTCACCATGTACCAGCCCATAAATCCTTGGAGGCCACCGATAGAAAAAATTAGTAAAAGTTTGATGGCCAGCTTTGCCGATAGTCTTCGCCGGATGAGAAAATACACAAACGGGAAAAAGAACACCACGCCGATAAGGCGCGCAATCGTGCGGTGTATAAACTCCCACCAAAAAATATCTTTGAATTCGGGTAAAGTCATCTTATGGTTGATGATTTTGTACTCGGGAGTTTCTTTATATTTAGAAAACTCAACGTTCCATTCGGCGTCGTTTAAGGGTGGCAGGGTACCTGAAATGGGTTTCCATTCGACAATAGAAAGCCCTGAACGCGTTAAGCGGGTAATCCCTCCCACAACAACGATGAGGAACACCATCGCTGCGCAGGCATAAAGCCAGTATCGGATGGTGCGTGTGTCTAAGCTAGCGGCGTTTTGCATAATCCACGAGGCGGCGTATCGCGTCTAATTCGTCTACAACTTTCTTAGGACGGTTGTCGTCAAAATCGCCAATGGTGTCGCTTTCACCGCGCTCATCGGCGCGGCGCAAAATTTCTTCGCTTTGGGCGGCGACGCGGCGTATAGGTTTTAGAATCCAAAGCCAAACGGGGAGGATTGCCAAAGCGATGCAAAGCATAACCAGACCAAAATTTTCCCAAAAGAGGTTGAGCGAAAAATACGCCGCTGGCGATTCGGTGATTGCCGTCACCGGCACTTTATGTACAACGAGCCCTAAAGGTTTTCCCAGCTCAATCACCTTGCCGGTTTTATCGAAGTGGCACCCTTGGCAAACTTTTTGTGCTTTGAGTGGGTATGCGTACGTGATGAAATTTTTATCGCTCTGGAATTCGGCATTTCCCGACGCCATCACTTTTTTTTCAAAATCGTTTTGTACTGCGCGGTCTTTTTTGAAACCGTATTGCGCGTGTAAAAAATCGCTACGGCGGAATTCATACGGTATCGATTTATCTTCCGCGATAAGACCCCATGCGCGTTTTACAAATGCCTTGTCTTGATCGGCAGTGTACGCAATAAGTCCCAAAATTTTTTCAAACGATTGCATTTCGCCTTTCATTTGGTTTTGGATTGTTAGCTCTGCATACTTTTCCGTCATGGGCAAAAAATACCATTTAATTGCCACTGCCGCCAGCGTGAGCACCACGCTCACTAATACCCATAACTTCGTTGAGAACTTCATACTTTTCCCTTCACTTGTTGTTGTTCGTGTTCATCGACGTCGTCGCTAAATGCGCCCGACCACCAAAAAATACCAAAGATGATACCGAAGATACTTCCAAAAAGAAGCACCGATACAAAGCTAATCACCATGATGGCGGAGAACATATTGCGTGCACGCCGCCATGCATACTCCATATCTGTTTCGCCAGGTTTTTTGTCTCCCGTCCAACCGCAAAATTCTTGTAGTGACGCGTAACTGATAATTTCACCGCGTGCTTTCATGCGCATTTCAAAATAAAAATCTTTGATGCCGTTGGCGGCAAAAAGCCCCCATACACCAAAAAGAAGCGCGATAAAAGTGCCTTTGTGCTTTTTTATCATAAGAATTTTTTTATTTCATCGAAGAAGCGCGCTTTATTGTTTTCGATGCCACGAAACTCGCGGCGTATTTTCCCTTTTGTGTCTGCAACTAAAAAGACATTGCTGTGCGCATAAATAACTTTACCATCGGCTTCTTTTTGGTATTGCAGGTTGTACGTGTCGGCGAGGCGTTTAATCGTCGCCGCATCCGATGTTAGAACGCGCCAGTGGTTACCGTGGATGTTATATTTTTTTAAAAAATTCTTTAAGTCGTCGGCGTGGCCACGGTGGTCTTCAAACGTAAAGATTAAAAAATTGCCTTTCGTTTTGAAATCCGCATAGTCCTTGTCGAAAAGGTGTAGATCGTTCATAATGGTGGGACACACCATGGTGCAGTCTTTGAAAACAAAAGTAGCGATCGCATTTTTACCGGCAAATTCGGACAGCTTGACTTGCTTGCCGTCTTGGTCTTCAAAGATGCCGTCGAATTTTTGTAAGTTGGCGCGTGTGGCGAGCTTGTCTTTCCAAAAGTCACGCGGCTTGCCCGATTCCATCGTGTACCACGCAATGTAGCCCGTGGCAAGCATAAGTGAGAGTGCGATAGAGCGCAACACCCATAACCGAATATTTTTACTTTGTGCCATTTTTTTCTTCTTTTATAATCGTATCCACAGCAGTGCCACGTGGAAACGCCGCGTATTCCTTTTGGTGTTTGAGCGCATCGGCGATGACTGCGGCGTACGTGGGTTTTATATTTTTAATTGCCTCCAGCGTTTTTGCCGCACTTGATACATCGCCCGAGCGTACTTGGAAAAGTGCGAGGGTTAAAAGCGCGGGTGGGTACTCGTGGTTGAGTTTATCGGCGCGCACAAAATCTTCGGATGCGCCTTTTGTATCTCCCAAGCGTTCGCGCAAAAGACCACGGCGTATATAGAGTTGCGGTTGTTTTCCGCCTGCGTTTTCAGCAAGGTTGTAAAAACCCATTGCACGCTTTGTATCCCCTTCGGCCTCGTAACAGACACCGAGTTGGAATAGGTGTCGGTAGCGCATCTTGGGGTAACGGTTAATCTCTAAATCGGCTTTTTTGTCACCTACACACTCTTCTGCCCTTTCTTTGCGTTCATTAACGCGGTGCAAAAATGCGGTAGCCTCTTCTTTTACAATTCTATCTTCAGATACGCGGCTTAGGTAGTAACGTGCACTTGCCGCATCGCCTGCAGTATACACTTCACGTGCTGCGCGTAGTTCAAAACTTTTTTGGTATGCGCGTTCACTTTTGGGTTGGCATGCAACCAATAGCGCAAGGAGGATTAACGCCGCCGCCGAAAAAAATTTATTTTGTTTGCGAATATAAATCCGCGTATCGCCTTTACTTAGTTGTTTCATTTTCAGTAGCTGCCGGCGTGGTGCGTAAAAAGAATTTTGCTTGGTTAGGTTCATAGTCTAAAAGTTTTACTTCTGCGCCTTTAAATTCCATTTTGTCTTTGTATTCTACCATGCGGCCTACCGAGCCAGTATCGCGCTCATGCACTTTTACATGCACTTCGTGTACGCCTGGCGCAACCTGTGCTTTAAGCAGCACATACGTGATGCCATCGCGTTGTAGGCCAGAAGGCTTGAAAAGCTTGTTCACAACTGGCTTTCCATCTACATCGACGGTGATGTCTAAGTTGCGCCGTGCACGGCTGCAATACTTGAGAGCGACACCTTCTTCGGCTTGCCTTAATATACGCTCACGCGCCTCTTGCGACAAATTATCGAGCTTCACAAGGCCAGCCATCCGTTTAATTGCTTCTTCTTTTGCATTTGCAGGCACCATTGAAGGGTCACAAGCTTCTTTATCGCTTTGGTAGAAGAAATCAAGACGCAAAATGGCGTGGTTGGTGTTTGCCCTAATTTGTCCAAAATGTCCCGCTGCACCCATGTAAAAAATCCACAGCATAACGGCAGCGAAAACAGTGCCTGTTGAAAACGAACGTACCCAGCTTGAAGGCTTCAAGAAAGCGAACACGCGCTTCACAAGTGAACCATCTCCCGCAACGATGCGTCCGATTTCCCGCGTAAACGATGCGTGCTGTCTACCGTTGAAACGATGCCCAAGAATCGGAAACTCGGGGCTGATTTTTCTAAAGTTGGGTTTGCGTTGGATGTTGATGCGATCCATGAGCCATTTGTTGCCTTCGCGGTACCAACAGTCGCCTTCGGGGCAAGCGCCCACGATGACGCCTTTTGCTCCCGCCGCTTCGATCTCTTGCGTTAAACCCACGCCCATTTTTCCGGTGCACGGTGAAATGTGGAGTAACGTGTCGTGGTAGGGGCGTAGCACAGTACCGTCGTCTTCAAGACCCAACGAGTGCGCACGGCCTTGGCACACGATAGTTACCCACTTGTCCTTTGCAGGCGTCCAATCGATTTTTTCGTGTTTTTCGCCCGGGCGGACATGCGTGATGGCATCGTACGCGCACGAACCGGCACACACACCGCAGCCCGAACACAAGTCGGTATTGATCGAAACGATGTACTTGAATTTATCCGCCGCCTGCGATGCCTCGGTGGGCGTGCCATTGGGGAGTTGTGCTTGGATAATCTCTTGTCCGGCGGCTGATTTTCTCTCAACCATGTGCATCGCTTGGTACGGGCAATCGATGGCACAAAGGCCGCAACCGGTGCAATTATCGGCGATGACACCGGCAGTGATGATTTCGCGTTTCTTAAGAAGCCATGGTAGCGACAGTAATCCTAAAAAGAAGACACCCATGCCTGACCATGCCACCCAGCTCCACTTGGTATCGAAGACGGCGGCAAAAAACAAGAAGAACCAGTCGGGTTGCAGTAGCTCGGGTATTTTTTCTGCCGCCGCTTTTTCGACCATCGAAATGGGGAAAACGAGGGTAAAGAGGCAGAGTATTACAATAAATGCAATTGTTATTTTACGCGGCGGAAAAAGTTTTGAGCGGGTGACGCGTAAGGTGTGGATAAAAATGAGAAGTACAAAGAAGAGTGGCACCACAAGGTGCATCACCATAATTACCCACATAATCCATTTGCCCAAAAGCGCGGGGGAAGAAAACGAGCGCGGCAGTGTATCGCCGAAAACACGCAATCCGGCAAGCAGCTCGGATGTCTTTTCCATCACATAACGGGCGTTGGCGTCGAGGGGTAAAATGTAGCCGGTGATGCCTTGCAGTAGCATAAAAAATAAAATAATAAGGCCGCTCACCCACGCAAGAGTGCGGTGGTTTTGGAATTTTTCTTCAAAGAGCATCCGCGATAAATGTAACAACACAAAAAACATCATCGCATCGGCCGAATAGCGGTGTAAATTGCGGATGAAGCGACCAAAAAGTGCGCTTTCAGTCATGTATTTAACCGAATCGTAGCTTTGGTGAACCGACATGTTGTAATAAATAAACATGAAGAGGCCGGTAATTAAAAGAACGAAAAGGAGCACGATTGGCAATGCGCCCAAATAATATAAAAAGTTACCTTTTTCGGTAAAAAGGTGGTTAAACGCCGAATCGGCACGGTGGAAAAAAGAAAGAAAAAATTGAAAAAAAGGACGACGAAATTTCATTAAAACTCCAAGACGGGATAGAAAAGACTGAACCCCGTAGGGGTTCAGTCTTTATATTCTTAATAGACTGTCCAGTTCTTGCTGAGTGCAAGCCACTGGGTGAAATACACGGTCATAAACCATGCCAGAAAGATGAGCGCGATGACAAAGCTGCCAGGCGCATGCATTTTTTCTTTTTGATTGTTATCACTCATAGTTTCCTCCCGTATTAATTTTTAGCAAATTGCGGCATGTACGGTTCCATTTTGGTTTCCGTTTTTTTGCCGAAGAACACCGACATCACAGCGACGTACACATACATGAGCAAACCTGTAAACGCCATGATTGCGCCGATACCTACTAACGCAAGCATCGTGTACATTGCAGGGTCAAAGGGAACTTGGATTACCGCATTTTGGAATGTGACATCCCAGTGGCGGCGGGGAGCACCCATTACACCGGCAAAGTGCATACCCGTCGTGAACATGAGTACGCCTAAACCAAAAACATACGGTTGCCATTTTGCGAGCTTTTCACCGATGAGCTTACGCTGTAACACGAGCGGAATTACATAGTATGTAACCGCCATAAATGCCAACGTGGTACCGCCCACCACAGTCATGTGGAAGTGGCCGGGTACACGCAAGTTATTGTGCGACAACATATTGAGCTGTTCAACCGAGAGGATAAGCCCTGTTGGGCCGCCAAAGAAACCGAAGATTATAAGCGACAAGACCATCCCTGAAAAACCAGGGTTGCTCCACGGCGCGTTAGTTAGCCACTGGAAAAGGCCGCGAGTTAGTCCTTTTTTACGTTGTGCTACTTCAACCGCAGCGGGAATCGAGAACGCGTGGATCATCGACCCTAAGGTTGCTGCGTAGAAAAGGTAGCTGGTGTTAAAGATACGGTAGGTGGACGAAAGACCCGGGTCGACCAAGTTGTGGTGGATGGATCCTAAGTTAATACCGAAAAGGTAGAGCACGAAAGCCAAACGGCACATTCTTTGGTTTACTGGCTGCGCACCTGTTGTAAGGTTTGCGAGCAAGTACCAAATAGATACCATCGCTGCAAGGTTTAGCTGCTGCGCGGAGTGGCCAAATCCCCAAAAGGTGATACGGTAGTATTCGGGGTCAACACTGCCAATAAGGCCGATGGACCACAGGAACGCGGGGATAAACGCCGCTGCGCCTGAAACTAACGTAAAGATGGCGATAATCACCGCGACAAGCATACCA
This sequence comes from Turneriella sp., assembly GCA_019186965.1. Classification (GTDB taxonomy): domain Bacteria; phylum Spirochaetota; class Leptospiria; order Turneriellales; family Turneriellaceae; genus Turneriella. The sequence goes on from JABARV010000008.1 coordinate 95,903, forward strand.
AATACAAAAAGTGGCAACGAGCCTTGGTGCCAACCTTCACGCTTTGCTACAACCAGTGCATAAATGAACTGGAAGCAGTTAAAAAGCGCACCTACGGCAAAAAGGATAATCCCTAAATAAAAAGCAGGGTGTGCTTTAAGAGGAGGGTATGCGGTAAATGTGACGTCGGCCTTACCCATAAAGATAACGACTTCGGTCATGATTGCACCGGTGATCATGAGTATATAGTTGAACCACGCAAATTTAATGCCTGGATAACGCGCACCTAAAATGGTTTGTACTGCAAAAACAATACCTGCCATTTCAAAGAAAGTAATCCAGAACAAAAGCATACTAGCACCGTGTGCAGTAATAAATCGGTAGAATAAATCTTGTGGTAAAAGGTGTACTGCTGGCCAGCGGGTTAACGCCAGAAGCAAAGCAAGAACTCCCCCTAAGAGCAAGAAGACCACAGCGGAAACTGCGTTAATCCACACAAGGCGCTGCGCCGGCATGTGGACTTTAAGTCCGGTTGTCGGGCAGGTTCTAAACTGGTTTGATATTATTGATAAATCCATGTTAATCCTCCACTATGACTTGACCCACCATGGAGTCGTGTCCCATCTTTTCGCCCGCGAACATGCAGTACTCGTTACAAATAAGGAAAAATTTTCCTGTTTCATTAGGGCTCATGGTAATAACAAAGCTATAGTCGGGCAAAATTTGGATATTCAAATTTTGTGGCTGTAGCGAAAAACCATGTTGGTAATCGAGCGATGACATGTGGATACGGTATGTTTTGTTTTTCTTGAGCACCAGTGCAGGGCGAAATTGCCAGGCCTGTGCAACGAGGAAGGTATCACCTTGGTCTTTTGTTGGTGCTTCAACAAGCGGAATTCCTGTAGTTTTACCGTTATGTGTAATAACTTTACCTTGAGCATCTTTACGCTGATACTTTTTGATAAAATTATCCACGATTTGTGCATATTCGTCGGGATTTGTTTTATACGTTTCTGACGAGACGTTTTGGTTCCACATGTGCCCTAAAGGCATCATGATGAACATGATGATACACCACGCTATGGAAATCCATAACCAAATACGCTCTTCTTTATTGAATGGTTCCCACCAATTCTTTTTAGGCGTTTGTAAAGGCATTTTTTCTCCTTATTTTGTTTTCGGCGCTTCTTTTGATGCTTCTGCCGGTGCCGCCGGCTGTTCTGTTTGCAGTAAATACGTCTGGTTTGTTTTCGCCAGATAGTCTTTTAACTGCACGTTGTTGAAGTGAAAAATTTCGAGCATACCCCAACCGAGATAAAAAACTCCCGGAAACGCCATGCCCACGAACAACAAGAACCAGATATTGTCAAAAATTTTCTGGCCCAGAGTTCGCTTTGCAGATTGTTCTTCTTGCATTACCTTCCTCCGTAAGATTAGGGATGGGCTACTTGCCGCTTATGCGGTGCATAGTCAAGCCTAACTTTAATTGCAGCTCACGTACAAGGATTTGTAAAAAATTGCTTTGATTTATATCAAGCGGGATGAAATTTTTTTAGGTTTAACCGATAGCTTCCGTTAGCCTCTGAAACACGCCCTGTTTTCTGTAAGCGCGAAAGTGCACGGCTAAAAGTCTCGGCGGATGTATTTAAGGCAAATGCAATTTGGTTTTTTGGCATAGGCAGGTTTATCCACGCTTCGGAAGCCCCTAAGGAATGGAAATAATCCTCGATGCGCATGTCTACTGGTTTTGAAGAGATAGACGCTTTTGCAAGCGCTAACTCTTTGACTACGCGGGTGAGGTAACGATTAAAAACAAATATATAATCGGGGTAAATGCGGATCAACTGCTTAAACACCGACGCTGGCCAAAAAAGTAGTTCGCCTTCACCAATAGAAACAAGGTTGGCGATATAGCTTTGTGGTGGTGCGTCGAAAAGCGGGGGAAAGCCCGCAATTTCACCCGCTTCAAAAATTTTAATGACAACACTGTGCTTATCTTCGCTTGAAGTGTACCACTTAAAATAGCCAGACTCTATAAAGTAAACGCCTCGGTAGCGATCTCTCTGGCGAAAAACGTGCTCGTCCTTTTTGAAAGACATACGTACCGCCGCCTTGCTAAGCTTTTCTCTGAGTTCTTGCGGCATTTGCTTCCAAAATTCTTTCGAAGCCTCTCCTTTTTTTACAAGCGTCGTCTTCATACCCTATTATAGCTTTCAACACGCACAAACTCGCAGATATTCTGTAAAGCCATCTGGAGAATACAGGGAGCCTGTGCGCCAACTCGTGTAGTGTTTATGAAGAGGCAATTTTTTTGAGAATTTTTGTACGCGGTTCGCTTAAAAGTGCGAAATTTTGCACAAATTTGGGCGTCTTCGCCCCTCGCAGAGCAAATCGGCAACGATTTGCCGTCGGCCAAAGCGCCGCCGCCCTCACGGCGTTGCACGCCGCTTTGGCGGGGGAATTTGTGCAAAATAGCGTACAAAAATTCTCAAAAAAATTGCTCCAGCGAGTTGGCGCACAGGCTCCGAGGAGCCTAAACCTTATTAAAGCGTGACGCTCTGTAACGCATATTGACCCGTGCGCAATGGCAACGTGGGTCAGAGTCTTTTTTTTGCGAGGTGTTATTTTAATTTTTTTATGCGTAAACTCCACCTACGCAATGGGTGCAGCGCTCGAGCTTCCCGGAAAAAGCACAGAAGAAACAATCGCTAAGGCACAGGTAGTCCTCAAAAAACTTAACACGCAATGCGTAGAACAGGAAATTACCCTTGGCGCCAATTGGCGTTGCAAAACCCCATTTTTTTCTATTGTCAGTTTAGATATTTATGTCTCGACGCTTACCGATCGCGCTTTTTTACGCGCAGACGCTCCAAACCGGCAAAGCTATGCATTTATAGACGCCGTTGCAGAGGAAAACGGGCAAGGCCCCTTCCAAAATAAATACGAAAGCAAATCGCTACTTTTAACATTTGGAGCAACCCTTCTTTCGCCTGCGCTGGGTTACTGGTATACAAATTACAACTCGATGGTCCGTAGTAAATCAACCCTGCTTACAACGCTTGGTTTGTTTTTAGGCGATGCCGCACTTTTTTGGATGAGTTCAAAAACATTTTTTACCCACGGCTTCGACCCATTCGATACTGGACTTACCCCCATGCTTATAACTTTAGGCGCATTCCGCGCAGCGGTTTTGGTTCCCCTTTCTATACAAGTTCTCGCACACAACCGCTTCGCTGGGCTTCAGCTTACGTACCGCTATTAATCCGCGTGCACGGGAAAGACTCACCAAAGCCTAAACAAAGCCTTGCTATTTTTCGTACGCTTGCCGAGCCCGTACGAATTCGAATTTTTCTTTTGCTTAAAAAAGTATCGCTGACTGTTTCCGAACTTTCTGAAATTTTAGAACTTTCACAATCGAATACAAGCCACCATATTAAAGCGCTCCGTGCGGTGGGGCTTTTAGTTGCAGAGAAAATAGGCCAACATACATACTATGCATTCGACACCCAAACTCTTACAAATGCACACCTCCAAAGCTTTTTGGGCACACTTGAAGAATTGGGCGCCGGAATTACCGAAACCAAAAACGATAGCGTGAAATTAAAAGCAGCTTTAGCTGCACGTGCGCAGGAAACTTTTTCTCGTTGGCGTATGGAACAACCTGACCTTCCATACTCCGATATTTTTGCACACATTTCAACGGGAAAACGTGGAAAAGTTCTTGATATCGGTTGCGGCGAAGGCGATTTTTTTGAGACGCTTAGCCTTTCTTTTTCGTGTGTCGTTGGGGTGGATATCCATACAGGGCATATAAAAAAAGCAAATACCCGCGCTAAGAAAATGGAAAAAGTTTTTGCGTTGTGCGCCAACGCCGCGCTACTGCCCTTTGAGGCAGGCACATTCGATAGCATTGTATTGCGTATGGCGCTTTCTCAAATGGAAGATGCCGTAAAAGTGCTCACCGAAGCTATGCGTGTCGTTGCCGTAGGTGGCTACATTAGCATTATCGATAGCGATGACAGGAAAGAAAAAAATTTAAAAGAAAGTGTTACAAATTTTTTTGGTGGTGTTCCTTCGGCAAAAATCGATTACTTGCACACCCTGCCTCGCCTTTTTCTTTTACGTGCACAAAAAATTTTTCAATAAAAATTGTTATTGGACAATTAATGTCTTTAAGTATTCCACCAAATTGGTCCTGTCTTCGTTACCCATGAGTAAGTACGAATTATGCCTTGTGTCGTGTTCAAGAAACTCTGTTAGCTCCTTTATGTTGCGGCGCATACGCACAAGGCTTACCTCTTTTTTAGTCCTTTTTTCTCGTAATTTTATTGCATCGGTATGGCAGTCGGTGCAGTCGTGCGATGCGTATACTTCTTCGCCCAAACGCGCACGGTTATCTATTTGCGGCTTGGAGTAAAAAAGTAGAAACAAGAACGCAAAGACAAAAGAAAAACCAAAAATTTTTAATGCAAGGCGTAGTTTTTGAGTATCCATTTTTAGGCTTCGCGAGTTCCGGTGTAACCATCTTGGGAGCCTGTACGACAACTCGCGCAGCGAATTGTCGCCCTGGCTCTTGGGCACGTCAATCTAAAACCGTTTGTCGCGCCGTCTTTCAAAACAATTTTTACCGTGTGCTGATTCGCTTTTTTCTTCTTTTCGTTTTTATCTTTGGAGCTACGCCTGCATTTACATACCGTGTCGTTTTAGACCCAGGCCACGGCGGGCGTGATTTAATCCCGTACTCGCTTTACGGCGATAAATTCGATCGCCGCACAGGAGTTTATCTTGACCGCTTTCGCGAAGGCGCTCGTGTGCGCGGCGTGTGGGAATTCGAGGTTATGTACGACATTGCGCAAAAGGCAAAAGCGCTTCTCGACAAAACAACAACCGAAGAAGGACGGCGCGAATTCAAAAAAATTTTACAAAAATACGGAAAAATTACAAACGGCGAAATTGAATCTATTGAAACTTTTATTTCACGCCCTGCAGGTTATATAGAAAGTTATTTTGAAAACCGCGACGATCCTAATTCCCGCTTTAGGCTGTACGATTATCCCAACCAAAAAACAGGCGCTTTAGAAATGGGGACAATCAGCCGAATTAACGCGCTTACTCCCGAACTGGTAATTACCCTCCACTTAACGCACACGCATGCACCTTCCGAAGGCGCCATGGCAACAGTAATTACACCTGCGTACAAAACATACAAAACTGCTCTTGAATACGTGCAGGCAAACAAGACAGAGCGTAAAAGGTTAAGCAATAATTTTGCAAAAAGCGTTTGGGCAAATTGGTTTATCTTCGATGATCGCTATAAAAAATTTTCAAGTTTTATGGCGGATGCTTTTATTTACTTTATAGGTTTTTGGTCGAAGCCTAATGGTGTACAAACCGATTACAGCCGTTTTCGGGGGTATCGCCACAATTTAGTAACATGGCAATACGCCGATTCGGATGCAATCGTCGAATCGCTTTATGCACAAAACGGAGAAAGGTACGCGACAAATTTAATTTCTTTTGAGCCGAAAGGAAAATTTTGGGAACGCGAAAAGGCAGAACCCGAAACATGGCGTCGCGAAGGGGGGCCTGAAAATTTTGGCGGCGATAACCACTACGCGGGAATGGAGATTTTACGCTTCGTGCGTAATGCGTTTATCGTAAACGGTGTCGATACCCAACGCAGCGCACCTAAAATTTTAAAACCATACATTTCAACATGGGCTGTACCAACCTACGTGAACGCAGTTGCCCCGTTTGTTGAAATTGCACACACCGTCTCGAAACGCGATTATTTGCGTATGGCGAAACACCGCAAAATTTACGCAGAAGGTGTTGCGGTTGCAGCGTATTCCCTCCTTTACGGGCTTTCAACTCCACACACAAAAATGGCGGCAAAGGGGAAAAAAATTGATTTAGCAAAATATGAAAATTTGGCAAGCGGCAATTATTTTAAACAGGTGACAAGAAATTGAAAAAGGCGGATTTAAATCGGCATAAAAAAATTTTACTAATTTCGGTTTATACCAGTTTTCTTTTTTTCTTTATAAATCCATTAGGCGCAGACCCGTTTTGCTTTGAGCATACGCAAGGAAAAACGGCAAGCCGCATGACTTTTAATAGCGACTACAACGTAATTAGCAACGGTATATACCGCGTAAGTGTAGGCGGAAAAATACGGCGTACGGCAAAATTCCACGGTACAAAATCGGGTACAGTGTATTTAATTACGTTTAGCGGCAAAATACCGTATAAAACTCCAAAAGGCGACACGAGCATCGTGTGGACACGCGATGGCAACACGATACACGTCCCCATGGAAGGGCGCAACAAACAAACGAAAAAAGCAGCAGAGTACACAGCGGTATTTCGGGCATGTAAATAGAAATTTCATGTTGCCGCACGGACTCTATTATGTGCCGTGCATTATGTTTCAATGGACACAGTCATCCGTTATAATCCAAATTCGTCTTACTGCTGCGCTCATCCTTGTTTTTTATACAGCGACGCATTTTTTAAACCATGCTCTTGGGCTTTTTTCCATCGATGCAATGGAAGTGGGGCGCCATTATTTTCTTCTTTTTTGGCGTAACACTGTTCTACAGTTCCTTTTTCCGTTGGCGTTATTTTTGCATGTATCGAGCGTTTTGCTACGCCTTATGTTCCATAGAAACTGGAACTTTTCGACGCGTGAAAAAGTAAAAATTTTTACGGGGCTTTCAATACCCTTTTTTCTTTTGCTGCACATTGCCAGCACTCGTTTAGAATGGTGGATGCACGGTTTCAACGACACATACTCGTATTATTTATATTTCAATTTCAAAGGCGTGGGAATTTTTCTTCTCCTTGCGATGACAATCCTCATTTGGACGCACGCATATTTGGGGCTTACCGATATTTTACGCCTCAAAACCTGGTACGAGCGTTACCGAACCACTTTTGCGGTTGTATTTACCGCAATTCCTGTGTTGGGTTTATCGGGAGTTATTTCCGCAGCGATGCAGGTGCACCGCCTTGCGAAAGATAGCCAATGGCTTGCACGTGTTGCAGAAATCCATGGTAATCCCCAAATTGCCCAGTCAACGCAGTATTTTTATTATAGTGTTCTCATTGCAAGCTTAGTAGGCCTGCTTGTTTTACTTTACTTCACCCGTACAATGGTACTCAGGCAAGTTGCAAAAAAATTATCAATAACCGTTACTTACACAGATGGTAGGCAAATTCGGATCGCTCCCGACACAACCCTTCTTGATGCAAGCCTCATGAACCATATCGAACATGCACACGTATGCGGGGGAAACGGCCGTTGCTCAACTTGCCGTGTGCGCGTTCTTTCAGGTGCAGAAAATTTAAGTTTGCCCGAAGCGCGCGAAACAGCACTACTTACAAAAGTTCAAGCCGAAAAAGATGTACGTTTGGCGTGCCAAACAAAAGTGAAGGGTGATGTAAAAATTGCGCTTCTCATTCCACCACACAAAGCGACACCTGCGGGTGCAGCACAACTATTAAAACCGCATACGCGTAGCGATGGAGCAGAAAAACAAGTCGTTGTTTTTTTCTCTGACCTTAAAGGATTTACTTCGTTTTCAGAACACAAACTACCGTACGATATTGTATTTGTACTCAACCAATACTTTCGCAGTATGGGAAAAATTATCGAAGAGCATGGAGGCTTTATCGATAAATTTATCGGTGACGGAATCATGGCTGTTTTTGGACTCACGAGCGACATCCACAGTGCGGCGCAAAATGCGCTTAAAGCTTCGTTTAAAATGCAAGCGAAGTTACAAGAAATTAACAATTTTCTCATTGAAGAAGTTACAAATCCGTTGCAAGTGCGTATTGGCCTCCATGCCGGAACTGCAATCGTGGGAGAGATGGGCTACGGTACAGCAATGCAAATAACTGCAATCGGGGATGTCGTAAATACAGCAAGCCGCATGGAACATGCAAATAAGAAAACTGGGACATGGCTTCTTTTTTCCGAAAATGTAGCAACCCTTGCGGGCGCTTCGACAGATGCAATTAAATTTCGTGCACGCGTCCAATTGCGTGGTAAATCCGACACGCTCCAAGTTTTTGGCATTCCAAGGGACGTAAATTTTACCGAACCTAATTTGTGGCCGTAGGAGTGCTTAAAACGCCATAGGGGATGTTTAAAAAGTCGCGAACCGCGCCTACGGAGCGCGGCGTTTTCGCTCATTCGGCGACTTTTTAGGCGGCTCCATGGCCTAAAAAAGCGTCGTATTTATTCACTTTGCACCGTCTGTAAACGATAAACATAAAGAGGGAACGAGTTTATATGCAAAGTACGAAGGTTGTGCTATTGCTATTTGCGTCATTTTTCGCTGCAAATTGTACAGGAGGCACGTATAGCAAGTTTTTTGAAAAATACGACCTCGATTTTTCAGAATACGATGGCGTTAATATAACAGGAAATCCCGTATATACACCCACCCTTGTGTATACGGGCGGCACAACTGGCTACGCCGACATCACTTGGAGCGCTCCTGTTTATGGCGATGCTGCAAAAACAACAGGACTTGATAGCGCTGATTTCACCCTCCTTTTTACGCAAAACGGCGGTAATTCGACAAATGCAACTATCGCGTGTGTCACCGATATTCTAAGCGTAAGTTGTCCGGGTACGCCACCCGTTTCTGGCGCAACACAAATGCGTGTACACTTAACCCACACAGGGGCAACTTCGGGGGTAGAAACTATACAGTTTAAGGCAGCAGCTAATTCTATTTATAACCCCAAAGGAGAAGTTTTACCTATAGCTGCCGGCTCGTCGCTTATTTTTCTTCCCGACAGGTTTGCTCCAATTGTGACGAACGTCACATCGTCTACACTAAACGGTGCGTACAAAGCCGGCGATACAATTTCCATACAAGTCGTCTTTAGCGAAGGTGTAATTGTTTCGGGAACACCGCAGCTTACACTCGTAACGGGCTTACCCGCAAGCACACCAGTGAACTACGTTTCGGGTTCAGGTTCAAACACCCTTAATTTCACGTATACTGTCGCTGCGGGTAATTTTAACGGCGATTTAGACTACGCCACAACAACTGCGCTTACCCAAGGTACGTCAATACAAGACGCGGCGGGTAACGGTGCAAGCCTTACGCTTGCCGCACCAAGTAGTGCCGGTTCGTTGGGAGCGAATAAAGCTATTGTTATCGATACAACCCAACCGATTGTCACCAACGTGACATCGAGCAAGGCAGATGGCACGTATAAAGCCGGCGAGGTGATCTCGGTAGAAGTGGTCTTTAGTGAAAGCGTGGCCGTCACGGGCACACCGCAGCTGACACTGGAAACAGGGACAACAGACAGAGTTATCAACTACACCGCAGGTAGCGGCACAAATACGCTTTCTTTTAGTTACACCGTCGCCTCGGGGGATACATCCGCCGATTTAGATTATGTATCAACGGGCGCATTAGCCTTAAATGGCGGCGCTATTTACGACACTGCAGGTAACGGTGCCGTGTTAACGCTTGCGACACCAGGTGCGGCAAATTCATTGGCAGCGAACAAGAACATTGCTATTGATACGGTAGCGCCTATTGTTACCAATGTTACTTCTTCTAACCCTAATGGTATATATAAGATGGGCGACACTGTTTTTATCCAAATTGAATTTAGTGAAAATGTGGCCGTCACGGGCACACCGCAGCTGACGCTTGAGACAGGGACAACAGACAGAGTTATCAACTACACCGCAGGTAGCGGCACAAATACGCTTTCTTTTAGTTACACCGTCGCTTCGGGCGATACATCCGCCGATTTAGATTATGTATCAACGGGTGCTTTAGCCTTAAATGGCGGCACTATTTACGACACCGCAGGTAACGGTGCTGTGTTAACGCTTGCGACACCAGGTGCGGTAAACTCATTGGCAGCAAATAAAGCGCTCGTCATTGATGGTGTGTCGCCAACTATTACGAACGTTACATCATCGAAACCCAATGGCACGTATAAAGTGGGGGAAATAATTTCGGTAGAAGTGGTCTTTAGTGAAAGCGTGGCCGTCACGGGCACACCGCAGCTGACGCTTGAGACAGGGACAACAGACAGAGTTATCAACTACACCGCAGGTAGCGGCA
>JABARV010000023.1 GCA_019186965.1 Turneriella sp.
TCCAAAAATTTCGGCTGTTTTTTGCATTTCATTGTAATTCCTCCTGTCAGGCGGATTAACTTTCGCGTAGATAACAATCTGCCCCTATATATTAAATACCAGAAAACACGTAAATTTTCTCACTTTTTAGAAAAAAAGTACAATTTTTGGGAAAAAGCTGTTTTAGCTATGAAATTCCATAGCTATGGCAGTATTTCATAGCTATGGAAATCCGGAGCTATGGATGGAGGCGTGTCCAATATTTAAAGCCCACATCGCCTAACTCATTTACACGCTAACCAATTTTCTCGGAAAGAACCATGATTGAAATTGCGGGTGTGCCAGTAGAGGAGGCGAGCGTATCTCCTTCCGAAAAGCACCTCATCTTCCACCAAGAGCTGGTACTTACCGAAACGACAAAAGCTAACTTACGTAAAATTTTGTATCCGCTTTTAGAGGGACAAAATTTGCTTTTGGTTGGTGATGCAGGTGTGGGTAAAAATGCACTTATCTATTATATAAATAAAATGCGTTCTTTACCGACAGTGCGTTTTAGTTTTAACCAAGATACGTTGCCAGAAGATTTGTCGGGGTCTTTCCGCGTACTACCAAACGGCTTCCAGTGGAATAATGGTCCACTTGCGGAAGCTCTTGAGAAAGGGTATACATTTGTCGCCGACGAGATGAATTTAGCCTCTCCCGAAATCCTCAAACGTTTTGTTAGCGTTTTTGACCGCCGTACATTGGCTCTTCTTGAAAAAGACGGAAGTGAAATTTGTGCAAGCGAACGTTTTTCTTTTGTTGCGACACAAAACCCTGCACGTGGCTTTGAAGGAAGAAAAAATTTGCCCGAAGTAATTATGCGGCATTTTACAACGATTTATCTCGATCATTATCCCGAGCACGAAGAAAAAGAGATTTTGCGAGGGCTTTATCCCGAAGTATACGCAAGTATAGCAGATACTATTATAACCGTACAGCGTGCGCTTGAAGCAGCGATATGGAAAAATGAGTTAGCAAAAGAGGAACTTGAACATTACCATTTCAATTTACGTACCGCGCAAAGGTTTATGAATCGTGCGCTTGTTGAGGAAGTAATATCTGTAGATGATCCAAAATTTCGCGATCTCCTTTTTACTTTTTTTGTGGATGTCTTTCGTGCGGATATTGACCGTGAGGGTGCGCGTAAAATTTGTGCACAAGTTTTATTGTACGATTTTGGCGCATTTGAACGTGACTATAAAATTTACCAAGAAATACCTTCTACACCTCACGAGGCGGATGTCTCTACGGAAAGCGTTTTATCAGCGACGCGTTTATTTTTTCCTGTAACTTCTCTACGCGAGCAGTTACTTGAAAAAATAGGTGCTTCTTTAGTTGCAAGCGATAATCTTCTTCTTGAGGGCGACGATGCTGCTCGCATGTTAGAGCTTTGCCATACATACGCTTCGCGCCAAAAGGAAGGTGTTGGTGTTACTGAGATTTTTCTTTCGCGTGGAATGCATACCAGTGATATCATCGGTGCTTTGAGGCCCGTGCTACACGGAGGTAGCAGGGGCGTCGCTGCCACGGATGGCATCGGATCGGCGGCCGTGCTACACGGAGGTAGCAGGGGCGTCGCTGCCACGGATGGCATCGGATCGGCGGCCGTGCTACACGGAGGTAGCAGGGGCGTTGCTGCCACGGATGCTAAGCAGAGCGTGCGATGGGTCGATGGTCCCTTGACCGCTGCACTCCGGCGTGGCGACCTAATTATTTTAGAAAACATAGACGCAGCAGGGAGCGAACTTGTTGAAAAACTCAATATGCTTCTTGACCATGCAGGGCGATTAGCCCTACCTCCTGAGGCAGAGGGCGTTTCGATTCTTAAAAAAGAAGGAACGTGCCGCGTGGTTGCACTTAAACGCACGCGTAAAAGCCGAAACCAACAAACGATTTCACGGGCATTGCGCAACCGCTTCTTTAGTATGCATATACCTGTTCTTGAAACGCAGGAAGAAATGGTGGATGTAGCAGCGCTTGCGCTTGAAAATGAGTTTGGAAAGGATGCTTCGGCGTTGCGGAGTAACTTTGTTAAGAAACTTGCGCTTTTTCACACGAAGGCAGACGAAGCTGCGCGTGAGAAAAAAGTGGGCGCTGCGCTTGCGGAGCGTATTCGGTACCGTGAAGAAAACCTGCTGCGCTTTATTCGCCACTTAGGTTTTTCGTCAAGTGGAGTTGGCGCACTTAGTGAAGAGGTAATGCGTCGAGGAATCGAAATCTATTATGCAGGAATTTTAGCAGATCCAGAGGAGCGCAAATTTATACGCCGACTTTTTGAAAGAATTTTTGCAGACATGCCATGGGAAGATATGTTTAGTAGTCTACAAGAAGGTAAAAAAAAAATCCTCGCACAAAAATCGCAGCGCAGTAAAAAAATAATTCCTCCCGATTGGGATAAAAAAAAACATTTTCGTGAAGCAAACACCGGCAAAGCTAAAAAAAGGTTAAGCGGGGAAGAGTTAAAAAAGGGACTGCGCATTGACACTCCCGAAACAGGCGGTAATATTAAAGAAGGGCCGGATGCATGGTACGGCTCCGATACGCAAGGCAACGGCGGTCAAGGGGAACCCGCTGGCGGTGGTGGCGCATGGGGATACCGTACAGAAGCGCTCTTTGAAGCGTTTCTTAAAAAGTATAAGCCAAAGTGGGAATACGATATGGGGTACTCGCTTGCCGATTTTTATGATGTATTTGGTAAAATGCTAAATGCACTGCAGATGGATTTAGAAAATGCGCTCGATGCAGAGCCTGAAATTGATCGCCGTCTTATGGCCGAAGGAAACCGCGTTGATGCACGCCGTTATATTACGTACCAGGCGTTTGCGGGAAACGACCGTATATTTGACCGCACGCGTATTTTACATTCAGAAAATAAATTGAAAGGTGTTGAATTTATTTTTATGCTTGCGAAAGGCCGCCGCATGTTTAATTTTAAAGCGGCGCTTTCTGCAATTGTCGCAGTACAGTCTGCTGCTGAAATTTTATTTGATAGAAAAATTCCTATTAAAGTATTTGGTTACTCAGACTTTGACAATATGAAACGTGCGATAGACATCAACCGTTATATTTCGACCGAAGGCGAAAGTCCTTCGCACGAAGAAAAGAGTGCACTTTTTGACGCAATGAGCGATCATTGGAACGGCGATACGGTTGATGAAGCACAAGTATTGCGGCAGGCAGCAGAGGAGTTTTCTCCCGAGGCGACAACAAAATTTGTGGTTATGGTTTCTGATTTTCGCGGACACCGCGCACGCGGTGAAATTAAAAAAGAAATTTTGAGTTCACAAAGCCAGGAGCTAAAAACTCTTGTGGAAGATTATGCGCGGCAGAATATCCATGTACTTGCGGTACAAACAGGAACGCGTTCCATCGCCGAACACCTTTTTAAGGAATGGCTTTGGCTCCACGAAGATACTTTTGACGAGGCTCCTGTCCTCTTGGCAGATGCAATTCGTGGACTAATTCTAAAATACCACCGCGTTGTGGTTTAATTCTTATAACCCCAAATCGCTTTTCCCAAATAAAATACCCAATAGGCGACAAAAACCCACGCGAGGGGGGTGAGCACGAAGGCAAGTGCCTCAGTTTTTTCTTCATAGAGAAAAATGTACCCCAATGACACAATAATGCCTACGAACGCGAGTAAAAGTTTTGCCGTGTGCGCTGGAAGTGGTGTGGTGTTGAGCTTCTTGTAAAACCATTCCGCAGCAAGATACGCTATAACTCCAATAAACGTGCCTGTCGCCATGTCGCGTGGAAAATGCGCTCCGACATAAGCGCGCGACAAAATTGCAAAGAAAGAGATTATAAAAAGAAAAAGCGCACTACTAAATGAATTTTTGGGGCGTAAGTGCATAAAAAAGAGTGCAATGGAGAACGAATGCCCTGAAGGGAAGCTACGTACGGTAAGGCGTTGGCCAAGCACACACACATTTTCGCCTAAAACGCGCAAAGGCCTGTCTGCGTCGAAAAAGTATTTTGCCGAATGCAAAATAGCATTACCGAGGATAAGCGCAAAAATGAAAATAAGCAACGGAGGTGGCCAAAGGTTATTGCCAACGCTTTGTAAAAAAATAATGATTATCACTACCCAAAAGCCATCAGCGAGAGAGGTTAAGGTAAGAAAAAAAATATCTAAGAAAAGAAATCCTTTTTTAGAGCAATTGAAGAACCAAAAAAGTGTCGTATTAAAAATAAAACTTAGGGGTATTGCGGTAAGTAAAAAAATAAAGAGAGTACGGTAAAAAATTTTTAGCGGCATACTTTAGATTTTAAGCTTTGAGTGGATTGCTTGAAGCATCGCAAGCTCGAATTTTTCGTTTGTTTCGTACGCAAAACCAAAAAGTGGATGCCAAAATTTCGCTTCTTCCATGCATAGGTAGAAGAAAACACTCTGATGCCACGGTTGAAATTCTTTGTAAACGTGCGCAAAAAGTTCGTGTTTAATTGTGTCGGGGTAGGTAAGTTTGCCTTCAGGATTTTCAGCAGTAAGGTTGCGCACCACTTGGGTTGTTATTCCAGCCTCACGGATTTTTTTACGCACACTGCGTGGAATAGTCATGGTTCCTAATGAAATGTACACAATGTCTTTTGGGTTAAATCGAGAAATTACCGCTTTAACGACTGCCGAGTAAGCTTCTTGCCAACGGCTAAACCACACAATAGGATGAAAGTGGAATGCAACGCTAAATCCGCATTTAACCATGCGTTCAGCCGCTTGTATGCGTTTTTCTAAAGACGCCGTATGTGCCTCTTCTGCGTCGATAAATTCCTGTGGATTTAGAGACCAACTAAAAAACATGTTTGCAGGCAGATCTTTTTGTTTTTCAAACCATGCTGTATTCGAAGATTTACTTTTAAACTCTAAAAATACATTGGGGTTTGTGCGGCAAAATTCCATAAGCGCGTCAAAGACGCCATTCCTGTTTCCAAAAACTAATGAATCGGAGGATTGTCCTGTTCCAAAATGGTATTGGCGTGTAGGGTCTAATTCTACTTTGCGTAATTTTTCTAGCAAATTTACATCGACAAAAACATTATCATTTGAGTGCATCGTTTGGATTGCGCAATAATTACAACCCATTACGCAGTTTGTTACTGCATCGATAGTTTTTAAATTACAGCATACCGTTTTTTTTGACATTACGGGGCAATCGCCAACAACCTGGTTGTCTTTGGAAAGGGGGGCAAACGAACCATGAACCCATTTTTCTGGAGTAGTTTTGCGTTCAGTAAAAGAAGGAATTCCCTCGCGTTCCTTCGCGATATATTCCATAAACTTTTCGAGCAGCATGTTTGGTGGAATGCCATTTTTTATCTTTAAGCTATTCCATATATCGTGTACTTTTTTAGAATCCCATTGGCGTAAATCAACCGCCGCCTCGACGAAGAGGCGTGCGCGTGAAAAACTCATCCGCACTGTTGATAGTATTTCAAAAATAAAGTTTTTTTCGGTGTCGCTTAAGTGTGAAAACCCGCTTACCGCTATAGGGTCAAACTTTGTGGAGTTTGCCTCTTTTAATTTTAGAGGGGCGCCTTGCGTCATAGGTTACGTATGCAGCAGAATATTTCTTTGAGGTACGGCGAGAATCTTTAATTGTGGTTCTCCGCATGAGTCGTAATACAATTCCAAACTCGTGCCGAAGCATGGCGTTTTTAGGCTTTTCCCTCACGCGGTTTTGAAACCCTGGGGTGGGGGGCATTTAGATTTATTTATAGAAAAAAAAAGCGATACAAAAATTGGCGAATACATTATTTTCTCCGACCTGCCGCAATTTCCTGTTCATGTAGAAACGCCCGTAGGTGTAAAACGGTTGTCCGAATTTTTGCGTGAAGAATTAGGCGGTTTAGATTTATCTTTTATGGTAAAAATTCTTTCAACAGGAGAGCCGCTTTCTTTGCAAAACCACCCTTCGGATAGCGATGTTAAGTCGCTTGGGCTTACAGGGCGCGGTAAATTTGAATGCTGGACAATTTTGGACGCTGAAAAAAATGCAAATGCATACCTTGGGCTTAAAGAGAAAATTCCAGTAGATATGCTTAGGGCTTTGCCAACGCAAAATGAGCCTTTGAGCTTTTTTAACGAGGTACCTTTAAAACAAGGGGACGTTGTTTTTATTGAACCTGGGCTTATACACACAACAACAGGAAGGCTTCTTTTTTACGAATTGCAACAGAAATCCGATTATACATTTCGCATATACGATTTTAACCGGAACAGATCTTTGCAAATAGAAGAGGCAATCCAATGTGTGCGCGACCAAAAGGCTGTCGTAAAAAATTTTTCTACACCGGTAGAAACTGAATATTTTTCTCTTGCATACCATCGTGTAAGCCAAAACGCTACAATTAACTTGTGCGGAAAAAAAATGTCGGTTATAACTTGGTTTGGAAAGAAAGCGACGCTTGTTTTAGAAGGCAAAAAAGAGTCTATTACCTGGGGAGATTCGTTTTTGGTGTTAGAGGATACACCTATTTATATCGAAAAAAATGCCGAGTTAAATAGTAATCCGCCTTTGGAAAATTTGCCAATACTTGACATGCTGTTTGAAGCGTACGTGTAAGTGGTATGGCCGTACAAAATATTTTTACAGGCGAAAATCCAGGGCTTAAGCCGTTTGATTTAAGCACGTATACGGGTACAAAAGATAAAAATTTTTTTACCGAAACAAAAGTTCTTTTTGAGGCTTTTGAACTCAACTCTACCAATACCGAAAAAACGTATTTAAGCGATGTAAAAAATCATTTGTCGGGGTTAGGCGCCCTTTTAGGCGGCATAGTTAATGACTTGACTGTTGCATGCCACCGCGAAGGCAAATGGGGAGAACTTGTACAATTCGATAAATTTGGTAATCGTATTGATGAAATACGCTACGCAAGCGAACAAAGAGAGCTTAGAAAAATTTTTTACGATTACGGCGTTGTAAACCTTGACTGCCACGAAAGTTGGAAGCACGACTTTACTCTTGCGCACCGGATGTCGCTAGCAATACTTTCAAATATGAATGGCGAGGGGGGGGTTGCTTGTCCTTTTGCAATGACAGAAGGTATAATCCACGCCATCCGCGCTTTGGGTACGGACGAACAGAAAGAACGTTTTTTACCCATGCTCACCTCTACCAAGTCAACTTCGCACCTTATGGCAGGACAGTATGTAACTGAACGTGTCGGGGGCTCCAACGTTGCCGCTAACCGCACAATTGCAACAGAACAAAAAAACGGTACTTGGCTTCTAAACGGTGAAAAGTGGTATTGTTCCAACCCTGGCGATTTATGGGTAACAACAGCAAAAATTTCAGGAACAAATGTTGTTGGCCTTTTTTTGGTGTCTCGCTACAAGGCGGATGGCTCCTTGAACGGGTGTCGCCTTTTGCGGAAAAAAGAAATTTTAGGCTCCAAGGGAAAGCTTACCGTCGAGAGCGTTTATGAAAACTGCGAAGCGACTGCATTGGGTAGACCCTCGCATGGGCTTGCAAATTTAATCCGGTATATTTTGCGTACCTCGCGCCTCCATGTTATTTGCGGTGGGTTAGGGCATATTGCACGTGGTATTTTAGAAGCAGAAGCATACGTATCAGAGCGCCAAGCGTACGGGAAAAAGCTCGCCGAATTTCCCAGTGTAAAAAGAACTCTCGATGAATTAAAAATGTTGCAGACCGCGCTTACTCTTGTTGCGTTTCGCTCTTTTCGTTTAGCGGCAGACGAAGATGCTTTGGAGCTTCTTGTTGTGCCTCTAATGAAAGTAATTGCGACACAGTACAGCGCTGTTGTCGTCAAAGAAGCAATCATCCTCCATGGGGGTAATGGAATTTTAGAGGATTTTAGCGTTTTGCCACGCATTTTAAACGATGCGATCATTAACGAAACGTGGGAAGGAACGCACGCACTTTTGGCAGAAAATGCTCTTCGCGCACTTAGGCGCTCGAAAGTCCGTGCGAGCCTTGGAATATATTTTGAAAAAGAAAAAACAGCGATGAGAAAAGAAATAGCAGAACTTGCCGAAAAAATTTTAGCAGAGGTCGATTCGCTCATGATTTCGGAATACGATAGGGATGTAAACCGGATGTATATTTGTGAAAAGCTTTGGAGGTTTTTTGCACTTATCGAAGTTGAGCGTTGGTTAAAGAAATACCCAAGCCAAGAGAGACAAGCACAGGCAAAGCTACTTCAAACGTTTGTGTCGCAAAATGCGCGGATGCCCTATAAAATTTAGTGGAGCTTGTACGTGTTTAAAAAAGTGTTACGGTATCCTATTTTTTTAGCGGCAGCTTTCATGGCTACTTGTTACTACGACGCAAACCCTCCTGGGGTAGACGCCATCCACGATGAAAAGCCACTCCTCTTACTCGATATCCGCTTGGGAAGTTCATCTGCGCTAAAAGGAGTTCAGATAAAATTTACCGATGTTCTGGGTACAACCACCCTCCAAGGAGCGTCTTTAACCACCGATGCTTCAGGAAGGCTTCTTTACCCGTTACGTTTGGAGCGTGGTACACGCACTTATACAATAAACTCGATTGTCGTCGACCAAAGCGGTAGTGGTACATTTAGTAATCCGGCAGATTTAACCTGGAGCGGTGCACCTCTCCCTACGCCTTTTTCGCAGGATGTTGAAACAAAAAATTTTATACTCGAACGCACAAATTTTACTCCTTAAAATAAATTTACGATTTTCGTGTAGGTGTCTCTACGAAACGTGGCGTATGAAGTGGCGTAGTAGATTTTTGTATGGATTTTTATTTATCGCCAGTACATGCACCGCTGGGGTACCCCACAGCGTACAAGTTATTTTGCCGATGCCCCACAAAAACGCAGAAACCGGCGAGGCGCGGCAAACGGGAAACCTCTTTTTTTATACCGATAGAAATGTTCCTGAAACTGTCGGAGCGTATAACGCGCTTGTTTCAGGTAAAGCCGAGGAGTCGCTCAATATCCTTTCGTCGATTGACGCGGCAAACCTCCCCGGTGTGCAAAGGGCGTACTGGCAAAACGATGTCGCAGTGTGCTTTATTTTGGCAGGGCGCTACAAAGAGGCGGATGAACTTTTAATCCAGGCAAGCGTCGTTGTAGACGAAGAACCTATTCGGCACAACCAGCGTGTAGGAATTTATCTTAAAGAAGCGTGGCGTTTAAAGAAAGAATCTAAAGAAAAACAAAAGGCAGAAATAACAACCAAAGATGCGCCTAGGTAAATGCTTTGTTTTTATTTTTTTATTTATGCGTTGTGCAGTGGGAGAGCCTGTTGCAAAAGACTACTTTAAAGGTTCGGATAAAATTGCAGGTGGACTTCCTCCGAGCGTACCTGTAGTCACCTACGATACCAACGCGGCTACTTTTACTTTTACCGCTTCAATAGATCCCGATACAGGTAGCGAAGTTACCGATTACTTTGTATATTTTTATAAAGGCTTTCCTACAGTATATTACCAAGAGCGCGATTTAGTTCTCATCGTTCAATCTACATCAAAAACTTTTTCTATAAATAATATTACAAGCGGTACTTACACAGTTATTGTCACAGGGTTTGATGGCCACCGCGAATCTGCAATTACCGACGATAACAAACGGAGTTTCTTAATTCCTTAAAAACGCGTTTGGAACTGTAGAGCGACATTTAAGCTGTGGAATTCGCGGCTGAGCGTACGCCATTCTTCGTTACCCAACTCTACATTATACTTGCGCGTAGAACGGTACGCTGAATACGCTTGGCCGATGTACGCTCCGGTGGCAAAGGTTGTAAATAGAATCGACTGGACCATACTATTGCGCATAAAGCCATCGTACGCTAAAAATGCTGCAGCCCCAACAAGGCTAAAACTTACGATTCCTGTATCCCACTCGCCTAAATAAAAATGACCTCCCCCCGGCAAAAGGATTGAAAAAAAAGTTGCCCAAAAAGGACTTTTGGTAGAAAGCTTGCGGGCGTCGTCCAATAGCGGGAGGGCTTTTTCAAAAAAGGTTCCATAACGCGCAGAGGCGGTATTTTTTGTATCTATTTTAGCGCTCCAATCTTTTTTAGCGTTTTCCATTGTGTGGAATGCCGCTTCAAAATTCCGGTTTCCCGCAAGCGCCATGCCGGAATAAATTGTGTAGTCGAGAGCATAAATTTTTCCGTTTTCTTTTTCTTTAAGCTGGTTAAAAAGCCTTTCTGCATTTGAGTATTCTTCGTTTTCGTAGTAACTTAATGCAATGTAATTTAGCGAAAGAAACTGCAATTTTTCGTCTTTAGATTCAGTCAGTGGAATCAACTCGCTTTTTGCCTGCGCAAACCTACCGCCTTCGTAGTACATTTTGCCGATTTGGAAATGGACCCAATCGAGTTTTTCGTATTTGGGAAAAAGAAAAATTACTTTTTTATATTCGGTAATTGCGCGGTAATAGTCTTGTTCGTCGGCAAAACTATCCGCCAGGTGCAAAAATGTTTGTGGCCGCGAGAAATCAGGCTGGTTTACAGGTGCGCCTACGATAGATTTTTGTATACCCAGCGCTGCTACAAAAGAAAGGATAGCTAAAAAAATACGCATTAGTAAAGAATAGGGGGGTCTAAGGGGTACTCGCGCTGCATCGGATGGCAGCGGATTAGCCTGTCTGTTCCCATGACGATTCCTTTAAAGAGGCCGTATTTTTGGACTGCTTCTGCAGTGTACGCAGAACAGGTGGGTACGTAGTGGCACGTTGGCCCTGAAAGGGGGCTAATATACTTTTGGTAAAAGCGGATGAGAGATATAGAGTCGCTTGGGATGTCTTTGTGGGTATGTTTTTTTTCCCAAATAGCGTCGCGTGTTACAGGGTGCCGATGCGAGATGCTCCAAGGTTCTTCTGCAAAAACGCTATTTCCTGTGGCGCTTGAAAAAAACACAAGGAAATTAAGTAGTATAAAGAAGAAACGCATCGATTAAATTCAGGGAAAATCGTTTTGGCAGGGTGTCAATCATTCGGCATGTTTAATTTCGGTTGCATATATACCGATACTATAGAGGGAGCCTTATGCGACGTTTAATCAAAATTTTTTGTATTCTTACAGTTTTTGTACCTCTTTTATATGCAGTACCTTTTCAATGGGAAAGCAAAGCAGATGAACCTGCGTTTATAATAGACGTTCCTGCAAGTTGGGCGCGTGCGTCGCGAGCACGGAACGGGGTTGGGAATGTCCATTTTGAAAAAAAAGGAGTAAAGAACCGCGTTGCGATTGAAATACGCACATACACTAGCGAAGATACCGATGTAGAACAATTAATTTTAGCGTTACGCACACGTTTGGCTGTTAAGTACGATAGGCTCTACTTAAAAAAACGCCAAGAAATGAAGTTCCGTAAAGGAGTAGAAAAGCAGCTGTGGACTGCGCGTGTGGGAAAAGTTAACTATACACTGATAACCGCTTTTATTGTGCAAGACAGCCAAGTTTTGGAAATTTCGTGTATTGCGCCTAGTACTCTGGCGAAAAATTTCCAAATTATTTTTGATAACGCGTTACTGTCGCTTAATTTTCCCGATGGTTCAGAGGGTGGCGCAAGTAACACCCCCGCAGAGGAAACTACACCCGCACCTGCAGAAGTACAACCCGTTAGCCCTTCTCTACCCGTAACGCCACCTGCCCCAGGAAAGCCGCCCACTATTGAGTTCTAAAGGAGTATGTAAAAGGAAAGACCATGGAAAAATTACGTAAATATATTCTCGCTATTTTTATTGCTGCGCCTCTTATGCTCCTTGCGCAGGATGCGGCAAATTCCGATGAACACGAAGAATTAAATACCCTTGCGAAAGAAATCAGCGAATTGTGGGGTGAAAAAGTATGCGCCTCGCAGGTTACGCATAAATATGAAGAAACGGTTATTTCGGTGGCGTGTAACGCAGAGTACCGTAGTGCGGAGCGCGACCGGATGCTCGACTATCTTTTTAAGAAGGGGTATTTTTTCCGTGGCGAGTCGTACAATGTAAAAGGTACAACAGGGCACTATTGGTATAAGCTTTCCAAAAAGGACGGCTCGCGTACGCAAAATATTTTTGTGCGCCTACACATCACAAGCCAAGCGGCGCCGTGGGGCTCTGTAAAGCCGCCAGCGCAAATCGCCATCTACGTCGACAACCTTTCGAGCGCGGATGAACTTACCGCTTGGCAAACTTTGGGAGTGCCTATTTCTTTTGGATTAAAACCAACCGAGAGCGCAAAAGAATTGCAGCAACAAATAGAAGAATACAAGCAAGAATCGTGGGTTGCCTTAGACTTGCGGCAAGGAACTTTTTCTGAGATAGACCAGACAGCGTCGTTACGCGATATTTTAGAGCAAGATTTAATCGGGCCACACATAAAAAACTCATTAGAAATGGTTGGGAACGCGATGGGGTTTGTTATCCGTGATTTAAATAACATTACAACCACTGTAGCTCCTGCACGTGCAGTTTTTAATGCGATGAAAGCCGAAGAGAAAACTATGGTGCTTTTGCCTGCGAAATATAACCGCGTTCTTTCGACAACCGCGAACGTTATGGGGATGAATAACCACCAAGTTAATTACGACATGGCGTTGATGTGCAGAAAAGACGCAGGAAAAATTTGGTCGTACCTTAAAGGAAAAGTGACTTCGGGCGCCGTTGTTGTGCGTTTTCCCGCAAAAGATAAGCGTTGTGCGTATAGGTTAAGTAGAACCATGCGCCACGATGGTAAGCTTGAATTTAAGGAACTCAGCCGTGTTTTTGGCTACAACCCTGCGTCTAAAGATTTACAAGAGAAATAAAAACGTAAGAGCCTGTTTATGATCTAACCAGAAGGGAACTTCCTAGAATTTTTTGGCGCTAATCTGCACAAATTCCCCCACAAATCGCCGCAATTTGTTCAGCAAGGGGCGAAGACACCCGAATTTGTGCAGATTTTTGCGTTTTGTTCGACAAATCGCGCCAAAAAATTATAGGACGTTCGCCTCTTTGTCAGATTTGGAGATCATAAACAGGCTCCAAGCGAATAATTATTTAGCGTACGTTACTGGAACTATAAAGCTACCGTTTGAGAGAAGCACTTCACGCGCTCTGTTGGGACCTTCGACAAAGCGGATAACTCCGCCAAAGGAGCCTGTAAGCGCAGTTATTTTTCCGTCGACCACCGTTGGTACAAGATTTACTTGGAAGAGGGTGTTTTCGTACTGTTTTTCGCGCATAATGCCGTCGCCTGTAGCAATGCGTTGTTCGCGTGTTTTATTGACCCACGTTGGGGCCTCTTCGACGAACTCCACGCGTACTTTTCTTCTTTGCTTGCGCTGGCGTTTTATAAGCTTATTGCAGTAGTCTTTATTAAAGCGGTTTGCCGTCTCGATGTGGGGTGCATGGTGGTGGCGCGGCCAACATTCGGGAATACGCTCTTCGGGTTTATCTGTAGGATCGTCTTCCATTTCTCCTGTAACTACTTCTTTGCGGCGTATATAACGCATAAAGTCGTCGTGCGCTAATGAGGTATGGGGAATGACGCTGTACATACCCGTTGTGCTTATAACGACTAGAGAAATAGCGTTGTTTTCGCTTGTAAGCGTTACCGGGGCTTTGAGCTCGGGAAGCTCGATGTTGAGAGCAAATTGGATACGTTGTGTTTTATCGGTTTTCCCGATGACAAGCTGCAATTTATTATTTTTTTGTACAAGCGCGGTTTGTGCTCCTGTAAGTGAATACGCCTTACCATCAAGGGTAAAGTCGAGTGTTCCATCAGCGTAGATGGCCCCTGTAGTAATGAGAAGTGCAGCGAGAAGCCTTTTTAAGTACATAAAAACCCTACACTATTATGCACAAAAGCAGGGAGGTCGCGCCAATTTAATAGTGAACGAGTGTTCTCTATGCTGCCAACTGGTAACGTAGCTACCAACTGGTAGCATCCGCTACCAACTGGTATTCGCTGCATTGGAGGTGAGGAGTGAAACCCGGAAGTGTTTCCATGCGGCTTTCCCCAAGCCGATGGTCGCGCCCATGTCAGACGACGCACGGCTAAACCCACCGTCGCCGTCGTTGCAGTTGTATAATGTATTTTCATTCGTGTCTAAATCTGCTGCAATACAAGCTGCCGCCTTTTGGATAAGGCGGTCGTTAAGTCCATACACGGGGCGCTCAGGAAGTGGCCAAAACGTCTTGAGGTTGTCGAAAAGGTGTTGCATAGGGCCTTGCACCATGGCCTTGGTAAACGATCCGTCGCGGTTGCTATAAAATACAACGTCTTGGATTCCTTTATAAGGAAGAGTACATTCAGCGCGGCTTACATCCACAGCATCGTTTTCTCCCGTTGCGCAATACGTTAAAATAAAGACTCCGTCGGTAGCCCCAAATCCAGTAGTTTCTTGGAGCGATACCGCCATTGGGTATACTAAAGGAGAAGTGTTTCTATCGGGAAAGATAGGCGCTGCCTGATTTACCCCGATACTTAAAATATCGCCTGTATTTGCATACGCATCGTTAAACTCGTACACAAGGCGTAAGTCGGTGTCGTCGTAGTAGAAGAGTTTTAGGTTACGCACAGAACCGGCGGTGGTAATTTTTACCTCAGCCCAGTCCCTTGTACCAAAGGGGAGTTGGGTGGCAGTGCCCGCGACGCGCACCTCGTTGAGGATGGCCTTGGCGAAAGTGGTGTTAAAACCGTTGAATTGTAAAGTGCTGCCACTGGCGCTGCGTGTCCCCGAATCGGTACAGCCTGCGTTGGCGGTAACGCTATAGCGGCAGGTGGGTGATGCCATAGCGGCTGCGCTGAGTGTAACGATAACCTGCGAAGCATCGCTACCTGCTGTAAGTGTTGAGACCGTAGGGGCACTGCAGAGAAAGCCTACATCGTCGGTTTCGGCAATGCTGATTTCTCCCGCGCCTAAACAGTTATTCGTTATATGGCCGGAAACGTTACTATCGAACGTGACGCGAATTTTGTTGGTTTGAGTTGCCTCTGCACGCACAATTTTAGGGTTTGCTTCGGTGGCATAAATATACCCTGCGGAAGAATACGTATTGCTAGCAGAGTCGGTGCAGGCAGCAAAAGCGCCACCGTCTTGCCTTAAAGAGCAGTTATACGCTTCGGAAGTTAGGTGTGTAAACCACGATTCGGGGGATTTGCCATCGGTTGCCTGTGTGCAGATAGTTCCTGAACAACCACGCCTTTCCATCGATTGCGTTATTTTAGGCGAAGCATAGTCAACAGAAGAGCCGGCGGGAGCTTGACCGCCGTTACCTGCCTCGTCGATAAGGTTCATCGCTTTGTCGTAAAGGCGAATTTTAAACTGCGAACCTGAAAGTTTAAAATTTTTTGTGCCAGAAAATTTAAAGTGCTCTGTCGAAAGAGAGCCGCCGGTGGAGTTGCGAATTTCACCGCCGTATTCATCGTAAATAATCTGTTCGTCAGCGCCTGTTTCGGCAAACGCCGATGGCTTTAAGTTATAAAAAAGGCGAATTTGTCCAGGGCAAATGATATTGGGTTTTGCGGTTAAATACGCGGGAAATCCGACACACGATTCTTTGTTTTCGTAGTACCAATTGTAATTATCGGGAACAGGGTAAATATTGCGTTTGTCGTTTGGACCCCACTGCACCGCCCAGTGCGATAGGTCGATGGGCTGGGCTGTGTTGTTTAAAATTTCAATAAAGTCGTCGTTGTTGTTTATTGTCGATCCATTCGATGCGCCTCCCCAACCGACTTCGGTAATAATGATATCGTTTGCATTTGCTGTATGCCCATGGTTTTGCACCTTGAGAGCCATGCCGTTGGCAATCCCCCATGCACCTTTCCATTGATCGTAAATTGCATTCACCACACGAGGCTGATTGACGATGATGACGTTTTCGTCGTTGTTGTTGATGGCGTTATTCGACCAGTTAAAAGAACCCGTCGCCATGCGTGCGTGGTCGGTACCTGCATCGACCAAGATTGTTTTGCAGTGCATTTTTCCCCCATGCGCAGGGTTATTTTTTACCGAGGTGTTTTCGTTACCGTCCCAGCGCACAAAAGGGCCGGTGGGGTTCATCGAGCCATCGTTGTTAAAAGCTGCCGAGTAGAGCTTGGGCGCTTCTTCGGAAACACCGATAATAAAGGTAGAATCGTGTATACCGTAGACGGGGATATTTTTTTGCCGCGCCATTTTCACTAGTGACGCGTCGAGCTCGTCGTGCGTGAATGCGAATATCATGTAGTGGACGCTCGTCGTTGCTGACTCCACCAATTCGATAATCCTGTCCATCGCTTGGTCGCCTTGGTAGGGGGAAAAATAAACTTCGAAGGGGTAGTTATTCAAGGTAAGTTTATTGGCCATGTTCCGCTGGCGTTTTTGTGAAGCAAATAGCCCGTTGTGCATTTGTAGAAACTCCTCTTTGTAGAGTTTTACTACATCCGTATTCTCAATAATATACCAGTTGTTGTTGTTGCGCACCATGTCGGTGTCGGAAATATTTCCCGTACCCATAAAAACATACTTATCGTCGACGACGGCAAATTTGTCGTGTTGGATGCCGGTGGCGTTGCCCAACGTCATGTTGATGTTGTTGAAATACATCGCTTGGTAGCCGCTCGTATAGAACTCGTCGATATCCCCCACAACGCGCATGTCGATGTTGCGTTTGTACGCACGCAGCACCGCTTGCACCACCGAGTCTTTGGTGAAGTTATAGACGGCGAGGTATGCGTAACGCTCGGCGCCGTCTATGAGCTTAACGAGTTCGTCGTCGACTTTTTTGTCGACCATGGTGTATTGATCGCGACCGGGCTCGGAAAAATAGACAGAAAAGCGCTCGATGCCGTCGCCCAAGCCTGGGTCACCAAAACCCGCACAACGGAGCGATGCAAAAATAAGTAACAGTGTACAAAGTAGTAAGCGACGGATTTCCATAGCTATGGTGTATTAAAATAGAGTGAGGGGCTTTGTCAATACTTATCGGAATAGAATTTAAGAAGCTCTATGTTTCTCTGTACACTGCATCCAAAAATATTAACTAAACCCATGCACAAACCTGTGGCACTTATTACGGGCGCGTCGGCGGGCATTGGCTTTGAGATGGCAAAAATTTTCGCCGCACGGGGGTACGACCTCGTTGTTGTGGCGCGTACCGCAAAAAAGCTTAAAGAAATCCGTACACAAATTCCGGCGCATACCATCGTAACGGATATTCCACTTGATTTATCGCTCCCTAATGCGGCGGCAAAACTTTTTGCTGCGACGCAAAAAAAGAAACTCAAGGTGGATGTCCTCGTCAATAATGCTGGGTTTGGTAGTAATGGGCGTTTTGTCGAACTCGACCGTAAAAACGAACTACAAGAAATTGATTTAAATGTGCGCACCCTTACCGAGCTTTGCCATTTTTATGGTAAAGAGATGGCTGCGCGGGGAACGGGTAAAATTTTGAATGTCGCCTCAACCGCTGCTTTCCAACCAGGTCCCTACATGGCTGTCTACTATGCGACAAAGGCGTATGTACTCAGTTTTAGCGAAGCTATTATGGAAGAATTAAAACCCAAAGGCGTTCGTGTTTCGGTGTTGTGCCCTGGGCCAACACATACTGCTTTTGTCGAACGTGCGGGTATGCAAGGTATTCGGCTTTTTAAAAATAAATTTATGCATCCGATGAGCGCTGTAGATGTAGCGAAAATAGGGGTGAAACAGTTTTTGAGGGGTAAAAAAATTATCATCCCTGGCTTTATGAATAAACTGGTAGCATTTGCGAACCGTTTCTCTCCCCGTTTTTTGGTACGTAAAATTGCAGCCAGCCTTAATAGGATTTAGTATGGTCGATGTTTTGTGGCAACCTCCAGAAGATAATGCAATGGCTCGTTTCCGTGCATTTGTGGGTAAACGCATAGGAAGAAAATTACACAGTTATTCCGAACTCTATGACTATTCGATTAAACATAATGGAGAGTTTTGGCTCCTTTTTATAGAATACGCCCAAATTCCATTTTTGAAGCCACCGGCTGTAGCTATGGAAATCCGCAGCCCATGGCGTAAAAGCCAGTGGTTTCCGGGTTCCTATGCCAATTGGGCACAAATGGCGCTACAAAACCGGCGTAACGATACAAAACTGGCTGTTGAAAGTTTTGATGAAAAAGGTGCGCGTGTAAAATGGTCTTTTGCAGATCTTTACCGCCGCGTGGCGGCGTTTCAGCAACTCGTCCAAAGCGAAGGTCTTTCAAAAGGCGGTAAACTGGCTGCGTTTATGCCTAATACCGAAGAGACTCTGCTTACGCTTTTAGCTTCGGTTTCTTGCGGCGCGACTTTTAGTTCAACTTCTCCCGATTTTGGGGTAGGCGCAGCAGCGGACCGTTTAACGCAATTTAACCCGCAAATTCTTGTTGCGTCGGCGTACTACTTTTTTAAAGGAAAAAAAATTAGCGTTCTTGAAAAAATTATTGAAATCTCGAAAAAGGTAGAGGCGCTTAAAACACTCTTCATTTTTCGCGCAGAAAAGCCGGATGTAGATTTTCTCCAGCAAACTTTACCGCAGGTAAAAATTGTTGTGGTTACGGTAGAGGAAGAAAGCGCAGAGGAAATCCGTTTTGCGCCTTATGCATTTGAAGATCCACTCTACGTGATGTATTCTTCGGGAACAACTGGCCTTCCCAAGGGTATTATACAAGGGCATGGCGTAATAATAAACCATGTTAAAGAACATACCCTCCACTGTGGTTCAAGTAGCGCGGACAAAATTTTTTATTACACAACGTGTGGTTGGATGATGTACAATTGGTTGGTGAGCGCCCTTTGCTTTGGCGCGTCTCTTGTGCTTTTTGACGGCAATCCATTCCACCATGGATCGGAACTTCTTTTTAAACTGGCACGCGAAACGGGGCTTACCGTGTTTGGTACGAGCGCAAAATACCTTACGACGCTTATGCAGCATAAGTTTGAGGGAAAAGAAATACTGCAAAAAAGTAAAGTTCGTTTAATTTTATCTACAGGTTCGGTGCTTCCTCCCGAAGGTTTTAGATACGTGTACGAACACCTCCATCCTTCTATACACCTTGCGTCGATTTCAGGCGGCACCGACCTTAACGGTTGTTGGGCGTTGGGTAATCCTGACGAACCTGTTGTTTCAGGAGAATTGCAGTCGCGAGGGCTTGGAATGGCGGTTGAAATATTTAACGATGAAGCAAAACCGGTTGTAGACGAAATGGGAGAGTTGGTATGTACAAAACCATTCCCCTCGATGCCGCTGGGTTTTTTAGGCGATACAGATGGAGCGCGGTATAAATCTTCCTATTTTGATCGCTTTCCCCAACTCGATGTCTGGGCGCATGGAGATTTTGCCTGCCTTACAAAACGGGGTTCTATTGTATTGGGGGGGCGCAGCGATGCAACGCTCAACCCGGGTGGAGTTCGTATTGGTACGGCGGAAATTTACCGTGTACTTGAACAAATAGGCTTTATAGAAGATTCCCTCATTATTGGGCGCCCCATGAAAGAGGCGAAAGACGACGAAGAAATTGTACTTTTTGTCAAGCTGCAGGGAGAAAATTTAACCGACGAACAAATCTCTGTAATAAAAAATACAATCCGTGAAAAAGTTTCTCCTCGGCACGTACCACAAAAAATATTTCAGGTTAAAGATATTCCGTATACGATTAATGGAAAAAAAGTCGAGCTTGCGGTTAAATATATTGCTTTAGGACGTGCCATAACTAACAGAGAAACAATTGCCAACAAAGATTCTCTTTTAGAATACGAAAAGCTACTTAAAGCATAGTCGTATAAAATATTTTTAAATAATTTTGAGGCTTGCTAAAGAAAGGAGGGCCAAAAGAACTCCCATAATCCAAAAACGGATTACGACTTTATTTTCGTGCCAACCAATGAGCTCAAAATGGTGGTGTATTGGCGCCATTTTGAAAATACGCTTTTTGCGTAGTTTATAAGAGCCCACCTGCAAAATGACGCTGAGCGCTTCCATAACAAAAATTCCGCCCAAGAGGATGAGCAAAACTTCGCGGTGGATGAGAATTGCGCTCATACCGATTGCACCGCCAATGGCTAAAGAACCTGTGTCTCCCATAAAAATTTGCGCGGGGTATGCGTTAAACCACAAAAACCCAATACACGCTCCGCCTAGCGCTGCAAGAAAGACAGAAATTTCATTTGCTTCGGGAACGAAAACGACGCGGAGGTAGTGTGTAACCTCTGGCAGCCCGGTAATATACGCGATTGCCGCGAGCGTTACAATAACGATTACCGAAAGCCCTGTTGCAAGCCCGTCTAAACCGTCGGTTAAATTAACCGCGTTCGATGTTCCGACGACAATCCACAGCCAAAAGAAAATAGCAAAAATCCCCATGTTGACTATGGGACTTTTAAGGAAAGGAAGAAAAAGGCTTGTGGCTTGTTCTTGCTCTCCGCGGGGCGTATACGGAAAATAAAATACTACTGTCGCAAAAGCCGCCGCAATTAAAATCTGCCAAAAAAATTTAGTGCGTGCTCGCATCCCCCCTGGAATTTTTTTTACCGATTTGGAGTAGTCGTCGATAAACCCAAGCGCACTTAGAGCAAGCGTACATACCCAAAGGAGCGTTACATAAAGGTTTCCTAAATTTCCCCAAAGAAAAATTGAAACGCTCATGCTTGCCATAATCATAAGGCCGCCCATGGTGGGGGTGCCTGTTTTGCTCTGGTGGCTTTCGGGACCATCTTGGCGTACCGATTCGCCAAAGCGGAGTTTTTGTAAAAAACGGATAAAGCGCGGCCCAAAGGTGTATGCTAAAAGAAGCGCGGTGATTGCTGCTGCGACAAGGCGGAACGAAGTATAGTTAAAAATACGAAACCACGAAACATGCTGTTGTAGTGGGGTTAGGAGAAGCTGTAACACGGGTGACAAGTTAATCATGGGTACAGGCTGAAAATGAATTTTATTTTAGAAAAGGTGGACACAGAGCCGTGCGTTTACAGGCTTTCCCGTGATTTTAGTTCATCTCTTGTTTTTACTTATTTCGCTTACCGCGCTTATCGTTCAACTTGTAACGCCCGTGGTGCTCAATATTCCAGTAATGGCTGTAATACTTTTACTTTTTATTCTCACCCTAGTGTTTTTCAAAAGAGCGCGTAAGGTTCGTGTATTTCCTGTTTTTGCAAGCCTTGCGCTTTTGGTGCAAAGCGTATTTTTTATCACGAGTATCGCAATATTTTTCGCTATCACTCTTCCTTACGAAAGGCCAGAAGATTCTCCAGCGGTAGTGCAAGGAGTCCGTAAAATGCTTAAGAAGCAAGGCTTTCTTGAAGCTTTGCCCGAAACTTCTTCACCACCGCCTACGACCAATGGAAAAGACGCAGGCACGGGTACAACGCAAGTGGACGTAAATGCTCCCGATGCGGGAAAAATCCAAATAGAAGTTGAAGATAGCCACGATAAAAAGACAGGCGCACACGAAACGGAGGCTGTACCGTGAAGAAAACAGGAAAAGTACTGCTTATCTTTTATTTAGCAATTCTTCTCATTCTTTCTTTTTTGCCCCTTACAGGATACTACGCCGCGCTTGGAGCTCTGCCGGTACTTGCAATTTACCTTTACCGAAAAATTATTTTAGAAGAAGAGTCGCAAGGGCGTATAGTCACACGCGGTATTTTTTTGTTTGCAGGCGTTGTTTTTCTTTTTGGGTTTGTACTAAACATGTTTTGTACGCTTTATACGACGTACCGAATGGCAGAATTCCGTTCGGCGATTGAAGAGCAAAAAAAGAATTTTTATAAAGAAGAAGCATCTACTCCAGAGAAAAAAGGTGTTCCCAGCCAAAAACAAAATATTACTCCTACAAAAAAATAATTATGGAACTTACGTCTAAAACTTTAAAATTTTCAATTTCAGGCCTCCGCGGTGTTTATCCCGACGACATTTCTCCCGACAAGTGGGTAGAATATGTCCGTGCGTTTTGTGAAACTTTACCAAAAGGTCCGGTTGCCGTTGCACGCGACGCCCGCGCAACGGGACAAGCGCTACTCCAAATAACTTCGGGGGTGTTGCAACTTTTAGGAAGGGACGTGCACGATTTGGGGCTTGTTCCTACGCCAACGATTAAAGCGTACGTAAATGCAAAAAAGCTTGCAGGTGGAGTTATGGTAAGTGCATCGCATAACCCAGCAGAATATAACGCGCTCAAGTTTATCGGGAAAAATGGTTTTTTCTTCGACAAAAAAGCTAATGCTGCGTTTACGCAGGCGCTAAATGCAAAAAAGAAATGGGGTACTATAAAAAATCAAGGTAAGCGTATCGATGCACATAGCTTAGCTATGGAAATCCATTGCAAAGATATTTTACGCGTTGTACAAAAACCCAAACGGCGCTTGAAAGTAGTCATTGACCCCGTAGGTTCGTGCGGAGGTGAAATTGCGACGCTCTTACTTAAAAAATTAGGATGTACGTTTGAAGCGATACATTTAGAAGAAACGCCTGTATTCCCGCGTCCTCCCGAACCTACGGCAGGTGCCCTAAAAAAACTAGCGGATGCGGTAAAAAAATACCGGGCAGATATTGGTTTTGCCTTCGACCCTGATGCAGATAGGTTATCTTTGGTCGACGAAAATGGGCGTGCTATTGGCGAAGAATATACGTTGCCTTTGGCTGTTTTATCTTCTGCAAAAGAGGGTGGTACTGTCGTTGCTAACCTTTCTACATCGATGCTTACACAAAGCGCGGCCGAAATAAAAAAATGTAAATTTGTCCGTAGTGAAGTAGGTGAAGCAAATGTCGTTGCAGAAATGCTTAAGCGTAAGTCGTCTATAGGCGGCGAAGGTAATGGCGGAGTTATTGATGCACGCCTTTATTCTTTTGGCCGTGACGCACTCTCGGGTATAGCGCATATTGTATCTCTTGTTGCGTCGGCAAAGGAGCCACTTTCGTATTGGGTAAACCTATTGCCACGTTTTACAATGGTAAAACAAGTCTATAAGGACGTAACTAAAGAAGGTATGGAAAAAGCTGTGGAAAGAGCCAAAGGAATCATGGCTAATACGCGGATTGATACTCGCGATGGAATCCATCTTTCTGGAAATATAGAGGGAATGCCCGCTTGGATTCACTTACGCACATCGAACACCGAACCTGTGGTGCGCCTCATTGCAGAGGCTGTATCGAAAGAAACTTTAAAGAAACTGCTTGATGCAGCACAATTATGAAGGTACTTTACCGCGACAAAGAAATTGCTTTTACCCTTGTAAAAACTCGCTTCGGGGAAAAGCCGCTTTTGCAGTACCCCAGAGCAGCGGGAATTCTTGCGGTTGAGCCGGGAAAGCTCAAGAAAAAGTTTTTGTGGCTTGTGGAACAGTATAGGTTGGGTTCGGGCGCAAAATCGTGGGAGATTCCAGCGGGGAAAAAAAAAACAAACGAGACGATTTTGGCGTGTGCGAAGCGTGAGCTTGCCGAAGAAGCAGGGCTTAAAGCACGGTTTTGGAAAAAATGTATACATTACCATCCAGCGATTAGTTTTTCAACAGAAATATTGCATTTATTTGTTGCGCGTAATTTAACCGAAAAAAAAATCCCCCACGACGACGACGAAGTTTTTTCAAATAAAAAAGCGTTTAGCGAAATGGAACTTAAACGTTTAATAAGTAACCATAAAATTACCGACAGCAAGACCCTTTTGGCTTTCTGGCTTTTTGAAAAAATAAAGTAAAAGTTTGTTATTGCCGTGTGTGCGGCGATTTGTTACGCGCCGCCATGCGTATATCAGTCATTGGCGCGGGTTCTTTTGGTACCGCGCTTGCAAAACTTGTAGCAGAAAATGGGCACGACACGCTTATTTGGAGCCACTCAGAAGATACGGCAAAAGTTATTGAAGAGCACCACGAAAATTCCATTTATCTCAAAGAGATTAAGCTGCCAGAGAAAATCCACGCAACAACCGATTTTGAAAAAGCGGCAAAATTTGCCGAGCTTCTAATTAGCGCAACGCCAACGCAGGCAATTCGCGAAGTTTACACGTTGAACGACAGGCACCGTATGTTGAATGCCCCCATTGTTGTCGCATCCAAAGGTATTGAAAAAAAGTCGCACATGCTTGTATGCGATATTTTTACCGATGTTTTTGGAGGAGCAAAGAAAAAAAATCTTTTCTTTTTAAGCGGGCCCTCTTTTGCGCGAGAAATTGCGCTTAAAATGCCAACCGCAATCACTATTGCAGGGTACGATGTGACGCATTTACCCGAAATCCAAAAGGTTTTTCACAACGAGTACTTTCGTGCATACGCAACCGAAGATGTTTTGGGCGTCGAACTAGGCGGAGCTCTCAAAAACGTGATGGCAATTGCAACGGGTATTGCGGATGGCTTAAAGCTTGGCAGTAATACCCGTGCGGCGATTATTACGCGTGGCCTTGCAGAAATTGCGCGGCTTGGTGAAAAATTAGGAGCGAAACCTATTACGTTTATGGGGCTTGCGGGAATGGGCGATTTGGTGCTTACCTGCACAGGAGATTTATCGCGCAACCGTACTGTTGGACTAAAACTTGGCCAAGGGATGACCTTAAAAGCGATCCAAAGCGAAATGCGCATGGTCGCCGAAGGAGTCCCCACGACAGAAAGCGCGTATGAACTTGCGGCAAAACTTAATGTCGATATGCCTATAACCGCAGCGGTATATAAAGTACTTTACGAAAACATGCCAGCAAAAGATGCAATAAAAGAACTTATGGGGCGTTCGATAAAATTTGAATAACTTAGTCTTTAAGCGCAAGCCGTAATTCACGCATTGTCGCAAGCTTATTGTAGAATCCCAAAAGAGTGTGTATAAGTTCACCGTTGCTTTTTGCAAGCACAACAGTGGGAAGTCCACGGATATTGTATTTGTGCGCGAGTTTGTCTAATTCTTCTGTAGGTGTAGAATAATCGACGCGTACGGGAAGAATATTTTTTTCGAGTGCAAAGTCGATAAACTCATCTTGCGTAAAAAGTTTTTTTTCCATCTCTTCGCATGCAGCGCACCAGTCTGCCCAAAAATCAATAAAAAGAATTTTATTTTCTTTCGCTGCAATTTTTTTAGCTTCGTCTAAATTTCCATACCATTTAAGCCGTCCTTGTGGGAGCGCCATTGGAGCTCTGTCTTTGGCTTCTTTTAGGGTAAAAGTTTCTGTCATTGGTTTTGCGTCGGCACTACCGTATTTTACGAAAAACGAAGTAAAAAGGAATAGCCCAAGCCCAGACAAAAGTAGCATTCCCGAAGTGTTTATCTTGTACCGCATAGAAATTGCTCCCTCGCTTTTGTTAGGTTCCGCTAAAAGAAAAAATGTTACGCACATACCAAGCCCTAATAATGCAAACGGAATAAGTTGTCCTTTTGCCGGAAAATCTGCTACCAAATCCTCTGCTATATGGAATGCTGTTGCGATAAGGATAATGCCCGACGCGTACGGCAAATAATTTTGGAAACGCTGTATCTTGGGCATAAATACAAAAAGTATAGCAATAATGAAAAGTGGTAATCCTAACCCCAAAGAAAAAATAAAAGTTTCTTTAAGGATGCTTCCATTGGTGTTGTATAGACTTGTAAAAAAATTGGCCAATGCAGTTTTTGTTAAATTAAGCGAAAGGTATATTGCTATAAATACCAAAAGGACAAGCATCCATACGGATGTATTTTTTTCTGCAAAATAGTTTTCGTGTACAAAGGGGATGCTCAATAATTTTGCATAAAAAAGCGCAAGTATTAGAAGAATAAACGCCGCTAAAAGTGTAACGTAGGGGAGGGAAAAAAAATTTAATAACGGTAATCCTCCCAAAGTAAGGAGGGCAGTCGTAAATATAACAAAAAGGATTAAAAAAAGTAGAGCGCTAAAAAGAGCGTTTTTGCGGTTTTCTCTTTGGGGGCTCCAGAAAGCATACAAAAGAAACGGTAGTACGGGGTAAAGTGCGGTAGAAAGTGTTGAAATAAATGCCATGCCAAACGTGGTCGAAAGAGTAAGCATGTAGGTAATATAAAAAAGAAGAGATGGCGCGACGAATATATGGATTATGCCTAAATATCTAGAGCCTGTGCATAATTTTGCTATGAAACATATTTTTATTAAAATTTTTTTATGGAGTGCTTTTCTCGGACTTTCTCCTAATTGTTCGGGAAATTTACGCCAAAAAGATTCCAGTAAAGAAGTTATTTTAGCTAGGGAGGCATCTACGTATGGCGTTGTTACTGTAAGCCAGCGCGGTAAAATTCGTTACTTAAAACTGGGGGAACAAGAGCAATCTGCGGTCAATTTGGAAAACAAACGGGATTGGGTTTATACTTATATGTACCTTTTCTCGTTGGGGATTTTAGCGAAAGAGCCTTTGGAAAAAACGCGTGAGCAGAAGGTGCTTATTATTGGTTTGGGAGGGGGGAGTTTTGCCGATTTTTTAGCAGAGGTATATCCGCTGTGGAAAATAGATGTGGTTGAGCTTAACGGCGCCGTTATCCGTTTGGCAAAAAAATATTTTCCCATCCACAGGCGCGTTCGCATTATAGAAGGCGATGGGCGCCAATTTTTAGAGAGAACGCACGAAGAATACGATACGATTGTTATGGATGCTTTTGGAGAGCATTACATTCCACCAGAACTTTATACAGTAGAGTATTTTACCGCCCTTAAAAAAAAGCTTAATCCCCAAGGAATTGTTTTAATGAATACTTGGGAAGATAATCCTCTCGAGAATGAGGAAATCCAAACATTACGTACAGTCTTTAGAAAAGGATTTTATATCCACCATCCCCGTGAAACTCCAGGAAATAGGATTTATATCTTGGGAGATAACCTTGCGACGTACGCTACATTAAAAAACCGAATTATATCAGAATTTTCTGCGCAACATTTTTCAGGAGAAAATCCCAAAAGTATTTTGGAGGCAATGCGCGATATTGAAAAAATTGAAACCAACACAAATGCAATTACCGATAAAACGGTGCACGGGCTTTTTCGAAAATACAGACGGAATTAAAATTAATCTACGAACTTTGCCATAAAGTTTCGTGGACATCTTCTAAAAAATTTAAATAACGCGAGAGTACAAAAAAATAATCTGAAAGGCGGTTTATATACGCAATAAGAATTAGTGGAGTGCTTTCGCTTGCAACCATTGCGCGTTCTGCACGGCGCGCTACTGTGCGACAAATATGTGCGTAAGTTGCAGGAAAAGTTCCGTCGGGTAAAATAAAGTGTTTTATTTGCGGCAATTTTTCTTGCATTGTGTCGATAGATTTTTCCAAAAAGATAATGTCTTCTTCGTTGATACGGCGGGATAATTTTTCACGAAATTTATCGCTGCCCGTTGCAAGCTCCGCACCCAAATCAAAAAGGTGGTTTTGTATAGCAGAAAGAAACGGTAGTAGTGTTTTTGTGAACTCAGGTTCTTTTTTTAAAGTTGTGTTTTTTAAGCTTGCTTTGAGAACTCCTACGTAGCTATTTAATTCATCTACAGTGCCATACGCCTCGACGCGGGCATCGCTTTTTTTAACGCGACCACCGCCAAAGAGTGAGGTTTCGCCTTTGTCGCCCGTTTTTGTATAAATTTTCATTTAGAGCGCCCGTACTTGTATTGATTCTACCCTATCGGTTCCTGCGATAATATCCGAAACGATAACGACGCGGCTTCCTGCGGGTAAAAGTTTTTTCTTTACAAGTAGCGCGAACGCAGTTTTGATTGTCCTTTCGGGGTCGTTTGAAAAATCGATACGGTATGGATAGCACGCACGGTTAAGAAGCAATTTTCGCCTTATTTGCGACATATTCGTGAATGCAAAAACGACGGGGTAGTGTGGGTGGTATGCCGTTACGTAATCGGCGGTTAAGCCACGGCGCGTAAAAACAAGAATCGCATCGGCTTTTAGTTCTTCTGCAAGCTCAACAGCAGAACCTGCAAATGCGCCTTTAACAGTTTCGGATTTAAATTCGCGTGACCAGCCAATGCCACCCGATGCTTCGATACGCTTTAAAATTTTATCGAGCGTTTCAACAGCTTTTACGGGAAATTTTCCCGCCGCTGTTTCTCCCGAAAGCATTACCGAATCGACTTCTTCGTAAGCGGCGTTGGCGACGTCTGTTACCTCCGCACGGGTGGGTATTGGATTTTCAATCATCGACTCCAAAAGGTGCGTTGCGACGATAACGCGCTTGCCTTGCCGTGCGCATTCTTTTACAATGCGGCGTTGTATAATGGGAAGCTCTTCAATTGGAACTTCGACTCCTAAATCGCCGCGCGCCACCATTACCCCATTCGAGGCAGCGATAATTTCTTTATAGTTTTGTACCGCTTGCGAATCCTCAATTTTGGCAATCACCTGCGCGTGTGCTTTGTAGCGATCAATCATACGCTTACATTCTTCCACGTCTGCTGCGGTACGCACAAACGACAGCGCAATAAAATCGACGTCGTTTTTTAGGCCAAATAAAATATCAGAAACGTCTTTTGCAGTAATAGACGGCAAATTGACGCGAATTCCGGGAAGGTTGATGTGGCGGCGCGATTTTACCACACCCCCATCAACAACGCGGCATTTAAGGCCAAAATCACTTTTTTCTACCACGTCGAGGTTGATGATTCCGTTATCCAAAGTAATGCGGTCACCCGGTTTTAAGTCTTTGAGCATGTCGCGGTAGTTGACGGTGATAACGCTTTTTGATTCGGGATTTTCTGATTTTGCGGTAATTTCAATCGTGTCGCCCACGGTGAGAGTAAAATTTTCCATTACGTCGCCGGTGCGGATTTCGGGGCCTTGCGTATCGAGTAAAATAGCAATAGGCATCGCCGCCGTTTTGTTGTACGACTTAATCCGTTGGATTACCTCTTGGTGCGACTTTTGGTCTCCATGCGACATATTGATACGCGCAATCGTCATACCCGCCTCGGCCAGTTTACGTATTTTGTCGAGGGTGTTGGTGGCGGGGCCAATTGTACAGATAATTTTTGTTTTTCGGTAAGCCATAAGAGTAGTATACGATTAGACGATAGGCCGCAAAACATAAAATAGTATTGTAGATTTAAAAAAGCCTTGCCCGTGCTGTTTTACAATGAGGCTTAGCCACGCCCTATGGAAGATTTATACACGGTAGCGCCTTCGCGTCCAGAGCAAGCGCAGGAATTTAACCGTTTGGTGCGTCTTTTGGCGCAGTCGGGAAAAAGTAATTTTAAAAAATATTTGTACGATCCTCTTTTTATCGCCGCGTGGGAGCGCCGTGCAAACGATGCACGAAAAATTCTAGAGTATGTGCGTGCGTCGCTTAAAAATCCGGCGTACAGAACAACGGTTGCACCCAACTGCAAAAGAATGATTGGTTCTGCAATGGCGGAAAATTTTTCAATTTTGGGAGACACCGTCCTTTTCTTTTTAGAAGTTATCCAAATGTTACCGCAGATTTCTGAGGCGGACGAAGCAAAAGAATTTTTAAATATTTTGAAAAGCCCGCTTTTCGAATGGCAAAAAATCCATAGCGAAAAAAGCGCTTATATATTCGATAGAGAGCTTAACAATATGGAGGATGCAAAAATTGCTGAAGCATTAGAGCCGGTAAAATTAGGCTCCGCCGATGCAAAAGCACACATCTCGCACGAAGTGCAAATGCTCTACCAACAAATTCTTATCGCCGCACGAACAGATAATTTTAAACGTGCAGGGCAGCTTTTGTCGCGCTATATGATGGAATATAGCGATACGGAAGATTACGCAGAGAAAGATGTTCGTAAAGTTATCGATGCGTTAAAGGTGCGGGATTCCACTTTTGAACAAGCGCTCCATAATTTTCTCGCTACAGATTTATATTTTCGTATTACGCAGGGAATTACGAAAGGTGATTTAAAAGTAGCTGTACGTATGATTCGTAAATACGCAATGATTTTTGAAGGTGATCCTAATATCCGTTACTACTATGAAATTGATCGTTTGGAAAGGATGCTTTACAACGTTATTACTAAAAAGAATTTATGGAAAGCGATGAAAAAAATATAGGAGAAATTTATGGCAGATGCACAAATCCAAATTCAGGAAAAAATAAACGGTAAAAAAGCTATTATCGAAATAGGGGGTGAGCTTGATGCGAAAACAACCCCTGCGTTTAAGGCGAAACTGGACGAAGTTCTTGCAAAGGGAATAGACGGCTTACTTATTGATTGTACGCGCCTTACCTACGTTGCGTCCGCTGGAATTGGCGCAATGAATGCCGCGCTAAAAACGCTCAAAGATAAAAACGGCAAAATGGCTCTTTCGGGGCTTTCAAAAGAAGTGCGCGACACAATGGACCTCATGTTCTTGACCAAGCGAGTCCCTGCGTATGCAACCGCTGCAGAAGGTGCAAAAAATATTTAAACTTGCGTAATCAAATTGAATTAAAAATTTCTGGCGATTTGGCGGAGCTTAAAGGAGTGCGCGAAGCAGTTGCTATGTTTATAGACTCTAAAGAAAATAGCGCAGAGCACGAACACCATTTGGATGCCATTACGCGAAGCCGTATTATTTTGGCTGTCGATGAAGCGCTGGCCAATGTTATCGAACACGGTTATGCGGATGAAAACTTACTGAGGGATGCGCAAATTTTTTTAACAATGCGGAGTAACTCCGACTATATCGAATTTGAGCTACGCGATAATGGATCCGCGTTTAATCCTTTAGAACACCGTAGCAACACAGAGTTCTACTACGAAGAAGGGCTCGAAGATGGTATTGGCTTGATTGCGTTGACGACTCTCGATACGCATTATGAACGCAAGGGCTTAGAGAACGTCTTAACTTTAAAAAGAAAATGGGAAAAAAACAATGAGAAAACACGTAACTAATTTTTGGAGGCGCATTGCGCCTATAATCTCTCCGGGGCTTCGCGTTAAACTTACAATTTTTACGCTTTTTTTTGTTTCGGTACTTTTGCTGGCTGGATTTTTTTTCTCGTATATAAGCCTTAAAGGGCAACTTGAAGATTCATTCCGTAAAGAAGTGCGTGCACCAGAAGAGGTTATTAGTTCGCACGTGTCGGATTTACAACGCTTTACGCAAGGCCTCGTGCAGCTTGAAACTTTCCGTATCCGTTTAAAAGAAAAGACGCAAGCTGCGCAAAAATTTCGTAAAGCAGTTGTCGTCAAAGAAGACTCGTTTGCAAACAAAGCGCGTAGTTTTTTCAAAAAATTTGGCGCACGCGTACAGTACTCGTACCAAACCCAAAGGTTTGAAACATACTATAGTAAGTACCTTACCGACCGTAACCTTAAAGACTTTGAGGCACAGTTAAAATCGGCAATAGATTCTGCGCTCCCGCGTCCCGTCGAAGCGAGCGTTTTTGCACGTTGGAAAACTTTGGCTGCGCGTGTTGCAAGCCAAGAGGTGCAAGCGGCACATTTAGAAGAGAGGGCAGAGGTTAACGATAAAATTATTCTATCTAAGAAAAATGCGGCTGCGAAGAA
Organism: Turneriella sp.; assembly: GCA_019186965.1. Taxonomy (GTDB): domain Bacteria; phylum Spirochaetota; class Leptospiria; order Turneriellales; family Turneriellaceae; genus Turneriella. Next base: position 31,353 of record JABARV010000023.1, read on the forward strand.
CCGTTCAATACTAATGAACGATTTAAGCCGCGTTTTTGATACTTATTTACAAGCAAAACTGGACAGAATGCAATTCTCACGGCAGTCAATCCGTCTTCTTTCGTATAGTACGGAACTGGAAACTCTTTTTGGCACTAAAGAAAAGGACACAAAAAATGCGCTCAAAAAATTTAGGATGCCGCGCCCGCTTTTTGATACCGGTATCCGTGGCGTTGCAGATACTCCAGAAAATTGGGCGCTTTTACGTAGCCCTAAATTTGCACGGTATGTTCATGATGTCTTTCGGGAACCTGAAAAACATTTTTTTAGTCAAGAAAATTCTGCAATAAACAGCACCGATTTTGACATTAGGCTTGAAAAGCAATTGCTTACGGTTCGTTTTACGCCAATCCCCATGCAACCGCCCGTTGTAGAACGTGCAAGGCTTGTTGCGGAAGCCGAGCATAACGGGAGTAAATTACTTAAAGCCTTCGCCGATGAAGACGCTAAGTTTGCTTCGGAACTTCGCGCAATCGCTGACAAAAAAAGTGCACGGTTAGAAGAACTGCGTAAAAAAAGTATTCCACCCTTTAAAGATAAAGAGTTTATGGATTTGTCGCGAGAATACCAGATTTTAGTGGATAAGCGCGACGCCCGTCTAGCTAGCATCGTAGAATATGCAAAGCGAGAGAAAGAACACTTTGCACACAACACAACCTTAATTAAAGAAAAAAACGAAGCTGTGCAGACATCGACGAAGAAAATTCGTGATTATAAAAATTTATTAAAACAAATCGCTGCAAACAAAGCGCCAAAAGATTCCCCAACATTAGATGAAACAGAACAAGCACTTGAAATTGAACGCCAAAATTTAGAAGTGTTTCGCGGTGAGCTTGCGTCACAAAAATTGCAAACGACGAGCCTAGAAGCCCCCTCTGGCGCTTCCAAAGCAATGCGAGAAAAGGCGAATGATCTGTTAACAGCAGAGGCGCTTTTACACCTGCGCGATGCTGCCCTTTATGGGCGTATAAGGCTTAGTCTTGTGTCAGAACAGGATTTGTTGCGTGAAGAAAGAAAAAGTATTAAGGTGCGCAACGAGCAGTTAGAAAATTTTGCAGCGGTGCGCCGCTTTATTTATGCGGCAAGTAACGAAACCGACATCCCGTTAGTACGCGGGAGAAGATCGCCTCTTGCGGGGGGAGTTTTAGCGATTACCCGCTCAGAAGCGGAAGAACAAATGCACGAGCTCGATAGCCGTCCGCTTTTAGGAGAAAACGGACTTGTACGTGAATTACTCAGCGAAAATATCGCTGGCTACAATATGGTTGTTGTCGATAAAACATTTGGCTTGGATCGTATTTGGGAAACAACCCAGAAACTACTTATTTTCTCTTCGATTATTGCGTTTATCGCAATTTTGGCAGCATGGTTTTTTTCGGGGATGGCGGTTCGCAGGATACAGTCGCTCAGCCGCACCTCGGGTGAAGTTAAAGAGGGAAAACTCGACGTTGTTTTTAACGACCGGGGGTACGATGAACTTAGTACCCTTGGGCAAAGTTTGAACGCGATGGTTGGTGGACTTAAAGAGCGCGAAGAGCTTAGGGGCGAACTTATGGCCGCCGAAGAAATCCAAAAGCGGTTACTCCCCATGGCTGTACCTACAAATTTAAATAAGCGTGCAGATATTGCGGGCTTTTATAAAGCCATGGTAGGTATTGGTGGCGACTATTTTGACTACGTTGCGTTAGGAAAAGACCATGTCGCAATTGCGATGGGGGATGTATCGAGCCATGGAGTTGGGCCAGCGCTTGTGATGGCAATGACGCGTTCGCAGCTACATGCAGAGTTACGGGAAAAAGAAATATCGCTTTCGAAAATACTCCTGAAACTTAATGAACAGCTTTATCTCGAAACTCCTTCGCACATGTTTGTGACATTTTTCTTGGGGCTCTATAACCTAAAAACAGGGGAGCTACAGTATATTTCTGCAGGGCATTCGAAACCACTTTTTTTCAATAGCCAAACTAAAAAGGCAAAATACCTCGAAGCGGGAGGAATGCCTTTGGGGATGGACGATAATGATTTTTTTGAAAGCACAATGGAGTTGCAAAAAGTTGTGTTGAAGCGTGGTGATGTATTTTTACAATACACCGATGGCCTTTCTGAAGCGATGAACTCCTCGCGTGAACAATTTGGGTACGAAAGGATGGAGGAAAGTTTTGTACGCGTAACCGACAAAAATGCAGGTGAAATACTTTCCAGTTTGGCGCGGGATGTCGAAAAATTTTCGGGAACAAACCTCATCGAACCAGGGCCAAGCGCACTTTCGGACGATATCGCGCTTGTGTGCCTAAAACGTGTATAAAGTTCGATAAAACAGGCTAAAGTACCGATATTAAAATAGGTGGCACTTACAGAATCGCAAAAGTCGGAGCTAATGCGGAAAGGGAACGTCCTTTTTAACGAAGGGCGTTATTTTGACGCAGGACGTATTTTCACTTTAATTGGTTATAAAACTGGGCTTATCCGCTTGGGCGATTTATTCTACTTTGATAAAGAGATGCCTTTGGTCGCCTACGGCTTTTATAGGAGCGCAAAGCACCAACCCATGCTCGATAAAATAAACGATGGGTTCGTATTTGCCCTTGAGTGCCTTCTTTCGGAAGATGGTGGCGCAACCCCACAAAAGACAAGCCCAACCCAAGAAGAAACGTATAAAATCCGTACGGCGAACCCTTCGGATGCAGTAGACAAGGTTGTGCAAGAAAGCAGAGAAAGTAAAATTAACCGTGCGGTTGCGATGCTAAAAAAATTGTCTTAATTCTTTTTGCTACTTTCTTTCTTTTTAGTTTTTTTTTCTACTGCTGCTGTGCTTTCAAAGTTTATTTTTTGGTATCCGTTTGCATTGTGTGCTAAAGCAGGGGTTTCTGTAGCGAAATTTTGTGGCTGTGTGTTTGCAATAGTAAGTTCAACTTCTTCATTTTTTTCAAAACGGTGTAACAGTAGATAAATACAAGGCACTACAAAAAGGGTAAAAATTGTTGAGACAACCGTTCCTCCCACAATTGCAAGCCCGATAGGGAGGCGTGTTTCGTACCCAACCCCTGCGCCAAAAATTAAAGGAAGCGCGGCAATAACAGTCGCCGAAGAAGTCATTAGGATAGGGCGCAGGCGTACAGGGCATGCTTCGATGAGCGCGTTTGTAATAGAAATATTTTTATCGTGTGCGCGAACATGGTTTGTAAATTCTACGAGAAGAATTGAATTTTTTTTCGCAATCCCCATAAGTACAATAAGCCCAATAAAACTAAAAAGGTTAAGCGATACCCCCGTAAGCCATAACGTTATAAGGGCTCCGGTTGCGCTAAAGGGTAGGGCGACTAACACGGAAATAGGGTGGACGAAGGAGTTAAACTGTACTGCTAAAATCATGTATGCGATTAGAATCCCCAAAAAGAGCGCAAGGTTAAGGCTCTTGAAAGATTCGGAAAGCCCTGCTGCACCGCCTTCGAGGGCAAAGGAATATCCTTTAGGTAAAACTTGTGCCGCGATTTTTTGTGCGCGTGCAAGGACAACCCCTTGCGATTTCCCCGGAGCGACGTTTCCAAAAACACCAATTGCGCGTTGGCGGTTTACACGGTTTATAGATTGGTACGTTTTATTTTCCTGGAATTTGACCAGCTCGGAAAGTGGAAGTATATTACCTGCGGTATTGCGTACAAGAATTTCACCAATGTTGCGCGGCGAAGTAATTTTTTCATCGGGAATTTTTACGCGTATATCGTAGCGCCTGCCATCTGCGGTAAAACGGCCTTCACGAAGCCCCGCGACTGTTGCGCCCAATGTCGAAGCAACTGCTTCAATAGAAACCGAACGCGCAGCCATACGGTCGCGGTCGGGAATAATTAAAAGTTCGGGAAAATTTTTCTTGAAGTCTGTATCCAAATCTTGCGTAAGCCCTTCGGCATTTAATCTGTCCATAATTTCTTTTGCTTTAGCGTCGAGGATATCTAAATCTGTCCCAAAAATATTAAAAGAAACTTGAAACTGTTTTCCCGATGTAAGCCCTCGGCTTGAGAAGTCGCGCAAAGAAACCCACGCGCCTTTAATCGATTTAAACTCTTTGCGTAAATCGTTCATAATTTCTATGTGCCCTTTTTGTCTTTGTGCGCGTGGTTTAAGGCGTATGAACATCATAAATTGGTTAATTTCCGCAGAAGGACCACCTGCCCCTGCGCTTGTAGAAAAAATTTCGATATTTGGATTTTTTTTAAGTATCGCTTCAAACTCTTTCGCACGCGCAACGGTGTATGCAAGCGAAGAACCAGGAGGAGCTTGTCCGCTTGCGATAATATAGTCTTGGTCTTGGAGCGGAACAAACTCTTGTTTGATTTGGAATACAAGAAGCATCGATACCAAAAAAAGGATAAGCGAGGCGATACTCGTTATTTTGGGATGGTGTAAAACTTTCGCGAGGAAAGCGCGGTACATTTGTCCAAGCTTTGTGAATAAATCTTCAAGGTAAATTTCAAATTTTCCTGCTTTTGGAGTTACACGCAAGAACGCTGCTGTACGCATGGGAGTAATTGTCACCGCTTCGACAAGAGAGAGGAGTACCGCAGCGGACATAACAACCCCAAATTGGAAAAAGAAGTACCCGATAATTCCGTCCATAACGACGACAGGAAGAAATACTGCGATAACCGCAAGCGTCGCTGCGGTCGCTGCGGGTAGGATTTCCATAGAACCATCAAAAGCTGCCTGTGCTGCGCCTTTTCCCATGCGGTAGTGGCGAACAATATTTTCAAGAAGCATAATTGCATCGTCGACAACAATCGAGATGGCCAAAGTTAAAGCAAGGAGTGTAAAGAGGTTAAGAGTAAATCCGGCAAAGTAAATGATGAGAAAAGTTCCCACAATCGACGTTGGAATTGAAAAAAGAATGTTAATCGCCGTTTGCCAGCTTCCTAAAAATGCAAAACAGATAAGTATGGTGACAATCGCTGCAATAATAAGTTTTTCATAAGTCGTAAAAACCGTCGCTTTTGTTGCGCGTGAAAAATCGGTGTTGATGACGAGCTTGTAACCTTCGGGTAGCTTGTCTTGCAGCTCTTGAACTTTTTGGCGTACTGCGTCGGCAAGCGCAACTTCGTTTTGTCCGCGTTGTTTACGTATACCAATACTTACGCCTTGCAAATCTGTTCCGTTTAGGCGTGCTAAACGCCTTTGGTCGCTAAGCCCGTCTTCGACGCGGGCAATGTCTCCAATGCGGAGCGCCGCGCCTGAAGCATAAATGTTTTCCGCGCCACGGCGGATAATGCGTACTTTTGCAAGGTCTTTTGGGCTCGATGCTTCTCCCATCCACCGTACGCGTAATTCGTCTTTACCTTTAACGAATTGCCCAGCGGTACTTTCAATATGTTGTGTTTCAATCGCGGCTACAAGATCGCTTACCGTTAAATCGTAACGGCGCATTTTTTGCATGTCGGGCCAAACGCGTATATTGCGTTCAGGATAACCTGTAATCGAAGCTTCTCCAATTCCTGGGATAAACCTAAATTGGTCGAGCAAAAATATATCAACCCAAACAATAAGTTCGTGCAGTGGTCTTTCCGAGAAAAGGCTAATGTACATGAACGGCTGGTCTTCGGGGTTTGTTTTGGTGATTACAGGGGGATCAATCCCAATGGGAAGCCGTAGTTGGCTTAATGCAGCCTGTACTTCTTGCAGGGCTACGTCGACATTACGCTTCATCTCAAGTTCAAGCACCACTTGGCCCAATCCTTGCCGCGCAGTGGATTTCATTTGTTTTAATCCTTCGATACCCAAAAGACGTTCTTCGATAGGGAGTAATAAACTTGACTCAATAACGTCGGGGGTTGCGCCTTCGTACGTAACCTTAATAGATAGAATGGGAAAATCCAAGTCAGGCAGTTGGCTTACCCCGAGCCGAAGGGCGGCCATCGCGCCAAAGATGATGAGCGCCGACATGAGGATCCATGCAAACACGGGACGGACAATCGAGATACGGACAAGATTCATAGCGGAAAAATAGAGGTTCCCTTACCACTCAACAATGCGCCAATCGTTTGTTTTGGCGTGTGCGCGTAATTTTCTATCGGGAGTTACACACACGGGGTTTCCCACTGCTTCCATAACAAAGCGATCTGTAAATGCATCGCCGTAATAATATGCATGCTTTAAATCAATCCCATGTTCGTCTGCATATTTTAACGCAGAAAGGTGTTTTTGCTCGCCAAAAATATAGGGGCTTGCGAAATTTCCCGTAAATTTTCCGTCTTTAACTTCAAGGTGCGTACAGATAACTCCGTCGATACCCAGCGCTTCACCGACGGGGTTGCATATATAGGGTGTTGAGGCAGAAAGAATAACTACTTTTCCTCCCGATTTTTTATGCTTTTCAACTTCGTCGATTGCAGCGGGACGCATTATCGGATAGATAGCTTCATTAAAGAATTTTTTTGAGATAGCAAGCATTTTATCTTCGCTCCACCCTGCGAATATTTTGGCCCAGCCACGGACAAAGTCTTCGGTGTCGTCGAAGCGCAAAAGATACTTAAGAAGCGATATACCTAAAAGTGCATTTTCTGTGGGAGTGTAGAAGCCATTTTTGTTGCAGTAGTCCCAAAAAATTCGGCCACTATTTTTTGAAAGTAACGTTTCGTCCAAATCAAAAAAAGCAACGTACGGTGCAGTTTGTGGAGTCATATTGTAGCCTCTTTGGCAATAAAGATAATCCATCTTGCGCAAGAAGTCAAGCAGAAAGAGAAAAAAATAGAAACTGGGGAAACTTGTCTTGGATAGAACGCACAGCAGAGCGAATACTGTTAGAGAATTTATAGCGTTCAAGAAATGTTTCCACCAAAGGTACATCGTCAAAATCTTCGATGGGTGAAAGCGGAGCTAAAAGTTGGGTGGAAGGCAATTTTTCAATACGCAATTTTTCCGCTTCGGGGATACACGAGAGGTGAAAATAGAGCGAATGCCCTAAAGGGATAACTTTCCAAGTCCCGTCGGAAAGCCGCCAGTTAATACTTGCTTTGTCGACGGTGGCGTGGCCTCTATAGATAACAAGATCCCAAGCTTTGTTTGCTAAAATATTTTCGACGCGCTTTTTTGTTAGCGCTCCAAAGATGTGCCTAAACCGAAAGCCTGGAATTCCTTTCGACCAAAACGGGAGGTTTGTCTGCAAAGCTTGTAAGTTGTTGTCGGCGATATTTGTAAGCACCAAGACTTCACGTATTTCTCGAACCCTTTCAATACGAAGGTCGAACACCCGTTCGAGCTCAAAATAGATTCCGTGGTTTAATCCAAAGCGAAAAATAGCGACTGCATTTGCTAAATCGGTATCGATGAGGGTGATATGGATTTTTTTATATTTCATCTTCCAGCGGGTAAGGATTGCACGTAACTCTCCCAACCCTTGCGCCACGCGTGAGGCAATAGCTCCTTTGTATGCTGCGTGTGCAAAAAAACGCTGCATGTGTGCATGGATGCGTATGTCGATTGCATCGTTTATTGCGCCTTGCCTTGCAAGTGTCGTAAATTCTTTCATTTCACGCACAGTTAGCGGGATGCTTTTGTCTTGTTGCATGCGAATGGGAACATTAATTGTGAGAGCGTCTTTGCGGCGCATCCATGGCGTTAAAGACTTTCCCGTACGCAAATTAGTAATCGAGAGTAAGTGACGGTAATCGTCGCTTACAATAACAAAAATACCTTTTCCTATTTTGTTGCGGTTTGTATGCAGCTTTGCTTTTGGGATTAAAAAATACTTCAAAACCGCGCTCCTTTGGAATACGCTTCACATTTTTTGAGCGCTACAACTGCTCTATCAAAATTAGGCGCAAGGTTTAGTGCGCGTGCAAATGCGGCTTTGGCAAGTAATATCTCTCCCGTGTTGTAAAAAACAATTCCATCGGCATACGCTTTTAAGGCTTCTGGCGCAATTGGCCTATCCGATTCCGCCCACTCTTGGCGTTTAAGCCGTGCTTCTATACGCGCAAAAAGCGCACGTGCTTTACCGTTTGCCGGGTCTTCAGTAAGTAGTTCGCGCAAAACATTTAACGCTGCCTGGGGGTCGTTTTGCGAAAGGAGAAGGGCACGCCTGTAAAGTGCATCAATGTATTCGGCGCTTTTGACAGATTTTTTCAAGACCTGTGTTTTTTCGGCCAGTTCTTTTTCCAGAGTTGCAATCTGTGGATTTTCGGGATCGATAAATTTTAAAATATCAAAATAGCGCCGTGCTTCAAACGGGTTTGTGTCTTTAATACGATAAATACTTTCGATGAGTTCAGCAATTGTCGTTACCTTGCGCTCTGGGTGCAAAATAATTGTACACGACATTATATGTTGGTTTGATATACGATTTTTAGGGAATACTTCCGCAATGGCGCCAAAATGTTTTAACGCTGCATTGCAGTCGCCATTTTTGTAGCTATTAAGCCCAAGCGACGTTAGTGATTGGACAAAGCTGTAGTAGGGCGAATCGCGTTTAATAAATTCGTCGTCTTGGCGCAATAACGCTTGCTTTGCAATAGTGAGAAGTTCCTCGGCTTGCTTTTTAGTTTGCTCCTGTTTAAACTCGGTTGCGATTGTAATAACCGCTTCTAAATTTTCAACGGCAAGCGCATAATTTTCTAAAAGCATTTGGAGTGTCGCTGCTTGGTAACGGCGTTCGAGTTCTTTGAGTTTGTCGGTAAATAGGTCGTCGTCTTGCTTTTTTTTAGCGGCGAGGCCTTTTTTAATGAGGGCATCCCAGTCGGTTAAACGTGGATCCATCGCTTGCCCCACGCGGTATTGTTCTATTGCAAATGCAAAATCTGCGCGGCGAAAGGCGTCGTTACCGCTTGCAAGATATTCTTTTGCCAAGTTAATCCGTTCTTCGCCTGTTAGTTGCTGCTGCATCAAGTCGACAAGGGAGGCCTTGCCTTTTAACGCTTCTTGGTTTTTAGGTTCTATGCGGAGTATGCGGTCGTAGCTTCCAATCGCTTGCGCAAACCTACGCTCTTCTGTGTGTTTTTTTGCCTGCTGGAAAAGAGTTCCAATTTTTTCTTCTTTCCCGTCTTGCTTTAAAAGTCTTTCTGCTTCTGCGTATCCCATTTGTGCATCGACAGATTGCGGAGCGACTTTTAGTGCAAGGCTATAATGGTGCATTGCTTCGGCGTATTTACCTTGGTCCAAAGCTACTTTTGCAGCCTCCATCGATTCGTTATACGCTTTGCGCTTTTTTTCACTGAGCTTTGCTAAAACGGTACGGGTTTTTTCTTTACGTGAAGTGCGTATACGCTCGCGTAAAATGGGAATTTTGGGGTGCGTAGGGTAGTAGCTTTCTGCTTCGTCGAGCTCTGCGTCGGCAAGTTGAAATTTTTCAAATTCAATATATTTTTCTGTGTTGTGGATATAAAGTTCGGCGGTTAAGAAATCTGCAAAAGCCTGGCCGTGGTAAAGTACTGCGGGGTTGTAAGTAGAATCAATGCTGAGCGCTGTAGAGAGAAAACGGCGTGCATCGACTAAACGGCGTTGGTTGTATGCCGCGACACCCAATTTGGTATTATTTTTTACTTCATCAAAAACTTGCGCAGCTAGTGGAAAAAAAAATGCTGCGAATAAATAAAGTAGCCGTTTCATGGCCCCTTAAGCTCTGTTGGAAGTTTGAAAGTAACGTCTTCATTTTTTAGGCGCACTTCTTTAATGCTATTAAAGCCAAATTCATTGCGCAGGCGTTCGGTAACTTTACGCACTAGAATTTCAGGTGCAGAGGCGCCTGCGGTAAGCCCAATTTTTTCGATGCCGTTTGCAAAGTATTCTGCTTTTAAATCGTCGGCGTTATCGATTAAGTATGCTTTTGTGCCTTGCGCTTCGGCAATTTCTTTAAGCCGGTTCGAGTTACTCGAATTTTTTGAGCCAATCACAAACATAACATCGGTATTGGGTGCAATTACAGAAACCGCTTCTTGCCTATTTGTCGTTGCATAGCAAATATCGCTTGAATTTGGTCCTTCGATTTGGGGAAAGCGTTCTTTGAGGCGTTCAATGAGGCCGCGTGTATCGCGCACCGAAAGTGTTGTTTGGGTGATGTAAGCAAGCTTTACATCTTTCGTAAACTCTAATGCTTCAATATCGTCTAAGGTTTCGACAATAGTGATTTGGTCTGGGGCCTCGCCATAAGTGCCGCGTGCTTCGATATGGTCTTTGTGCCCAATAAGAACAATTTGATAACCATCGCGTGCATAGCGCCGCGCTTCGATATGTACTTTCGTAACAAGTGGGCATGTTGCGTCTAAAATTTTTAAATTTTTTTCTTTAGCGGCTTTTGTAACAGCGGGCGAAACACCGTGGGCGCTAAAGATAACCGTTTGGTCATGTGGGATTTCGTCGATGGAGTCGACAAAAATGACGCCTTTGGCGCGTAACGATTCGACTACATATTTATTATGTACAATTTCGTGGTGTACGTAAAGCGGTACGCCGAACACTTCGAGTGCACGTTCGACGATAGAAATAGCACGGTCAACGCCTGCACAAAAGCCTCGAGGCGCGGCGATGACAATTTCTTTCATAGATTACTTTTGGGTCGTGGTATGCGCTGTCAAATGGTTGCAGCTTTTTGTCTGTGAAAGCTCTACCTTACTCCACTTAGAAGGATGAGCAATGAAATCACTTAATAATCCAAAAAGGTGTTTATCACATTCTGCTTGCAAGCGTTGGAACATAGCAGAAGGTATTCCCTTCTCTGTTACAAAAAGCGCAAGAGTCAATTGGATTTCCTGTGTGCCTGTACCTTTTAAAAATAAAATCGGGTTTCGGTATTTATCAGCCTTAAGAGGTATGTCTTTTTCTTTAATTTTATACTCCAAATGTATTTTTTTAAAGTAACGTTCAAGGATGCGCCGCCTGCGTGCATACGCCCATCCATCTGCTCCTAAACCTTTAGTGGGGATGTACTCTGGGCGCTGAAAGTGTTGGCGTATTTCTTCAAGATTATTTCCGGTGTGTGTACACGCGTAAAGGCATAATAGAACTACAGAAAAGAATTTGCTCAATAGTCTTTGCGTTTACGTTCGTTGTTAATTTTTGTCAATAGCCAAAGGCTAGAAAGCCCCCCAATTATGGCGGCAATGATGTTAACGTTGAAGACGCCAAAGCCGTTTTGGAGTTTGTCGATGGCGTATTTAAGAGGCATGCTGAATAAAAAAGCGCCCAAGATAGAGCCGATTAACGCCACAAGCACTCCGCCTAAAAAGCCGCCTAAGAGGTCAAAGCGCCTTAAATAGAAGAAGAGCCAGCTTAAAGCTGCGGCAAGTGCGAGGTAGACAAGTGAGTCGAGTAAAATTTGCATAAAATCCTATGGATAAGAGGACACGCCTCTAATAACGGAGACAGGAGAGAGAGCATTATTTTATTTTTCTTTTAGTGTGCTTCACTATTTTTTGGCACTTTACCGTTTCTTCTTCAAACAGGGTTTCCACTTTTTTTGGCACGCTATAATCCATAACAGAAAATGTTACAATTCTAGCTTTTGCCTTTTTTGCCTGCTTTTTTATCTTTGCTGCTATTTCTGTAAGTGTGCCAAAAGTATCTATACTTTCTGGAGAAATATTTTTTAAAATAGCGGTTGAAATAGTAAGTAAAGGAAAAGAGCAAAGTTTCCCTTGCCTGTCTGTTCCACGGTAGTAACCCGATTTTTGTTCTTCTTGCGAAAAGAAAGATAGGCTTTGTTTTGCAAAACGGCTGTGGAGTTCTTTTACTGCGCTTGCTACATGCTTGAGTGCCCCCATTAGAAAGAAATCGTCGCCGCCGATGTGTCCCACGAAAAGTTGGTCGCGTGGCGTTTCTGCACGTAACTCGTATAAAATTTCTGAAACGATTTGGATTGCTTCGTCGCCTTTTTTCACTCCTTTTTCGTCATTAAAAGGTTTGAAATTATCTAAATCGGTGTATGCAGCGCAAAATGGCTTTTTCCTTTGTAGGCGTAAGTAGAATTCTGTTTCAATAGCTGAATTTCCGGGTAGTCCCGATAGCGCCTGCGCGTTTAGTTTTTTTCGTGTTTGGAAAAGCAAGTTTTCAATTTTTGCAATAAGGAACCTTGGAAGAACAGGTTTCATTACATAATCGTCAATACCCGATTTATACGCCTCTTCGATAATTCCCATGTCATCTTCACCCGAAAGAAGAATAACGGGGAGTAGGTTAGAATTGGGATCGCGCCGTACCATCCGCGTCATTTTGATGCCGTTAATAGTCGGATGGTTTAGGTTAAAATCGAAAATTAAAAGTGTAGGCTTAAATTTTTCAATAAGTGAAAAAACACGGTCGGGGTATGCAGTAAATTCAACCTTTGCAAAAGGACGTAAAGTTTCTGCAAGAATACGGGCGTACGCAAAGTCGTCTTCTAAGATGAGTATCCGCTCTTCTTGCTCCATTTTTTACCCCATTACCCCTTTTACGCATATTTGCCGCAGCAGTTGAAGGTGGGCCACTTTCTAATTTAAAATAACGCGGTCACGGCCAATTTTTTTTCCGTTGTACATACGCGAATCCGCCGCCGCAATAAGCTCTAACCCCGTTGAGGCATCGCGTGGGAAAAAAGCAATCCCTATTGTTGCAGATACCTTTATTTCATTATCGACGCCGTGTAAAACCGTTCTGAATTTTTCGAGCCTTTTTATAATTTTTTTAGGATCGACTTCTGGCATAATAACTGTAAATTCCTCGCCTCCGTAACGGGATACGAGATCCGAATCGCGAAAAAAAGTATCGAGTTGGTTTGCAACTTTGCGCAATATTTCGTCGCCCTTGTTATGGCCATAATTATCGTTGACTTGCTTGAAATGGTCAAGGTCAAGAAAAACAAGCGCAAAGGTCCTTTTATGCCTTTTGGACTCTGCAATTTTATATTCTAAAAATTCATCAAAAAAACGCCTGTTATGGAGCCCTGTAAGTTTGTCGTGCATCGAGGTTATCCAAAAATTGCGATTGCGGGCAACGATGGCGACAGTAAGTAACGTTATTAGTATAAGGAGGATAAACCGGCTAAATTGGGAGTCCCAACTAAACGAACCATATAAAGGGTCTACGATACCTACTGTAAGGTGCGAAGCAACAGTGGCAACAATTGCGTATTGGATAATTGCAGAAAATCCAACAGCACGTGTGAGGTTGGGCTCTGCGCGTAGTGCAGTTGCAGCGATAACAACAATGTAAAGCGCAAATACCACCATGTTGTTGCTTGCGACAATGGGCTTATTAGAAATTAAAAACCCAACTTCTGCAGAAGTCACCAAAATAACGTCTAAGTGTGCAGAAACCCATGAAATAGAACGGTGTGGAGTTTTTTTGCGGGCGCTTAAGAGGATTAAAGTAGCAAGAAAAAGGGCGAAAGCTGCTACAGTAACTCCAACCCAACTTTCAACTAGTTCAGGAGCGAAAACGACTGATTTTATAGGGATAAGCATTAGCGTGAGAACAAGAACAAACCGTATGCGTGCCATGAGTAGCTCGCCTTCTTGGTTTATGTCACCAATCATCGGATCGCTTACGATAAAAAGCTCGCGGACCGCATTGATGAGGGATTTGTAAAAATTTCGCTTCATTTGTTTACTGTGTAAATTTATGGACTTTACTTTCTTTGTCAATTGGATTCGTGGGTGGATAGGCCCTAAACGGGCTGTGCGCCGTATCTTTAGTTTTAATTATTCCCGCAACGGGATAAAGCAGTATGAGTAAAGAAAAAGAAAAAAATCCGTGGGAGCATACTATATGCCTTCCACAAACCGTATACCCAATGCGTGCAGACCTTGCGAAGCGGGAAAATGAAATTTTATCGCTTTGGGAAAAAGAAGATTTATTTCGTTCAATTAACGCGAAGCGGCACAGTGAAGGCGCTCCAACTTTTTTACTCCACGACGGACCTCCTTATGCAAACGGTGAATTCCATTTAGGGCATGCACTTAACAAAATACTCAAAGATATTTTAAATAAATACCACCTGTTACGCGGGTACAGGGTTCCGTATGTGCCGGGCTGGGATTGCCATGGGCTTCCGATTGAGTTGGCTGCGTTAAAGCAGCTTTCGAAAAAAAAGGATGGTTCAGATAGGGATCCCCTACGTATTCGGCAGGCATGCCGCGAATACGCGGCGGAGTACATCAAAATCCAGGCGGCAGACCAAACCCGCTTTGGGGTGTGGTGGCAAAATCCATGGAGGGATACAGGTTCGCAGGCGCATGGAGGCGCAGAAGCGAACCAAAATCCATGGAGGGATACAGGTTCGCAGGCGCATGGAGGCGCAGAAGCGAACCAAAATCCATGGAGGGATACAGGTTTGCTACAGGAGGGACATTTTGAGTCAAAAGACTACTACGCAACGATGAGCCCACACTACGAGGCGTCCATCCTTAAGGCGTTTAGGGATTTATATCTTAAAGGCCTTATTTACAAAGGAAAAAAACCTGTGTATTGGGACATTACTACACAGTCTGCGCATGCCGAAGCTGAAATTGAATACGCGGAACATGAGTCGCCTTCGATTTATGTAAAATTTCCCGTTGTGGGTAAAGACGCGCTTAGCGTAGTTATTTGGACGACAACGCCGTGGACGCTACCAGCCAACTTGGCGGTGTGTTTTAACGAAAAATTTGAATATACCGTTGCGAAAACCAATGCGGGAAATTTAATTGTTGCTAAAGAATTGCTTCCGCAAATTGCAGAACTTGCAGGTTTAGAAGTTATTGGGAGAGAGCCTTTGACTATAGATGCTTTGCGTAACTTGCATGTAAGGCATCCATTTTTGGAACGCGATTCAAAAGTTGTTTTTGGCGACCATGTTACTCTTGATGCGGGCACAGGTATTGTGCATACTGCACCCGGGCACGGCCAGGATGACTACAACGTGGGGCAGAAATATAATTTAGGAGTTTTATCTCCTGTGGACAACCGTGGCAAGTACACAAACGAATTTGCGGAGATGGAAGGTAAGTCTGTTTTTGAAGCAAATCCGCTTATTATCGAAAAAATGCGCGAGAACGGCTCTCTTCTTTACGCGACCTCCTTTAAGCACCAGTACCCGCATTCGTGGCGTTCGCACAAGCCGCTTATTATGCGTGCGACACCGCAATGGTTTATGCGTATAGACCCCATACGTGAAAAAGCGTTGGAAGAAATTAAAAAAGTAAAATGGATTCCCGATTGGGGGGAGAGCCGTTTTACTGCTGCGGTAAAAACGCGTCCCGATTGGTGTCTTTCGCGGCAGCGGTACTGGGGAGTACCAATTCCAGCGTTCCAGTGCAAAGGGTGTGGTCATGTGCATCTGGATGAAGCGTCTTTAAACCACGTTATTGAATTTGTCGAGAAAGAGGGCGTCGAGGTTTGGTACGAAAAATCGGCGGATGAACTTTTGCCACAAAATACAAAATGTAGCGAATGTGGTTCAGCCGAGTTTACTAAAGAGAGCGACATTTTAGATGTTTGGTTTGATAGCGGCGTAAGCTGGTACGCAGTTTTAAAGCAAAATCCCGAACTCGGTTATCCTGCGGATGTATACCTCGAAGGTTCTGACCAGCATAGGGGTTGGTTTCAATCGTCGCTTTGGCCAGCACTCGCGCTTACTGGAGAGGCGCCTTTTAAAAAAGTAATCACCCACGGGTATATTTTAGACGCTGTGGGTCGTGCGATGTCTAAAAGTTTGGGAAACGGTATGAGCCCGCGTACGGACATTATCGATAAATTTGGCGCAGATATTTTGCGGCTTTGGGTGTCGAGTGAAGACTACCGCACAGATAACAAAATTGGGCAAGAGATGATTGGGCACCTAACCGATGCGTACCGAAAAATTCGCAATACGCTACGCTATCTTTTAGGGAATACGCAAGATGGTAGCGCAGCCTCTCCACTTTTAGATACTGCAATTACGCAAAAGCTCGACAAGTGGGTTTTAGCAGAAGCGTTTGAACTTACTAAACAAGTGACCGACGCGTACGATAAAGGTGAGTTCCATTTGGTGTACCAACGGGTATTGCAATTTTGTACGGTAACTCTTTCTAATTTATACCTTGATATGGTGCGTGATTCTCTCTATTGCGACGCTTCGCCTTCGGGGCAAAAAGATTCTAAAAATGCGCTTGTAATAGACGCCCTTAAGAGGCGGAATTCTACCTTGCGTACATTACAAATTTTGGTCGAAACGCTCACGACGCTTCTTGCGCCCATTTTAAGTTTCACAGCTGAAGAAACGCAACGTGCGTTTAATAAAGGAAAAAGTGTCTTTGAAAACCCTTGGCCAAACCTATCGCGTTTTGAAAATAAAGCGCTCTTAGATGAGTTTGAAGTACTCAAGAAAATAAGAGACGAAGTAAATATGGCAATTGAGCCCATGCGCAAAGCAGGTGGAATTGGTTCGAACGTCGAAGTTGAGGTGGAATTACCACAAAATGCAGATGCAGAAACCCTTGTACGCTTTCTCGGGGTGTCGAGTGTGAAGACAGGGACACAAACTCTTAAGGTAAGGAAATCCGACAAACCTAAATGCCCGCGATGCTGGCTCCACCGAGACTTGAAGGAATCTTCTTTATGCGAAAGGTGCGACGCAGTTGCCTTTAAATAATAGCGTTTGACGCGGCGTTTTTTTGTTTGGGGGTTGTAGTATGCCAACGTACGATTATAAGTGTGCCGAGTGCGGCAATGTCTTTGAAAAATTCCACGGCATGAGCGAAATACCAGTGGTCGAGTGTCCCAATTGTGCATCAAAAAACACGGCACGGCAGGTGAGTTTAGGTGCAGGTATCGTTTTTAAAGGGTCGGGGTTTTATGTAAACGACTATAAAAAAGGTGGCGAAAGCGCAACAAAAAGTGGCGCTCCAG
The DNA here is from genome assembly GCA_019186965.1 of Turneriella sp. Lineage (GTDB taxonomy): Bacteria > Spirochaetota > Leptospiria > Turneriellales > Turneriellaceae > Turneriella. The sequence goes on from JABARV010000023.1 coordinate 48,213, forward strand.
CAAAAACCGAGACGCCCGCCGCGCAAAAAACAGAAACGGCTTCTGCACCTTCGCATGCGTGTGGGCCAAGCTGTTCCCACGGCTCGTAACCTAAAAAGTTTATAGACTCTTGTTGACAGTCTCGCCGCAATTAACAAGCATCCCAAAAAATTAGAAGAGGCGATATGGCAGATACAGAAGTAGAAAAAGAAGCTGGGGGATTTGTGCGCCCAACGGTTGAGGTAAACACGTACCGCAAGGCAAATCCGCTTACAGCAAAAATAATAGAGCACCGCATTCTCTATCGTGAAAGTGACGAAAACGACGTGCGGCACATTGTTTTGGATGCGAAAGCGATGAACTATTTCGACGGGCAAAGTGTGGGAGTTCTTCCCCCGGGAGAAAATGATAAGGGAAAGCCGCACGCTGTTCGCCTTTATTCCATAGCCTCGCTTGCTTCGCGTGCACCGGGTTCCGAAAATTTATGCCTTATCGTAAAGCGTTACGTTGAAAAAAATCCTGAAACGGGAGAGCTTTTCCGTGGGGTTGCGTCAAACTATTTATGCGATTTAAAAGTAGGCGACGAAGTTGTACTTACAGGGCCGGCTGGACGCAAGTTTGTTCTTCCTGTCGCTCATGACATCCACCGTCCCTATATTTTTATTGCGACGGGAACAGGGATTGCGCCTTTTCGTGGTTTTTTGCAAAGGCTCTATAAGCATACGCCACAATTTAATTCTCCTGTGTATTTACTTTTTGGCGTTAAAACAACGCCAGAGCTTTACTACCACGATGAATTTAGCGAATACAAAAATGAAAACTTCCACTATCTTAAAGCGTTAAGCCGTGAAATGAAAAATGCGCAAGGTGGGCGCTACTATGTAAACGATCTTTTGCGCGAGAACGAAAAAGAACTTTGGCCTATAATTAGCGATGAGCGAACAATCATCTATATGTGCGGTCTCAAAGGCATGGAAGAAGGGGTCGCAAAAGCTATTAACGAGATGGCTTTAAAGCACGGCAAAGGCGAAAATTATTACAGTACACTCTCGCACCGTATGGAAGACGAGGTGTATTAGCAATGGACAAAAATTTTAGGCGGATTTACTCTGCGCTATTTTTTCTTTTTGTGCTGCATTTTGTATTCGCGTGCTCGATTAAAAAAATAGTTGTGCGGCAAGCCGCCGATTTTTTTACCGAAAGCCGTAAAGTCTTTGAACAAGAGACAGACTTAGAACTTGCTGAAACGGCAATCGCATCAAACCTTAAACTCCTTGAAGCGATGCAGGTACACGATCCAGAGAACGAGGAACTTAATTTGCTTATCGCCGAAATTTACTCTGTCTATACCCTTTCTTTTGTCGAAGATAAAGCCGATGCTGCCGATGCGTTAGGCCACGCAGAGGATGCGGCTAAAGAAAGGCAACGCGCTAAAGTTTTTTACTTGCGTGCGCGTGACGCAGCAGGCCGCGTACTTTTACCTAAACTTGATGTAGAAAGCCTTTCGTTTCTTACAGAAGAGGGATTGAAAGATAAACTTTCTAAAATGGATAAAGAAGATATTGCTCCGCTTTTTTGGTATGCATTTGCGTGGGGTTCTGCAATCAATATTGACCGCGAAGATACCGAAGCTCTTTCCAATTTACCCAAAGTCGAAATGATAATGGCGCAGGTAAAAAGCTGGGACGAGTCGTTTTATTTTGCGGGGGCGTGGCTATTTGAAGGCGTTTATTATGGCGCTCGTTCCGAAATGATGGGAGGAGATCCAAAACGCGCAAAAGAAGCATTTGAAAAAAACTTGTCGTTGACGCAAGGCAAGCTGCTTATGACGCATTACTTCTATGCACGCACGTATTGTGTATTCGCACAGGACAAGGCATGCTTTGACGCGCACATAGCAAAAGTTTTGGATGCCTCTCTTGATATTTTTCCCGAACAAAAATTAGCGAATACTTTGGCAAAGAAGAAAGCGCTACGATTAAAAAGCCAGCGTGCAAGTTTTTTTGTAGAATAGACACGTGAAAGCAATTCCGTTTAAAAAGGCAAGTGGTCCAGAAAACTTAACAATCGAAGAGTGGGTTGAACCACGAATAGAACCGCACCAAATACTTATACAAGTGCGTGCATTTGGCGTCAATTTTGCCGACATCTTCGCACGTAAAGGGGAGTACGGCGACGCCCCACGCTTTCCGTTTGTGCCTGGATACGAAGTCTCGGGTGTTGTAAGTAAAGTGGGGGATAAGGTTACAAAATTTCGTGTAGGCGATGAGGTTATTGCCCTTACGCGTTTTGGCGGGTACGCAGAGTATGCCGTCGCCGATGCACGCGCAACTGTAATTAAACCAGAAAGTTTAAGTTTTGTCGACGGCGCTTCGATTCCTGTAAATTTTTTAACTGCATACCACGCCCTTTTTGAAACGGGTACATTTGTAAAAGATGCCAAGGTATTAATCCACGCAGGTGCAGGGGGAGTTGGGCTTGCGGCGATACAACTGGCAAAAGAACGCGGCGCTGTTGTTTTTGCAACCGCAGGCTCTGAAAGTAAACTAAACCTCTTGCGCGAATATGCAGTGGACTATCCGATTAACTACCGCACGCACGATTACGAGCAAGAAATTTTAAGCCTTACGCGTGGCGAAAAACTCGATATTGTTCTCGACTCGGTGGGGGGCTCGTATTTTAAGAAAGACCTTAACCTCTTGCGTTCGCATGGCCGCGTAGTCGCGTACGGAGCCTCTGCTTTTACCGACCGCAGTATTTTTCGCTTACCCACGATACTGCCGCAGCTTTTTAGTATGCTTACGCTTTCGATGGTTGATTTAATGTCGCAAAGCCATGGTTTTTATGGAGTCAATATGCTGCGCGTTGCCGAAGAAAATCCAGCTTTACTGCAAAGTGAATTTGTTAAAGTAATGGAGCTTTTTGCAGCAAAAAAAATACAGAGCGTTGTGTCGCAGCAACTGTCGTGGCGCAAAATAAAAGATGCGCACGAAGCGCTTGAGGGAAGGCAAAGTACGGGAAAAATTGTCATGGTTGTAGATTGAAATTTATTGTTAACTGCTTTATCGTATGAATTTAAGTTGGAGTTATGTCGCATGAGGTTTTTTGTTATTTTTCTGTTTTTAGGAACACCGCTTCTTTCGGCGTCGATTTACGCAGAAGAAGTCTATTTAACTTGTACCGTTACGCAAATTACCGCATCAGAAAAAACGGGAAAAACAGATGCGAAGCTTAAAAAGATAATACCATTTATAAAAAAAGACGAATCGTTTAACGCATACCAGAGTTTTCGTTCTAAAAAAACAAAAACACTCAGCGCGACAAAAAAGAAAAAAGCGTCTATTAAGCTCATAAATGGAAAAAAGTTTTCGTTAAAACCTGTATCTGTGGTGCGTGCGCATAGGCAAAACACAGTGACGCTCGATGTTTCTCTCGATGGTAACTCTGAAAACAAAAGCTTTATCGACAGAAAGTATTTATTGATGAAAGCGGGAGATATCCCTAAAGGTGGTACGCTAATTCTTGCGGTTACTTGCCCTGTTTTTCCATAGCTATGGAGAAAACTAAGAAACAAGTGGCAAAAAACAAAGATACGATACAAAAAATTGTCGTTCTTGATTTTGGCTCGCAGTACACGCAGTTAATTGCGCGTAGGTTGCGTGAACTTAGGTTTTACACCGAAATCCATCCGTACCATACGAGCATTGAAGATATTCGAAAGTTAAATCCCGTAGGGCTCATTTTTTCTGGAGGCCCTTCGTCTGTTTACGAAAAAGACGCGCCAACAGTAGATAAAGAAATTTTTAATTTGAAAATTCCCATCCTTGGAATTTGTTATGGGTTACAGCTTATTTGCCACCTAAAAGGCGGGCGTGTCGCGGCGTCAAACGAGCGTGAGTTTGGCCGTGCACAATTGCGTGCGAAAGGGAAATCTGCGCTTTTACAGGGAATTAAAGCGGGGCAGGTGTGGATGTCCCACGCAGACCGTATTGAAAAGTTGCCAAAAAATTTCTCTATAATTGGTGTAACGCAAAATTCACCCATGGCTGCATTTGCAGACGAAAAAAATAAAATTTATGGAGTCCAGTTCCATCCCGAAGTCCAGCATTCGACTCAAGGAAAGACAATCCTTAAAAACTTTGCTAGTGTAATTTGTGGCATGAAGCCTAATTGGACGATGAGCCGTTTTGTCGAAGAAAAAATTGCGCTTATACGCAAGCAGGTAGGTAGCAAGCGTTGCCTCTTGGGTCTTTCTGGTGGTGTCGATTCAACGGTAACTGCGAAACTTCTGCATACAGCTTTAGAAAAACAACTCACTTGCGTTTACATCGATACAGGGCTTATGCGTAAAGGAGAAACGGAGGCGGTTAAAAAACGTTTTAAAGAAGAATTTAAAATCCCGCTTCATGTTGTGGATGCCTCGGAGCGTTTTTTGAACGCCCTTAAAGGCGTAGACGAACCTGAAAAAAAACGTAAAATAATCGGAGCGCTTTTTTTGGAAGAATTTGCCGCAAAAGCAAAAGAGCTTGGGCACCACGAATTTTTGGCGCAAGGAACACTCTACACCGATGTCATCGAGAGTGTGTCGGTAAAAGGACCTTCGCAGACGATTAAATCACACCACAATCGGGTACAAGGAGTGCTCGATTTAATTAAAGCGGGCCGCGTTATAGAGCCTTTATCGGAACTTTTTAAAGATGAAGTGCGGCGCTTGGGGCTTGCGCTCCACATAGATAGGCGCATTCTTTACCGCCATCCGTTTCCTGGCCCCGGCCTTGCAATCCGCATTTTAACTTCTGTTACAAAAGAAAATTTGGCAACGTTGCGCGATGCAGACGCAATTATGCTCGACGAGCTAAAGGCGTCGGGATGGTACGAAAAAATTTGGCAGGCAGGAGCAATTTTTCTTCCTGTGCGTTCCGTGGGTGTAATGGGCGACATGCGTACATACGAAAATGTTATTGCGTTGCGCATGGTAACAAGCGAAGATGGAATGACCGCAGACTTTGCACACCTCCCTTACGAGGTGCTTGCAAAAATTGCTTCACGCATCATTAACGAAGTACGAGGAGTAAACCGCGTTGTTTATGATGTTTCCTCGAAACCGCCTGCAACTATCGAATGGGAATAATTTGGGGCGTACGGTGAACTATTTGCGGCCATTAGTGTTTTCCTTAATTTTTATTTTTTCCTTTTCTAGTTTTGCAGATAGTTGGCGCAATGAATGGAAGGCGCCTTCAGGTACAGATAAAAAAAATGCGGAAGCAGATAAATCTACCTCGCCAGCAGAGCGTCTTAGCAAAGAATTAGACGAAGTGTGGCGGATTGTTTTTCGTAACGCAAAAGGCGAAGATGTTGTGATTGATTGCGAGGTGGCGCGCACCGAAAAAGATAAGGAACGGGGGTTGATGTTCCGCAAGACGTTGGGAAAAAATCGGGGAATGGTATTTGTTTACGAAAGTTCGCAAGAAATGAGTTTTTGGATGCAAAACACTGTACTTCCTTTAAGTATTGCGTTCATCCACGAAAATTTATTTGTTTCAAGCCTCCACGATATGAAACCCATGTCGCTCGATATCATTAGCTCGGAAGTTCCTGTGCTTTTTGCGATTGAAGCCAACCAAGGTTGGTTTAAGACAAACGCGATTTTACCTGGAAACCGTTTAACAATTTACAAAAACCTTAATGATTACAAACCTAAGCGAAAAAATAAATATAGGCAAAAATTACCCGAAGTAAAGTGAATGGACGCATCGTCGCTTTACCAGCAAAAACTTGAATCAAAAGAAAAATACCGCGCTTTGTGCGTGGGTCAATACGGTTCTACATATTTTCCCGATAAACGTAGCCAAGAAGAGTCTCTGCGTGAACTGCTGATGCTTGCAGAAACTGCTGGAGTAAAAACTCTGCACGATTTATTTTTGCACCACAGCGAAATTAATCCAGCAAATTTTTTTACACAAGGACAAATTGAACGTGTAGAAAAAATTATACACGACTTTGGCTTGAATTTACTTTTTGTCGATGCGCAATTAAAACCCAACCAGCTACGTAATTTAGAAGAAAGATTGCAGGTGCGTGTTTTGGGACGTATCGAAGTCATTCTCGATATTTTTGCGATGCGTGCAAAAACGCGTGAAGCAATTTTGCAGGTAGAGCTTGCACAGCTCCTTTATATTATGCCGCGCCTTAAAGGTTTGGGGGGAGTTTTGTCGAGGCAGGGGGCAACTGGGGCGCCTGGAATTGGTACGCGTGGCCCTGGCGAAACGATGCTTGAGACCGATAGAAGGTACATCCGGCGGCGTATCCAAAAAATTCGAGAAGATTTAAAACACGTAGAAAGGCACCGTGCAACAAGTAGGCAAAGTAGAGGAAAAGAATCGCTTACGTTTGCTTTGGTCGGTTACACAAACGCAGGTAAAAGCAGTACGTTAAATGCGTTATCTTCAAGTTCGCAGCGTGTTTTTGCAGAAAATAAACTTTTCGCGACCTTAGATACTTTCTCAAGAAAAATTTATTTAGGCGAAAAAGATTTTAAACCGTATTACGCAATCGTTACCGATACAGTTGGTTTTATACGTAATTTGCCAGCGTCGCTTTTTGCCGCCTTCCAGTCGACGCTTAGTGAAATTAAATACGCCGATTATATCATTGAAGTACACGACGCATCTTCTTTTGAGCTAGAAGCAGAAATGCTTGTCGTTGAAGAAGAACTTAAACGCCTTGAGGTTGTCCATAAACCGCGTATTCTTTATTTTAATAAAGAGGATTTAATTTTTCCCGAAGAAAAAAAGCGTTTAGAGAAATTATTTCCGCAGGCAATTTGGGGAAACTCTCTTTCAAAAGAAGGGGTATCGAAGTTGCGTGAGAAATTAGCAAAAGTTTGACACAGTGTTTTTCTATACGTTCTTTGTATTATGCAAAAAACAAGTGGGTCTATTTTATTTTTAACAACTATTATTTTTTTGCTTTCGTGTGCGAGTAAACAGGTGGCCGTTGAAACAGGCCCAGACGCCGATTTACGTAAAGCAGCATTGGTGGGAGATAAAAGTGGAATAGAAAAAGCATTATTTGCGGGAGCAGATCCGCTCAAAAAAGACAGCCAAGGGCGTACCGCACTCCACTTAGCGGTACTTTCAAAAAATTTTGAAGCAGTAAAAGCGCTCCTTGAGCCCAAGGCAGACTTTGTCGCAAAAAAATCTCAACGCGACGGGGTTGCGATTCTTAACTTTTTAAACAACACAGGCTCTAAAAACAATGCGTGGATTGGCGCAAGTTTACCAGATGCCATCCAAGGTTTAATGGCGGAAAATTTTGATTTCAAACGCCCTAAACCCGAGGCAACGCAAAAAACTGCTTTGCGTAGCATTGGAAACGCCACCGAATATTCTGAGCAGCTTTTTAAAACCTTGGGTGCCAAAACAGTTGTTGCAGTAATAATCAGCGGGTCTTATACTCTTACTCCCGACGGAAAATCAACGGTAATTAAAACGCAGGTTTTTGCAACGGTCGAAAATAAATTACTTTTTGAAAATGAAATCCATGCTCCGCTCGACTCAAATATTTTTGAGGCTCTAAACCAAGTCGCTCGCGAAATTGTCGTGCGTCTTAAAGAATATGCGTCGGCTTCTTTTGCGATACGTGTAAAAAATTCGGAGCAGCCTCTTATTTCAGACGTAAACGCACGCGACCGCAATGGTATAACGCCTTTAGCTTTAGCGGGAGAAAACAATTTAAAAGAAATAGTCGATTTGCTTATTAAATCAGGCGCTGATTATCCAACCGATATAATCGAAGCGATAAATTTTTCCCAAGACTCCGTAGCGGTGTCGCTTGTGCAGAGTGCGCCCGACGTAAATTTTCGTATCGCGGGCGGTAAAACTCCTCTTATGCAAGCATCTTTTAAAGGGCGTGTACAGGTGGTTGCCGCTCTTCTTGCAAAAAAGGCAAACGCTAATTTACAAGACCTTTACGGTTTTACCGCGCTCATGTACGCGGCGCAAGAAGGCCATAGCGAGATTGTAAAAGAAATTCTTACTGCAAAAGCAAACGTGAATATAAAAACGTGGGACGGCTTTTCTGCGTTGGAAGCCGCACGGCGTAAAGGTAACAGCAAAATTGTAGAAATGCTCGGCAAGGCGGGAGCAAAATGAAAACTGTCATTATGAGAAAATTAAGAGTTACTTTCCTTGCCTCTTTGTTTCTTGTAGCGGTAGGCTGCGCAACCCCCGCACACTACCAATACCAGCGTACCGTTCCGGGAAGCGACGGTACAGTGTATGTACAAGCGCTAAAAATTGAACCACGCATTATTTACAATGCAAAAAAACCAGTTATTTTAAACTGTAAGCTGCGCGGTGAAAATTTAGCCTGCGATAGAGAACTCCAAATTAACATCGATTCAACCTATTGGCAAAATGCGGATTACTTTGCAAAGGAGGCAACACCATGAAAAAAATTATATTTATAGCTTTAGGAACCTTTTTTCTTTTGAGTGGATGCCGTAGCATCGAGATAACAAATTTTGATGTACTCTCGAATAAAGACGGCAAAGTTGTTTATCGCGTCGACGCAGTTGAAGATACAGCGTTTTCAAAACGTCCCCTTGTAGGGATAATTTGTGTTCCTGACAGCAAAGGAGATCTTGTATGCCGTTAAAATTTTTCGTCGGTACAGCGCTCCTTCTTTTGGGTATTGGATGTAGCGCGGTAAAGTACAATATACACGTTGCTCCCGATGGTTCGAATGGTTTTTTACGCACGTACTATTCTTCGGAAAAAGAAAAAGTCAACAGCCGTAGCGATGGCACAGGTATCGAGCACTGCAAAGTACAAGGTACAGAAACAATTTGCAAAGATTTAAATATTTCTTTGCCTGTTGAAAAAACTGCGGAGGGAAAAAAAGTAGGGTCCCCAGAAGCAAAATCTGTAAAAGCAGAAAGCACACCTGCGCCAGCAAAGCCTAAAAAGAAATAAAATGTGCCGCGAAAGGGTGGTAAACTTCTACCACGCACCGCGTACACCCACGAGGGCTGCAAGCGAACCTATCGAAGTAATGTTTCCTTGAACAAAAAGAGAAACAGCGTTTCCTTGTGCCATAGGAACAAGGTTTAGTTGCACTCCCATAAAGGCGCGAGCGCTTAAAAAATCGGGGGATGCACTGTGCGATGCGTCGAGTTTTGCAGTACCTATTGGGGTTGCGGGTAAAGAACTTGTGCTACCATCGATTTGTGCGGTTAGGTGTATATCCGTCGTCGCTTTACCGACATTTACGTCGACTGCGCCACCTACGTAAAGTGAGAGAAAATAAAATGCCCGCATACTCGTCGAAATTTCAATGGGGAGAGTTCCCGAACCTGAGGTAATTTCCAGCGTACCCGTAGGTTTCCAGATAAGGAGTGGATCTGTGGGTGAGCTGCTACCAGCGGCGAGCATGGTGAGTTCTTTTGCACCATTTGTGGAGTTATATTTTGCGGCAAAATGTGAGTAGTCGAGTCCTGTTGTAAAAAGAATTTCACCGTACTGGAAGTGTGAACGGCCTTGAGCACGGCGCAGTTGGTACTGTATATGTGCGCCAAAAACCTGTCCCGATAAATTAAGCCCACGTACAGCGCTTGAGTTTGAAAATCCCATTACATTTACAAAAACGGTTGTGCGCGATAACTCAAAAGGGCCAAGGTAGCGTGGGGTACGCAAGTTTCCTAAGTTCATTCCAACAAGCGCAGAAAGTTGGGCACCAACGCCGAAACGTGGCATTGTATCCCCGTCTAAATTTCCCATTTTGTCGAAAACTTCCCCAAAGGTTTGGTTCACCGCGCTTACGGCAAGCGCACCCCCGCCCCCTATAATAAACAAGTGGTCTCCCATAGCGTACGCAGTGCCGGCGCCCATTGTCGCGTTTGACTGTGCGGCAGAATTTCCTTTAACGATGTCGCTTAAAGCATCGAGCTGGTACTGCTCGGCAATTTTTTTCGTAAGGTTGGGAAGGTAAGGAGTGTACGTTCCAGGAGAAACTGTAATGTTATATTCAGGATGGTTATTTGCTAAAAGTGGGGTTGAAAATAGTAAAATAAGGATGCAATATTTCGCTCGGCTATACATATGCGCAAAAACTGGCATGCTGTGATACTCGGTCAAGCACTAAGAGAGGTACCAATTAAAACACAATTTTTTGCTTGCCGCCGGTTATGCGCGTAGATGTGTAAACTCTTATGCTTGCGATGACAAGGGAATTGATTGAGCGAAAAAAACAAAAAGGGTATCTTTTTATTCCGTATGTTGCGTACGGCGATCCCAACCCTAAAATTACTTTTGAAATTATTTGCAAACTTATCGAGGGGGGAGCGGCGTCTGTCGAAATTGGTCTACCTTTTACAGACCCTGTTGCCGATGGCCCCGCTCTCGAGCGTGCGTTTCGCCGTTCTTTGCAGAACGAATTTAAAATGGCGGATGTCCTATCGATGCTCTCGAAACTTAATCGAAAATACCCAACTTTCCCTTTTACTATTATGGGGTATGCAAACCTTTTTTACCAAGCAGGGTTTAAATCTGTTTTAGAGAAGTTTTTTAGCGTAGGAGTTAGGGCGATCATTATTCCTGATATCCCCTTTGACGAAAAAGAATTTATTATCGAAAAAGAAAATTTGGCAGAGGTACTTACGGGTATCGCGTGGATTGATTTTATTACGCCTACAACAAGCGTAAAACGCGCACAAGAGATTGCACGCGATGCAGAAGGTTTTCTTTATATAGTTTCTTATAAAGGCGTAACAGGGCAAAAGAATTTTTCTTTGAAGTCTTTAAAGCCGCTTATAAAATCGCTGCGTAAATTGACGCGTACACCGCTTGTTGTTGGTTTTGGGGTTAGGGAAAAAGCCCACGCCGAAGAAGCAATCCAAGTTGCGGATGGATTCATCATGGGGACAATCCTACACGAGATGATTGAGCACAATCTGGAACGCGCTCCTGCAATACCGCATGAAATTGGTTGGGCATTGCCGAGTATGTTGCCGTAGAAATCGTCTAGATTTTGGGGACTGCTTGTGCACTTTTGAGTCAGTTTGACGCGGTGTTTCTGTCTCCAAAACCTCCAGCTATGGAAAAACAGAGCAAGCATCGCCTCTATACTAAGGAGGGGAATGCGACAAGCGATCAGGCGTGGATATTCCGTACATACGGTGGGCACTCCAATGCGCGGGCAACAAACGAGCTTTACCGAAGTGGCCTTGAGCGTGGCCAAACTGGTCTTTCAATTGCATTCGATTTAGCAACCCAGTGTGGGTATGACTCCGACCATACCATGGCGCGTCCCGAAGTGGGTAAAGTGGGAGTGCCCATCAACTCGCTTGTGGACTTCCGCATTCTTTTCGATAAAATCCCTCTCGAGAAAATGAACACCTCGATGACCATCAACGGTTCGGCGATGTGGTTACTTTCGCTTTATATTGCTTTAGCTGAAGAACGCGGAGTTGATCCAAAACTTTTGCAAGGTACAACGCAGAACGACATCATCAAAGAGTATCTTGCGCGTGGAACGTATATTTTCCCCCCCGAGGCATCGGTGCGTCTCATTGTCGATATGTACGAGTACTGTGTGCGGCATATTCCCAAATGGAATCCATCCAACATTTGTTCGTACCACCTCCAAGAAGCAGGCGCCACTCCTGTCCAAGAACTTTCTTTTGCTTTGGTGACGGCGATTGCGATTTTAGATGCGATAAAAGAACGTAATTGCTTTTCTGAAGAAGAGTTCGAGCAGGCTGTTGGCCGCATTTCCTTTTTTGTAAATTCGGGAATGCGTTTTATTGAAGAGATGTGCAAAATGCGTGCATTTGGTGAAATGTGGGAGACAATTACTAAAGACCGTTATGGTGTGAAGAACGAGAAATTCCGTCGTTTCCGCTATGGTGTCCAAGTGAACTCGTTGGGACTCACCGAAGAGCAACCCGAAAACAACGCATGGCGTATTCTTATAGAAGCTTTGGGAGTGACCCTGTCGCGTGACGCACGTTGCCGTGCTTTGCAACTACCTGCGTGGAACGAAGCACTTTCGCTTCCGCGCCCGTGGGACCAGCAGTGGGCGCTTCGGATGCAGCAGGTGTTGGCGTACGAAACAGATTTACTCGAGTATCCCGATATTTTTGACGGTTCGCCTGTAATTGAATCCAAAGTAAGGTCATTGGTCGAAGAGGCAAAAGCCGAAATAGAGAAAGTACTTTCACAAGGGGGAGCTATCGATGCGATTAAATCGGGTTATATGAAATCGCAACTTGTAAAAAGCCAAGCCGAACGGATGAGCCGCATTATGACGGGTGATCTCAAAATTATTGGACGCAATATTTTTACCGACGGATTGCCTTCTCCACTTTTGGGCGGTGACGATGCGGGTATTTTTAAAGTAGAGCAAGATGCCGCGCACGAAACGTTAAAAGCATTGCAGGAAGTGCGTGCAACGCGTAACCAAGCAGATGTTGAAAAGGCTCTCGCTGCTCTTGCTGCCGATGCGAAAGCAAACAAGAATTTAATGCCTGCGTCAATACAGTGCGCAAAGGCGCTTGCCACGACAGGCGAATGGGCAAATACGTTACGTAAAGTGTTTGGCGAATATAGGCCGCTTACGGGAGTAGAAGGGCAGCGTCTGTCTCTTACAGACGAAAAAGTAACTTTAGTGCGTAAGAAGGTAGAAGCGTTTAAAGAGAAGCATGGGCATAGGCCGCGTATCGTTTTAGGCAAACCTGGCCTCGACGGGCATTCCAACGGCGCAGAAATGGTTGCTGTGGCTGCACGGCATGTGGGTTTTGACGTTATCTATTCGGGAATCCGCCTAACGCCAGAAGAAATTGCGCAAGCCGCAGTTGAGGAAAATGCGGACCTTCTGGCTGTTTCAATTTTATCGGGGAGCCATATTGAACTTGTGGAACAATTGATGCAGCAACTTAAAAAACATAAAGCAGAAAAAGAAATTCCAGTTGTCGTCGGTGGAATTATCCCCGAGTCTGATTTTCAGAAACTTAAGAGTATAGGTGTACAGCATATTTTTACACCAAAAGATTACGACCTTATCGCAATTATGGAAAAGAACTTGGAAGTAGCAGAAAAGTTTGCAGTGTAAAAAAAAGAAGTATACAGGTTAAAACTTGTAAAGGAAAGTTAATTTAAAGAAAGTATTGCTAAAACAAGTTATGGTAAAAAAAAAGACCCCTAAATCGTTATTTATCCTCTATGTGCAGTTTATCCAAAAGGTGTCTTTCGGTGGAGCTTTGGTGTTGCTTTCGCTACCTTTAATTCCCCTTGTGAATTCGTACGCATATTTTTTTCTTCAAGGTATAGAAAGCGAAGTTCTTAGTAAAATTTACCAACCAGAATCTATTGCTTTTCGTTTTGCAATTTGGATTGCTCTCTTCTTTTTTTTAATTTTTGGCGGTGCTTTTCATCGCCTGGGTATTCCGTCTATTCTGTCTTCTATACGCCGGCTTGAAACATCGGTGCGCGGTTTTTCGAATGATTATACAGTTGAAGAATTACGCCGAATTTTACTTTTGTTCTCACGAATACCGAGAGATTTTACTTTACTCACCTTGGGTATTTATACGCTTCAATTACTAATTGTGTATGGGTATGGGTTTTATGTTAGAGGAAACGCCACAGACGTTAAACTTTTTTATATTCCCAATGTTGTAACTTATGTAATGCTCGCAGGCCTTGTTTTTTCTTTCGTTGAGTTTTTATGCGGCTCACTACGTGTACGCGTTAAGCGTAGTTTGTTACTTTTAGGGGAAAGCGCAAACGATGTAGTGCCTTCCAAGAAATTAAGTTCGGGAAATTTATTTTTTATATTTTTTGTCGGCGGTATTTCAACGTTTTCGTTGATCGCTTTTTTACGTTTTAGGCACGATACTGTTTTGTGGCCTGCAATAGGTGTTTCCATAGTGACATTTGTTATCTGCGGAATTTTGCTTACAATTTATTTATACTCTTGGAAATTCTCTATATTGCAAATTGTCGAAGCGACGCGAGACGTTGCCTCTGGCGGTCGCGGGATGTTGCCTATTTTTTCTAATTCGCGTGAGTTAACTAACCTTGCTATTAATTTTGATGCGGCAACGCACGAGATCCATTCTATACGCAACTACCTTAACGAACTGGTTGATGAAAAAACTCGTAAAGTTACAGACGCCTATAACGAACTTAAAGCGCTTAAATCACGCCAAGACGGAGATTACTACCTTACTGCAAACCTTATCGACTCGCTCAACGAAGTGCGCCCCGATAGCGCAAATGTTCTTGTAGAAACTTTCGCGAAGCAGTTTAAAACTTTTGAGTTTATGGAGCACAGCCACGAAATCGGCGGAGACATGAACTGTGCGTATGCGTTGAACCTACACGGAGAAAAATATACTCTTGTTGTGAATGCCGATGCAATGGGTAAATCACTCCAAGGAGCAAGCGGCGTTCTTGTCTTGGGTACCGCTTTCCGGTCGCTTCTTGAAAGAACGCGTATCACCGAAGAGTTGCGCAACATGTCGCCGGAAAGATGGCTTAAAAATGCATTTCTCGAATTCCATCGCCTTTTTTCGAGTTTTAACGGTTCAATGATGGTATCGATGGTATGCCTTCTTGTACACGATAAATCTGGTTTTACTGTGATGATAAATGCAGAGCATCCCCCTGGAATTTTATTGCGCGAAGGGCGTAGCGAGTATATTTCGGGACACGAGGGGCTACGCAAGTTGGGTAACACTGCGGTTAAAGGACGTTTGTGGGTTGATACTTTTGTATTTAAGCCGAATGATATTATTATTTTAGGTTCTGATGGCCGTGACGATGTAATAATTGGGTATGACGAAACAGGCCAACCTATTATCAACCAAGATGAAGGGCGTATTTTGACGATAGTTAGGCTTGCGGAAGGGGATTTAACGCGGATATACCAAAACTTAAAAAAAATGGGAGAGATTGTCGATGACGTCTCCCTTGTGCGTATCAAATTTCATAAAGAGCATGATGCAGTTGATAATTCTGCTGTCGAACTTATTTGGAAAAAATACTACACAGAAAAAAGCATTGATGCTAAGCTTGAGTGCCTAAGAGAGATTTTACGGCTTGATTTAAATAACTCGAAGGCATGGAAGACATTACTACTATTCCACCTTAGGGCAGAAAATCTTGTCGATGCCGCGCAGGTAGGTGAAACTCTTGTACGGCTAACCCCGCAAAGGGATAGCCTTCTTTTTGTAACAGGGCTTTTAGCGTATCGAAACGGCGATTACGATAAAGCACTGTACTATATCGATCGCTTAACCTTACGGAATTGGTATAGGGAAGATTACCTTATACTACTTGGTAAAATTTACGAATCTAAAAACGACGCACGGGGAATGCGTGAAGCGGGACTACTTCTTACCGAGCTTGAGCCTTTACACGAATACGGAAAAAAATTACTAGAAACGAGCGTTTAAAAAATCGGAAGCGTTAAATTTTCCATAAAGCGCCATAAGTACTCTTTCTAAACCAACAGCAATTCCAGATACCGAACGCATCGTTGGAAGTATAGTAAGAAGTTCTTCATCAATGGGATGGATACCAACCCCACGCAATATACGTATTTCATTATAGCGTATCCATCTATCGCGTGCAACATCTTCACGCCACTCTTCGAGGTAGCCGTTAGCAAGCTCTAACCCTTGCCAGTAAATTTCGCCACGGCATGCAATACCATTTTCAGTAAAAGCTAATGCTCCCAAGTATTCGGGAAAATCAACTACCGCAACGAGTCCACTTTTGCTGCGCAATTGCGGCAAAATAAATTCATCGAAAAGTAAATTAAAGCAAATAGTTGCTGCGTCCATTCGGTTTAAGTGTAGAGGTAATTTGCCTTTAAGTTGCAGGTATTTTTCAATTGTTGCGTCTTGATTTTCGTACGAGAAAGGTATTCCAGCCATAGAAAAAAGCTCTTCCACCGAAAAAAAATGGGTTTTTGTAGGAGTGTTTGGCGCTTTTAATACTTTACCTAAGTATAAAATAAGTGAAGATGCCATTTCCAAAATTTCTCGTAAAGAAGTGTTCTTTTTATACCACTCCACCATAGTAAATTCTAGTTGGTGGTTTTTACTCGGTACATCGTCGCGAAATACAGAGGTAATTTCGTAAATACCGTGCTGTGTAGGATTTTCCAAAAGCGTTGGAAAAAAAACTTTTTTAAGAAAAAATTCAGGAGAGGTTGCAAGAAAGAGTTTATTTTGTGTGTTTTGGGCGTCTATACGAACTGTATCCATATACGGTTCGAGCGTAGCACAAGCGACAGCTTTTGGCGTCATTACTTCAAGAATTTTTTCTTTAGAGAAAAATTGTCGCGCTGTGCGTATAGCGCGGTTTCGTAACAAAACAGCGTCTAACACAAAATTACTTATCGCTTAAATTTGGCGGGTTTTCGTAAAGTGTATTGAAGGCTTCGGCAAGTACGTCGTACGGCTTGTAGCCTTGGCAAAGCGGATAGTAATCTGCATTGTTTCCATATACAAGAGTTGGAAAAGATTCTGCCCCAAAGAGCGTTCGTGCTCTTTCGAAGTCTTCTTCGACAAGATGAAGAAACTCTTTAGACTGCAGAGCCTCTTTAAATGTGGAAGCGTCGACGCCGTATTTCGAAAAGAGAGAAGTATAGCTTTCAGGAAGCCTTAGGTCAAACCCTTTTTCAAAATTAAGCGATAAAATTTCGTGTGAAAGATCTACTGTGTCGGTATCTTTATTTTTATCGACAATGTATTGAAAAGCTGCGGCAGGAATTGTTGAATCCATAATGGTGGAACGATTTTGTATGAGCTTTTTATGTGCTTCAGAAAAAATTGCGCCCGTCATTTCGGTAACGCGCGGCATTGCTTTTTCGATATACGCACCAAAATCGCCGATGGGGCCAATGCGCTCTCCCGTCATAAGTCCGCCTGGGTGTGCCGAGAAAATAAACTTGTCTTGAAAATCATTTTTTAGGCGCACGATGGTGTCTGAGATACCCCAACACCAACCGCAGTATCCGTCAAAAACATATACAATTTCAGCTCTCTTTTGCATGGAACGATTCCTCGACAAAAATCGCTAAAAGAAGCGATAGAGCTACCGTCGCCAAAAGTAAATAGACGGCGTTCGTCCAATCCTTGGGGCTTACCTTGACTAAATCCATCGTGACCCCGACAACGACGCCTCCCGCATTACCGGTGAGCATAAGGAGTCCTGTGGCAGAGCCCGCTCTCTCTTTACCGGCAAATTCTTCTGTCGCCGAGAGTAAAAGCGCGTACCCAGGCAAAAAGAAAAATCCCATGAGTGCGCTCAACAAATAAAGAGAATAATTTTCTCCCGACTTACAAAAAGGCCAAGTGAGTGCGCCTGCGATAAAACAACACACAATCAAGAATGGTTTGCGCCGCCTGACTAAATCCGACAAAGCAGGGATTATAGCTGCACCTAAAATACCACCGCCGATGAGAGCGGCACCGGCATTTCCCGCCGCTTCGCTCGAAACGCCGTTGGGAGTAAGGATTTGCTCCAACCAACTGGTGAGTCCGTTGAAGTACCCCAACGCCATGAAAGCAATAATAAAAAGAAGAACTAAATTTTTGGATTGTAGAAGGCTCTTCAGTTCGCGCCACATCTCTACGGTGGATTCACTCGGTGCTGTGTTGTTTTCTCGTACAAAAAAAACAAAAAGAAGCGCACCAAGAACGGCAATCGCCGCAAAGGTCGCCATCGCTCCCCTAAACCCCAACGCGGTATCTAAAGGCACTGCAAGCCCCATGCCAAGAGCCATACCGACAAACATACCGAGCGTACCTATACCCGTGGCGAGAGCATTTTCACTGGGAGAAAACCAATCGGCGACAAGTTTAGAAATACCGTTGATGATAAAAGGTTGCCCCACCGCAATCCCTACTTGGCAGGCAAGCAAAAAGATAAAGTGTGTATCGTAAATGCGCAACACAGCAAAAATGGCAGTGACAATTGCCCCCAACGAAATGGCGTATTTGTAGCCGCGCTTGTCGGTTAAATATCCCGCTGGAACAGACACAAGCACGTACACTAAAGGAAAAACAAGGATGAGTAAATTCGCGGTCAGTTCATCAACCGCGTATTTTTTTTGGATGAGAGTTAAAAGCGGCGCAAAGTTCAGCCACAAGAGCTGGCTTACCGCCGCTGGCAGCATGAAGAGGAGTAGAATTACCCAGCGGTTTCGTTTCATAGAGCACTATTTCAATATAGATGGCCGGTGGGTAGAGTTTTTATATGCGTTGACTTTTCTACCCTATACCTAAAACGACACTTTAGCTCCGGATTTCCATAGCTATGAAATACTGCCATAGCTATGGAATTTCATAGCTAAAACAGCTTTTTCCCAAAAATTGTACTTTTTTTCTAAAAAGTGAGAAAATTTACGTGTTTTCTGGTATTTAATATATAGGGGCAGATTGTTATCTACGCGAAAGTTAATCCGCCTGACAGGAGGAATTACAATGAAATGCAAAAAACAGCCGAAATTTTTGGAAAAACGGCCAGTTAAAATTGCCAATATTTTAGAAGTACACTTGTCGGCACGGCAGTGGAGCCGTGTTATAACATTGGCAGCGGTACGAAAGAAAACATTTTCGACGATGACGCGGTATTGCGTGCTACGTTTGGCGCGAAAAGAGCACCTGCGGTGGACTCCGGTGTTGCGGAAGACGCGTGAAAAGCTAAAAGAGGAGATGCAAAACGTGGGTAAGGTGCACCGGCATGTTATGTGCCTCTATGGCGAGGACGAGATGCTTGTTCGCTTAGCGTCGATGCGTCTTAGGATTACGATGTCGGCGTTTATAAGGCTTGCATTGGACTTGTTTCTGGAGCGATTAGCTATGGAAAAACAGGGCTATAGCGCGATAACTGATGAAAATCTTAAATGGCAAGCTATACGCTTCATCGAAAACTACACACCGCACACACAAAATCTCTTCTCGCGGCCACACACGCACCGCTTCAAGTGGTTCAATTTCGCTGCTTGTACGTATTGGTAAAAATAAGCGTTATGGCTTAGGGCTTGTACACCAATCAGAAAGTTTGGAAAATATCTTACCTTTTGTAAGCTACTGCACAGGCTCTTAGTTTTTTCACCACATAAAAATCTTTACATAGCGTTAAGAAATCTGACTTATTTGTATGGCAGTTACCCTATCGCTTTCTTCCTTTCAAAAAGTGCGTGACGGCATTTTTCGCGACGACACTGGCGCGTACCTCATCACCGATGTCGAGCGGGTACAAGCTGAGCATGAGGGGCATATTCAACAGCTGCACACCCGCGAAATGAAGCTCGATACGCTCGGTGTTTTTCCACTCGCAAAAGAAGCGCTACCTCTTTTAGATGAAAAACCGGTATTGGACGGCACTCCCCTTGTTTTGGCGGCGCTTTTAAAAAAAAGCCAAATACCTATTTTTACCGACAGTAGCGCGAGAATGGCGTACATCCCACCAGCAGGTGCAAGTATTTGCCGTTACTTTTTTGATCTATGGCGGCGCTCCGAAGCGCAAAGTGAAAAAGACGAAGATCAGGTCGTCGGTGGCTTTGTGGTGCTTATGTCGTATGCAGGGGGTTGATGCAATCGGTACTTTTTGTTTGTCTTGGCAATATTTGCCGTTCACCTTTAGCGCAAGGCATCTTTGAAAAGCAAACGGTAGATCTAAACTTAAGCACGTTTTACGTCGCCGATTCAGCGGGTACATCCGCGTGGCACCAAGGGGAAAAACCCCACAGTGGTTCGTTGGCTGTCGCACGCCGCCATGGTGTGTCCATTGAAAAGCAGAGGAGTCGTCCTGTACACGCCAAAGATGCAGAAATATTCGACTACATCGTCGCGATGGATCTTGAAAATAGGCGTAACCTTTTAACCGAATTTCGTTTTCCTGAAGAAAAAATTTTTCTAATGCGCGATTTTGCAAAGGACGGTAAGAAAGGGCTTTCGGTGCCCGATCCGTGGGGTCATGGCGACGATGCGTTCGAGAATGTGTTTTCAATTTTGGACGAGGCAATGCGAGGATTTATTGAATTCCTCCACAAAAATACTGGAAATAAAATATAGCGCTGAAAATCCATAGCTATGGAAAAACATCGCTATAGTGATTTTCACCTTTTAGGCTTGACGTGAACTGATTTTTATCAACCATACCGCTAAAACAGAAGGGGCTTACGGATGAAAAAATTGCGTAAAATTACTAATGGTATTCTTATTTTTTTCCTGTTTTTAGTAGTCATAGTGGTTATCAACACGTACCGAAAAAGCTCAAACCAAATACAAGTTCCGCCAATTAAAGTAAAAAAGGTAGATGAAAATACAGTTGCAAAACACCTTAGAGAGGCAGTCCGCTTAAAGACTATATCTTCGCGCGACGATGCAAGCCTTAACGAAGATGAGTTTAAGGCGCTACATACACTTTTGGAAAAACAATTTCCCCTCGTACACGAAAAACTTAAGAGGGAGCGTATCAACGGACTAAGCCTTCTTTTTACTTGGGCAGGAAAAAATCCAAAGGCAAAGCCAATACTCCTTATGGCACACCAGGATGTTGTTCCCATTGCCCCTGGAACAGAGAAGGAGTGGAAGGAACCGCCTTTTTCAGGAGCGATTAAAGACGGGGCTATTTGGGGGCGTGGTTCATGGGATAACAAGGGTAATCTTTTAGCGCAGCTTGAAGCTGTAGAAGCGCTTCTTAAAGAGGGGTTTGAACCTCCGTGTACTGTATACCTCGCATACGGAGCAGACGAAGAAGTAAACGGCCTTCGGGGTGCGGCTGCAATTTCAAAATTATTGGCGTCGCGTGGCGTTGAACTTGCGTTTGTTTTGGACGAAGGTTTACTCATTTTAGACGGAGTACTCGCGGGGCTTAAAAAACCCGCAGCGCTTATTGGTATTGCTGAAAAAGGTTATATATCGATAAAACTTACCGTAAACGCGACACCCGGCCATTCGTCGATGCCGCCTAAAAAAGGCACAAGTGCAATCGCCATGCTAAGCTATGCCCTTTCACAATTAGAAGAGAATCAAATGCCTGCGAAAATTCGCGGGGTTGCAAAAGAGATGTTCGACGCTCTTACTCCCGAGATGTCAGGATTTACGCGTATCGCACTCTCTAACCTTTGGCTTTTTGGTTCTATTGTACAAAGCCAACTGGAAAGCAAAGGAAGCACAAATTCAACTTTGCGTACGACAACTGCGCTTACCATTGTAAATGCGGGCAACAAAGAGAATGTACTCCCGGGACGCGCAGAAGCAGTAATCAACTTTCGCATTTTGCCCGGCGATACCAAAGAAAAAGTTTTTGAGCACGTACGCTCTGTAGTTAGCCGAGCAATTCCCGAAGGTACTTTTTCGCTCACCATTTTACCGGGAGCCGTTGAGGTTTCAAATGTAGCGCCGATAAATTCATTGCAGTATACGGCGCTTCAGCGTACGGTACGCGAAGTTTTTCCCGACGCGATTGTTGCGCCGGGGCTTATGGTTGCTGCAACCGATTCGATACACTACCAAAATATCTCCAAGTTTATCTATAAATTTTCTCCCTTTCGAGTACAAGGTGGCGATTTAAACCTTTTCCATGGAACAAACGAAAGGCTAAAAATCAAAACTTATGTAGACGCAATACGTTTTTATGAGCGGCTTTTAACACAAATGACGAAAGAAGCTTTATAACAGACGCATGCTCAAAAAGCTTTGTTGGATTTTTCTTTTTATTGCCGCGTATATCGGCGCATCGTTTTTTGCGCTAAAATTTATTGCCCACGATGGGGTAATCGCCATATTTTGGCCATCTACAGGACTAGCGCTTGCTGCAATGCTCTTGGGCGGATGGACATACATTCCTGTAATATTTGTTGCAGCTACTTTAACCAACACCTACGCGGGAAGTCCGCCTCTTCTTGCACTGCTACTAAGCTTGAACAACATCGCCCAGGCAGTACTAGGCTGCCTAATCCTTAAAAAATGGCGTCCCATTGATTTGAAGATAAGCCGCGCAATTGATTATTTTCGTATTTTTTTCTATACAGCCATTTTACTTCCAATCCCGTTTTCTATTTTTGGCACGGCGCTCATGCAATCTTTTGGAGCTCTACCAAATACGTGGCAAAATTTATTTTACCACTGGTGGATGGGAGATTCGTTAGGCGTCAGCATCATTACGCCGCTTATTCTCATCGGAAGGCGTTTAGATAAAGAGCCCATACGCGTTGCACAAGTTTTGGAAGCGGTAGTCGTTTATATATCTGCTTTTTTACTGGGGCAGATGGTTTTTCTTGAATGGTTTAAAGATTATTTACAATTTACCCCGCTTGCGTTTATGATGACACTTTTTGTCGCATGGGCTGCAATCCGCTTTGGAAGGCACATTACTTTAATTTTTATCGCGACCCTTATTGCACAAGTACAAGTTGCCGCAAAACTCCAAATAGGTTTTTTTTATTCGCATGGCTCTGGCGCAGAAATAATAAATATGTGGCTTTATATCTCTATACAAGTTACTACGGGAATGGCTTTAGCAACCTTTATCCACGAGAAAAAGAAAATTTTCCAGAATCTAGAACGCGTAACGCAAAATATGGATTCCATTAGCCGCTTAGGTAGCGTTGGCGGCTGGGAAGAAGACTATACCACAGGAGAATTCTGGTATTCGGATGAAATGCTGTATATGCTCGATTTACCTAAGGGGGCAAAATTAACCGTCGAAGAATCCTTTGAAGCTATCGACGAAAACGACAGAGCCGCACATATTGCTCGAGTACAACTTGCCATCGAACAGCAGGTTCCTTGGGAGTCAGAATTCGGTGTAACAACAAAAAAAGGACGCCACCTTTGGGTACGTTCGGTGGGGAAAGCTATTTTTCAAAACGGCAAACCGGTAAAAATAATTGGTTTTGCACAAAATATTACTGAGCGTCGTGAAAATGAAATTCTACTCCAAAAAACAAACGAGCGCTTATCGATGATTTTTTCAACAATTTCTGAGGGTGTTGTTTTAGCAGAATTGGTGCGCAATGAAAAAGGAGAAATTATCGATCAAAGAGTTATTGAAGTTAATGACGCATTTTATCGCCTCGCAGACTACCTTAAAGATACACCGGTAATTGGCGGTCTTGCAAGCGAACTTTTCCAAATTCCGCGTGAAGCTATTTCCAAGTTTTGGGAAAAACATATACACTCAAAAGAGTCTTCCCAAAGGGAATACTATAGTGAAAGAAGCGGAAACCACCTAATTATTACAACCTCTCCGCTGCGTAATAACCAGTTTATTCTTTCGTTTTACGATATTACCGAAAGAAAAAAACAAGAAATTGCTCTTAAAGAAAGCGAAGAAAGATACCGCAAGCTTATTGAATCTTCAACAGACGCAATTCTTGTCCACCGTGGTGGGATTATCGACTATGCCAACGCGAGAGCTGCACACCTTTTGGGGGCTAAATCTTCAGTGTCGATTATTGGCATAAATATTCGCGATATTATCCGTTTAGAAAACCGTAATGTTATTTTTGACCAATCCCCAATACATGAAAATCAACTTTTTCGCTTAGATGGCACCACGATTCCCGTTGAAATTTCTACAACAGAAATCTTTTTCTCCGGTTCCTTTGCGGTGATGCTTATCGCACGCGATATTTCTGAACGCAAACACGCGGAAGAAAGAATCCGCTACTTGGGCCAACACGATTTATTGACGCAACTCCCCAACAGGGCTCTCCTTGCCGACCGTATACAGCAAGCCGCTATTTTTGCCGAACTACATAAAACAATTTTTGCGATTCTTATTCTTGATATCGATTACTTCAAAAAAATAAACGACACACTTGGGCACTATAAAGGCGATCAAGTCTTGAAGGCGGCCGCCGAAAGAATTACCAATGCAGTCAAAAATGGCGACACAGTGTCACGGCAAGGCGGTGACGAATTTGTTGTTTTGCTTAATGATTTAAAATATGCCAAAGATGCAGCGCAAAGTGTGCAGAAAATAGGTTCTCTTTTTGATACTCCCTTTGAAATAGGCGACACCTCTTTAACCGTATCTACAAGTATTGGCGTCGCTATTTATCCCGACGACGGCAAAGATGCCGAAACGCTAATCCATAACGCAGAAATTGCGATGTACCATTCCAAAGATAGCGGGCGTAACCAATTCCAGTTTTATTCCGCCGATCTTAACCGTGTAACGCATGAAAGGCTTGAATTGGAAATGGGGTTACGTGAGGCAATCCGTGAAGGAAAACTTGCTGTACATTACCAACCGCAACTTAATTTAACAAACGGTAAAATTGAATCGTGCGAAGCGCTTTTACGCTGGCCACACCCAGACCATGGTTTTATTTCACCAGGGCGTTTTATACCAATTGCAGAAGAGACTGGATTGATTAAAGAAATTGGCCGTTGGGTGCTTTCGACTGTTGCAAAAGATCACGATTTTTTTGCAAGCCATGGATTTGATACGCTACGCATTTCTATAAATGCAAGCGCAAAAGAACTACAAGATGCTAATTTTTGCAACCATATTCGAAGTACCATTGCAACAGGAAAAATATCACCTACCATTCTTGAGCTTGAAGTTACTGAAAGTATGATTATGCAAGACACTGCAATTGCTGCGCGTACCATACGAGAACTTTCTGAATTGGGTGTGCGTTTCTCTATTGACGATTTTGGGACAGGCTATTCTTCGCTTAGCTATTTGCGCGAATTAAAAATCCATAACCTAAAAATTGACCAATCGTTCGTACGCGATCTTATGGAAGATCCCGATGATGCCGCTATTGTGCGTACAATTATTGGACTTGCAAAAAATTTACGCTTAAGTGTTACCGCCGAAGGAGTTGAAACCAAAGAACAACGCACATTTCTTAAAGAAAACGGTTGCGATATAATCCAAGGTTTTGAGCTGTCGCCTGCGTTGCCGCCTAACGAGTTTGTCCGGTTTTTACAAGAAAAAGCAGCAAGTTAAGGTGTGAAAAAAGCCTATATTTTGGGCTTTTTTACTCTTGCGCCATCCAAACTTGTAGCGTCAGCTCTGTTTTTCCATAGCTATACTTTTCCGATATATAGGTCTTTACGTAGGATTTTACCATTTGCTGAGCGTGGAAAATTGTCACGAAAGTAAATTTTCTTTGGAATTTTATACCGTGCTAGCTTATCTTTTGCCCAAGATAAAAGCTCCTCTCCGGTTGTTGAGTATCCTGTTTTTAATTTTACCGCCAATGCAATCAATGTTTTTTCATCGCTTAATTTTTCAGCAAATGCAACGACTTCTTCTATCGCTATATGGTCACGAAAGACGCGTTCGATTTCAAAAGGTGACACACGATAACCAAACGATTTAATAATCTCGTCGCGGCGCCCCATAAAAAAAATATTTCCTTTCTCGTCATACTTCGCATAGTCACCCGTTAAAAACCAACCTTCTTTAAGCGGACGTTCTACTTTACCGCCACCTTGCCAGTATCCTAAAAAAAGTCCCGGATCGCTTTCATGGATACACAGCATTCCTTCTGTGTTGGGCGGTACACTTTGCAACGCATCGTCTAAAATAGTAGCACGATGGCCTGGTTGAATTTTACCCGGCGAGCCTGAAATAATTTCTTCACCACGCCTTTGGGATATGTAAAAGGAACACTCCGACATACCGAGCCCTTCGTAAATTGGAAAACCAAACCTCTCGTGCCAGCTATGGAAAACCATTTCTGAAAGATGCTCGCCTGCGCTCATTGCATGGCGTAGCGTGGGGACATCTAACCTGGATGCATTTGTCTTTTGTAAAATTTGTCGATAAACAGTCGGTACCGCTAAAAACGTTGTCACTTCCAAGCGGCGCATAAGATCTATCCAAGTCGCGGCATCGCTTTCTCCCTCATACACAATGAGAGTTTTTCCTTGGTAGAGTGGATCCATGAGCCCTGTACCTAAAGTATACGTCCAGTTAAATTTACCCGAATGCATCACACGCTCGTTTTCAATAAAATTAAACCAGTACTTTGAGGCAGGTATGCGTCCCAAGAGCGCACGGTGTGCGTGCAATACGCCTTTTGGATAGCTTGTTGTGCCTGATGTATAGACGAGGTATGCAGGAGATTCTTCCAAAGTAGGATGTACTTCGGTACGCGGTTTATATTTTTGTAATTCACTTTCAACCGAATGCGTATTGAATAGAGAAGATGTACCTACACAAAAAATTTCTTGAAAATTTTTTGTTGTATTTTCATTAAGAGAATCTAGTAAATTTGCATCAACGACAATATATTTTGCTCCCGAATGCATGCGTAAATATTCAAGTTCTCGTTCTGCTAGAAAAAGAGAAGTAGGTACAGGTATTGCTCCAATTTTGAGTGTAGCAAAAAATGCAATAGGAAAAAAATAGTGGTTCCCTAAACGTAAGAGCACTCGTTCTTGAGCGCGAACGCCGTTTGCAAAAAGTAGTGCCGTAAATTGGCTAACGAGTAAATCTAATTCTGCATAGGTAAAAGCGCGAATACTGAAATCTTTCTTAACGAACAGCATTGCTACTTTGTCACGGAACTTACCCTCTGCATGTCGGGTGATACATTCGGTTGCAATATTAAAAAATTTTGTTTTCTCCATTGATCTATTGTGTTCTGGACTATATTTTTATGGAATGTCAACAAAATTCTTATTAGGCACAAATTTACTCTGTAAACTTTTTTGCTACCAATACGTACACACAGCAAAATTAAACCACTTGAAGCGGTGCGTGTGTGGCCGCGAGAAGAGATTTTGTGTGTGTGGTGTGTAGTTTTCGATGAAGCGTATGGCTTGCCATTTGAGATTTTCAT
>JABARV010000013.1 GCA_019186965.1 Turneriella sp.
ATCAGACAGCATGATAGCACTTATGCCTATATATGTCAAAAAGCTTATAAAAGAAATAAGCAATGTTAAAAATTTTGGTCAAAAACAAGTATCTGTTGTAAAGGCTGAGTTTTTCAACAGACTCGGGCGCAGCCCCTTGAAAAAAAATTTTAAAAATAGCCATTTTTACGGCAAATTTGCAAAAATGGGCATAAGAATTGCCGTCTATCGCGTATATATAGACAATTTAAAATCCTATATATACGAATTTAAATTTCTCTTAAATGGCTTTTAAAATTATCACCATACCATTCGACAAAAAATCACGGTGCTTTTTCGAAGACGTATTGAACGAGTTTTGTTTGAATAAGATTGTTCTGACGAAGAAAATACGATTCTTTCAAGACCAGAATGGCGCGTACTGGACGGTTTTCCTTGAGTACAGCGAAGTTCTGCAAAAGACTAATGCTGCCGAAGCGTTGCCCGAAGCAGACCAACTCTTGTTCGAGAGATTGCGCGAATGGCGTAAAGGCAAAGCCGACGAGAAGGGCTTTCCCGTTTACGTTGTCTGCAATAACGCGCAACTGCGTGAAATTGCGCTCGATAAGCCGACGACTTTTGAAGGCCTCAAGAAAATCAAAGGTTTCGGCCAAAAGAAAGTCGAAGACTACGGCGACGAGGTGTTGAAGATTACACGGGCTTTTTGCCAGAATACAAGCGAGGCAAAGACCGATGACTGACGATTATCCCGCGTTTCGCAAATGGTACGCAATTTTGAACTGGGTTCTCGATCGTGTCGATCAATTCCCCAAGAGCGTGCGCTTCTCTTTCAGCGGCCGCATCGCCGACCTCGCGCTCGATGTCCTCGAAAATCTGATCGAGGCGATCTACAGCAAAGACAAGAGAAGTAGCCTCTCTCAAATCAATATGAATCTTGAAAAGCTCCGCATGTTTTTTCGGCTCGCACACGAGAGAAGATATTTATCCGGTAGACAATTCGAGTTTATCGTGACAGAGTTGAATGAATTCGGTAAAATGGTCGGCGGGTGGCTTAAGAGTGCGAAGGGTTAAAGACCTCTATTCGACGTTGATTTCTTTTGAGACCTTATACGCTGCATACAAGCGCGCGCTGAAGGGTAATGCGAACAAGAAACCGGGTTTGAAATTCTTTTTTCATGCAGAGACTGAAATACTCGCATTGCAGCGCGAGCTTACCGATGGTTCGTACCAACCGGGCGCATACCATTTTTTTAAGTGCTTTGAACCGAAAGAACGCACCATTGCCGTCGCACCGTTTAGAGACCGCGTCGTACACCATGCGGTCGTCGGTGTTCTTGAGCCGACGTATGAAAAGATTGTCGTCAATGGCGCCGCCGGTCGCGGTTTGCCCATCGGCAACCAGACGAGCCAGTTTTTTGCGAATATTTACTTAGATCAGCTCGACCATTTCATCAAAGAAAAAAAGAGAATGCACTGCTACATCCGATATATGGATGATTTTGCGGTGTTTTCAAACGATAAGGCAGAGTTACTCGAACTACGCCGCGAAATACCCGAATTTCTTGCCGACAAACTGAAATTACAGCTAAAAGAGAAGGCGACCTACATCAACAGCAGAGCAAATGGTCTGAGCTTCCTCGGTCGCCGGATTTTTCCGTCCCTCATTCGCATTCAACCTGCGAATTTGAAACGCTGCTTGAAAACCATCGACAAACGCCGCCACGAGTATGCTGTAGGTTTAATTGACGAAAAGCGATTAATGCAAAGCCAAGTGAGCTGCGTGGCAAACTTAAAATTGTGGAATACATACCATCTGCGAAAAAAAATCTACGCTGGGCAATTAGCATAAACGGTACGAATCGGGTCAATCGCGGTG
The DNA here is from genome assembly GCA_019186965.1 of Turneriella sp. Classification (GTDB taxonomy): domain Bacteria; phylum Spirochaetota; class Leptospiria; order Turneriellales; family Turneriellaceae; genus Turneriella. The sequence continues at coordinate 1,856 of JABARV010000013.1, forward strand.
GTAGCTTTAACAATACCGCCACCAACCTGCGGGGAGCGAACCGCTTGGGCAACAACCCGTGGAACACGAACAACAACATCGCCTTCCGCCCCGTGAGTACAGAAGATCGTCAGATTTTGTATGTCTACGGAAATGCAAACCGCATACCTTCTGGCCAGATAATTGTCCGGCGGCAATGCGAAGGGTCGAAACTAACGTTTCTGTTTTTCGCGTTGCCCAAAAATTAACAAGCCTCCCGGTTTGGTAGATACCCTCGAAGACCCGGGAGGTTTTCTTTTTAAGAGTTGCTCATCGGTGAAATTTTTAATGCAAAGCGACCAAAGCGATTTCCCTGAAATCGCGTAGGTCGCAAAACAATTCCCGTTCAAATCATGGCACCTAACGCGGAATTTACCTGACGTTTGGTGACGCTTGTGTCATTATTTTAGTCTGTAAAGCCCTTTTGCGTCACCAAATGTGCCCGAAGCGCCTGTCCGAGCCCGGCAAAACCAAGCTCCCGCTTGGCCGGGCGCAGGGCATCTTTGGCGCGTAGGGCCGAGCACGCTCGCCAACGGAGTGCGAGCGCGCGCAGCTTGTAAATATTGTTGTGCGCAGTTTCATGTTCGGTCGCGATATTGCTTAACCATTTCTTGGATCGGTCGCAGATCCCATACAAAATTAACTTTTATACCCACATAGCCATTAAGCAATTCTGTATCGGTTCTTCCGGCTCGTTCGAAGAGGTTAGTATAGGTTAGGGCTGTAATGAGTTCGAGATTAAAATAGTAAGCGGACAGAGCATTCTTTTCTGAGTCTGCATTAAGTTTAAGTCCAATGCTTGTCTGCCAGATCGCGCTATACCCGAAAGCATAGTAATCGACACCATTGGGGTTAGCCTTTTTTTCAAAACGACCAAGAGCAAATGTAGGGCCGTACCGCAGATATAATGTGTCATTCAAATCTATAAATCGGTGGTATTCAGGACCAGCGCCGACAAAAATTCCCCGGCGACTAAAGTCATCATACAATTGGCTGGTTATAAGATCGATTCCTAAGCCAAAATACTGATTGTTCTTTCGCCAACCGACACCCTGGAAGGCGCCGAGGGTCGCGCTTTTGGGGGCACTCGCAAAGGGATATCCGGCTGAAACATTGAAATCGAAGGAAAGACCGGAAAGGTCGTTCTTGGCCGCTAACAGTTGCGTGTAAGTAACAGCCAGGATAAATATTATTTTGATCGAAATTTTCTTCATTAAATCTCCCGTCATAAAATTGCGCACAACGTTGGATTTACGAGAAGTTTTGGCGGCGCACTATGTCAAATCTTTAATTGCGGTAAATGTATATTCAGCCGCCAAAATTTGCCCGGAGCGCCTGTCCGAGCCCGCCTAATGCAGCCCCATAGGGCGGTGGGCGCAGGGCATCTTCGGCGCGTAGGGCCGAGCACACGCGACGAGTCTTCGAGTCTCCGTCTTCGGTGGAGCAACGGCACCGCAGGGAGCGCAGCTCGTAAATCTTGTTGGGCGTAGGTCGCGAGAGCCTAGTTGCCAAAGGACGTAGGTAGCTGCCACAAATTTACTCGGCCATCCTCGTCCGAGAGTGCTACAATTTTTTCCGGGGCGCATACCGTTAAGTCCATTATGATGCCTTTGTGGCCAGTTAGTTTGATTGCTTTTGCCGGAAATCTGGTGTCCCATGCATAAAGCAGGCCTGATTCGTCGCCAGAAACTATGCCCGTTTCACCTATATAATCAATTGCGGACACAGCATCGCGGTGCTGAGCAAAAGTCTGCTTGATCTTGCAAGTGTTGTGGTTCCATATTATCAATCTTGGGTCAATACGCCCGCCGGACGTAAGCAGTTCGTCCGGAGCGTTGAGAAATTCTACGCGGGTAACAAAATTGCTGTGCCCAACTAAGCGACAGGTAATATCGGGCTTAAAAATATTCTTCACATAGGCAGTATCGGTTTCGGTATAGGCAAGAATTGGCCGCTTCTTGTGAAAGCCGACGGTTGGGCTAATCAAAGGCTCCGGAGCGTTGAAATCTTTGTCTGCATTTAGACTTGCGTGTTGCTTTTGGTTTTTGAGATCTAAAAGCGCGATGGTATATTTATCGTATTGGGAAATCGCCAGAAATTGCTCATTAGAACTGAAGTCAAAGTGAGCTGGTGGTCTGCCTGGTGGTTGCAATTCGAGAAATCTCTTGTGGGTACTGGTCAACCAAATTGTGAGGACTCCAAGTTGCTGAATCGCCAGAAATTGATCTTGCGAGCTGAATAACACTTGATTAAAGTTCTTCCCAGTTATGGACCAAGATTCTGCTAACGATGGCAAATGTCGGATAACGGCTTTTTCCGAGTCAACAAAGACAGCCGTTTTCCGGCTTCGAGAAATACCTTTGATTTTACCAGGTATACTTTTTCTTAGTTTGAGGTTCTCATAGTCCCATTCAGCGGTCGTGTTATTGCTGTAACTTATCAAAATAGATTTCTTTTCGGGAATGCAATGTACTGATTCAACGCCTTCAGCTGTTGCAGGTATGCTTTTGAACCAATGTATATCTGATTCAGCATACGTAACAGATGTCAGCAGGATCATTGCTATAATACAATATCGTAACATATTTTCCTCTTTCGCGACTTTCGCCCAACGTTGGATTTACAAGAAGTTGATGACGCGCTGCACAATAAAAGCAGGCTTATTAGTTAAGCCGCATACCAAGCGTCATCAATTTGCCGAACCCACAGCGTTGCGCCGCACCGAATGCACGTCCCGTGCGTGCGGCGTCAACGCTTCTTTGTGGGTGAGGCCGAGCACGCGACCCAACGAAGTGGTCGCGCGCGCAGCTTGTAAATCTTGTTGTCTGCCGTGATTTACCGGAAAATAGAGTAAAATAGCCGTTTCGCCAAGGATGGCGAAACGGCCAACTACGCTTCTTCAGGTTCTGTTTCTTTGTATCGATTTTTCAAATCAAGAACCTTAAACATGACTGGCCTACTAGATGAAGACGCCTTTCCCACGAGGATGGAATGATGCGTCGGCAAGGTAGAAATCGTCTGTGAGTACTCTTCACCCATATAGTTTCTTAAAAAATCTAGACCTGTCTGATCATATGAGCGCAAGGCAAACATTGTATTACATTGGTTCAAAATCGTTTTGGTGACATTGGCTGTACGTTGGGTTATTACAATAGAACCTAAGCCATATTTTCGACCTTGAAGGATAACGCTGGCAGTTTTGTTGACATGGTCCTTATCGCTAGGCATAGCAACTTGATTCCATTCGGGGATGAGCGAGTGAGCTTCTTCAAAAATCATGCAAATTCGTGCAGGTTCGTTTATTCCCGGCTTTAACTTGGTTTTTCCAGAAATATGATTAAATACAGCCTCTGCAAACTCGGCTGTCACTTTTGGATAACTCACGGCCTGTCCGAATTGGTGTATACCCAGCATAGAGTCGCCATCTAGCCAAGTCGCCACATCTTTAGACGCTTTCAGGGGCGTAGGGTTCAATTCGGAAAGGAAGACAAAATGCTGGCGGCTGATGTCGAGGATTAATACCTTAATTTTCTTTTCAATTAAGGATTCGATTAAGTGAAATGCCAAATACGATTTCCCGCTGCCCGTAACACCAATTATGGCTGAGTTGTGGGTTACTATATCATCAATGTTGACATGAATGGGGAAACTTGAATTAGGTACGGTACCAACCTGTATATGGCCAGCTGGAATGTCAAAGCTGAGATTAGATGAATCACGTGCGACGTGAATCATAGAGCCAGGCGAGGGCACCCAGCTTACGGTCTCAAATCTCGACCACTTTGAATTCCATCGCCCAAGCTGAGATGCCGAAACTCGTAGGGAGTTGACAATATTCTTTTCCGTGCGGAATTCTGTTGTCACCTCCACAGATACTATTTGGTAATATGCTCTTTCTGTCCCATCAATGTTGAGCCAGATAACCTCACCCTCTTGCAGCGTTACTTCAGGATTCACGAAGAAAACTGTCCTGCCAATAGTAGAGCCTACATCTACGACGCTAATTGGCAAAGGTAGGTCGATATCAAGGGGACGATGTCTCAGTTCGATTGGATTATCTTGATCGATGGCAATATTTGCCCAGTCCGCGCTTCGCTGGTGGATTCGAAGCTTCCCAGTTCTTGTGCCTGAGATTATCCTATCATCGATCAAGATGACTGAGCCTATTATATCGCTTCCATAGACTACATCGAATGCTTGGGGTCCAGTCTCGAGCTGAAGATTATACCGAAGATCAGCAATCGCGACATCCGGATGGACAATTGCCGTAATAACGCCGTCTGTCGTGGAAAGCTGAAATATTCTGGAGCGAAAAAGGGCCTCAATGCTATTGCTGACCGTTTGAAAATTAAGAATTATGAAAATCGCCCAAAAAATCAACAATGGGGATATTTTCGCCGGTTGGCCTTGGTAGCTCAGAAAGACACCCCATAGGAAAAATGCAGAAAAAAGCGCTTCTGGTTTGCCAATTTCCCGATTAATTCTTGAAATCAACTGAATTACCCGATTCTCGCTTGCTAATTTCTGTTTTCTCAGGAAAAGAATACTATAACTTGTTACCAAGAGATATATTACCCAACCCAAGAATAACGCCCATATCCAATCGCGATTTTGTGGCTTTACGAGTACAAGCGACATAAATGCCGTAATACTATTTACAAAAATATTAGCGTCTTTGGAAAAGTGGGGTTGATCAATAAGTGAAAGTGACAGCAATAAGAGCAAGCCGGAATTAAACCAAAATTCGTTGAGCAAAAACTCGAAGGCTCCTGTAAGCACATAGCCGACTATGATGAGTGCAGCAAAGCTAACGAGGAAAAAGATTAGTCTGTAGGCCTTGGTCATGTAGGAGTTCCGTTAGTATTATCTGATGCATCAAAATTTAACACCCGAAGTCAAGTTTCTTTGTGTCGCGTGGCAACCCGACACGGATGTCGGGAAGCACCGCGAAAACCCCGGTAAATCATGGCAGACAACGTGGAATTTACCTGAGGTTGAGTGACGCTTCGTTCAACTTTGCAGATTGTAAAGCCATTTTGCGTCACTCAATCTGCCCGGAGCGCCTCCCTGAGGAGCACAAAACAAACGTCCCGTTTGTGCGACGAAGGGATCCTTGGCGCGAAGGGCCGAGCACCCGAGGAGCTACGGCACCGCAGGGAGCGCAGCAGGTAAATTTTGTTGTGCGATGAGCCTATGCGGTTTGTGTGACAATCACATCGCAGGACTCTGTAAATTTCCCTTCTAGAGAAAACTGGAATCGCAAAGTGCCCGGTTTCTTAAGGAGGAGGCCCCCCACATTCATTATACCCGTAGCGGACTCTCGCCCAAAAAAATCGAAAGCGACCGTGGATTCGTTGATTATCTCACTATCCATGAATATTTGCATTTGAATATTCTCAATTTTCTGCAAATCCTTTTCTGCGTCCTCAGTTTTTGCAAGCTGAAAATATATAAAGAGTTGATTGATTGCGATAGGAAATCTTGGGGCAGAAATGTTCTCTAGAATATTTATTAATGATATATTATTGGTGCCAATGTCTCTAATAACGCGTTCTGAGATAAGAAAGTTTCTGATCTTCATGGGCTAGTTACTGTAATATTGTTACTTGCCTGGCCTACGGTTATATTTGATTCTGCTTGCGTTGCGTTGATGGAAATTTGCATTTCGTTGGGGCGCACTAGATTATTGAGGGTTGAAACAACTTTGGAAAGATAATGCCGATTATCTGACCAGTTCTTGCTCAAGGCATCAAATACTTCTCGATCATAAAAATATGAGCCAATAATTCTCAGGTACTCGATTGCTAAGGAGGTTAGCGCATTTTCAGTGGCCGAAGCATCAATTAACTTAACTTCTTTATAAAGCTCAGGCAATTCCTTAAGGCTCTCAAATTCCCGAATGATATATCGCGGTGTATTTGCCGCCAAAATGGCTCGGAGGATTTTTTCTGGTATTTCCATTATGCTGCTCTAAAAAATTTCATATTTTGGGTTACATATGGGCACTCATTGTGCTTATGAATATACTCACCCAGCGCCCCCCACTTACTAACTACAAAAATCATGCGCACGCCCTGTAAATCCTGAATGCGACAAATGACACCTGAATGTTCGGCGTCGCCATCACCCGCAAAGTACACGATTATGTCACCTTCCAGCACCTCCATGAATGGGATTTCATGGTAGCTGTCCTCATTCAATATCGTCTGCACATCGGCATTTTCAATTATTTTTGTCCGCCTTGCCGCAAAAACCATGCCGTGACAATTGTAGACTTCGGTCGGCTCTGTCCTCAAAACGGCCCTCGGAAATTCTGACTCAAACATTGCCTTTGAGATATTGGGATCAACTAGAGGTGACCAAACCTGAAGATTCTGAATACATGTTCGTAATCTAGTATGCAAAATAATGTCTGAATCTGGCTTTGAACCGATCTGAGTTGGCATATCCCGTAACCTTCATTTGGAGTAAAAATATGCCGCATAGGCTTTTCGCACAACGTTCAGATTTACGCGACGTTTTGACGCCGCAAACAGTAAAGCCTATTTCTCTTCGATTAAATAATTCGCGGCGTCAAAATGTGGTCGAAGCGGCTCGCGGCGGCGCGCAAAGCACACCGCCCGGTGGCGCGTCGTCCGCGATCTTCTGCCGCGTAGACCCGAGGACGCGAGCCAGCGAAGCGCTCGCGCCCGCAGCGCGTCAAATCTTGTTGTCGGCAGTACTCGCGTCATCTAGATGCAAGCCCTGCAAACCACGACGGTTTGCAGGGAAGTTAAATTGTTAAGACTCGTTCGTTAAGTACGGATTGTAACTTAACAATATTTCGTAAGGTCGGATTTGCCTTCTTCGGATTTTCGAAATTCTGATAATTTTGGTATGGAATATTCATTTTTGCGGCAAGTTGCTTTTGAGTCAAATTGCGTTTTTTTCGAGCTAGTTTAAGCCAAATAGCAAAGGCGACATTTTCACTCGGAGCCACAAAATGAATGCCTTTTCCTGTCTTGTTAGACGGACGAGGAATCTCTTGTTCTCTGAGATCAATTGATTCTAAATATCCATCTAATGCTTCTCTGGCATGCTGCAAGGCTTCATCTAAAGAGTACCCGAAAGTATAGCAACCAGGCAGATCGGGGAATTCTACGTTATAGGCTTGATCGGATTTTGAATGACTGATTTTTGCTGGATATTTAATCATTTTAACCCACTTTGCTTAAGAATCGCATTCAGTGTTCCTTTCGGAATATCTGAATTACCATGGACAGGTACAACAACCGTTAAGCCGCCCTTCACCATAATATGGTGGGCACCTTTTATACGATCTAGGCTCCAACCGTCGTTTTTGAGCTTTTTCAATAGCTCCTTCCCTGACATCAAGAATAATACATATTATTATATGTATCGTCAACCTTTTCTTCTTAGCAGGAACTTGCTGAGGCCGCCGAAACATGGATGTTTCGGGAGAACAAAGAGTTAAGCGAGTATTGCCGACAACGTTGGATTTACAAGAAGTTGATGACGCGCCGCACTATAGGTGCGGGCTTTTTTCGTAAGCCGCATATTTGCGCGTCATCAATTTGCCGAACCCACAGCGTTGCGCCGCACCGAATGCACGTCCCGTGCGTGCGGCGTCAACGCTTCTCTGTGGGTGAGGCCGAGCACGCGACCCAACGGAGTGGTCGCGCGCGCAGCTTGTAAATCTTGTTGTCTGACGTAGTTGGCAGGGTGAGAATACTTGAAAAGAGATTTGGTGCGCTTATAATGCGTTGTTCATAAGATGGTAATTGCAGGTTTATGAGCTGATTTCCACTTTATTCTCGATCGAAGCTATTCTTCTCCTTTAGATAGCGGAAGTATTTTCGCCAAATATACAAATACAGATTGAGCAGATAACCAGAGTAAGCAAAACCCGCAACAGAAAAGATCCAAAGAACTATCGACCATATGGGAAAATCTTCCTCTCTGGCCAGCTGCAACTCTGCCTTTGCTGGTTGTTCTGGAGCATAAATTACCCTAACAGACTGCCCGATGGAGTATTCTGACGTAGAATCAGAAATATTCTCATATCTATTGCCGCTGACATGGTATTCAAAAACTGGATGATGATATTCAGTGCAGTCAGAGTAATCTTTCGAGAGACGATCATATGAACAGAGCGTCCGCTTAATTATGCGCACAATCTTGCCATCCGTCTCAGCGCCATTTTTCCAGAACGATCTCTGCGAGCTAAAGAGGACAATGCCAGCGATCAGAGGTATCATCGAAAACGTTACTGAAATTAGAAATGATTTCAAGAGTGGTTTTGAATTTTCTTTCGCGGCTTCTTTTTTATTGGTTGCCATTTCCGAATACTCTCAAGTAATGCTTGTGCCCAACTATGTCAGACAACGTTGGGTTTACGCGACGTTTTGACGCCGCATACAGTAAAGCCTATTTCTCTTCGATTAAATAATTTGCGGCGTCAAAATGTGGTCGTAGCGGCTCGCGGCGGCGCGCAAAGCACACCTCCCGGTGGCGCGTCGTCCGCGATCTTTTGCCGCGCAGACCCGAGGACGCGAGCCAGCGAAGCGCTCGCGACCGCAGCGCGTCAAATCTTGTTGTGTGGCGTGTTTTGCTACGTTAGCCGCGGGTGACATGGAGGTCACGCGCGGGCATTTGTTTGAGCTTTTTTCTGTCCACTACGACAAATCGTATGTACATTGTACAGTGTGCGGCTTTCTTTTACATGGGATGAAGCTAAGAACATTGAAAATATAAAGAAGCATGGTGTGGCATTTTCAGAGGCGAGCACCATCTTCGGGAGAATACCCTATGAGATTTTCAACGATCCAGATCATTCCGAACAGGAACATCGGTATATCGCCATCGGATTCAGTGATAAGGCGAGGGCATTACTTGTGAGCCATACGGAAAATTCTTCTGGGACAGAAATTAGAATTATTTCAGCAAGGAAAGCAACTAAACAGGAAAGAATCGAGGCTTTCGGAGAATGACTATGCGAAAACAATACAACCTTTCAAAGTTAACAAAGGCACAGCCAAAGTATCTCAAGCACCTAAAAGAACCGGTAACAATTCGGCTTGAACCACAAATAATTTCATATTTCAAAGGGCTTTCCGAAAAAACTGGCCTGCCATATCAGTCGTTGCTAAATTTTGTATTGCGCGATTATGCTAACCAGAACCGCAAGCCAAGCGCCAATTGGGATTAGTTATTTAGCTTGAGGCGACCGGCATGGACGCCGGGCGCTCTTCTTCTTTGCAAAACATGTCACACAACGTTGGATTTACAAGAAGTTGATGGTGCGTCGCACAATAAATACAGTCTCCTTTCGAAAGCCGCATATTGACGCACCATCAATTTGCCGAACCCACAGCGTTGCGCCGCACCGAATGCACGTCACGTGCGTGCGGCGTCAACGCTTCTTTGTGGGTGAGGCCGAGCACGCGACCCAACGGAGTGGTCGCGCGCGCAGCTTGTAAATCTTGTTGTCTGAAGTAAATGCGCCTTTCAGCGCGGGCACGGACGCCCGCGCGGCCCCCTGTGATGAGACCTTGTTTAGGCGATAGCTTGAAATTCAAAGTTGATTGCGCGCGATTCTGATTGACATGATTGCAGCTAGCTGTGGTATACGGCGTGAAAGCTTACCATCGATCAAGCCTATTTGCAAAGCAGGTCTCTGTTTTCCTTTTTGCGATCTGGATGGCAAACCTAAACGCGACAGAATCGGCCGTGTATGTCGATAAATTCAATTATGTGATTGGGAGGAAAGCCCCCTCAAAAGATGCCGAATCCATAGTCGCAATACCATTCGGCACAAAGCTCTTCTGTAGACCAGATGGGCCAACGGAATCTATCATGTCAATGACAGGGCAATGGTATTACTGTAAGGATATTAAGGGTTACGTGTTTGGCCCGTTACTGACCGCAAGTCTGCCAGAAAAATCGAAATTACGGATGCGTTTAAAAGAAGGTTTTGTTTCGGATGCACATGGTCATAGCGGCACATTTTACCAGCTGCTAGCCAAGAACAAAACGGAATTCAGAGGTACGGAATATCTGGGCATAGCGGGAGAGCCGGAAAAAATTCCTGTGAAGGATAAAGGTACTTACACTATCGAAAGTAACTATTTGATTATCACACGGCACGGAGAAAAGGCAGGAACCTACCGGTTAAAGTGGCATCCAAAAATCAACGCATTTGTGGACGAAGAAGATTATAATACGGTTGATAAGATTTATCCAAAAATGGTGTTAGGAGACAAACGATATCAAATTAACCGCGAGCTTTGTGTTTTGGAAGAAGTAGAAGATATAAACGATAAACCGTTTCGAGTCTACGGCGGAGAAAGTTATTCTCTATACTGTCCCCAATAAAGCTGCAACGGAATGAATTGCATCGGTTGGGCGGACGCGTCGCCACGGATGGCGACGGAGTACAAAGGCGCATTTATTTCAGACAACGTGGAATTTACCTGACGTTTGGTGACGCCTGTGTCATTATTTCAGGTTGTAAAGCCATTTTGCGTCACCAAATGTGCCCGAAGCGCCTCGCGGCAAAGCACAAAACAAGCGTCCCGCTTGTGCTTTGTCCGCGATCTTTTGGCGCGTAGGGCCGAGCACGCGAGGAGCCACGGCACCGCAGCGAGCGCAGCAGGTAAATTTTGTTGTGCGAAGAGCAAAGGTTAGAATTCAACTATCAAATCACCATCTACTTTGATAATTATTTTTTCAACACTATATGTAGGTAGTTCAGCCACGAGATGGTTACGCAGAGTATATTGGCGATTTTCTCGAAATTTGCCGCATACTACGATTATAATATTCTTTTCTGGGTCAAAACCGTACTTTTCTTCAAGTTTTACTTGAGCTGCATACCATTTGAGAAATTTCTGACTTTTCGTAATGAATATCTTTTCTTCGAGCTTAAAAAAACCTTGCTTCTGGTCGATTTCTTGCTGCTGAAAATCCATGAAACAGCCTTCAGGTAAAGGGTCGTAGCTCTGCTGTGAGTCATAAATTTTAGCATATTTCTTACCGATGACCAGTCGTTCTCGATCGTATTTTTCCTCTGCAAGTCTCTTCTCTATATACTCTTGAACGGGTTCTGACGGGTAAAATATGTATGAATTTCCGGCTTTTGCATAATAGTAGTTACTACTGTTCTGACATGACACGAATTCATCGCCTTTTAAAGACCTACAAGGCTCCGTGAACGAGGTATGACCGACGAGAGATATATTATTTTCCTTGTCCAGGTCGACCGCTACGCCCGTATAATTAGTCAGATAGCTTTCACGAGAAGGCTCAGTGAGCCATCCAAAACGTTCGAAAGGAAAACTTGGCTGCTGCTTTGGCGGAAAGGGATATAGCTGGTATTTTTTTTCCAAATACACACGATCTTTCAGATTATTGGTGTCAGCTTTTGAATCGGATAAGCTCTTGCAAGAGAACAGCAAGATGCTCAAAATCAGGATAGAATGCTTTGCCATCATAATTATCTCCTTTGCTTTTCGCACAACGTGGAATTTACACGACGTTGATGGTGCGCCACACAATAAAAACGGGCTTATTTGAAAAGCCGCATACTAAGCACCATCAATGTGGTCGGAGCGGCTCGTGGCGGCGCGCAAAAGCAAGCGTCCCGCTTGCGCGCCGTCCGCGATCTTTGCCGCGCAGACCCGAGCACGCGAGGAGCTACGGCACCGCAGCGAGCGCAGCGTGTAAATTTTGTTAGGCGACGTGCCTCGCGTTCCCACGGTAAGAATCGCCGAGCCATGGATGGCGCAGGCGAGTAAGCAATTGCCACGATTATGAACGATTTTCAGCGCGCTCGAATATTTTCTGCAAATCTGCCGGAATCGGCAAGGGTTTCAAAATGGGCACATTTGCGCCACCTGTATTGCCGATGGGAGCACGACCGATCACCGACCCGATACCCGCAACTAAGATGCGAACAATCTGACCCCAAATCTCCCGATGGTCGCGGCGCTTGAACCCTACTTTGAGCATCCACCAATGGTTGATTGTATGGGGAATTGCGTGGCGCTGGCCAAGCACATGTGCACGTTCAAGACGTTTGAAGCAATTTGCCCAATCGGTTTTTATATAAAAATCCTTTGCAATTTGCATCTCGTTTTGAAATGCTTTTTGCAGTATCTGATTCATATTTCCTCTTTGAATTGCAATAAACGTAAACTGATTAAAATCACCACCAATGTCACGCCGACATCCGCAGCAATCGCCAGCACCAGATTGCTGAAGCCAAAAACCGCAAGTGCCACGAATGTGATTTTGACCGCAATCGCGCCGAGCGTGTTTATCTTGATGCGGAAGAGAGCCGCACGGCTTAAACGAATGAGAAAGGGAATCAGCGAAAGTTTGTCGTTCATGAGCGCGACGTTAGCCGATTCGATTGCCGCGTCGCTGCCCGCCGCACCCATCGCTATACCGACCGAAGAAATTGCGAGCGCCGGCGCGTCGTTTACGCCATCTCCGACCATTGCCACGTAGCGATTATTCTCCCGAAGTTCCTGAATGCGTTGCGCCTTTTCATCGGGCATAAGGCCGCCATAAATTTTTTGTATGCCGACTTGATGCGCAACGAATTGCCCTGCATGTTCGTTGTCCCCTGTAAGCATCACAGGTTCGATGCCCATGGCGATTAGTTCCTGAATTGCCTTGGCGCTATCGGGCTTGATTTCGTCGGTAAGCCCGATGATGCCCGCAACGCCCTCACCGAAACTCACTACCACGCTGGTTTTGCCTTGCGCCGAAAGCTGGTGCACTAATTTTTCGGCGTCTGCACTCCGCGCCTGACTTTCATGTATGAACGATAGCTTACCCAGATAAATCGTCTCATCTTCGCAGACGAGGCATTTGGCAGTCGCACCTTTGCCGGCAACGGATCGAAAGGCCTCGGCACGGTGCGGCTCAAAGCCCTCACGCTTCGAGGCATTGACCACGGCCTGCGCCAACGGATGTTCGGAAAACATTTCAGCGCCTGCGGTACAGGCTAATAGCTCTTCACGACTCGTCCCGTTCAAGGGAAGAACATCGGAAACGATGGGATTACCAAAAGTGATGGTCCGGGTTTTGTCGAGGGCAATAATTTCGACACGTGCCAGCGCCTCGATGAATTTGCCACCCTTGACTAAAGCGCCTTTAGCGGAAGCATTACCGATGGCGGCAAAGATGGCGACCGGAGTCGAGATCACCAGCGCGCACGGGCAGGCAATGACCAATAGGGTAATGGCCTGCTCAATCCAATGGTTTAAATCCTGCTTGAGCATAAATACCGGAATCACGACCAAGAGGCCTGCAATCGCCATGATACATGGTGTATAAACGCGTGCGAATTTCTGGATAAATTTCTGCGTGTCGGCTTTATTCGCCTGCGCTTCAAAGGTCAGACGAATAATTTTCGCGAACGTGGTATCCGAGGAGGTCTTGGTTGTTTCGACCTCAATATAGCCGTTTTTGTTCAAAGTTCCCGCAAAGACGGTGTCGCCCGGATGCTTGTCTTTCGGAATCGGTTCGCCCGTAATCGTCGCTTCGTCCACCGCCGTTTCACCTGCGGAGATTTTTCCGTCGAGTGGAATCAAGTCGCCCGGCTTGATGGCGATGATCGTGCCGACAGGGATCGTGTCTACTTCAACTGCTTCGCTGATAGCTTTGACATAGGCTTTTTTAGGCGACTTACTCACCAATTCGTCGAGTGCAGATTTACTCTGCTCGATGCCTATGTCCTCCAGACGTTCGCCCAGTACATAGAGAACGATCACGACCGCAGCCTCAGGGTACTCCCTGAGGTAGAAAGCTCCGGCGACAGCAATCAGCATCAAGAGATTGATACTGCTGAAGTGCAGGGTTGTAAGAGCTTTGAGTCCTTTCCAGAGCACGCGATACCCAATACCAAGCACGAAGCCGCCGAACACAATCGGCGCGTACGGCATGGGAATGTGAATCCCGAGCAGAGAAAGTATTTCAAGTCCGATAACGACCGCAATAGCCGCGAGCAGAGCTAAGAACTTTCTATCTTTAAGAACGTGTTTCATTTTTTTCCTCCATCCATTGATAAAACGACGGCAGCAGAAGCAAGGTCATAAGCGTTGCGGTAATGAGCCCGCCCAAGACAACGATAGCCAGTGGCCTCTGTACCTCGGCGCCGATGCCCGTATTTAAAACCATTGGTAAAAATCCGAGACTTGCAACCGACGCTGTCATGAGCACAGGACGTAACCTACCTAAAGCCCCGATATGAACCGCCTCTTTCACAGACTTGCCCTCGACCCGCAGTTGATTGAGATAACTGACTTTTACCAAACCGTTCAGAACCGCAACGCCCGAAAGCGCGATGAAGCCGACGGCGGCCGAAACAGAGAAGTGTATGCCGGTAAGCCATAACGCAAGGATGCCACCCGTCCACGCGAACGGTATGGTAAGGAATATCAATATCGTCTGTTTGATGGAATGAAAAGTCCTGTAGACCAGGAAAAGTATCATGAGCAAAATCGCCGGGACAATGATGGCGAGCCGTACGCGGGCCCTTTCCAGATTTTTAAACTGCCCGCCCCAACTCAGGCGGTATCCCTTTGGAATCTTCAATCCCTCTTTAATTTTCCGCTTCGCTTCTTCGACAAACGACAGTGTGTCGCGATCACCGAGAAAAATGGCCACTCCGGCATAACGCTCAAGGCCGCTGCGCGCTATCGAAGTTACGTTCTCGGTCACCTTAAATTCGGCGACGTTCGATAATGGGATTGTTCCCCCTGTCGGCAAGGCGATGGGTATGCGATTAATTTCGCTGAGCTTCTCGCGGTGCTCTTCGTTCAGCTTAACGACAATCGGAAATTTCCATGCCTGCTCGTAGTAACTGCCGATGGTAAGGCCGGCCATTGCCGTTTGCAGGCTTTCATTTACGTCGGTGAGCGACACACCGTAATATGCCACTTTATTGTACCTGATCGAGGCATCGAGAATGAAACTCTTACGCAGTGCCGTCAAAGCATCCAATTCGACTTCTCTCGCCCCTTTGATGCTTTTTAGAATTTCCACCGAGCGGTCCTGCATTTCAGCTAAAGCATCGAGGTCGTTCCCGTAAATGCGCAGCGAAATGTCTGCCCGGCTACCTTCCAGAATTTCGTTGAATCGCATCGCAATGGGCTGCGTGGCGACAAGTTCAGATTCTTCGAGTTTAGAGGTCTTTTCCAGCACTTCTTTCGCTTCCGCTTCGATGAGTTTAAAAACGTCATCTTTACTCAGCCTCTTGCCTTTGGCATCCTTGCGCCATAAGGATTCATCTTTCCGTAAGATGACAAAGAGATCGCCTAAATTCACGCCCATCGGATCGGTTGCGGCTTCGCTCGTACCGATGCGGGAAAAAACTGTCTGCACTTCGGGGAAATCCGCGATTCTCGCTTCAATCTTGCGCTGCCGGGCGAGTGATTCGCTCAGTGAAATTTTAGCGTCGTGTACAAGATTAAGCGCCATGTCGCCCTCGTTGAGCGGCGGCATAAAATCAGAACCCAGCCGGGAAAATAACCAACCGCAAATGGCCAGAAAGATCGCAACTGGCAATACGAGCTTACGGATATTCCGCAGTGGGAAATTCAGAATCGGTTCGTAGGCGGCGTAGACAGCCTTGAAAATCGTCGTCCCTTCTTTGCCCGCTTTCGCGTTCACATAATAGCCCAAAACCGGCATCGCCATGATCGCCATGATGAGCGCTCCCGCCAGTGCAAATATCACGGTCATCGCCATAGGGTAATAAAGCTTACCCTCCGTGCCTTCAAGCGTCAGAATGGGGATGTATACCGACATGATGATAATCATTCCCGTTACCATCGGCGCCAGAACCTGGAGCACAGCTTCTTTGGTCATTTTGAGTTTTTCTGTCAGGTTTCGGGGTGGCTCATGTTCAATCCGGGCGAGCAGATTTTCAATCATCACAATCGAGCCGTCGACGATAAGGCCGAAGTCGAGCGCCCCCAGACTCATGAGGTTGGCCGAGATATTGAAAACCTTCATGCCGATCAGGGCAAACGCCATCGCCAACGGAATCGAGAGCGAAACGAAAAGCGCAGCCCGCATATTCCCGAGAAAGACGAGGAGAATCAGAATGACAATTCCCGCACCTTCGGATAAATTCTTGGCAACGGTTTTCAGCGTTGCATTGACGAGAAAACTGCGTGAATAGACAATTTCGACGGTGACGTCGTCGGGTAACGGCGCTGCTTTTATGACTTGTTCGGCGGCCAGAGCGACTTCACGGCTGTTCTGTCCCATGAGCATGAGCACCGTGCCTAAGACAGTCTCATTGCCGCGATACGTCGCCGCTCCCACACGCTGTGCGTGGTCTTCACGGATAGTCGCAACTTCTTTGAGCCGAACTGGCGCACCAAAGATATTATTGCGGACTGGAATTTGGCCGAACTCTTTCAGGCTCACCTGACCTTTGGTGCGGACAATCCATTGCTGCGTATCTTTTTCGATGTAGCCGCCGCCATAATTTTCACCGACACTTTTGAGTTTCTGGATAATCTCCGCAAAGGTGACGCCATAGCTTTCGAGCCGCGCCGGCTCAAAGTCTATGTGGATTTCTTTCTTGTAGCCGCCCAAGCTATCCACCTCGGTAATTCCCGGGGTGTTCGATTTGATATAGGGTCGCAGCACAAAATCCTGTATCGTACGCAGGTAAAGCAATCGCTCGTGATCGCCTTTCTTTTCCAGTTCGCTGCCGCTCTTAGGTAGCAGCACATACATCAAAACTTCACCGAGTCCCGTGGAAATCGGCGCCATTTCGACGCTTACACCGCTCGGCAAACGATCGGCGGCGTTGCGGATTTTTTCCCCAACCTGTTGCCGGGCCCAGTAGATATCCGTTCCGTCTTGAAAAACCACGACGGTTTGCGACAAACCAAAACGGGCCAACGAACGTACCTCTTTGATGTTGTGGATGCCGGCTATTTCGGTTTCAATAAAATAGGTGACGGCCTTTTCTACTTGCTGCGGATCAAGGCCGCCCGTCTTGGCATTCACAACGACCTGCACATTGGTGATGTCCGGAACCGCGTCCACAGGCAACTTAAAACCAACGAGAATGCCGCCGCCGAGTACGGCGAAAAGCATCGCAATGACGGCGAGCCGGTGATTCAGGGAAAATTCAACTATTTTTGAAAGCATGATTATTCCTTTACCTGTTTTGCCAGGTATTTCGAGAAATCGTCAGCCCCGCGATAGAGGGCTATTTGCAACACGGCGTTTACATATGCCATCTGCGCCATATAAGCGGAGACAATGAAGTCGCGCATCCGTTGTTCGACATCGGCGAAAGTCAGCGTCGTGAGCCTGCCGCGCATAAACTCATGCGTCAGGTTTTGCAGGCTTTTATTTGTGGATTCGACTTGATTTACGGGAAATTTTTCTATGAGCTGCGCCGCGACCAGATATTCCTCAAACGCGGCATTAAAATCGCGTTTGAGTATATCGACCGCGTATTCTCGCTCTTTCTGAGCCGCCTGAGCATAATTTTCCGCGGCGGCAACCGCATGCTGATTGCGATTAAATAGTGGAATGGGGAGCGACACGCCACCGCCAAAGCGGTGCTCCTGAAAAGGCCCGGTATCCTTGTCATAATAGGCGTTAATATTGATGTCCGGATAGGCTTCACGGCTAAGAAGTGTGGAGTTTGCTTCGGCCTGAGAGACCTGAATACCGATCTTTTTGATTAAGATGTTATTCGTGGCAACTTCCGAAAGTAATGCACCGCGATCCAATGGCGCAATTCCATCGAAGGTCGGTAACACCAACTCCGGTTGCTCCGTTACTTTAACATAGACATTCAAACTCTGCAGCGCAACCGCAAGCTCTCTTTGCAGATTCAGGTAGTCGCGTTCGGAATTTTTCAGCGCACTCTCGATGATAAATTTTTGCGCCCGGATTTCCGGCGAAACGAGGGGCTTTGCCGCGATAGCCGCGCGCAGAACCTTAAAACGATCTAGCCGCTTCTGAAAGTGGTGCAGCAATTCCTCGGTTAACTTATAGCGGTACGCTGCTTGCAGGACATTGAACTGGATCAACTGTTTGCGTTCCTGCAAGCTGAATATTTCCAATTGCTGGTTATAGGCCGCAAACGCCGCACGCAACTTCTGTTTCCCGGGAAAAAAGAACGGCTGCGAAACCCGGAACGAGTATGAAAAACCGGAAATATCGTTCTGGGTGATTCCGCCAAAATCACCGGAAAGAGTCGGATTGCCCCAAACTCTTGCCTGATCGATCATGAGCCCCGAGGCTTTGATCTGTAAATTTTTCGCGTCGAGAAAAGCCGAGTTTTCCTGCGACGCCTTGAGTAAATTGTCGATGTCGTATTGAATAGCGCTGAGCGGCATGAAAAATGCCACCGATAAAAATATAATGCTCCTCATGAATCCTCCTTCGATGAGAAATGGTAAAGTGAAAGGGGGTTAGTTGAAAAGAGGAGGTGCTCTGGAGCGATCAGAGCTGCCCGAATGATGAGAGATCAGAATGTGATGAAAAGGAATAATTTCATATTCAAGGCCACTTGACGTATGACGCAGATTAACTTGGAATATTTTATTGAAATCAACGTTATCGAGAGTATGGATGATAACGTCTTTTATGCAGCCCGCTTCAAAAACATGTTCCCAAAGCGATTCTTCGGAGTGAGCGGTCGTTTTGCTGTCGTGGTCTACACCCCGTTCAAAGCAGATATGGGATTCGTGACCTTCAGCCAAACTGTGATCGTAATGTACCTCTGAGAAAGCCGAGGCTGGTAAAGCCAAGCAAAAATAGAAGCCGAATATGTATCTTAAAAAAGTCATCATGGCAACTTGAGTACGGGTTCTGAAGGGGTACGGGACGTAAAGAAGTTACGAGACAGGGCGGACGCATTAGCAGTTTGTGCCATCATTTTAACGCATTATGGTCGTTAGCAGAACTCTAAGCTTCGATTTGTGAAAAGGCCGGGCATGGATGACCGGCGTTAACAACAAAAGCCAGCGAGGCATGTTCGCCTAACGTGGAATTTACCCGACGTTGATGGTGCGCCACACAATAAAGCCGGGCTTATTTGAAAAGCCGCATATTAAGCGCCATCAATGTGGTCGGAGCGACTCGTGGCGGCGCGCAAAAGCAAGCGTCCCGCTTGCGCGCCGTCCGCGATCTTCGTCGCGCAGACCCGAGCACGCGAGGAGCTACGGCACCGCAGCGAGCGCAGCGGGTAAATTTTGTTGTGCGATGGCCCGCTTGGGTAAAGGCTCTTTGAGGCGAGACACGGATGTCGAGCCTCACTGAATCTTGCAATCATGGCTTGAATAGATTTCTGGGTTGGTGTACGGTAAGTTATCCGGATGAAAGAGAATACCGCCGCGAGCCGAAGCAACCGCCACCTCAGTATATTTTGCGGTTTTCGTTGGGGGATTTACATAATCATAAAAGTGAAATTCAATCTCTGGAAACATGGGGGGCAGGTATTTCATTGCGACCGCCATGTAACTATCAGTATCTTCAAAATATCGTACGGTGGAAATCTTCGCGCCATGAGCTAACAGAAGTTTTATGACCGATGCCATAACGAGTGGCTTTTTGTAGCCGTTGGGCTCTTTATCCATATTTGCAGGCAAGTTGAATTTTGCCCACAGGTTCTTGGAGAGAACTGACACGTGCAGCGGCAGCACCAGATCCGGCTCTGCATCCAGCTTCCACAAATATTCCTGTATCATCGAGAGGCTACGCCTGCCACCCCGTGCAGTGATGATGATGTTCAGGTTTTGTGGGTCTTTCGCATAAGCGCGGAGTTTTGTCAGAGATGGAATTATCGGCTTGAATGAGTAAGTGTTTTCGGCATCGAAAACGGAAAAATCTGGACGATCACCTGCCTGTAGGGGTAAACAACGTGGATCAATTGTTTTTTTAGCGCCGGCTGCCGTTGCCACAGGGACGGGAGTTGTAGTGTCTGCAAGGGTATGGTCAAAGTCGAAAAAATTGATGGTCGAAATATCGAAGCGAAGACCTTTGAGGGCGATATTCCGCTCTGCTACATTTTGGACCTGTTCGATCAATAGTCTTTCGTTGGCCTGAAAGATTGCGGGAAAATTGTTTTCTGGAGGACGACTGGGGCGGGAGCAAGTGAAAAATCCCAAGACCAGGATTGTTTTAGCAAAGTGATTTTTGAATATCATATTCCTCTCCATTGTTATACCTTTTGATTTGGAATGAAAATCCTGAAGAACGCCGGCATGACAAAAAGCGTTGTAAACATTGAGCCAAAGAGGCCAATAATGACGGCGATCGAGAAAGGACGTAATATTTCGTCGCCTTCGGCAAGCCCGATCGCGATGGGGATAAAGCCTGCCATCGCCGCAAGGTTCGTCATCAAAATAGGCCTCACCCGGCTTTGCATCCCCGCAAGCACAGCAGAAGCGTAGTTGCCCTTTCCGGTGGAAATACCTTCAATGGCGACCCATGCCATAAACCCGTTGGCAACGGCAATGCCGGTAACAGAGATCAGCCCTGAAAACGAAGAGACATCCAATGCTATGCCAAATATACCCAAGCCAATAAGCCCGACCGAAGGTGGTATCAGCGCACTAAGAGTCAAAGAAAATGCCGTCGCAAAGCGATTGCTCAGAAAAATGGATGTCAGAAAGATCAGGACGATTCCAGTAAAGAACGCCAGCACCAGTTCCCGGAAAGATTGCTGCTGCGTTTCGTATTCTCCGGCCAAGGTCACATAAATGCCTTCTTGCGGATTTGCGGCGAGTGTCTTTTGGATGTCACGCACAACACTGCCGAGATCGCGGTGAGCCAGTTCACCCGTAATTGAACGGACGGGATTGCCATCGATATGATTCGATTCGACTTTGGCTGGGACCTCTTTGACCCGGCCAAAGGCACCCAAGCGACTCAGGCCTCCCTTCAACGTGTGTATCGGTAAGTCAGCAATATTACTCTGACTAGCGTCCCGTTTCTGCATACTCAGGCGAATGGGGATTGTCTGAGGCCCACGTTGCACGGAACCTGAATCCAGGGAGAACAAGGCGAAGCGCGCATTCTGCGTCATGATGTTTGGGTTGATCTCAATCGCGCGGCTGCGTTCTTCATTGACGACAAACAGCACTTCGGGGGAGTTCGGTGGTTCATCGATACGCACTGATTCAAGACCGGGAATTTTTGCCAACAAATTCTTGTAGTGCTCTGATGCTTGATCGAGCTTCTCGTCTGAGTCGCCGCGCAGATACAGCACAATCGGTTTGTTACTGCCGCTCAGATCGTTGAGCCGGTCTGGCAATATCTGGAAAAAATCGAGTTCGAGTTCAGGCAATAGCTTAGTCGCGTGTTCGCTGATTTCCTGCCGAATCGCGAAAACGCTGCGCTTGCGGTGCTTCTTCAGCTTTACAACGATCTCTCCCATGTACGGCTGTTTGTCAAAGCGGCCAAGCGAGCTACCCGTCTTGCGGATAAAGAAATCCACTTCAGGAATCTTTCCGAGATATTCTTCGAGAGGCTTCAATTCTGCGACGGTTGCCTTGAGACCGAGTGGTTTGACGGCGCGGTAGTCAATGACCATATCGCCTTCGTCCCATTCGGGCAAAAAACCGGTTTTTACAAAAGGTAAAATGATGATAGCGATAACGGGGATCAGCATACTCAACAATGCAGTTAATCCCGGCCGCTTTAAAAAGCCACCGAGCGCAAAGCGATAGGGCTTGTTCAGGTGTTCCTGTTTAATGAGCGGATTTGCGTGAACATGTTTTTTGTGATCCGCGAGCAGTATCAGGGCGGGTACGCAAAAGACAGCCAGCAGCAAGGAAATCATCAGCGAAGCGCCATGGACATGCGCCATCGGCTCAAAGAACATGCCGGAAATACCGGAGAGAAAACCAATCGGCGTGAAGACGAGTGCAATCGTCAAAGTGCCCAATATCATGGGCTTACTGATTGCCGACAATGATTCTACCAGAACTTGGGGAGTGCTCAATTCAGGGTGTTCATGCCGTTTCTGGTGCAGCATTTCGAGCAAAATTACCGTATTATCCACGACGAGGCCAATGGCAGCGCTGAGTCCGCCCAATGTCATCAAATTGATGCTCAAATGCAGCCCTTTCATTGCCAAAAATGTGAAGGTGGCAGCGAGCGGCATGGATATCAAAGCGAACAGACTGTGCCGCAAATTGCCCAGAAACAGGAAAGTGACAAGGCCAATGATGAGCATCCCCAAAGCGAGATCGATCAGAACGGCAGTCGTCGCGGTATCGGTAAAATCATTAAGATCCCAATTGCGATAGGTGATAGCCTTGGTTTTGTCAGTCGTCGTCTCACGGATGATCTTTTGTACCGCCCGTGATGTTATTTGCTGATCTATACCGCTCTGATAAAAGACCTGTAGTGAGACGCATTCCTTACCGTTTAACGCAAGGTCTTTGTACTTCCATGCATTGCCCAACTCAACGCGGCCAAGGTCTTTGACACGCACAGCAGAGCCCAGGGATGATGCGATGACAATGTCTTCAATATCGCGCTTATTCCACGCGAGCTGACCGCCAAATGCCAGCAATTCGACCCCACTTTGGTTGACTGGCCCAATAAAGTCCAATACGTTCGAGTTGCGCACACGGTCGTCGATATCGGCAACCGTCAGATTATATGAACTGAGCTTCTTGGTATCGAGCAGTACACGAAATTCGGGTAATTCGCCGCCGAGAACCTTTGAATTGAAGATACCCGGTTGCACCAGCACCAGGGGCTTGAGCGTAAACTCTACGAACGTGCGGAGTTCTTGCGGTGAAAGTTTCTCGGACACAAAACAATACTCCGCACCTGCAAAAGCTTCAGCGGTAATCGGGCGGATGGATATCTGGGCTGTCGGTGGAATCAAAGACCGCACCTCGGCAATCTTCGCGTTCACGCGCTGGATAGCCTGCGTGACATTTTCATTCTCGCGTAAAAAAACATGGATACTTGAAATACCCCGGCTGGTGGACGACTTAACAATCCGCACACCGGGAACTGCGCGCAATTCCTTTTCCAGTACAGAAGTTACGCCCCATTCCATGATCTGTAGCGGCGCAAAGCCCATGTTCACATCGACGACGACACGCGGATAGTTCACTTCGGGAAAGAGGCTACGCGGCATGGTCAGGAAAACCACCACGCCGACTGAGGCAATAAACAGTGAAAAAAACAGTATCGGCAGTGGTCTGGAAACGATTGCCGCGTAGAGATTACGCATGAGACCCACCCAGCAGATATTCAAGTTCTGCGTCGAGGGTTTCAATATGCAACCTATTGAACTGTTGTAGCCGGGCGGCCTGTAGACTTTTCATAAAAAGATCGAGAATCGTCAATGTATCGACCCGCTTTTGGGCATAATACTGAAAGGATTTTTGTAACGCCTTGTCCGTCTCGTGCCGCAGCGTCTCAAGCCCGCTGCGCTCGCTCATGTAATGTTGTAGTTGGGTTATCGTTAGCCGCACGGTATTTTTGTATTCTAATATATTTTTCTCCATCACGGTGCGGCTCTTGTTTGCTTTCTCCTGAAGCTCCTGCTTATGTTCGCGACGCGTGACGAAACCGCTGATTGGGAATGTCACACCGGCTTCTGTAAGTTGGTTTGGACCGGCTGGTATGGATGGAATAGACGTCCATTGGTGAAACGAGCGGATAAATGCTGTCGGCAAGGGATAAGACTGGTAACTTTCATATTCAAGTTTTGTTAGGTTATATTCATGGCTGAGACCTGCCAGCATCGTGGCATCTTCTGTTAGGCTGAGGGAATCCAGATTTTCCTTTTGGGCAAAAACAAGATTTGGTCCGTCACTAATACTATTGAGTACCTGTTCCGCCTCCGCGTAAGAAATATTCATCAGAGAGGAAAAAGCAAAATAGACCGCAGCTTTCTCTGTTCCTTTTGCTTTTAGCTCAGAAGCCAGAAATTCTTTTTGCACACGAAACTGGCTATTCTCCACATCGACAAAGACACCGAGTGACTTCTGCCTCCTGAGAATATTGCCAACCCGGTCAAAGTCGCTGCTGATTTTGCGCAGCAGTTCCAATTCAGACTCGATGTGCCGGAGCAGCAGATAGCTTTTTTTGACAGTGCGGACGACGTTGCGCCGCGATATTTTCGACTGGATAATACTGTGGCGGCTGCTTTCTTCCGCCAGTGAAGATTCGGGGCCGAACAACCTTTGCAGGTCATAGCTCAGACCAATGCCCGCAGTAGGGTTATTCCCGTTATTGTTAACATATTCGCCGTTGCGCAGGAAAAGGTTGTCGTAGTTGAGGCGTTGGAAACTGGCAAAAACATCGATTTGTGGAACAAGCCGCTGGATATTAACCGTGGAACTTGTAGCTTTTTGCAGGCTTACATCCGCCTCTGAAACCGAAGATTCAGTCGAATGGGTCACACAATAGCGGAGCAATGCGGGGAAATCAGGGATCTTCTCGGCAACGTCATGCCGAGCACCTTCCGCTGCGAGAGGCAGGCACAACATGGCTGCCGATATGACAAAGACAGAATATAGGCGGATGCTCATGTTAGGATATTAGCGCATAAAAAGGCCGCCGTCAATTCGTCGGGTGACTCAAAAAGGCCGAATAGGTCATTTGACGCATCACAGTATTATGAGGTTTCGTCTTCATCAGTCATGAGGATAGTTTCAACAAAAAACCCTGTAAATTCGGCCCGGCTGCGAAAACCGGTTTTCCGATAGATTGCGATAGCTTGTGCCCTCACGGTACGCTCGCCTTTTTCCAAAAAGTCGGCAATTTGCCCAAAATCGTAGCCACGGAGAATAAAAAACGCAACCTTCTTTTCTGCTTCTGAGAGTTGCCATGTACGAAATTGCCTTTCAATCACTGCGCGGGTTTTTGTCTTGAATAACTGGATGGATTGACCCAATGCCTGAATACGCACCCGGACAATCACCAGGTTTACGAACAAAAAGAGCATCTGCGCAAACAGAATCAGCGACATGAAAATCTGTAAGGAAATATGCACGATGCCAACATCCGCGCGAATATCGACAAAGAGATCGTAGGCCGAAAACAGGGCGCCCGTCACAAAGAATGCCCAGAAGCCAAACTTCAATCGCCGGTTCGACTGTTCCAAATCACGTGAAAATAGTTTCATATTATTTCCATACCAACACAAACATGCCTGCCATAATAAGCGAACCGCCCAGAATAATTTTCGGGGTCACGGGTTCATCGAGCAGCCAAAAGGAAAGCAATAGCGTTATTACAATACTCGCCTTGTCAATTGACGCCACGTATGAGACGAGACCATCTTTCATCGCCCGGTAATAGAAGAGCCAACTCAAGGTCGTGGTAATCCCGGAGCAAATCAACAGTATGAATTGCTTCTTGGTCAAAAGTGAGACATCATGATATTTGCCCCCGTAGAGATTAACAGCCATGATCAGCGCGAAGATTACTGACGTGCGAATGCCTAAGCCCAGATCAGGGTGAATATTCTGCAAACCGAACTTGGCGAGAACCGATGTGATGCCCGCAAAAAGCATCGAGAGAATAGCGTAGACAATCCAGCGTTCCATTCTGGCAAATGGCGTCTACGCCAAGCTCCACTGTTCGACTTCTTTGTATATAACGACTTTGTCGCGGAGTAAATCTTCATGTTTCAAACAGAATGCTTCCAAATGTTTTCGGGCATCTACGAGTTCAACGCAAAGAGTCAATTTTGGATTGCCGCTCTCATAATTCATACTCTCAATTTTGTTTTTGTTGGAATAGCCATGAGAGGTATGGTAAACAGAGGCATTGAGAATACCGTCTTTCTTAGCTTCCTGTACAATATGAATAAATGCGGACTTGGGAAACATTTTCTTGAGCAGCCCCTTTCCCTTTGGGGGCAATTTGTCCGCTGGGGTGATATAGATTCGCAGTTTGCCCATCTTTGTTACTTTTATTTTCTTAGCCATTGGCCTCTCCTTTCCGTTTTTTCAATTGAAATGCTGCGCAGAGTCTGGTCGCTGGCCTCAGTCTGTTTTCCCGTCTTTGCAGTACCAAGCCTTTGTGAGTGATAGATGCCCGAATGGCCGCTGAAATAATAGGCGGTAAAGCAGGCCACAGCGAAATAGAGTATGTGTTCGCCGCCGAATAGTTCGACACCCATGAGAGTGCAGGCTATCGGCGTGTTTGTCGCGCCCGCGAAAACCGCGATGAAGCCGAGGCCTGCCATTAAATCGATTGGTGCCCCGGTAAGATTGCCGATCACATTTCCTAAAGTCGCGCCGATAAAAAATAACGGCGTCACTTCGCCACCTTTGAAGCCGGTACCCAAAGTAATTGCGGTCAAAATAAATTTCCAGAACCAGCTGAAATTTTCCGCGCCTCCGCTCGCAAATGCGGAAGTGATACTGATTTGCGCACCATTGCCACCGACGCCAATGCCCAGAAAGTCCCGAGTGCCAAGAGCATAGGTGAGCGCGATGAGGAAGAGCGCCCCAATGACAGGTACCAACCACTTGTGAGGCACTTTCTGCCCAAGATACTTGATGAAGTGTGAGATTTCGGAGAACAAATATCCCACGAGCCCGAAGCAGACACCGGCCATGATAACCTTCAGCAAGAGCAAGTAATCGATCTTGATGAACGGCATAGCACTCTGCGCCATGATCTGCGGGCTGATGTGGTAATGCGTGTGTCCGATGCCCCACGCGGTGCAGGTGAGATCAGCAAAAAAACTCGCTATGAAACAAGGCAGCAGCGCGTTATGGTTGATGCGGCCAATGGTAAGAACTTCGAGCGCGAATATTGCACCGGTCAAGGGTGTTCCGAAAACAGCCCCGAAACCGGCGGCAACGCCGATGGTTAACATGACGCGCAAATCTTCTTTGTCGAGGCTGAACCAGCGTCCGAAGAGCCCGGCGAGGCTGCCGCCCATTTGTACAGCTGTGCCTTCACGGCCAGCCGAGCCACCGAACAGGTGAGTAATTATTGTGGTCGAAAGTACCAGCGGCGTCATGCGTAATGGAACGCCGCCACCCGGTTCGTGGATTTCTTCCATAATAAGATTATTGCCCGCTTCGGCGTTCTTTCCCGCGAACTTGTAGATAAAGAAGATAAACACCCCAGCCAGAGGTAACAGAAAGAGCAACCAGCCATGCTCGATGCGCAACACGGTTACCCGGTCGAGCAGCCAGAGAAACAGCGCTACAATGGAACCGACGCTGAGCGCAACTGGAATTGCCAGCAGTGTCCACTTAATGATATGCTGAAAGATAAAGAAGTGTTCGAAAGTGTTAAATGAAGCTCTGAAAAACTGTCTGCCCATAATTCTCCCGCATTAGCAGGAGTCATCAGCTTCTCAGCGGTTTGTTGACGGGAAGAACCCCATTTCCCCAATTGAATTTACTTAGTTCGGGCATAATCAAGAAATTCTTTGAAGATGCAATAAAATTTGCATATTCAGATCAGGCGGGCAAAGGGGCAATATGCATACAGAGATCAAACAATTATCCGCCATGGAAATTCTCGACTCACGGGGAAATCCGACCGTCGAAGTCGAAGTGACCCTCGAAGATGGTTCGACTGGTATCGCGGGAGTCCCTTCTGGGGCGTCTACAGGCGTCCATGAAGCTGTTGAGTTGCGCGATGGAGACAAGAAACGCTACGCCGGCAAAGGTGTTCTCAAAGCTGTGCAAAACGTCACAGAGCCCATCGCAAAAGCCGTCATCGGGCAAGATGCTTTGAAGCAAGCAACCATCGACCAGATTATGGTTGAACTCGATGGCACGGAGAATAAATCGAAGCTCGGTGCGAATGCAATTTTGGGTGTCAGCCTCGCTGTGGCCCGCGCTGCTGCTACGTCACAACGTATCCCGCTGTTCCAATATCTCGGTGGCATCGCCGCAAATCGTTTGCCCTGTCCGATGTTCAATGTGTTGAACGGTGGTGTGCATGCAAACTGGCAAGGCCCAGATCTTCAGGAATTCATGATTTGCCCAGTCGGTGCGCCGACGTTTGCCGAAGCTCTGCGCTGGGCGAGTGAGACCTACCACACGCTCAAGACTGTTCTGAAGGGCAAAGGCTATTCGACCGGCGTGGGTGACGAAGGCGGATTTGCCCCGACGCTAAAAACAAACGCAGAAGCGTTGGATGTCATCGTTGAAGCGATAGAAAAATCCGGTTACAAGCCCGGTACCGATATTGCTATCGCGATTGACCCGGCTTCGAGTGGCTTCTACGAAGACGATACAAAAATCTATAACCTCAGATCAGAAGGCCGCAAACTCTCTTCTGCTGAACTCATTGACATGTATGCAACATGGGTGAATAAGTATCCGCTCATTCTTATCGAAGACGGCCTTGCCGAAGACGATTGGGGCGGATGGGCGGCACTCAACCAGAAATTAGGCGGCAAGATCGAACTCGTAGGTGACGATCTCTTTGTAACGAATGTAAAAAGACTCGAAAGAGGAATCAAAGAAAATGTGGCCAACGCAATTCTCATCAAGCTCAATCAGATCGGTACCCTCACAGAGACCATCGCTACAGTCAAAATGGCTTATGCTGCTGGATGGGGTGCTATGGTTTCTCACCGCAGTGGCGAAACGACTGATTCATTTATCGCTGACCTCGCGGTTGGCCTCAACACAGGTCATCTCAAGACTGGCGCGCCGTGCCGAGGAGAAAGGCTCGAAAAGTACAACCAGCTTCTGCGAATCGAAAGGCGTTTGGGCAAAGATGCCAGTTATGCCGGACAATCAGGTTTTGTTAGGTGAGCTTGGCGCGAGGAGCAAACAGAGACGAAGCCGCGCGCAAAACTTTAACACACTTAACGACCATTGAGCTTTGCATTGGAAACGCAGGCCAAGGATGGCCTGCGCAAAACCTCTTAGCGGGCTTTCGCACAACGTTCAGGTTTACGCGACGTGCGCCTCGCGGGTGTAAATCTTTTAATTACTGTCATCAATTCCGCGGTGCGCATGTGGTCTTGGCGGCTTGCGGCGGCGCGCAAAACACAGCTCCCGCTGTGCGCGTCGTCCGCAATCTTCGCCGCGAAGACCCGAGCACACGCGCCAACGAAGTGCGCGTGCGCGCAGCGCGGCCAACCATGTTGTGTGCTGTTTTTGCCACGCATATTTCGGCGATTCTGTAATTTTGCCCGAGCCTTTCAATGATTTCGCGTCACTAAAATTCCTCTTGGCTGTATAAAAAATTATACAAAAACAGCAATCAAACAGCTATAGAAAAAAACTGCAATCCCAAAATTGGCACAATTTTGGACGCGCTACAATAATTTCGAGGGCTTTAAGTTATTAGCCGCCTCTAATAATCATTGCGCGATAACCGTAAAGCAAAAGATTTACATTTCCTAAAAAAATACAAAGCACCCTTTCTTAGCGCGCACGGGCGTGAGCAAAAATGGCACACAACGTTGGATTTACAAGACGTAAAGTGACGCTTCGTTCAACTTTGCCCCTGTAAAGCCAGTTTGCGTCACTTTATGTGCCGAGGGCACCTGCCGACGAGCGCAAAATGCACTTCTGTGCCGCGCGAGGAGGCAGTCCGGGTGCCCGAGGCCGAGCACACGCGCCAACGGAGTGCGCGTGCGCGCAGCTTGTAAATCTTGTTGTCTGAAGTAATTGCGCCTGTGAGCGCGGCTAGGAGGGCCGCGCGACGAGAATTAGACTCGCATAACCATTTTTGCGAATCCCCGATTTTCGCCAATATCGATGAGAAAAATCTGCCGTTTTCTGGTATTTAATATGTAGAAGGGCAAGTATGCTCTCCGGAGCACACTATCTATATTTCCTCGAAATCAGGCCTGCGACCTTACCGCCCTGCCGTAACCAGACATAGTACCTACAAGGCGTTGTGGCAAGAATATTGGTCGGAATTCCTGGCAAATTATGCAGATACACACAGGGCAAAATTCGGCGAAATTGACGCCTGGAAAATTGCGGAGGCTGAGAAAATTCTGACGTGCGGTCAGTTCGGTCGCGGTTTTCAGTGGCATGAATGCGAATCGTGCAGAGTTGTGCTGGCTGTGCCTTTTTCGTGCAAGAGTAGACTTTGTCTGTCTTGTTATCGAAAGCGATTGTTTGGGTGGTCGATTCATTTATCGAAGGTGTTAAATGCGGCATTACCGCACTTTCACGTAGTCTTCACAATGCCGGGCCGGCTATCGGATTTGCTTTTCGATCGAAAAATCAACCCGAGCTTTTTGAATCTTCTTGCGGCCCGAGTTTATGCAAAGCGACAACGCTCCACGGCCAATGTTGATGGAATTTTTAAGGCGGGAATTTTGAGTACCGTTCACCTGGCAGGTAATAGCCTGAATTTTAACCCCCACGTGCACGCCATCGCCACGCGCGACCTTGTGAACCCAAAGACCGGAGAGATCAGAGAAGTTAATTTTATGCCTTACCAGACCATACGCTATGACTGGCAGCGGGCAGTTTGTCGCTATCTGCGGCGGCGGCAAATCATCTCGAAGGACGAATATAGTTTTTTCCTTAAAAAGTACGCGAAGGGATTTCATGTGTATTTCCAGAAGATCGCCGGAGAAACCAGCGACGGGGTTTTCAAGACGGCTCAATATATTGCGTTTGGTCTTTTTCACAATAGCCAGATCGAAAATACTGACCACGAGCAGGGTACGCTGACATTCAGGTTTAAGAGCCATGTGGATGCACAGAGTCGGGTGAAAACTTTTAGCTCATTGACGATGCCCATACATGAATTCATGGCGCGAATGCTCTTCTTTCTGCCAGATAGACATGAAAAATCGATTCGTTACTACGGCATCTATGTTCGCCCGGCCAAACAAGCGGCTGTCGAGCAGGCTGCACAGATTTCGCCCTGGGCCGAGGGCATCAAATGCTCATTTGATACGCCAAACCCAACAGCCTGTCCTCTGTGCCAGAAAAATATGAAAACATACACAATATTTTCCCGGGATGCGCTGCGCTTTGAAAAGCGGTTGCGGACTCAATACTTTCTCGCCGACGGGTATTTTTTCTTAAAATCAACGAGGGCACCGCCTGCCGGGTCATGAGCCAGAGCAGTTTCGATGTTAAGCAATTTTTTTGCGCATTTACCCTGCGCAAGGCATGTTATGCGCCATTCGTAAAAATGCCTGAAAATACGCGATTTTCGGCGCAAAAATATAGCTCTTTAATGGGTAACTTCCCATAACTTGTCATTTTGTCCCCCTGAATTTCAGCTTTACAACCGAGAGGTCTGGGTGTGCACTGCCCCTAAGTGGGTAGCAATATCCTACATATTAAATAGGCAACTATGCAGCATCATCACCACATAGCTCATGAGCATTCCTCTCAAGATTTGCAGGAACATTCAATTCACGAAAGTCATAACAAACACGCAGGACATAATGTAGACGATTTTTGGAAGCGATTTATTATTGGCTCAATCATATCCATTCCGGTGCTTGCCCTGTCGCACATGATACAATCCTGGGTTGGCTTTACAGTAAAATTTCCGGGGGACAAGTATGTGCTGGCGATATTGTCCACAATTATTTTTATGTATGGCGGTTATCCGTTTTTGAAAGGTTTGGTAGATGAAGTAAAAGCCAATGCCATTGGCATGATGACGCTTATAGGCGTCGCCATTACTGTTGCATGGGCTTATAGTTTGGCTGTCACTTTTGGTTTACCGGGAATGGATTTTTACTGGGAAATGGCCACCCTGATAGATATTATGCTTATTGGTCATTATTTTGAAATGAAGTCGGTAATGGGGGCTTCACGTTCGTTAGAACTACTGGTAAAAATGATGCCCTCAAGTGCACATCACCTCGTAAACGGGCACATTCACGATATGCCTGTCAGTCATTTAAAGATTGGAGATTTTGTATTAATAAAACCCGGTGAAAAAATTCCTGTTGATGGTGTTGTCACAGAAGGGGAAAGTTATGTTGATGAGAGTATGCTTACTGGCGAAAGTAAACCTGTAAAAAAAGAAAAAGACAATAAAGTAATCGGCGGCGCTATAAACAGTAATGGGTCATTAACAGTAAAAGTTACAAATGCCGGAAAGGACAGCTACTTGAACAAAGTAGTGAAACTGGTTGAAGATGCACAAAAGATAAAATCTAAAACCCAAAATTTTGCCGACCGAGCAGCAAAAATATTGACATTTGTTGCGTTAGGCGGTGGTTCAATTACACTTGTTGTTTGGTTGCTGTTAGGCTTTCCATTTGTCTTTGCATTGGAAAGAATGGTGACTGTAATGGTAATTTCCTGTCCGCATGCTTTGGGTTTAGCTGTCCCATTAGTGGTAGCAATTTCAACTTCTATTTCAGCCCAAAAAGGATTGCTGATCCGCAATAGAACAGCATTTGAAAATGCCCGGCTGATCACCGCGATCATTTTTGACAAAACAGGAACCCTTACCAAAGGTTCACATGAATTGCAAGAAGTTAAAGTGTTGCACAAAGAAATGGACAGCAAAGAATTGCTTCGTTTAGCTTCAGGCCTTGAACAACATTCAGAACATTATATCGCAACAGGACTCATAAGAAAAGTAAAAGAACTAGGAATTGAAATTCCAAAATCAGAGAAATTCAATTATCTGCCGGGGATAGGATTAGAAGGAGCTGTTGAAGGGATTAAACTTAAAGTGGTTGGCCCAAATTACTTGAAAGAAAACAATATTCATGTTACTGATACTAACGATGAAATTATAGGCACAATTGTTTATGTTTTGATAGACAACTCTGTGGTGGGATATTTTGTCTTTTCCGACCAAATACGCGAAAGCTCTTTTGAAGCCATTCAAACACTCAAACAAGCCGGAATCAAGAATTTGCTTCTCACAGGCGACAACGAGAAAATTGCCCAAAAAGTTAGTGATGAACTAAAAATGGATGGGTTTAAAGCAAATGTATTGCCGCATGACAAATTGGAAAGGGTAAAGCAACTTCAGAATCTTGGCGAATTTGTGGCCATGACTGGGGACGGAGTGAATGACGCACCCGCGCTGGCACAGGCCGATGTTGGAATTGCGGTAGGGTCTGGGACGGATGTAGCAGCAGAGACCGCTGATATTATTCTAGTCAACTCA
Source organism: Turneriella sp. (assembly GCA_019186965.1). Lineage (GTDB taxonomy): Bacteria > Spirochaetota > Leptospiria > Turneriellales > Turneriellaceae > Turneriella. Next base: position 34,946 of record JABARV010000013.1, read on the forward strand.
GACCCCAAAGACATTGCCAGCCTAATATTATTTGGCAAGGCCACTTACAAAAAAATGATACAAAACCTTTGGTGGGCGGCAGGCTACAATGTTCTTGCAATTCCTTTAGCGGCGGGCGTATTGTATGAATGGAACATTATGCTTAGTCCTGCTGTTGGTGCAGCATTGATGAGTTTGAGCACCATTGTGGTAGCCATAAACGCAAAGCTCTTAAAAGCAAAATGAATAGAAAACCCATAACAGCATCAGCAACGAAGCGAAAGGGTAGAGACAGTGCAGCTAAAACGCCTCAGGCACAGTTGCAACAACGCCGCCAAGCGCCGACACGATGTCGGCGAAGTACAAAGGCGCAATTATTTCAGACAACGTTGGATTTACAAGAAGTTGATGGTGCGTCGCACAATAAATACAGTCTCCTTTCGAAAGCCGCATATTGACGCACCATCAATTTGCCGAACCCACAGCGTTGCGCCGCACCGAATGCACGTCACGTGCGTGCGGCGTCAACGCTTCTTTGTGGGTGAGGCCGAGCACGCGACCCAACGGAGTGGTCGCGCGCGCAGCTTGTAAATCTTGTTGTCTGAAGTAAATGCGCCTTTCAGCGCGGGCACGGACGCCCGCGCGGCCCCCTGTGATGAGACCTTGTTTAGGCGATAGCTTGAAATTCAAAGTTGATTGCGCGCGATTCTGATTGACATGATTGCAGCTAGCTGTGGTATACGGCGTGAAAGCTTACCATCGATCAAGCCTATTTGCAAAGCAGGTCTCTGTTTTCCTTTTTGCGATCTGGATGGCAAACCTAAACGCGACAGAATCGGCCGTGTATGTCGATAAATTCAATTATGTGATTGGGAGGAAAGCCCCCTCAAAAGATGCCGAATCCATAGTCGCAATACCATTCGGCACAAAGCTCTTCTGTAGACCAGATGGGCCAACGGAATCTATCATGTCAATGACAGGGCAATGGTATTACTGTAAGGATATTAAGGGTTACGTGTTTGGCCCGTTACTGACCGCAAGTCTGCCAGAAAAATCGAAATTACGGATGCGTTTAAAAGAAGGTTTTGTTTCGGATGCACATGGTCATAGCGGCACATTTTACCAGCTGCTAGCCAAGAACAAAACGGAATTCAGAGGTACGGAATATCTGGGCATAGCGGGAGAGCCGGAAAAAATTCCTGTGAAGGATAAAGGTACTTACACTATCGAAAGTAACTATTTGATTATCACACGGCACGGAGAAAAGGCAGGAACCTACCGGTTAAAGTGGCATCCAAAAATCAACGCATTTGTGGACGAAGAAGATTATAATACGGTTGATAAGATTTATCCAAAAATGGTGTTAGGAGACAAACGATATCAAATTAACCGCGAGCTTTGTGTTTTGGAAGAAGTAGAAGATATAAACGATAAACCGTTTCGAGTCTACGGCGGAGAAAGTTATTCTCTATACTGTCCCCAATAAAGCTGCAACGGAATGAATTGCATCGGTTGGGCGGACGCGTCGCCACGGATGGCGACGGAGTACAAAGGCGCATTTATTTCAGACAACTCCTTTTCTACGTATTGCGTATATTCTCTGCGCGTCAAGACAAATTCCGCCATATTTCTACTAATAACTGCATATAATAATACTTTTCAGTGTGTTATACGCCCAAAAATATACCCTACACGATTATGACGTATAATTACAACGTTAGCATCTTGAAAGACGACCTCGATATGCTCTTGCATAGGCCGTGGTATCGTGCCACGATACTTGAAGTCAAACACCTGATTGAAACGAACATGCCACGCCAAAGCCCCGCCGAGCAGAACGCAGTCTTCGAGGCGTGGCAAAGAGAGCGACGACAATACATGCTCGAGGTACCTAGCATCTCCGGGCTTCAGCCCGGGGATATTAAAGATTCGCAGCAGCTACGGCCCGCTGATGTGAAAAAAAATATGCAGCCCCGTGTTACAACACAGAAATCCCAGCGCGATGCGGACAACCACGCCCGGCTTGTAAACGACACTAGCCACAGACTTCAGTCTGTGGTCACCGGTAATTCGCTTGCCCTCAAAAAAATGATGCAACTGCGTAACTACGCGCACGCGACGATGCGTCAGTATGAGTTTTTGCTGCGCCACTTTGCTACGTACTGCGATGCGTTGGATGAAAAATTTTCACCGGCGGTCAGCGAAAAGTTGGTTGTCGACTACATGTTGGCGCGCCGCGAGGCGGGTTGGTCGACGACGACGCTGCGCACGTTTCGGGCGGCGCTGCGTCTCTATTGCGAGGCGAACGACGCGCCGCGCGATTTCACGGTGATTCGTAATATAAAGAAAGAAAAGCGACTGCCGGTGGTGCTCACCGCATCCGAGGTGGCGCGGCTTTTGGCGACGATCCGTAATCCCAAGCATTGGCTGATGGTCTCGTTCATGTACGCGTCGGGTTTGCGCGTTTCAGAGGTCGTGCGCCTGCGCGTGCAAAACGTGAGCGTCGAGGCACGCACGCTCACCGTACGGCAATCGAAAGGGCGCAAAGACCGCGTGACGGTGATTTCAGAAAAACAAGTGGCGTTGCTCGGTGAATTTATGGCGGGCAAAAATAAGGGGGATTTACTCTTTACATCGTCGCATGCGCCGCGTCGCGCATTGGCCGTGCGCTCGCTGCAAAAGGTGGTCGAACGTGCGCTCGCGCGCGCGGGTATTCAAAAGGGCGCAAGTGCGCATTCGCTTAGGCATTCGTTCGCGACGCACCTGCTCGAAAACGGTACCGACATTCGTTTCATCCAAAAGATGTTAGGACACAGTTCGCTTTCAACAACGGCAATCTACACCAAAGTCGCGACGCACCAAATTGGTAAAATTAAAAGTCCGCTCTAACCTGTGCAGCAGTACTCCCACTCCTTATGCAACTTTTTCTCAAAAAATTTTACTTTTTTTCGTAAAAATGAGAAAATTTGTGCGTTTTCTGGTATTTAATATATAGGGGCGGATATGTTAAAGACAACTACAAATAAAGTCTGTGCGTTGGCGCTCCACAATGCTTCACAGTTTCTATCGTTAAAAAATCGTCGTATTCTTGAAAATTCGAAAAGTTTTTCCCAGTTTGCAGAAGTTGTGTTGGGCGCACGGCATAAAAAATTTTACAACGAAGCCGAGCTTTTTCTGCAGAGTAGCAATTTAGCATCCACGCTATCGTTTGGCGATGCGGATTACCCGCGTTTACTCCAAGAAATTGATTTTGCCCCTTTTTTTCTTTTTACGCGTGGTAACCGTTTGCTTCTAAAAAATCCATTAGTTTCGATAGTAGGTACACGGGAACCTTCGGCAAAGGGGCGTGAGGCAGCTAACATTGTCGCACGGTATTTTTGTAAGAAGGGCTACACGGTTGTGTCGGGGATTGCTCGCGGCATCGACAGCATTGCGCACCACGCAGCACTTGCTGCCGGCGGTAGCACAATCGCAGTTTTACCCAACGGGTTTAACCACTTATACCCGTTGGAAAACCGCGACCTCTACAGGCTTTCTCAAACAAGTAAAAGCCTGTTACTTGTTTCCGAATACCTACCTATGCAAAAACCGATGAAACATTTTTTCGTAAGGCGTAACCGCATTATCGCGGGGCTTTCGATGCTTACGGTTTTTATCGAAGGCTCTGTTAAAAGCGGTGGACTCATAACCGTTCGCCACGCTTTGTCGGAAGGCCGCGAAGTCGCGGCGTTGAACCATGCCGATCTACTCAATAACGCAGGAGGGCTTCTGCTCATAGAAGACGGAGCGACAGATCTAACGTATTTACTGCTGTAGCCATTTTTATTTACAAAGTCCCTCGATAATTAAAATAAATAAAGTGCCGCGCCTTGCGCAAATATACATCCGCAAAATGCATTTTGAAGAAGCGAAAAAAAAGCTTCTTTCCGAGATAGACCATTATTTCTACGAAGGCGAACGCGAAGTCGAGATTATACACGGTATTGGAAATTATATTTTACGCAAAATGGCGCTTGCTGAACTTGAAAAACTTGATTATGTGTGTGTAGATAATTCGGGGTTTAATCCCAACCCAGGAAGCCTTAAAGTAACGCTGCTTATTCCCGATTCTTCAGTTTTAGAAAAATATAAAGAATAATTATTTTGCGCGTCTTATTTGGTCGAGCGACTTGATAATATAATCGACTTCGATATTTACGAGAGTTCCATTTTCCCAAGTGGAGATATTTGTCTTGCGCTCTGTTTCGGGAATAATTTGGATGCGAAAACGGGATTTGTTGATTTTTTCCATCACCGTTAGACTAATTCCGTCGAGGCACACCGAACCTTTGGAGAGAATATAATCACTCTCGTACTCGAGAATGATATTTAACGCCTCGGCTTTCTCTTTAGAGATAACACGTGCTACACCCTCGGCATGACCCTGTACAATATGCCCGCCTAAGCGATCCCCCAAACGCAATGCACGTTCCAAGTTGACGCGTGAACCAATCTGCAAGAGTTTAAAATTCGTGACGCTGAGCGTTTCAGGAATTGAAAATACGGTAAAACTATTTGCATCAAAGCTTTCGACAGTTTGGCATGCGCCAGAAACAGAAATACTGTCGCCAAGCTTTATATCGGACAAAATTTCTTTGCAGCCAATTTGGAAGTGTATTCCCTCAAGGGTAGGTGAAATGTTGGTAATTACACCAACTTCTTCAATTAAGCCTGTGAACATTGTAGATTTAAATTAGCGGGCAAAGGGACTCGAACCCTCACTAAAAGCTTGGAAGGCTTTTGTGCTACCGTTACACCATGCCCGCGACAGAGCCAATTTTCAAAATGAAAACAGCGCGACGAGTCCAAGACCCATCGCGCATATAGTTTTAGAAGGATTGGTGGAAGTGTCGGGAAGTTTCGTAGTCAATATCGCCTTTTGGAGCTTCGTTTACTTTCGCAAATGCCTTAAAGAAAATAATTCCACACGCACCTACGGCGCCTAAGAAAAGGCCAATTTCCAACGGACCTACAGGAATATCGTTTACTTTTGCGTGTGCACCTTCGTGACCCAATACAGAACCGTAGACGAGCCAAATAATGTCTAAGAAAGTCACAAAAAGCGAATACCATGCAACCTTCACAATACGGCTTCCTTCGCGTTTAATATCACGAGAAAGGAGTATAAAAAATGGCACCACGAAGTGGAGCATCCAAAGCGCAATTGTAAAAATTTTCCAGTTTCCTTTGAGACGCACTTCGAGTAAGTAGGTCTCTTCGGGCATGTTTGCGTACCAAGTGAGCATGTGCATGCTAAACGCGATGTACGCCCAGAAGATAACAGACATAAGGAGCCACTTACCCAAGTCGTGCAAATGCTCTGCGTTTACGTCTTTTAATCCGCCATTTTTTTGGATAACTACAAGAATTATAATGACTGCCGCGATAGCTCCAAACCACCCGTTTGCGAAAGTATACACAGGAAACATTGTTGTAAACCAATGCGGTTGCAACGACATCACAATATCAATGGAGGCTAACAAGAAAGAGTATGCAAATATTAGTGTATAAGCAGCAGAAAGCTTAACAAGTTTAAGCTTTGTCGCAGCGTCTTTAGTTTCGTCTTGTTTTACAGAATTTTTGCGGATTGCGTAACCCATCGTGAACCAAACAGCGAAGTAAATGACCAAGCGTACTAAATAAAAGTATTTGTTGAGATAGCCTTTCTTTTGTTGCAAAATTTCGTCTTTAGCGACAAATGCATCGTCGAACCATTCGTAAACGTGGTTTAGGTGGAAAAGGCCGCCCAAAACAACAACGCCAATAAGGAGTGCTGCAATCCCCAAAGGAACAATGAGCGTTTCTGGAATACGGCGTAGGACAATCGACCATTTTGCTCCAGAGATAAATTGTATCGTCGCGAAAAGCAAGCCAACGAGCGAAACGCTTAAAACAAAAAATCCGGTGGCAAGAAGGGCAAGCCAAGTGCGGTCGCTTGATAAAACAAAGCCAGCAACTATCGAGAGAACGCCAATCCCAAGCATACCCCAGAGGATTTTATAATTTTTTTCAGGTAGTACAAATTTCATATTTTATCCTTGGCTTAGCCTATTTCTTCTTTTGCATTTCATTTTTGATAAACGCAGCAATGTTCCAGCGGTCCTGTTCCGAAATTTGGGGAGCGTATCCCTGCATTATACCTTGGCCCACTGTTGCGATATGGTAAATTTTTGTAATTGGGAAGGTGTCCGCTCTTTCGTTTTTAAGCTTACGCACTCCTGCAAATTTTTTTGCGACGGGGCCGTTTGCAAGTCCATCAGCACCGTGGCAGGGTTCGCAATAAATGTGGTATTCTTTTGCTCCACGCTTAGCGTCCATAACCGAAGGAGCTTTTAGCTCGCGTGTCGCCAAATCAACATCAAAGTCTTTACGGTATGGATACGCTGGCTCGCCATTATGCGTAATGGTGTGCTCTGGTTCGAGCATGTCGAAAGGGCGCTTTCCTAAGTTGTCAAATTTCGCCGTGTCTCCCGCTAACGAGTAGTGCATGTCGTCGAAGTAGTGGTACTTGCGGCGGGTATCTGCGCAGGCGATAAAGCTTACTGCTGCTATAAATAGAAGAATTTTCCGCATTATTGGATCTCCTTAATTTCTACCGAAAGCCCCGAAAGGATACGTTCGACATCCGCCTTTTGTAATGTAGCATCGCCAAACCAGATTGCAAAAACATCGGAAGTAATCCCTTCAACCGGCGGTTTGCGGTTAATTTTCCATAAGCCGCCTAAACCAATGACTGCAAATACAGTAAAGAAAGACGCAAAGTAAATTGCCAATTCAAATAAAAGAGGTACGTATGCGGGCCACGAGAAATACGGTTTTCCACCATAAATAATTGGCCAGTTGAATACATCGATAAAAGTGATGTACGAAAGTCCCAAAACTGCACCTAAAAGCCCGCCAAGGAATGTAATGACGGGAATCCACGAACGGTGGATACCCATCGCCGTATCCATTCCATGGATTGGGCAGGGTGAGTAGCAATCGAAAGACTTTACATTAGCTTCTTTTGCTTTTTCTGCTGCTTTAAGAAGGTCTGCTGCGGATTTTACAACCGCGACAAAACCTCGGCTTGCTTCCTCGTAAGAGAAAAGACCGCGTTTAATTTCTGCTATTGATAACATATTCTCCTCTTAGTGGTGGCTCAATTGGCTATTGGTTTCGTCGGCTTTGACCTCTGCCAACGCGATTGTGGGGATTGTGCGGATAAACATTAGGAAGAGGGTAAAGAAGATACCGAAGCTTCCAATAAGAACCGCATAGTCTGCCCAAGTAGGGTCGTATGAATCCCAGCTTGAGGGGAGGTAGTCACGGTGGAGAGAGATAACGACGATGACGAAACGCTCAAACCACATACCGATATTTACGACAATGGAGATTGCAAAAAGCGCCTTCACGTTTGTCCGCAGCTTTTTAAACCACATGAAATGCGGCGAAACAACGTTGCAGGTGAACATAATCCAGAACGCCCATGCAAAAGGGCCTTTGAGACGGTTGATAAACGCGTACTGTTCGTTATGGCTCGCTGAGTAGGCGGCCATGACAAACTCGGTGGTGTACGCGAAAGAGACCATCATACCTGTTACAAGAATAACAATCGCCATGTTTTCTAAGTGCTTTAAAGTGATATATTCTTTGAGCTTAAAGACTTCGCGCGTGATAATCATGAGTGTCAAGACCATTGCAAAGCCTGAATAAATTGCCCCAGCAACAAAGTAAGGAGGAAAAATCGTTGCGTGCCAACCCGGGATAACCGAAGTTGCAAAGTCGAAAGAAACGATGGTGTGTACGGAAAGTACGAGTGGTGTGGCGAGTGCAGAAAGTAGCATCACCATTTTTTCGTAGTGCTGCCATGTTTTCGCCGAACCGACCCATCCCAACGCGAGTACGCGGTATGCAACCGCTTTTACTTTAAGGAGAAAATTACCAATTTTGCTTTTTGCTTTGTACCTTTCGAAACGGTCGCGCAGCGTTGCAAAGTCGGGAACAAGGCCCATGTACCAAAAGATAAGCGATACCGAAAAATATGTTGCAATTGCAAAAAGATCCCAAAGAAGCGGAGAGCGGAAGTTTGCCCAAAGCGGTCCACGTTCGTTGGGGTATGGGAAAGTCCAGAAAACAAACCAAGGCCGACCAACGTGGATTAAGGGAAAAATTGCCGCGACAATCACCGCAAAAATCGTCATCGCTTCGGCGGCACGGTTAATCGAAGTACGCCATTTTTGGCGGAAAAGGTATAAAATTGCCGAGATGAGTGTCCCCGCGTGGCCAATACCTACCCAAAAGACGAAGTTGACAATCATGAAACCCCAACCGACAGGGTTGTTGAGGGCGAAAATACCAAGACCAACGATAAACGCATAAATGATTGTCCCGACACCCAAAAGCGCCAACGCTGCAGAAACTCCAAAAGCCCCCCACCAGAGTTTGGTGGGGAAGGCCTCTATGGGACGCAATACATCGTCGTCCATCGCCGCGAGCGGCTTTCCAATGTGGTAAATGTTTTTCTCTGTCGCCATATTAAGCCTTCGCCTCGCTTCTGTTTTTTATGCGTACTCTATATTTAACCGATGGTTTAATATTAATTTGTGCTAAAATCTCGTACGACCGTGGGTCGTTATTAGCCTTAGTCACCGCTGTGTCGGAACTGTTGATATTGCCAAAGACAATTGCGTCTGTGGGACACGCCTGCTCACACGCAGTTTGTATCTCGCGGTCTTTAATGGGGCGTCCTTCGACTTTTGCCTGTTGGCGTTTTTCCGAAATGCGCTGTTGGCAGAAAGAGCACTTTTCAATCACACCGCGCGAACGTACGGTAACATCGGGGTTGAGTGCGTACTGCTGTGGATCGCGGATTTTATTTTCCCAGTTCTCAAACCAGTTAAAACGGCGTACTTTGTACGGGCAGTTATTTGAACAATAACGTGTACCGATACAGCGGTTGTACGCCATGTAGTTGAGTCCTTCTGTCGTGTGTCCTGTTGCGCCTACAGGGCAAACATTTTCGCACGGTGCGTTCTCGCAGTGCTGGCACATAACCGGCTGGAAAAAGACATCGGGTGAAACCATGTCTTTATCTGCGTGTTCGGCCTTTTCGTTTTCGTAAATATAGTAGCGGTCGATGCGTAGCCAGCTCATTTCACGGCCACGGTTTACCTCTGCTTTACCTACCGCAGGGATATTGTTTTCGCTGTAGCATGCCATTACGCATGCAGAGCAGCCTGTACATTTGTTAAGGTCGATGTTGAGGTTCCAACGGTAACCTTCGTTGTGGCTGTGCGGAGTATAAAGACCTTTGGCTTTGCCGCCATACGGCTTTTCCTCGTGTTCGTGTAAAAGGTGGTAATTTTTTTCTTTAACTGCCTGTTCAAACGTGGATAAATTCACTTGGCGCGCAAGTCCGCGTATTACAGCAAACTCGTAGTGGCGTTGCGTCGAAGCAAGCATATCGTATTTGCCTACTTTTTCAATAGTTACAGAAATACCCGAAGAGGAAACCTGACCATTTTTAAATTCTTGCAGCGCGTACGCGTTTTGGCCTACGTTTGCGCCCACCTTACCCAAGTTTTTTTGGCCAAATCCGATTGCCATTCCTAGCGAACCACGGCGCATACCGGGCTGTACAAATGCAGGGATACTAAAAGAAACTTTTCCAGCGCTTACTTTAATAAGGTCCTGTGTCTTGATACGGAGTGTTTTCGCATCGGCAGGGCTTATAAGTAGAACGTTATCCCAAGTGATTTTTGTAATCGCGTCGGGAAGTTCGTGGCGGAAAGAAATGTTACCGCCTACGCCGTCACCCAACCCAATACTTTCTATAAGGTTGAGTGTATAGCCTGCTTTGGGTTCAAGTACTGGTTTTAGGTCTTTGAGCGCAGCGCTTTTGAAAGCCCGCGCTCCGCCTTTACCCGCCGTGTCTACAATTGCATACCCCTTTGAAAGGGTAGAATCCCAGCTTCCTTTGGCAATTGCCGCATGGCTTTTTTTAACTTGCTCGTATGCAGAAGTTGTGTCGCCTGTAAGGCGTCCGTAAATTTCAAGTACGGGAAGCGTATCGAAAAGCTGGCGGATTACAGGCTGCACGATTCCGTAAGAGCCGTGCGAGAGTGCATCCGACCAAGACTCAAGGGAATGGCTAACAGGTAAAAAATGTGTCGCCAAATTTGCTGTGTCGTTTATGTGGTCGCCGATGTAGATTACCGTTTTTACCTTTTTTAAAGCTTCGGTAAAGCCAGATGCTTCGGGAAGTTCGTATACAGGGTTTGCACGGTCGATAACGAGGCACTCCACCTTTCCAGAGGCCATATCGCTAATGAGCGTATTTAATTCGCTTGCATCGCTTATGCCTGCGTGTGCTTGAAGAGCTGCCTTTGTTGTAACGGTATTTCCTTCGTTTCCTAAAAGGGCGTTAAGAAGGTTTACAGCAATTTGTAATTCTCCTGGAATAAGCGTGCGTGTGTTAACGCCGCCACCTACAACGAGCGATTTTCCTTTTGCTTTTTTCAGTTCTTCTGCAAGAGAGATAATTTGCTTCTCTTCCAGTCCCGTTGCTTTGGCAACCGCAGCGGGCGTGTACGCCTGCACGGTTGCGCGGACAGTACCGTCCCCTGCGAGGGGTGAACCAGGCAAAAGGAGGTTTGCAAGGCCGAGCGCTAAAGCGGTGTGTGCGCCTGCACGGATTGCAAGGCGTTCATCGGCGTTACTTCCTGTAAGCGACATTGCAGCTTCGGCGACGACAAGACGGTTCATTTTTCCCGATGCGGGATCACGGCGTTCTGCCCACTGCTTCGAGTAGCTTTCGGGGGATAACCAAGTTCCTAAGAAGTCTGCTTCGATAGAGAGGATTAAATCTGCCGCATCGAAGTGGTATGCGGGTATTGCATCGGAACCGAAACTTGCGCGGTTTCCCGCAGCAATTTCAGAAAGGGTTCCTGTAGGGTCGTACACAACGGCTTTACCCAACTTTGCCTGCGCCTTTTGCTCTGCGGGGGAAAACGTTGTGCGCGAAAGTATGCGAGATTTTCCTTTAAGCGCCGCCGCCGCCTCTGGCAAAATGGTATCCCACTTGCTGGTAACAAATTTACCGTTTTCTTTTTTGAGTGGGTTATGTACGCGGTCTGGATCGTAAAGATCCCAAATGGAAGCAAAAGTATCGGCGGTAGTTCCACCTTTATATACAGGGTGGCCTTCCAAACCTTCAATTTTAATGGGCTTGCCTTCGCGTGTTTTTACAAGGATGGGAGTAACGCCACGTGCGGTAACACGGCTTGATGCAAAATAACGCGCTTCGCCGGGAACATAGTCCATGGGCCTATCAATGTAGGGAACAATTTTTTCGACGGGTTCGCGGCAAGCGGCTAAAGTCGCCATCGAGATTGACGCTCCCATGAACGCCAAGAAGCCTTTTCTATCCATTTCTGCATTGACTCCATGTTCAATCATGGATTCAATATTCATGGGGAATTCGCTGCGGCCGTTCCAGAGTTCGAGCTCGGCCTTTGCTTCTTCGGGAGTTTGCGCCGCTGTCTCTTCAAACGAGCGAAAAACTTTTGCTTTAGTAGTATTTTCTTTAACTTTCTCTTTCACTTTTTTTCCCTCAATAGTGGCAAGTATTGCAAGTAGTGCTTACGCCGTGTTTTTTGTACTCCACGTCGTTGCGGTAATCGCGGTGGCAGTTGACGCAAAAGCCCATGTTGAGCGATTCTTTTTGCTCGACAACTTTCATGCTAGAGACATCCCCATGGCATGCGATACACGCAGTTTTTGTAGGTTGCCCCTCTTTAAGTAATTGTTTAATATGAGGTGCGTGCGGAAAGCGTACATGGTCTGGGACATTGTGTATGCGTACCCACTCAACTGCTTTCTTTTCTGCATAAAATTTCTTGAGTGTTTTAACTCCTGGTAGCGATGAACCCACAAGGATGTGGCAGTTCATACAGGTGTTCATACTGGGCACACCCGCCTTTTTACTGGTGGTGACCCCCGTGTGGCAGTATTGGCAATCGATACCGTACTGTTCTTTACCATCAAAGGTCTTTTGGCCGATAGCACCTGCGTGGATGTCGTGGCGGTAGTCAATCGGTTGCACGGGCGCATAACCGATGCGTGCAGGCGGCGCCCAGATAATCCAGGCTGCCGCTAATAGAAATAATACGGGAGTTCCGTACTTTAATGCTTTAAAAATCTTTGGGCCCATCCGGAACTCCTCCTTTAACTCTTAGGTTTTACCGCCGAGTTTACGTACGTATTCGGCGACTGCTTTAATTTCGTCAGCTGTCATAGCGTCTTTGTATGGCGCCATACCTGTTCCTGGGCTACCATTTTCGATGGTGTGGATTACAGTTTTGAGGTCTGAACCAAACTTCCATTTTGCGTCAGTAAACTTGCGGGGTTTTGGTTTAAGCGCTGCACCTGCGACACCGTCGCCATGGCCTTGTTCGCCGTGGCAAGTTGCGCAGCCTTTTTCGTTATAAAGCGCTTCGCCCGAAAGCGCCGCTGGGGTTGCACCTGCTGCTGGCGCCGCTGGTTCGGCTGGTTTTTTATCACAAGCGATAAATGCCAACGCAGAAAGTAAAATAAGAGTTTTTTTCATTTCGAGTCTCCTTAAAAGACGGCTAAAACTTACGTTTTGCCTATAGGGCTGACTTTTGTTTTGAAATACGATGTCGATTTATTTTTGACAATTTCATGACATTATACCATTTAAGCCGCGAAAAAAAATACTATACAAACTTATCCCTAAATACAAAAGTGGAGATACGTATAAGTACGTATACTGACCTTTAGGAGAAAAAATGAAAGCAGCCCCGTTTAAAAATCTCAAAGTCCTTGTGGTTGACGATGAGGCACCGCTACTCAACTTGCTAAAAACCAACCTGCTGACAATGGGGTATAGCGTTGCTGCTACAGAATCAGCAGAGGTGGCGCTTAAAAAAGTAGCGGAAACAAATTTCAATGTTCTCGTCTCGGATATTCGGCTGGGAAAAATGGACGGTTTAGAGATGGGTAAAAAAATGCGTGAAAAAGATGCAGCCCTCGCGATGGTCTTTATCACAGGAAAGCCCAATGTAAACGGCATGGCTTCTGCGCAAAGTTTGGGCGCCGTACAGTATATTGCAAAGCCCGTTGGCGCAAGCGATTTGGGTGAAAACGTCGCAATTGCAGCGCGTTGGAACATTGCGCAGCTTATTAACCTTGCTGCAGAAAAATATTTTTCAATCCGCGAAGGCCGTTTAAGTATACTCGACAACAAATTCCAGCGCGTTAAAGCAATGGTTAAAAACGAAGTTCTTAAAACTAAAGATGCATCTTCACTCTCCACGCTTGCGTACGCACGAAATCCACAATCAACAGAACTATTCAGCGTTCTTGACCAAAAAATGGCTCCGTATTTACGTATAGAATAGGTAAATATGGCGCTCCAAGGCGATAGCCTCAAATTGCAGCAATTTGTCGATGCCTTGGCTGAGGTCGCATCTATAGTTGATAAAAAAGGCAAGCTAATTGCACAAAACGGCCAGTGGAAAAATTTTTTTCACGAAAGCGCTTTTTTGGATAACCAATTGTGCAATGCCGATTTTTTGGAGTCTGTCTTAAGCAAAAATAATATATTAACGACCGTCGGCACGCCTGTAATTGTGGCTGCGTTTAATCGCATGCTAAGAGGCGAAATTGAGGCATACGAAGCAGCCGTTGAGATCCGCCAAAAACTACTTTCCCTCAAAATGTCTATACTTAAATTTGGCACAGAGCAATTTATACTGCTCCGGTTGAGCGAAGGCGCGACTCTCTTTTTTCCCGATAACGGCGGTGAAATTCCTAAAATCGTCCATCAGGCATTATTGGATAATTTGTCGCTTTCTATCGCTATTTCTGACCGTTCGATGCGTTATATTTGGGTAAATATGACGTTCCAAAAAGAATCTGGCATCAAACCTTCGGATATAATTGGGCGTAGTTTTGATGAAATCCCTGCGTTCAACCACTTGGGAAAAGTACGGGATTTACGCCGTGCATGCTATGAAACAGGTAAAAAACAGGCAGGGATACTTTACCTACAGCGAGCAGGTAAAGAACTCGTCTTTGACCTCTCTTTTATCCCAATTTTAGGTTCCGACGGTAAAGTAGAGTATGTGATTGCTTTAAGCCACGATATCACGCAGCAAATAAGAGCACAACAATCACGCGCTACAGCGTACGACTTTTTGAACGAATTATTAGAAAGAATGCCTATCGGATTTATCGCAACCGACCACCATTTTCGTGTTTTAAGGATTAACAAGGCAGCATCAACCCTCTTTAAGCGTAGCCGTGAAGACCTAATTGGCGAACATATAGACGTCTTAATTCCTGCAGAATTTAGCGGTTCAGACGAGGAATTCCATGCTCTCCTTTCAAAAGGAGAGGATCCTAATGGACGAGTGCATGAGACAGGCGATGTATACGGCGTAAAAGCAGATGGAACCAGTTTTCCCATAATGACATCCTTGCTCAAAATGAGCATGGGGGATTTTCTCATGTATTGTATTATGGTTGTTGATCTAACAGAAATTCGTGAAACCGAAAAAAAACTCCTCGAAACAAAGTTGAGTGTCCAGATAATGCAGAAGCACGAAGCTTTGGGGCAGTTGGCGGGCAATGTTGCGCACGATTTTAATAACTTGATGGCGATTATTCTTGGGTATACAGAAATGATCCAAGAAAGAAATGGTTTGCCTAATGAAATTTATTCGATGATGGCCGAAATTAAAAATGCTGTACACCGAGGTACAGGGCTTACGCGGCAAATACTTGCTTACGCAAAACACCAAGAGTTGGATATAAACGCAATGGATTTGCACAAACTGTTAGAAGAAAATCGTGCAATACTCCAAGCGGCGCTCACAAGTAACGTGCAACTGGTAATGAAGTTAGATGCAGCGAAGAGGTTTGTGGAAATTGATGAAAACCAGTTCATGCAAGTGATGCTGAATATGGCGGTTAATGCGCGTGATGCAATGCCCTCGGGAGGCATTTTTACTGTCGAAACCGATGATCTAAATTTAGATACAGACTATTTTATTCAACATGGTATAAAACCGCAGCCGGGAGAATACCTTAGGCTTACCCTCATAGATACCGGCCATGGAATGGCTCCCGATATTCTTTCCAAAATATTCGACCCCTATTTTTCGACAAAGCCACGCGATAAAGGTACAGGACTTGGGCTTTCCGTTATTTATGGTATTATAAAACAGCTCAATGGATTTATTTTTTGTGAGTCAACGCCAGGCGTGGGAACCAAATTTGAAGTTTTTTTAATGCTTTGTAAAGAAGAGTGCGAGACGGTAAGGCTACAAGACAAAGGAAATTCCCCAATACCTCTACACGAAAAATACTCCGAGGTAACAATCCTTGTGGTCGACGACGAAGATGCGTTGCGAGGGTTAATTGTAGCGTATTTACGTAAAGAAGGGTTTATTGTCCACGAAGCAACCAACGGTAGGCATGCTCTTGACTTCATCGACGCGTTTTCCGGCAAAATCGATATTATCCTTAGCGATATCATGATGCCCGAATTAAACGGGATTGAAATGGCAGAAGAGGCGCAGTTATTGCAACCAGAGGCGGCGTTTATCTTTATAAGTGGGTACTCCAAAGAGCTTTTGATGTCGAAAGGATCGAACCAAAATTTTCGCCTCCTTATAAAGCCCTTCCAGCGCGAGGCGTTGCTTACAGAAATCCACTCTGTGTTAAAGAAAAAATTTTCGTAATCTACCAGCGCTGGATTTCCATAGCTATACAAATTTTTGCAAAAAAATTCTCCACACAAGGTGTTTTATTGAGTAAATTCCGTAATTAGGAGAAATTTGAAAAGAGAAGTCCACGAAAAATCAGCCCTTTTGCTTGGGTATAAAGCAAGTTATTTACACTTTCCGCATAAAAAACCCAAAGCAACCCTTGTATGCTTCCACGGTTGGCTCGATAACGCCGCGTCTTTTATTCCTTTGGCGGAGCTTTTAACGGATTATGAAATTTATGCGTGGGATTTCATTGGGCATGGAAAAAGTGCACACAAACACGCAGGCGAAAGGTACCACTTTGTCGATTTAGTGCCCTTTGTCGACGCTGCAATCCAAAGCATAGGGCGTAAAGACATCATCCTTGTTGGGCATTCAATGGGCGCTGGCGCAAGTGCACTTTACGCAGGCTCTGTGGGGGAGTGCATACAAAAGTTGATCCTTATCGAAGGCGGAGTTCCTATTACGGAAACGCCCAAAAAAACAGCAGAGGCCTTGGGAGATAGCGTACGTTTTTTTCGTAAATCGTGGCAGAGTTTAAAATCTCCCGTTTATAAAAATTTTGGCGATATGGTAAAAATCCGTATGCGTATAAACTCGCTTTCGCAAAGCGCTGCACACACCCTGGTAAAGCGTGCGGCGGTTAAAACAAGGGGTGGGTATAAATGGCGTGCAGATTTTCGCCTACGTGCCCCATCGCTTGTACGCCTAACAGATTTACAAGTTATGGATATTGTGCAAAAAATAACGGTACCAACCCTCGTTGTTTTGGCGACCCAAGGGATAAAAGAGCTTAAAATAATTGTAGATAAAAAAAACAAACTTTTCCCCCGCGCTAAATTAAATATCCTTGAGGGACACCACCACTTGCACATGGAAAAACCCGTGGCGCTTGTAGAGCTAATGGATAATTTTATTTGCTTATGATACAGCTTGATACGGTTAAAGCCATGCGTGCGTTTAGCCGCGATAAAGCGTCGTTAGGCTTTGTACCCACGATGGGGTTTTTACACGAAGGGCACCTATCGCTTGTACGCCGCGCAAAAGCGGAAAACGAGTATACCGTTGTTTCTATTTTTGTTAACCCTGCGCAATTTAACGATGCAAACGATTTAGAAAAATACCCAACAGATTTAGAGCGCGACCTTGTGCTTTTAGAGCGCGAAGGCGTCGATGCAGTTTTTATCCCCAAGCGAGATGAAGTTTATCCCGAAGGAACTCCAACGGTTAAAATACGTTACGATGCCCTTATGGGGCGCCTTTGTGGCGCGTTTAGGGAAAACCATTTTGAAGGTATGCTCCTTATTGTACACAACCTCTTCATGTGGGTTTCTCCAACACGCGCATATTTTGGTTTAAAAGACTACCAACAGTTTTTACTTGTTGAAAAAATGGCGCGTGATTTGGCGTTTCCTGTTACCGTGCACGGTTGCCCGCTTGTGCGTGAAGAGGACGGCCTTGCCTTATCGTCGCGCAATGTGCGGCTAAGCACGAAGGGGCGTAGCGATGCTTTAGTAATTTCACGCTCCCTTTTTGAAGCCAAGGCGGATGTAGAGCGGGGCGGCGTTAATTTTGCGTTAATCAAAAAAAACTTGCATGCCGCGTTAAACTCCTTGCGTATCGAGTATGCGTCGCTTTACGATGCACAAACTCTTGAAGAATTAACTCTGCCAGGAAAAAATGGCGTACTTATCGCTGTTGCCGCATACGTTGAAGGCGTGCGGCTTATCGACAATGTGCTTATCGAGCCTTGTTAAATTTTTTTTGCGCTTTTTTTATTATTCCTTTAATAACAAAAAAAACAAGCGAGGGCCAAATACCTTTAAGGTGGTAAAACATCCACGATTCGGCGTTGCACGTGATAATAAATTTTCCTTTTTCTACTTTTTTGGTAAACTTTTGCGCAACTTGTTCTGCAGACATAAGTTTTGCGTTTTCTGAAAGTACTTGCGTCTCGTAGGGCTTTGTTTTGTTCTCTTCTATATAGCCTGGAGTTTCTGTATCGGGGGGGCATAGAACGCTTACCTGTATTTTACGTTGGATAAACTCTTGGCGCAGCGATTCGGCAAAACCGATTAAAGCAAATTTTGGGCCTGCGTAAGCGGTATATCCGAAAATTCCCATAAAACCCACAACCGAAGAGGTAAACGCAACAAGCCCACCTTCGGCAACTATGCTGTGGAGCGAATGCGTCAAGTGGACTGCGCCTAAGTAGTCTGTGCGCATCGACTTATCAAAATCTTCTGGCTTTAGTTTGCCAAAGTAACCGGGGAGTGCATACCCTGCGACGTGGATGATGCCTTTTAGGGCAGGGTGTTTTTTTTGGATTTCTTTTGCCACACGGATAATTTGCGCTTTATCGGATAGATCGCAAGTATAGGTACCTATCGATTTAGTACCATATTTTTCACGGCATTCCTTTGCCACTGTATCGAGAGATTTTTTTCCCCGCGCAAGGAGTATAAGGTCTGCGCCTTTTGCAGCAAGGGCATGTGTTATCGCACGGCCAATGCCTTTTGAGGCACCCGTAACAAGGTAGGCGCCATTTCCCAATTTATGCTTCATAAGGATTCTTTAGAATTTGCAAAGATGGTTTCAACCACAATCCCCCAAAGTCAACTTCACCACTTCCAAATCCGAAAATAAGACGATGGCGTTGACTCTACAAAAGCCACTCCCAATACGCAAAGAAGTCGATCCTTTTGAAGGCGCAAGCGCCGAAACGTCGTACTATGGAATTCTTAATATTTTGTATTATATTAAAGCTAAATACGTACGCGTACATTTTCGTTATTCGGGCTACGTATATATAGCGCATTGCGATAATATTATACAAGACGAAGTACTTTTAACCGCACACGGTTTCCAAGAAACGCAGGAGCGCCGTGGGGTTATACAATTTGAGGCGTATAACCGCTACTACATGGCGCGTGTGTTGGTCACGCGCACAAACGAAAATGGCATTTTTATCCAATTTCCGCAAGAATTGCTTTATTTGCAGCGCAGGCGCCACATCCGCCTGCGCTTCGACGACCTTTTTATGCGTTTTTCAATCCTTTATTCTCCCATTGGCGATTCACGCTTGGATGAAAAAAATTTGGAAAGCCGTTTCCCTTACGTAATGCAAGAAATTTCCCGAGAAGACGTTTCGCTCCAGACGATGTACCGCATGGTTGTTGGCGAAATTTTAGAGATTAGTAGCGATTTTGAGCTGGTGTTGTTTTCCGAAAAAAAAGAAGAGGCGCTAACTTTAGCGGAAAAGATGGTCCGCGACGAAGGAAAAACTTTTTATATCGAAGATACCATGAGGGTTCTTTCGTATACCTCCCCACACGAACGCCAAAACTTGGTAAATTTAAGCCAGTTGTACGAACAACTTGCTGAAAAAGAAGGCGAGGCGGGCGCACTCAAATATATCGAAGAGGTACGCAGGGAAGATGCCCGTAACTTTATTGTGTCTTATATATTATCCCCTATCTCCCTTTTTGGCACACGGATAGGGTATGTTCGGGTCGAAACGAACCCTTTTGATAAAAAATATATCAATCCGATGCAAGCAGCAGATTTAGATAGACTCCTTGGGCTTTTTTCCTATGCGATGAGTAAAATCCGCATCCGTACTTCACACTATAATCCCAATTCTGTAGAAACACGCGTTGTAAATATTTCACTCTCGGGGCTTTTGCTCGAGTTTTCCGATGCGGCAATTTTTGAATACCTGAAAGGCAACCGGCGTATAAAAATAGTTATCCCCATAATGGGTGAAGATTTAGAGCTTTATGGAGAAATTGTGCGTTTTACAGAGCGTTCTGGTTTTTACTATTTAGGCGTCCTTTTTTTTAAAAGTAAGCCAGGGGACATGATACGTTTAGAACGCTTTATCCATGAAAATATGCAGTTCCAATTTTTGTAATTGCTCCGAGCCTGTGTCGTTACGTAAAAAAGTCGTAATTGTATGAGTCCTTACGTCAAAGAAGGGTAGTGGATTTGTCTTTATATTTTCGTGCCCTAACGGCGGTCTTTATATTTATATTTTTTGCGGGTGTGCCGCTGTATGCAGATGTCCCCAAAACCGATGTGGTTATCGAAATGGCGGATGGAGCGCTCCTTAACGCCGAATATATTTCTGAAAATATAGACACGGCAACGGTGGATATCCGAGCGGTAATTTTGCCCGAGGCGTTGTGCTCAGCGGCAAGCCTGCCTGAGTATTTACCCAAAAGACAATTTAAGAATCCAAAGAAATTTTCGAGCGGGCATTGCCTTTTAAGCGGAAAACCATTTCTTGTACGGAAAGTGGCAATACCCAATACACAGATAGCAAAGCGGCACGATACAACGCTCCTTACGCTTTCGGCGTCGGGAGAAAATACACAGTCCCCTTATTTTGGGGTACAAAATAGTTATGCTTGGGGGTACAATTTTAGTATTGAACAGCAAGCAAGCGTTGCACCAGCGCCTCGGTTTGGAATACAAGGTTTTCCCTTGAATGCGACCATGGAAACAATCCAAACGGTAGATTTAAATGGTAAGCGGGAAGTAATTTACCCAAGCCAAAATATATTTGCAAAATGGTTATACCTCGACCCCCGTGTGGCGCTTTATTATACACCTCTTTTACCGACAGGAAGTATAAACCAACTCAACTTTGGGCCATTGGGGTTTACTTTAGAAAATTCGGTGGAGATTCCCGATTTTAGTTTTCTTCCGTTAAAAAAATATAGCCTTAGGTTACGCGCAGGTATAAATGTAGGGTACCACTCCTTTTCGCAAGAGGTATACCAAAATAATTTAGCCGTTGCAGACGGCAGCATATCTCTTATCCCTGTTCTTTTTCAAGCGACGTTGCTTTGGGATTTAAAACCTAAAAATTTTAAAATGGTTGTTTCGCCGTATTTACGCATCGCGGATGGAATTGTTTTTAGTTCGGTAAAAACGCAGCTAAAAGACGAGTACATACCTTTGTTAACCCCCGCAAGCTCCCAAGATGTTTCGCGTTCGGGAAGTTACATAGGTAATGGCTTTAAAGCATCTTTGGGAATTGAGCTACGCCCCATATCTTGGCCGGTTGCTTTTATCCTCGATGCAGGATATTTTATCCACAACCAAGACCAAACAGGTTCATTTTTTCTCTTTAACGCAGGAATTTCCTGGTACTACGGTAAAGTAGAGCCAGAAACCAAACCGCTTCCTATTCGGTATATTGGCGGTAAATAGGCTTGAGTTATTTTGCCGTGTGTTCGGCAAATTTAGCAAAAAATACAGCGGAGGAAAGTAAGTTTTGTACCGCGTGTGCGGCAACAGAAGGCCAAAGGCTTTGTGTGCGCCACGTCATGTATTGAAAAATAAGCGCCATCGTGAAAATAGGCGGGAGTGCGCTTAAACTGTGTTTTCCCTCGATGTGGCTAAGGGTAAAAAGCGTTACACAAAAAAGCCCTGCGAGGATAATTTGTGAGGGTTTGGTCACCTGCGTGGTAAGAACGCCAAAAAGGAGTCCACGAAAAATCCACTCTTCGTACGCAGGTACTGCAACCGAGGTTATTACAACAAAGGCTGCTTTATTGCGCAGTATATCTTCGCCGTTTAAGAAACCCATCTGTTGTGGCTCGATACCAAGTGCTGTGTAAAGAAGGCTAAAAGAGGTCATACTTGCAAAAACGAGCCCGATAGAGAGGAAAACTTCGCGCAACCTGACGCGGTGGAAGCTAAAATACGAGGCACGCGTAAATTTTAAAAGTAATGGTGCAGGTAAAAGAAACCCCACCATCTGCACCACGATAGCATTCATCAAGAAAGAAAAAGGAAGCCCATCTTTTTCGTTAACGGGTGGCGTACTTGTGTACGCCATAACCAGGGCGATGCTTTGTGTAAGGAGGAAACTTACAATAAGGTATAGTGTGGCGGCAATATAGCGCTGCCAAAGCGGACGCACAGGAGGGGGCTCTGGTATTAAAGGGACGGAATTTTCCATTAACGCGTATAGCTACGGCTTACTGTTGTGACGATACCGCCGCGTGTGCCGTATTTAACAACAACGCTTGCTTTATGCATTTGTGCTGCGGCAACAATATCGTCCATAACACGATTGACGACGTTTTCGTGAAAAATTCCTACATTACGGTACGCAAGAAAATATTCTTTGAGTGATTTTAACTCCAAGCACCATTTGTCGGGAAAGTACTCAATGGATACTATACCAAAATCGGGTAATCCTGTTTTGGGACAAATTGCGGTAAATTCGGGAAACTCTATGTGTATGCTGTATTCTTTATCTGCATAGATATTCTCAAAAACTTCAATTGCGGGAAAGCTAAGCGAGCGGATGTGGTTTTGCCGCCCTTCGTAACTACCTGCCGTATTTTTTTCCATGGCGTGTTTTACGCCGCGCTATTTACCGCTACTTTAAGCCCCGCTAAATAACGGCGGCTTAACCTATGGAAATGGGGGAAAACAGCCGCTTTAGAAGAGGCTATATCGGTTAAGTTTTTCTTTTGCGCAATTTGCAATTGTTCTGCTAAAAGGAGTGAGGTATAGACGTGTGCAAACGCGGTAACCATGTCTATAGAAATAGCCTCTTTGTGAGCATGCGCTTTGTATATAGGCACGAGCTGCGCCAGAGCTTCGATATCTTCGCCAAGCGCTTTTTTCTTTTCTGCGTCGGAAAGTTTTTCTACTTCGCTGCGTAGGTGAGTCAGAAGAAATCCCCCTTCGCGGAGTCCTTCGACAATACCGCCGATTGCTGCAACCGCTTGTAGTTGCGTAGTGCCTTCGTAAATAGTGCTGATGCGTGCGTCGCGGTAGAGTTTTGCGATGTCGTATTCTTCTGTATACCCCGAACCACCGAAAATTTGTAGCGAATGGTATGCGACAAAGTTCGCGTATTCTGAGCAAAAAAGTTTTGCTGTAGGGGTTAAAAGTTTTGCAAGTTTATCAAGGCGTACGACATTTTCATTTTTACGCACTGCGCGTTCGTCGTTTCCTTCTTTAAGGAGTTTATTGGAAAGCCCATCAAAATGGTCAACGATTGCACATGAACGGTACACCAATGCACGCATTGCTTGCACGTATGCTTCGTTATCGTCGATGATGCGTTTAACGGCCTCTAATTTGTCGATTGTCGCGCCAAACTGTACGCGTTCGGATGCATATTTTACTCCCTCTGCGTGTGCAGCTTGCGCAACTCCCAAAGACTGTACTGCGATTCCCATGCGTGCGCCGTTCATCATACCCAAAGCGTAGCGTACAAGGCCCAAGCCTTCTTCGCCGATGAGCTCTGCCTTGCTGTTTTCAAATACAATTTCGCAAGTGGGCGAAATGTGGAGTCCCATTTTTTCTTCGATACGCGCCACTTGGATTTGCGAGCTGTGTACCAAGAAGAAAGAAAGTCCTTTTGCTCCTGCGCCTCCCGAACGCGCAAGCGTTAAAATGACGCTGGGGCGATCGCCCAACCCGCAACCGTGCGTGATAAATCTTTTTGTGCCGTTAAGGCGCCATGTTCCGTCTTCGCCTTTTTCTGCACGTGTCATTACACGCGACAGGTCTGAACCATAGTTGGGTTCTGTAAGAGCCATCGC
Source organism: Turneriella sp. (assembly GCA_019186965.1). GTDB lineage: Bacteria > Spirochaetota > Leptospiria > Turneriellales > Turneriellaceae > Turneriella. The sequence goes on from JABARV010000013.1 coordinate 58,314, forward strand.
TCCTGTAACATCACCCGCTGCCATTTTAGGTACCCATTCGGCGCTCATTTTTTCGCTGCCGTAGCGTTCGATAACTTCGGCAAGGTTAAAACAGCCCAAAGCGATTCCAAACGCGGAATCTGCGCGTGAAATAAGCTCCATAACAACCGAAGACGCGGTGAGGTTCATTCCCAAGCCGCCATGGTGGCGGTGCATCGAGTATCCCAAAAGGCCTGACTGGATAAACAAATCGACGAGGCGAATCATGTCGGGGGGAAAGGTCACTTTGCCATTTGAAAATTTAAGACCAGTTTTATCCATAGCTTTTGCTGCGCCGGCAACTTCTATCCCCGCAATTTCTCCGGTTTGTTGCCACACTGCTTTATAGTTTTCGAGTGCCTCGGCAGTGTTTGATGGCGCAAATTCTAAATCTTTGTTACTGGTTTTTTTAAATTCTTCCGCGTCTTTAAATCCCTCTTCTTTTAGCGGGATAAGTGTTTCCCAATCGATGAAATTATCAATATTGAAGAGTAAATCAGCATTGGTGTCGTAATAATTATTTTGGATCATTTTTTAACCTCTTTGTTGTTGCGAACGCGTTGATACTTTTCGACCTGTTTTGTGAGCGAAACAGCGCGTCAAGAAGAGCAAAATTCCCAAAAACGGTTGACCGACAAATAAACACTTTAGATAGGAGCCGATGAAGAAAATATTAAAACTCCTTAAAAAAGTTGTTATTGGCTTTTTTGTTCTCCTTTTGGTTGTAATGGTTGGCGGGTATATCGCCATTAAAGTTGTTGTAACAAAAGATTTTGTTGCGACAAAAATTGAAGAAAACATCAACGGGCGCGTCGAAATTGGCGACATTACTGTACCAATTTGGGCTGCATTTTCGGGAATTACTATTGATAATTTTAAAATAGGGTACCACGACAAAGAAGTGGGAAAGCCCATGGCGGAGCGTAAACCCATGCAGTCTTCGGTCATCGCCTTTAAAAAATTTAATTTTCAAGTAGCTTTAGGCGCTCTCATTACTTCTTTTGGCAAAAACTTTGAACTTAAATCGCTCCTTATAACAGAACCTACGGCAACAATTGTACTGGGCGCAAATGGCGGCAATAACCTCCAGCCACTTTTAGTAAAACCCAAAACAAAAGAAGAGCTTGCTAAAGAAGCCGCCGAAGCTAAAGAAAAAAAACTTGAGGCTGCAAAAAAAGCGGCAGAGGCCAAAGAACCTTCGAAGCCGTTTGACATAAGGGAAATTCCAACGGTAATTAAAATGGGTAAAATTGGTATGGAAGGCGGAGCGTTTACTGTAAATGTACAAAAATTTGGGCAAACGTTAAAACTTACAGGAGTCAATGTGCTTCTGCGCGACATACTTATCGACCCAAAAGATTTGGTGCATAAAAACCACGTAGGGCTTTCAGCGCAATTTGTGATGGAACTTGCAAATACAGGAAGTGGAGTAAAATCGTTTAAAATTATTTACGACCTAAACGGCGGCTTGGCTCCTTTTAATCCCAAAACGGGGGGCACAGCAGAATCTGTAACGATAACAACTGGTTTAAAAAAGGGCTCGTATATTACAGGGCTTGCAGTGTTTGAGAAACTCAAAAACCAAACAGAAAATCTTAATAAAATTGGGATTAACCTCAACTTCTTAAACAATACACAAACGCTTGTTAAAGACGCGATGAGTACAATTTATTACAACGCAGGAATCGTTACTTTTAAAAAGCCACCGACGCTTGCTACCGCCGACTTTGAATTTCAACTTTCGGAGGGAGATTATATCAACGTAAAGTCGTTGGACCATCTCTTTAGAGGCGATTTAGCTTTGGCTGCGCAACACACCAAGAAAGTAGAAGGCGAATTGGATAAAACAATCGGTAAAGGGCTTACCCCTGCGCTTGCACAAATTCCAGCAGGTCCTGTTAGAGACAAAGTAAAGGCATCTGTAACTCCTGAAAAAATTCGCGCCTCGGTACTCGCGCCTGCAATGAAAAATGGACTCCTCACCTTTGGTATTGAATCGCGTGCGGTAATTTCTTCGCCTGCGGTAAAAGTCGTGCGCCCACAATTCCCAAGCCTTAAAGACGTTATCCAAAGCGAACTTAAAAAATCCGCACCCGACGTAAAAGGCATGGTTGGGGCAGAAGTCGACAAATTAAAGGATAAAGCAAAAGCAGAAGCCAACAAACAAGTCGATAAAGCTAAAGAGCAGGCCAAGCAGAAGGCTGCGGACGAAGTAAAGAAAAACTTACCTAAGAAGCTACCGTTTTAGTGTATGAAAGACGTAGTTCTCTACGTCTTCTTTTTGGGCGTGTACGGAGTTCTGGGCTTGCAGGCGTTTTCTGTTTATGTGCCTTTAGAAGCGCAGCTAAGTTGGCGTGTACTTGGGCTTTACACAGCGCTTTTTACCGCCGTCGCGACAGTTGCACGCTGGACGGTTGTGGCGCTTAAAAAGCGGGAAAGATTGCCCAAAGGCCAAAAGATTGTTGGTATTGAAGAAGAGGTAGCCCCACACGTAATCGACGTTTTGCAACCCGTCGTTGTTTCAACCGAAAAGAAAAAACCACGTATGGCAAAGAAAAGACGGCTGTGATTTCTGATTAGCTCACGATTAGCAATAGGCTTGACGATATAATTATAAGAGAGGAGCTGTACACCATGCAAAAATCAAGTATAATTATCACGTTAGGCGCGGTTGCGCTATTAGCGCTCAATTGCGCAAGTACCCCAAAGAGCAAAGAACTCCGCGACGGGCAAGGCAAAGTAATTGGTCGATACGACACAATTAGCGACAAAGAGGGCAAAGCCAATTTCGATTTAAACCAGAACGGTGTTTTTGAAAGAGTATCTAACTATAAAGACTCGCAAATTTCGTCTGTCGAGTACTATAACGATGCAAGTGGTATCCAAACAAAAACAGTACACTTTAAAGACGGTAAACCCGCCTCTGTACAAGTTTTTGATAAAAACGGTAAACTCATCCGTGGTGACGTTTTGCTTGATCCACAACAAGGTAGCGCTAAAGAAGTTATTTTACCCGAGAAAAACAAAAAGGTTATTTTTAACGGAGACGGTACAGTATCCGTCACCGAGATTGAAAAGAAATAACGTTTATTACTGGCGTGATGAAAACATTTAGGGTTTTAGTATAAGGGGGAAAAGTCCCCCACAGTGTAGTGTAAAAACGCAGCAAACGCGAACTAAATATGCAGCCGTGCTTGCGCGGTGTGGTTCGCGGCGCTTCTTTACCAAATAGTAAATATTAGAGAGTTTTTAGAAAATCTTCGTAGCCTTTTGCGTCAAGTAGAGAGTCTAACTCTGCCAAGTTTATTCCAGAGATTTCAAAAAGCCAGCCAGCGTTATAAGGGTCTTGGTTAACTGTAGCAGGAGATTTATTAAGCTCTTTATTTATTGCAGAAATTTTACCCGAAAGGGGTTGGTAAATTTCAGAAACAGCTTTAACTGATTCTATAGTTCCAGCGACGCTATGCTGCGCAATTGTTTCTCCTTCTTTGGGAAAATCGATATAAACAACGTCGCCTAACGCGTCCTGTGCATGGTGGGTTATCCCAACCCGTGCGGTTGTTCCAGAAATTTTTACCCATTCGTGTTCTTTGCTATATTTTAGCTCCGGCGGATTTTCTGCCATTTATTTCTCCTCGTGAATTTAATTTTAAATTATTGTGAAATTTTAACGAATTTTTTCAACAAGTACGGTGTCTACTGCGTCTAAGCGTTTAAGGGTGCGCGAATGGAGTCCGTCTAAGGTTTGGTATTGTGTTTCTGCAATTCCAGAGTATCCCAAAATGTGGATGGTATGGTACGGCGTATCGTTTAGCATTGTGGCCGCGTAGTAGGAAAGTAAATTACGGTCTTTTGTAAATGCGTCTGTTTCGCTACGCAAGTTTTCTTGTTTGGATAACCCAGACAAGCGCAGGAATGTCGAATTTCTTTTTTCAAGGCTGATGTAAAAAACGTTTCCGGAAAAGTTGTCTTGTGAATTTTGTATTTCTGCAACGGGGTAAAGCGCAACAAGAGATGCGCCAGGCAGCGCAGAGGCAATTTCTTGTGTAACTAACCGTGCCTCGCGCAGCGCGTTAATTTTTATAAAGGCAAAAAGGGATATTTTTGTGGAAGCGAGAGTCAAGTTCGCTTGGCCTGTAACTGGCCGCAAAAGGACAATACGGCTTTTGTAATTAGATTGAAATTTTTCAGAGAATTTTTGTTCGTCTGCCAAAGAAGCAATCGTTGGCGAAGAAAACGCAGCGAGGTATTTGATGTCGTGGCTAATGTCGACATCCGTAACTGAATTACGGCACGAAGAAGTAAAAAAGAGGAGTGCCGTGGCGATAAATACAAAGTGGCGTGCGTACATGGCGGCAGGTAGTGGGGCCGCTACGTACAGACAATTAAAATTCAATTTTTTGAGATTTTTTAATTATAGATTTATGCTTTGCTTGAAGCAATCATTATATCGATTGCTTTACGCGCATCTTCGCTTACGTGCTCAAGCTCAACACCAAACCGCATCGCTTTTTCTTGTGCGCTAATATTCATTACTTTTCCAGATAGGGTGGTCATACCTTCGGGAGTAAGCCGTGCGTCGAATGCAACTTTGTCGCCCACCGATACCGAAGACATTAAATTCCGTTGCGTGCTGTAGTTGAAGCCAATCCCGTTTGGGCTTATGTCTATAATTTTTCCAGTAATTGGATTTTGTGGAAAAATGTTTTTTTTGTCTAAATCAATTTCCAAGCGGCGCGCTATTTGTCTTATTGAATGGTATTGTTTTAAATTCGCAGGTGCGTGCGTAAGGGCTTGCACATAACCGACAACGAATGAACCTCGGTAGCGCAGTGGTTCGCAAATTTCTCCCATAAAATCTCCCGGTAAACCGTCGGTGCGCATTATCTGGTTGTATTCGGTAAAAGGAATTGCAGCTAAACTTAAGTTATCTCCCTGGCGTTCGTGCTCCATTATTGGCGCAAAGACGGGAAGGTTAAAGTCAATGAGTTTTTTCATGCGCACGCTAAAGCGGTTACGCCGTTGTAAACTAATTTTGACCGCAGCATCGGGAATAAGTCCTTTTATTGCGGCTGCATACTGTTGTAAAAGCCTGTCACGTGCATCGTTTGTTGCGGCGTTGAGTAGATAAAATTCTTTATGCGGGATACAATGGATGACGATACCCGTACCCCCACCTGCTTCTGTTAAGTTGGTACGGTTCTCATGGCGCACATCGCGCTTTGAAAGATAAAGCTGTAATGGTTTCACCAACTCTGTGCCGTGCTCGGTACGCGACACAATGGTGCACTCGAGCATAATCGAGTTATCGTCCTTTTCTAAAAGTAGCGTGCGGCTTTCTATCGCAGGTAAATTGTGTTGGATTTCAAAGTGGGGATAGTTGTAATTAAATGCGCGTACTTGAACCCTTTGGTTGTTATGGATAAGGTGTATTGGAAGTTTACAAAAAAGTTTTTCTGAAATTTGGTGTAGTTGTGTAGAATCTACAACTTTTCGAATTTTAGGTGCTGTATTTTCTTCTGGATTCCCCATGCTTTACGGTAAGAATTAGATACCTGTTTCTGTTGTTAACCATTTTTGGAAATATGTATTTAAGTTTTATTTATATCGCTTTACCTAATATCTAAAAGTGCAAATTTTAAAAATGCGGCTTGCGTACGATTTTTATGAAGGAAATCCTGAACGTACGCTTATTCTCTTGCATGGGCTTTTTGGTTCTGCAAAAAATTTTACAACAATCGCAGAGCGCCTCACCCCATTTGCAAAGGTATATGCATACGACGCACGCAACCACGGACGCTCTACGCACACAAAAACACACAGTTTATCCGATTTGGTAGAAGATTTAAAGAGTTTTATCGACGAACATAGAATACAAAATCCATACCTCATGGGGCATTCGATGGGTGGCCTTACCGCAATGGCGTATGTGCGGATGCACACTGCCTCGAAACTTATTGTCCTTGATATTGCGCCGCGCAGTTATGAGCCAAACCATGAAAGTGAAATTGCGGCACAAAAAATGGATGTTGCTTCTTTCACGACCCGCAGTGAAGTAGATAAAAAAATGGCAGGTATACTTCCAAACCCAGTGGTGCGGCAGTTTTTGCAAATGAACATGTCTCGTGATACCCATGGAAAATTTTTCTGGACGAACAACATTGCTGCAATTGAAAACTCTCTTGACAGGACAGAATTCCCTAAATTTACTCCGCCGCTTTTTGAAGGACCCACATTATGCGTACGAGGTTTGGAATCAAACTACGTTACCGACGCAGACGTTGCTTTATTGCGAACCGCTTTCCCACGTTTGTCGATGCACGACTTTCCAGATGCGACGCATTGGCTGCACCACACACACCGCGATAAGCTACTTTTGTTAGTGGAGGCGTTTTTACAAGGATAGTGCATGGTGTAACTGCACCCAACAAACAGCATTCGCCTCGCCGCGGTATTGCGATTTCTCACATCGCCTTACATGGATGCATCTGCCCTCCGAGCGAAGCCAACCTTCACAGGCTACGAAAAATTTGTTATTGCGATTTTAACTTTTCTCCAATTTACTGTGATTCTCGATTTTATGATTTTATCGCCCTTAGGCGCGTTTTTGATTCCAAAGCTCAAAATTACACCAGAGCAATTCGGTTGGGTTGTTTCCGCGTATGCCTTGAGCGCCGGTATTTCGGGAATCACTGCGGCGGGGTTCGCCGACAAGTTTGATCGCAAAAAAATGCTGCTTTTCTTCTATACAGGCTTTACGCTTGGCACACTTTTTTGCGGACTTGCGCCTAACTACCATACACTCTTAGGCGCACGAATCTTCACTGGCATCTTTGGTGGTGTTATGAACTCAATTGCGTTTGCAATTATTACTGACCTTTTTCCCATGCAAGTCCGCGGACGCGTCATGGGCTTTGTGCAAATGGCATTTGCTTCGAGCCAAGTTTTTGGAATTCCTATGGGGCTCTATTTTGCGAACCATTTCGGTTGGCACTCCTCATTCCTCATGATTGTTACTGTCGCTTTGCCTGTGGGCTTTATTATTTTATTCAAGATGCGTCCCATCGACGCGCACCTCAAAATAAAATCAGAGAGAAATCCTATTGCGCATCTTATTGCTACCGCGACAAAACCCCGTTACCTGCGTGGGTTTGCCGCGACGATGCTCCTTGCAACAGGTGGTTTCATGCTTATGCCGTTTGGAACAGTTTTTTTGAACGGCAACCTCAAAATTGATACGACGGATTTACCCGTTATCTATACTATTACTGGTATCGCTGCGCTCTTTGCAGGCCCCCTTGCAGGGCGTATCGCCGATAGATTTGGTAAGTACCAAGTATTTACCGTTGCTTCGCTTTTGGGTATTACTGTCGTTTTATATTATACGCAGCTGCAAACAGCAACACTTACGCTCATTACCGCAATATCCGCAGTTTTGTTTGTATTCATTACTGCACGTATTGTTGGCGCAACAACGCTCATTAGCGGCGTACCTGCGGCACAAGACCGCGGCGCGTATATGGGAGTAAGTTCGGCAGTGCAGCAAATTTCGGGTGGTATAGCATCTGCTGTAGCAGGTGTAATTGTATTCCAGCGTACCGATGGTTCACTTGGCAACTATGCAATTTTGGGCTACGTGGTTGCGGGGACAATGGTGATTACTATTCTACTTATGTATGTGATCCATCGTATGGTGGTAGTACAGGTGGCATCCGCACAATCCTCGCCTTCTTTAGGACAATAACAAACTATCCTCAAACTAGGTGCCCTTTGGGGATGCGCAGACGCGCCACCATTTATGTATTTTTCAAAGCTTTGCTACAAGCCACCGTGTAGAAACGTATAAGTCTACGTTACCAGTACGTACACACAGCGAAATTAAACCACTTGAAGCGGTGCGTGTGTGGCCGCGAGAAGAGATTTTGTGTGTGCGGTGTGTAGTTTTCGATGAAGCGTATGGCTTG
>JABARV010000026.1 GCA_019186965.1 Turneriella sp.
TATCAGACAGCATGATAGCACTTATGCCTATATATGTCAAAAAGCTTATAAAAGAAATAAGCAATGTTAAAAATTTTGGTCAAAAACAAGTATCTGTTGTAAAGGCTGAGTTTTTCAACAGACTCAATTCCTGCACTTGCAACGTAACCGATAAAGCCATCGGTCATAGGGAACTTTTTGAAACCGTGCACCAACGCGAGGGTTAACCCTACTATAACACGCGTTGCGGTTAAGCCTAAATCTGCCCATTTGCACGTGGGTTCAATGCCGCTAAATAAAAATTTTTTCATAGTAATTTCCGAATTATTTGGAACGTGGGTAAGTCAAGCACAATAGGCTTAAATTATACCTGCGCTTGCCTTTCCTTAACGAGCGCTTCTACAACCGAAGGATCTGCCAACGTTGTGGTGTCGCCTAAAGTCGAAAATTCCTTCGCGGCAATTTTACGCAAAATACGCCGCATAATTTTTCCGCTCCGCGTTTTTGGCAGGCCAGGAGTAAAATGGATTATGTCGGGTTTTGCAATTGGGCCAATTTCCTGTGCAACCTGCTGTATAAGCTCTCGCTGCAAAGCTTCTGCAGGTTGAACTCCTTCTTTTAAAGTGACGTATGCGTAAATCCCCTGTCCTTTGATGTCGTGTGGAAAGCCTACCACTGCTGCTTCGGCAACCTTGGGGTGGAGTACAAGCGCAGATTCAACTTCGGCAGTCCCCATACGGTGTCCCGATACGTTGATAACATCGTCGACGCGGCCCGTAATCCAGTAGTAGCCATCTTTGTCGCGCCTACACCCATCCCCCGAAAAGTAGTACCCCTTAAAGGTAGAAAAATACGTTTGGAAAAAACGGTCGGGATCGCCGTACACGCCGCGCATAAGCGATGGCCATGGGAAACGCATGCACAAATTACCTTCAGCTTCGCCTTTAAGCTCATTGCCGTCGCCGTCGACAAGAACAGGTTGGACTCCAAAGAAAGGAAGCGTCGCAGAGCCCGGCTTTGTTGTCGTAACCCCTGGAATTGCAGAGATAAGAATTCCACCTGTTTCTGTCTGCCACCATGTATCGACGATGGGACATTTTTCTTTGCCCACGGTACGGTGGTACCACATCCACGCTTCGGGGTTAATGGGTTCGCCCACGGAGCCTAAAAGCCGAAGCGAAGAAAGGTCGTGCTTTGATACAGGTTCTTCCCCAAAGCGCATAAGTGCGCGGATTGCTGTTGGCGCAGTATAAAAAATTGTAACGCGGTGTTTTTCGATAACGCGCCAAAAACGATCCACGTGCGGGTATGTGGGCACTCCTTCAAACATAAGCGAAGTTGCGCCGTTCATAAGAGGGCCGTACAAAATATAGCTGTGCCCTGTTACCCAACCCAAGTCTGCGGTGCACCAGTATGTGTCGGTGTCTTTGAGGTCAAAAATAATTTTTTGTGTGTACGCGATAAAAACTCCATAGCCGCCTGTGGTGTGGAGTACGCCTTTGGGTTTGCCGGTTGAACCCGATGTATAAAGCAGAAAAAGTGGATCTTCAGCATCCATGTGCGCAGCTTCGTGGACAGCGTTAACTTTTTCTACCTCTTCGTGCCACCATAAATCGCGCCCGTCGGCAAATTTTATTTCGTCTCCCGTGTGGCGTACAATGAGGACCTTGCGCACCTCTTGTGAAGATTTCTCAAGAGCAGCGTCGACGTTTGCTTTAATGGGGATTACTTTGCCGCCTCTATAACCGGTATCTGCGGTAATAATGAAGTCTGATTTTGCATCCATTACGCGGTCTTTAATCGAATCGGGAGAAAATCCGCCAAAGATAACCGAATGGATTGCGCCGATACGTGCGCATGCAAGCGTTGCAATTGCAAGTTCGGGAATCATTGGCATATAAATGGTTACACGGTCTCCTTTGCGTACACCGTGTGTTTCGAGCACGTTTGCTACACGGCACACCTCGTAGTGTAATTGTTGGTATGTATATGTGCGTGAACTTACCGATGGGTTATCCGCCTCCCAAACGAGCGCGGCTTTATTTTTCTTTTCTGTAGTTAAATGCCTGTCAAGTGCGTTGTAGCACAGGTTTAGTTTTCCTCCTAAAAACCATTCGTGTTTGCCTTTAGGAAAATCTGCTTGGAGCACTTTTTTAAATGGTTTAAACCAAGTGAGCTCTTTTTTTGCGACGCGCCCCCAGAAGGCTTCGGGTTTTTTTACCGATTCATCGTAGAGCTTTTTGTATTCGGCCATACTCTTTATATGGGCTCCTTTTACAAGTGCAGGCGCAATTTTCTTGGGATCGAATTTAGGTTCTGTGGGTTTTTTAACCGCTTGTTTCTTGGTTGCCATATTCCACAGAAAAAAATCTTACAAGGTGCGTCAAGAAAACTAGGCGATTTTAAATAATTGGTTGACGTACCGCAGTGGCTGTGTCGCTTCTACATGCGGCAGGAATAATTTTGAGTCTTGTGGTCTTTTTTTTAGGAGGGACAATGGCGAAAATATTAAATTATGCAAAAAGAAAACAATACCGAAGTAGTTGGACTTTGCTTCCAATAGCTATCTTATTTTTGGTAACGAATTATTGCCATAACAACCACCTTGCCGACGTATTAGAAAACCCCGGTGGAGGCGAAACCCATCTCGGTATTGGTGGATTAACGGCTAACGACAGGTACATTTTCGTTGGCTCAACGCAAACCGATGGCAGCATGGCGCAGTTAGTTGCAGCGACATCGGGAACATGTTCTGGAACGGGGCTTAGTGCAGCCGATTGCTATTGCCAATATATGGCATCTTCAAATGGTATGGCGCCAAATGGAGAAATTTACATCGCGTGGCTTTCGCTAGGCATTTCAGCATCGACGCAACTAGACATGACTTGCCGTTTAAAAGGACAAGCATCCGGAATTCAATGTAGCATTCCCGCTGGCGGCCCAAAATGGCTTAATAAAGGAAACCAAATTGTGGCAAATGGTTACGCTGAACTCTTCGGTGCTGTGTTCCAAAGCCCTGTTCAGTATTCGGAAACTGGAACGATTATAAGTTCAACTTCCATTTTTACTGGAACGTCTGCAAACGGCGAGGCTGTCGGCAGCGCGTGCGGAAGTGGACAAGATTGGTCGAACGCCAGTTCTGGATCTCCGACGATGGGCGACTCCTCCTCAACTACCGGCACATGGACAGCTTATGGCACAGGAATGTGCAATACACTAGCGAATTATATTTACTGCATCGGACGGCCATAAGATTTCCCTAAGTCTTCGCTAGTTTATCAGCGGCAAAAATGCAGCCGTCCTTTTTCAGTACCCTACGGACAACCCCGGTGTCGCATCGATCGCGGCGAAGCCTCCTGTGCACCGAGGCACGGCTTGGCTTTCTATAGAATTTCATTTATTCCCCATTCTGCACATCTACCAGTAGCCAATCGGCATTCTTCTTCGTCACCGGTGCGTGGCAATACGCACATGTTGCGCTATCGCTTTCGGGAAGCGGCGCGCCGCACGAAGCACAGCCCGGGTCGGCAAACGTCGTCGCCTCGGCAGCTTCGCGTTTTGCGGCGAGCGTCAAAATCGATTCGGCGTGCGTTGGTTCTGCTTTGGGATTTTTCGCCGCAGACCATTCTATCCGTACACTGGCGTAAAGCACGCCGTCTCTTTCTTTAAGGCTCTCTAAGTCGGCGGCGCCCACCGCAGCTTGGTAAAGCGGCTGTTTTTGAATACCTTTTTCAAGGTACTGCGTCGTCGCATCGCGCTGCAGAACTTGCGCATCGCCCGTGCACTTTGCCAAAACATCGCGCCAAAAAACATACGACGCGCGGTCTTCGATGCGGTCGGCGCTCCATGGCTCGGCGATGTCTTTTCGACTTGTCAGGCCACTGTATTCAACCTCTTGCGTGATTTCTGCCAAGACCCAATCGAATGTACCCGAGCCTTCGACGGCGCCGCAACTCTTGCATTTCGTGAGTTCGCCTTCGGGTGCAAACGGCGTACCGCAATGGCTGCATGCATCGGCGTTTTCTTTCTGCGTCGTTTGCGCGTCGTGGCGGCGCATAAACGTGTAGTACTCGGTGAAACGGGTAAGCGGAGCGCGTTGGGCCATCGCCAAAGCATCCGTCGGATTTATAGTTGCGTCGAGCATCGTGTCGCGCGCCTCGGCATCGAGGCGTACGGCGATCGCATCGTACGGACCCGAACGAACAGAACTACTGATACCAAAAGCGCGGATGTGGAAATCCGCCATGGCGTTTTGCTTCTTTTCGATCTCTCGCATAATTTTAAGCTGCGTGCGGAAGCGGTTATAGACCCCCTGCGAAAGATAACGGCGGCAGCTCGACATATCGCCGGCACACCATGCGGTCTGGATTTTTTCGGCGATGGTACGGCCACGCGCTTTGAACGCTTCGATGTCGAATGCGGGGTCGTGTTTTCTAATAGCCTCTGTTGCGCTTGCCTCTGCATATTTGGCTTTTTCCGCGCGTTCTTTTTCCATTTGTTGCTTGTGCGCTCGATGCTTTCGGTATGCAAGAAACCCGATGATAAAAATGGCCAATAGAATTCCGCCAAGAATAAGAGAAAAATAGAACCAAAACACCCAACGCGGATAATAGCCGAATGTATGGTAATGGCTAAAACCAAAGTGCAGCTTCGTCCAGAGGCTAGGCTCTGTGAATTCGCCTTGTTGTACCACGCCCTTCAAGAGCCATGCGCTTTGTACCTGCGGTTCGTCCGAAACTAAAGTTACCGTAGCGCCGTGCTGCGTTTCTTTGACTGGTAGCGGGCGGAGAACTTTACACGGATTTTTATAGCGTTCTGGATTCTCGCAGGCATATAGGCGAAAAGCAATTTTCATGCCTTGAGGCAATTGCACATCGATTTTTTTCCGTGTGGTTATGAAACTTGCAGAGGTTTGTGGAAAATTTAGATACGAGGATGAATCCATATATGCTGGCAGAGGTATTTCCAGTAGAGCAGACGGCTTCGCATTGGCCAAGACGGTGCCCAAAGTTTGGTAACCATAATCGGTGGCGTTGAATTCGACACGCAGGTTGAGCGAACTATAAAAGTGGTAGGTATAACCAATGTTACGCATCTTTCTGAGGAAGTGACTCTGCTTCAAATTTTGTGTCGCTGACTCCGGAATGTTCAAATAGCCGCAGTTTGAAAACTCCTCGACTTTTTTTTTCAAAATCTGATCCGATAGTTCCACGACGCCCGACGGCTCTATGACGAGCTTGGTTTCCGTGATGGACTTGCAAGGCGCCTCTTTCCATGCTGTCTCGGCCGCCAGACGGTGGTGCATTCCCGAAAAACGAATTATTAAAGACTCTACACCTTGTAAGGCTGCATTATCGAATGTTCTGGCGGCAATGACCTTAGGGCTTTGGGTCATGTTAGCGTACACGAGTTCGATGGAGTCCATGGGGGTTAATCCATGAAAAGCAACATTACACTTTTTGGCATTGCCGCACAACGATTTCTTCTCAAAAGCAAGAATACTTCCCAAGGACGTCGGCGTCGCAGCGTACGCAACCGTCGACTGGAACTCGACTTTATTGTTGCCCGGAGCACCTTTCAAGTCGCCGGTAACGATGCGATCATGGCCAGAGACGACGTACGTGAATACGTTGGTTGGCTCTTGCGTGCGTTCGACCTTCCACGGCGCCGAGGGGTGAGACGGCTCGAATTCATAGCCGTCAAACGCGCCCAGACTTAATAAATTCGCCTCGATTTTCTCTTGCAGCGCAAGCTTTCCCGGCGCTTGGAAATCTAAGATACGTTCGACAGATTCGAAATTATTGATAGCTCTGTACGAAGGCCCGGCGGAACGGTATGAACTCGATGAGCTACCGCTTGAACTCGACGAACTTCGATACGACGAAGAGCTCGACGAGCGGTACGATGAACTCGACGAACTCGAGTAAGAGCTACGCGAAGAGCTCGAACTCGACGAGCTCCCCGACGAGCGGTATGACCCCCCGCCGCCGGCGCGGGCGTCGAGGTCTACAGGAATAAGTAGCGAAAGCAGAAAAATTACTGCTACAAACAAAATCGAATTGTTCATAATGTTTTTCCCAATTAAACGTAAACAAATGCGCTGTGTGTCGGGAAATTTGCGCACTAAACTCTAAGGTATTAACCCACAATCTGTGCTAGACTTGTTCTCTGGTTTATTGCAAAGTTCTCTTTGTTTTTTGCAATACAGATCTTTGCCGTCTTTCGCAAAAAGACACATGTACGCGCAAATTTTCAAATCACCTTTTTTTTGGCATTGCTCAATACCCAGTTCGGTTTGCAGTGCGCATGCCTTGCCGTCGTCTTTATGCTGGCAAATTTCACCGCAGGCGTGAATACTTTTCTCGTCAAAACACTTGCCGTGCATTTCGTGTTTGCAGGCGATGAGCGCAAATGCGCCCATAAAAAACAGAAAATATGGTACTGTGCGTTTCATGCTATACACTATCTCGCTGGCTCTGTGCGTCAAGAAAAATAGATGATTTTAAATAATTGGTTGACGCGGCCAGGCCGGAACTTGCCGGTTTGGCCTCATTGGAGCAAATCGTGTTCCACTTCGAGGCAGGCACGGCGCATCGCTTCGTAAACAGGGAGAGAACCATCGAGAGCAGCGTAAAGGTACGGCGCGACGATAGTTTCTAAAGCATCGTACCCGGGTAGCTGTGGCCGAGGTTTTGCGTATTTAAGCTGCGCTAAAAATGTTTTAAGTTCGTTCGAGAAGAAAGAAGCCATGTTTTTATTTGCATCATTATTGACGCTAAGTTGCCCTGTTTCTTTAATCCATTTTTCTTGTACACGGGTAGAAACCAGGTACGAAAGAAAATCATACGCCTCTTTTTTTACCCGCGAAGCAGAAAATACCACCATCGCTGAACCGCCAATGTTACTTGCAGAACGCAAATTTCCATTTCCCGGAACAAGTGCAACACCAAAGGGAACCGATTTAAATGTTTGTAAATTCCATGCTCCCGAAAGGAGCATTGCGTATTTTCCTGTTAAAAAACCCTGGTCGGGGTTTATCGCCCCCGAAAGCCATGCGCCAGCTTCCGTACCTTCGGTATATAACCGTCGCAGGTATGTAATTGCTTCGACACTTTCTTTAGTATTTAATTCGCAACGGGTAAGCTCATGATTTAAGATGTGTGCGTTGTGCAAGAAAAGGTATGGCATTATCCACCACAAAGAGGAGTTCATCGCGAATGCTTTGTAGGATTTCCCCCTTTCGCGTAAAATTTTTCCGAGAGGAAGTAAATCGGCGAGGTCTTGCGGCGGATTTATTTTTGCTTCTGCCAAAAGTTTTTTGTTGTAGTAAAGTGCAACTGTCGTTAGTTGGTCTGGCAGTGCGTACACGCGTGGAGAGGTGTCGTGTGGCGTTTTGATGCGTGCTACATCTGTCGCAACAGAAAGCATTAAATGCAAGTCTTTACTTGCGCCATAACTATCAAGCGGCGAGATTGCATGCCCCCACGCAAGGCGCGGTACGTGCCCAATATCGACACGCGCGATGTCGGGGGTTTTATGCGCGATTGTTGCCGAAGTAAGTTTGGGTAAAAGACCATCAAAAGGGACACGTTCCGCTTTTATTTTTATGTTAGGGTGTTCTTTTTCAAAATCTACGACTATAGAATTAAATACGCGTGTTTCTGCATTGTTATACGAATGCCAAAGCGTAACTTCCCGTATATTGGCTGTATGCGTGGTGGGCTGGGGCGCCGTTTTACGCGCACACGAAAGAGCAAACAAGCATAAAATTAGCAATACCGAAAAACGCACATTTCCTTTTACGCGAAGGCGTTGGCTGTGTCAATCGAATGGAGCGTCACGGCTTTAATAGAAGATAGAACTGCGCCCGTGCACGGCTAACTTGCAAAAGGTATTCTTTTTTATTCGCTGTAAATGCCTCCTTCGCATCGTCGATACTGCGGATGGCTTTTCCGTCGACGTTCAAAATAACATCGCCCGTACGCAGTTGCGATTGTTGTGCTGCGCTACCATTGTCGATAAAACTTACATACGCTCCGGTTTTTTCTTCGAGCTGTTGTCTATCCGCCAAATCGTCAGAGATTTCCATAAGGACAAACCCCATGGGTGACTGCCATTTTTTTCCTTCGGCAGGTGGCCTTTCCTTTACCGAACCTACAATCGTTAAAAATTTTCCTTTCCGTAAAATTTCAATACGTGCGTCTTTTCCAATAGGGAGTTCGCTCATGCGGCGGATGATTACGCTTACATCTTTTTCTTCGACTGCATTTAAAGGAATTCCGTTTACTTTACGGATAATATCGAGCGGTTGCAGCTTTCCCAAGAAGTTAGAAGACTTAAGTACAAGCGTTACGAGAACTCCTTCGGTGTCGCTGATTCCCAAGTGTTTACGCATATCTAAATCGAGGGGCATAAGTTGTATACCCAAGAACCCGCGCTTAATACTACCCCCCTTAAGAAGTTTTTCTTTGACGTCGAGCGCGGTTTCAATGGGGATTGTAAACGCAAGCCCCGAGCCGCCACGGGAATTAATCCCAATAACTTCACCGTGCATATTAAGGAGTGGCCCGCCGGAAGAGCCTGGAGCGATAAAGGCGTCGGTTTGTATAAAGTCGTTAAGGACTGGCGCTTGCGGCATGTTACGCCCTTTTGCAGAGACAATACCAAAGCTTACGGTACGGTCGAGCCCATACGGATTACCTACTGCAAGAACCCATTGGCCCACTTTAGTTGCTTTACTTTTCCCTAAAAGCGCTGGGTGTAAATTTTTTACCTCGTTAGCATTTACCTGTATAAGCGCTACATCCGTCGCTTCGTCGGAGCCAATAACTTTTGCTTCGTATTCGCGTGCGTCGTTATTGAATTTTACAAGGACTTTTATACTATTATCGATGACGTGGTGGTTTGTCAATATAAGCCCTGTTTTATCGATGACAAATCCAGAACCCATGCTATTAAATTTTTTATTGTTGAGCGAACCATCTACCTTTATGTGCACGACGCTTTGTGTAATGTCTTCGCTTATTTTTGCGATGTGTTGTTCCAATTTATCCAATTCGGGAGAAAGCGGAATAGCGTAGAGCATACCCCCTAAAAGACAAGCGCAGATGGTTATGTGGAAGCGGAACATTTTTCTAAATTAGGGTGTGCGTCGTGGCGTAAAGCCGTATGGTGCTCTGTAGTTTTTTCTTTCTTTCAGTCTGGAATCTTTTCGGTGAGCGTGCGTATGACCGACAAAGTTTGATTGAGTTGATTGACTGTAAACCCTTCGGCGATGCTATTGGCAATTACAGGTGGCTCAGGTACGGCACTCAGTCAACCCGGCGCAAAGGGTTTAGTCGGCAAGAAAAAGAAGCGAATGATCTTCACGGCGATAAACGGATTGTTGCTCATGATACCAGCTGCCTTGTTTCTTAATTACAAAGCCGGCCGAGGAGAATTTGACACCACATTCTACGTGGTTCAAATAGCTGAACTTTCTGTAGGCATAGCGCAATTAACGCTTTTGGGTCTTAATTTCAAAGATGGCATGCGCATGCGCCATGCGAGACTCATGCGCCACCTCGCATAGCGGCATTTTTATTGACAATGCCTCGTTTTCGCCGTAACTTATCCCTATGTTTGACTTCACGAATAGGGTTAAAAAAATAATTAACGAATACGCTCCGCGTGAGGCAAAGCGTCTTGGCCATGAATTCCTGGGGCCAGAACACATTTTTTTAGGCCTTATCAAAGCGCAGGATTCTATTGCGGTAAAGATGCTTGTAAACTTGGGTGTCGATTTAAACGAATTACGTAAAGCAATTGAAAAACGCTGCGAACAAGACGGTACAACGCTTGTAATTGACCCTGCAAGTAAAGACAAGGTGCAGCGTATTTTAGAGCTTTCGCGTGACGAAGCGCGAAAAATGCGGCACAGTTACATTGGCTCGGAACATGTACTCCTTGCACTATTAAGGGATACAACAGGCATTGTTTCTGCGGTGCTCCAGTCATTCCAAATTAACTACCAAGTAATACGCAACGAATTGAATGCAACGCTTGGGCTTCCCCAATCGACTGCCTCACAAAAACCAGCTTCGGCAACTGCGCCTAAAAAAGAGCCTTCCAAAACTCCCATGCTCGATGAATACGCACGTAATTTGTCGCGCATGGCGCAAGAAAAACTTACCGATCCCGTTATTGGGCGCGATCAAGAAATTGAGAGGGTTATCCAAATCCTGTCGCGCAAAACTAAGAACAACCCAATCCTCATTGGGGAAGCGGGCGTTGGAAAAACAGCAATTGCTGAAGGGCTTGCACAGCGCATTGCCGCGAAGCGTGTTCCCGAACCTATGTTCAATAGGCAGGTTTTTTCTTTAGACGTTGCCGCGCTTATAGCAGGTACAAAATACCGTGGCGAATTTGAAGATCGCATCAAAAAAATAATGAAAGAAATTACGACAAACGGGGATGTCATTCTCTTTATCGACGAAGTACACACCATTATTGGTGCAGGTGCCGCCGAAGGAGCAGTAGATGCGGCAAATATTTTAAAACCTGCTTTGGCGCGGGGTGAAATACAGTGTATTGGTGCAACTACGCTACGCGAGTACAAACGGTACATAGAGCGCGATTCTGCACTCGAGCGCAGGTTTCAAACAGTTGTCGTCGAAGAACCCAGCGTTCCCGACGCAATCCGCATTCTTGCAGGGCTTCGGCACAGCTACGAAAAACACCACGCTGTAACTTTTAGTAAAGAAGCAATTGTTGCTGCGGTAAAACTTTCGGATCGCTATATCAAAGACCGGTATCTACCCGACAAAGCGATTGATATCATTGACGAAGCAGGTTCGCACGCACGGTTGAAATCTGCCGTTATTCCAGAAGAAATTAAAGAAATTGAAAAAGAAATTCAAGCTTTAACGCGTGAAAAAAACGAAATGGTCCGTACGCAAGAGTACGAAAAAGCAGCACAACTGCGCGACCGTTTGGGAGAAAAAACCGTCGAACTTGATACGGCGATGAAAAAATGGCGGCAAGACCAAAAAGATATACGTGTCCAAATTACTACCGAGGATATTTCAAAAGTAATCGCCGATTGGACAGGGATTCCTCTGCAGCAACTTAACGAAGACGAAAACGAACGCCTTATTAAAATGGACGAAGAGCTTTCAAAGCGTGTTGTTGGACAAAAAGCAGCTGTAGACCAAATTTCGCGTGCGGTGCGGCGATCTCGCACAGGGCTTAAATCAACGCACCGCCCCATTGGTAGCTTCATTTTTTTAGGGCCAACAGGTGTTGGTAAAACGGAACTTGCAAAAGCCTTGGCTGAGTTCATGTTTGGCGAAGAAGAAGCGCTTCTCCGGTTTGACATGAGTGAATACATGGAAATGCACTCGGTTTCCAAATTTATTGGTTCACCACCCGGCTATGTGGGGCACGAAGATGGCGGGCAACTTACAGAAGCAATCCGCAGAAACCCACACTCGGTTTTGTTGTTTGACGAAATAGAAAAGGCGCACGCAGAAATCCAAAATATTCTGTTGCAAGTGCTCGACGAAGGTGAACTTACCGACAACGCTGGGCACCGTGTGGATTTCAAAGAAACAATAATTATCCTTACGTCCAATATCGGCGCACGCTTTTTGCAAAAAGGCGGTAAGTTGGGATTTTCGGGAGATACTGAAGATAAAGAAGAAACAAAACGCGAGCAAGTTTTAGAAGAGCTACGCCGCCATTTTTCTCCAGAGTTTCTTAACCGTATTGACGAAGTAATTACGTTTGAATCGCTTAATAAAGAAGAGATAGAAGAAATTGTAGACCTTACTGTAGATGAACTTAATTACAACGCGCTTCTTAAAAATATTTATTTAACCCTTAAGAAGAATGCGCGTACATACCTTGCTAACAAAGGTTATAGCGAAAAATACGGCGCCCGCCCGCTTAAGCGTTTGGTACAGCGAGAAATTGAAGATGAGCTTGCGATGATGCTTTTGCAGAAAAAAATTACCAAGCCTGTTGAAGTTAAAATTTCGGTAGCTAAAAAAGACGGCGTTGAAAAGCTTTCTTTTGCTTTTGAAGATATTAGCGATAAAAGGTTTGCGGAAATTAAAAGCGAGTTTTTTGAAGACGAAGCCTCCATCGACGAAATTTGGGAAAACACCCCTTCCGAAGACGATACAACAACAGAAGTTGAAAGTGAGGCGCCAAAAAAATAGAAGCGCTACACAAAGAGCAAAAGCCGTTCCACACAAGTATTCTTGTTGAGGAGGTTGTTCGGGCGGCGGAGTGCCTTTCTAAACTGCCATCCCCCTTACGCCGTGCGTGGGATGGCACCACAGGGCTTGGCGGCCATATAGAGGCGCTCTCCAAAATATACCAAGACACAACTTTTTTTGCCTCCGACGCCGATGCGGCGATTTTGTCTTTAGCAAGGGAGCGTTTGGGCGAAAAGGTGCATTCGTACAGCCATGCAAATTTTTCTGAGATGCCTTTCCATAAAGACTCCCCCTTTGGGTTTATTTTTTTAGACTTAGGGATTTCATCCGCCCATTTTGATTATTTTTCGCGAGGTTTTAGCTTTCGCTACGATGAAGAATTAGATATGCGGATGGATGCCTCAAAAGGAAAAAGCGCAGCAGATGTTCTTGCAAAGCTTCCTGAAGATGCGCTTGTAAAAATTTTTTTTGACTACGGCGAAGAAAAATTTGCGCGGCGCATTGCGCGGCAAATTGTAGAAACGCGCAAGGAAAACCCTATAACAAAGACACCCGAACTTGTAAAAATTTGTGAAAAAAATTATCCTCCCAAATATAAGGCGAAAGGGCACGCACAAAAACATCCTGCAACGCGTGTTTTTCAAGCGTTGCGGATTTACGTCAACCGCGAACTAGAACATCTTGAAAAGGCAGTAGAGTTTTTTCCTCACGAACTTTGCGTAGGGGGAAGGTTTGCCGTAATTACTTTCCATTCTTTAGAGGACAGGCTTGTAAAGCGTGCGTTTCGTTCGCTTTCGCAAATTGCACAGGTAGACCCTCACGCAAAGAGCAATTTTATCCAAGGTAATTTTCGAGAGGTATATTCCGGAGGGATAACTCCTTCTGTAGAAGAAATAAAACAGAACCCCCGCGCACGCTCTGCAAGGTTGCGCGTCTTGGAACGCATACGGTAAATTTAACTATAATAAAATTTATGAAGTTTTTACGAACGCGGTGGGCTAAGTTCTTTGTAAAGCGTAACCGAATTACCTTTATCGTTATAAGTAACACGTGTCATATTGACGCGAGAGATAAAAATTCCGCGGCCGCTTAAATTTTCAATATTTTCGGTTGAATGTGGATTGGGCACTTTATTGACGTCGAACCCTTTGCCTTCATCGGTTATCGTAAAAGAGATGGATTTGGTATTGTAATGGTAAGAAACTAAAACCTTACGCCCACGGTATGGTTCTTGCTGCGTGCGTTCTTCCAAAAAGCGTTGGTAATCGACAACTTTTTCTAATAAATTTTTTTTCATCTCGTAATCTATTTCAAGATTACCATGTTCCATCGCGTTCACAAGCATTTCGTATAACGATAGGCGGATTGTCAGCATCGTTTTTTTATCGAATCCTGAAAAGCGGGATATAATGTGCATTATCTCTGACATAAACGTCGAGACTAAGGCAAAATTGGTTTGCAATTCAAAAGTGCGTGACTCTTCGATGATGCACGAGTAAATATCGTAATCAGCCTCACGGTGCTTTGTAATCGAGAAAAACTTTTCAACGATACGTGCGATTTCTTCAAATTCGAATGGTTTTTTGAGAAAATCAAAAGCTCCATGCCGTAGCGCAATTACAGCATTTTCGACGGTGGCGTTGTCGGTAATAACGATAATTTGTGAGTTTCCCTTGCTGCGCTTTATTTGTTCTAAATATTTGATGGCATTTTCATTAGGAAGCTGTAGTTCGATAAAGACTAAATCTGGATCAGCACCTTGCATCGCGGCTTTTGCATCGGCGATACTATTAGATACGAAAATACGAAACCTATTTTGTAAAATTTCGCTAAGTATCTCTTGTAGTGCAACGTCTGGGTCGATGATGAGTACGGATGGTTTGAGCATTTTTTTTAGCTTATCTTTTATTTTGTCGGCTTGTCAACCTTAAGTAGGGGGAAGAACACGGCACGAACCTTTGCTCACCGTTTCGTTGCGTTGGTTTGACCATAAAATTCCCATTTCGATAATTTTCATGCGTTCAATTTTTTTTGTGACAGTAACTGTTACCGTTACAGTATCTCCAAAATAAACGGGGTTACGGAATTTTTGCGTTACCTCGAGAGCCACTGTTCCAAGCCCGGGAAGTTTCATTCCTAAAACATTGGCAAGAAGCGACGCGGCAAGCCCCCCGTGCGCGATGCGGGTTTTGAAAGGGCTTGCTTTTGCGTACTCCTCGTTTACATGCAGCGGATTGAAATCTCCGCTTATCCCTGCAAAGAGGTATACGTCGGTTTCTGTAATTGTTTTAGAAAAGCTCGCCGAGTCGCCTATCTGTATTTCGTTAAATGTTTTACCTTTTACATACATAATCATACACACTTTTGTTTTTTGAGTTCTTCGATTTCTTCTACGGAAAATCCCGCGTCTTTTAAAATTGCATCTGTGTGCTCGCCATGTTCCGGAGGCGCCGCACGGTAGGTTACCGGTGTATCGGAAAAATGGAAGGGAGAACCCAATACAAGAATATCCCCTAATTTAGGATGGTTAATTTCGCGAATAATGCCCCTTTCGCGTAGGTGTTTGTCCTTTGCGACTTCTGCAAGAGAGCTAATCCCTGAAAAGCAACTATCTGGATGTTCAAAAAGCGGAGCCCATTCTTCATAGGTTTTTTCCTTAAATATTCGAGTAAGTTCAGAACGCACTTGGGCAAATCCTTTTTCGTCGCGTGCCATATTTTCGATGATGTCGAGACGGTTAATTTGCTTTAAGAAGGTTTTAAAGAAATTTTCCTCGAGTGCGGCGAGCATCACGTATTTTTTGTCTTTGGTTTCGTATACTTGGTAGTTGGGTAAAAGTCCCGAAAGCGCTTCGTTACCACGTTGGGGTTCTTTTCCCGTCGCAATAAACTCTCCCATATAGAGCGATAAAAATTGTGCAGCGCCATCTTGCATTGAAATATCTATAAACTGCCCGCGCCCTGTTTTTTCACGTGCGTAAAGCGCCGCCAAAATTGCCGAAAGCGCAGTTAAAGTACCTCCACCAATATCGGCAACTTGAAACCCGGGGACAACGGGTGCACCATCTTTTACGCCGTTAAGCGCCAAAAGCCCCGAGCGTGCAATATAGTTTGCATCGTGGCCAGCGTGTTCTTTATAAACTCCCGTTGCGCCATACCCCGAAATTGCACAGTAAATAAGGCGTGGAAATTTTTCTTTAAGCTGGTTGTACCCAATCCCTAAGTCGTTTAAAGTATCGGGACGAAATCCCTCGAGTAAAATATCGCAATTTTTAAGCAGGCGTAAAATGACTGCCCGGCCAGCTTCTCTTTTGATGTTTACTGTAATCGATTTTTTATTCCGGTTTAACTGTAGAAAAAAGCCCGTTTCTGCATGTTCGCCTTTGGTAAGTTTTGAGCCCATGTAACGCGTCATGTCGCCCAAGCGTGGGTTTTCGACTTTAATAACTTCTGCACCCATATCGGCAAGGTGTTGTGAGCACAAAGGGCCTGGGAGTAGTAGCGATAAATCGAGTACCTTGACGCCTGTAAGAGGGCCATTTTTTAATTCCATAACCGTAGTATTTATTTTTTGAGAGTATGTGAAAAGCTCTTTGTGGATAGAAATTTGGCCAAAGGGCGCACGATATATCGTACGCCCTTTGGCCAATTACTGCTTGCTACCCTGTGTAGCTATGGAATTCCATAGCTATGCTTATAAAACTCTTGGTTGTATTTGTGGTGTTTTGCCTATTAATTTACCTTTTAAGCAGGCTTCTTCCCGATTTTCAGGTTGAAACAGGAGCCATTCCCATCGTTGCGCTTATTCTTGTGGGTGTCAACTACGCCGTTATTTGGATTTTTGCCATGCTTAACTTCATCACGTTAGGCATTCTCAAGTGGCTTATTACAATCCTCACACTCGGCCTTTTTTACCTACTCGCGGGGTTTATCCTTAATATAATCATTTTTTGGATTGCCGACCGTTTTACCGACAAGCTCAACATACGCTCGAAAAAAGCGCTCTTTATTAGCGCTTTGGCGCTACAGCTTACGAGCTACCTCATCGGTAAAATTTTCTAATTGCGTAAGGCAAACCTTGAAGACAAGCCGGATTTACTCCGGCTCGACAACTTGGTTTTTGGCGATGCATCTTACAGTGCTTCATCGTGGGAAGACGCACTTAGAAATCCTGCGGTATTAATTTATATTTCAGAAGACTTAAAAGGCAAAAAACAACAAAATGGCCTTACGGGGTTTGTGTACGCTCTTTATGCGGACAATACCCTCGAAATTGTGAAGGTAGGTGTTGAGCCCGCTTCAAGAAGAAAGCATATTGGAACGCAGTTAATCCGCCACGCGTGTAAAGAGTCGAATGCGCAAAAATGCCTCGTCGACGTAAGCGAAAAAAACAAAGCGGCGCTCGAATTTTACTATACTTTAGGGTTTACCTTCCTAATGCGGCGAAAAAAATATTATGCCGACGGTAGCGACGCAGAGGTTCTGGAGCACACGTGCAAAGTAATAAAATAATGTCCGCTCTACAGTTGAAATAATATATTGCCAGCATGCTTTATAACCCATTTGATAAATTTTCCGATGTAACGCGTTTTCGCGCAGACGATGACGACGACGATGACGACGATCACAAAAAAGACAAAAACAAAGAAAAGGAAAAAGAAAATTCTACATCTTTAGGCGAACGCCTGGCAGAGCGATTTTTAGATAACCGCCAAATTTTTCTATGGGGCACTGTCACCGATCGCTCTGCGCAATCGATTGTTGAAAGAATGCTTTTTCTTGAATCCAATGCTCCGGGAAAACCCATCTACTTTTTTATCAACTCCCCCGGCGGAGTAATTACCTCTGGAATGGCAATTTACGACGTCATGAAAATGATTTCTTCTCCCGTCTATACGATTACAATGGGAATGGCCGCTTCCATGGGCGCAATCCTTTTAACCGTAGGGGAAAAAGGACACCGGTACGTATTTGAACACGCGAAAGTGATGATCCACCAACCCCTTATTAGCGGCCAAATTATAGCTCCTGCGCTTGATATCAAAATACAAGCAGAGGAAATTAAAAAAACTCGAAACGAACTCAACCGTATTATTGCAGAAACAACAGGGCAACCGTTGTCACGAATCGAAAAAGATACCGATCGCGATTATTATTTAGACGGCAAAGGCGCTGTAGAGTACGGCCTTGCAGACAAAGTGCTTACCAGCTTTAGCCAGTTGGGATTATACACCACCGAAAAAGAGACAAAAAAAGAAGAAAAGAAAAAATCTAAAAAATCGTAATTACGTTTTTAAGTTTTATAAGTCGCGTTTAAAACACCACCCGCGCCGAAAGTTCGGTGTACCAACCCATGCCGCTTGTGGTGTACTCACCGCGGGGGTTGCCGGTAAAGATGTTGTTCTGCCAAGTGAGGGTGAAATTAAAGAGCGGCGTGTACGTGAGCATTTGCGAAGCGATGAGGGTGCTGTCGCTTAAATTGGTAAATCCATTGAGGCCGAGCGTCATGTCGTTTACAAAAAATTTTGCCACCGTCATAAAAAATCCTAAGTAGTGCATGCCGTAGTAATTGGGGCGATAAACGCCGTTTTGCACAAAATAACTCACGAGCACGGCGTTCTTGTCGAATATATTTTCTTTGTAACCCGCTCCGTTGTAAAAGTATTCGAGATTTATACCCAAGCGATCGGCAACATCGAAGAGCTCGAAGCTGCGCCCCACGCTCAACACGCCTTTGAAAACCGGTGTGTCGCGCAAGAGATACGTTGTGGGACTTAGAGCGTTAAAAGTTTGGCTGTCGATGCGCGGCCGGTTATCGCCCATTGCAAACGTGGTTTCGAGGCGCACGTCGACGGTTGCAATGCGCGTGCTTCCCTCGGCAATCCACGTGGGCACTTTATTTTTACCAACAACCGTGCCGAACGCAAGCTCGCCGTATTGAAGCGCGAGCTCTGCTTTGAGTGCTTGCAACATATCCTCCGCTCGGTTCGAGTTGCCGACGCCGGTGAACGAATAGAAATTAAAAAACGTCCCCACCGGAATGTGCATGCGCAATCCGTATGTACCTTCGCGGAACTGGAAAGCATCGGTGGTGCTGCGCAGTTCAGCGTTGATGACATCCGATGGGTTCCAAAAAAAACCGCGCCCCCACACCAAAACTTGCTTACCCACGCGAAAATACACCGCACGCGCAATGTTGGTGTCGACGAACGCCTCGGTGAAACGGTAATCGGCGTTGGTTGTCTCGCTATACGTTTTTGTTTGGCCGGTTGTAGTGTCTGTCATCGTCTTTAATTCGGATTTACTCTGTGCATAAATATTGTTCATAAAATTGACAATCGCCCGTGTGCCGTGCCGTGCACGTGCTTCGAGAGTAAAATTATTTTGCAGCCGGTTATTGAGTTGGTTCTTAGCCGTCGATGTGCTCTTCGCCAAAAGCCAATCGCGGTTCATCGCGTACGCGTTGCGGCTGTTGATGGATCCCGAAAAGGCGACGCCTTCTTTCTCGGCGGCGTCTTGAACGGTGTCGTCCTTTAATTTTTCAACCGGCGTCACCGTTTCTTCGGTGAAAAGTTGACTTTCATCGAGTGGGATTTCCTCTTGAACTGAAAAGAGCGGCTGCGATAGAAAAGAAAATCCGACTGCGAAAAAAAGCGAACGTCTCATTTACTTAAATTTTCGAGGTACGCTTTGGTGAAAATTTTGCGGTCGAGTTTTTTGAGAGACACCCCTGAAATATCGAGGATGGTCTTATTGCCTTTTTCAAATTCATCGACGAAAATACCTTTGAGTAAAATATACTTGCCTTGAATTTGGGTGTACTTAATGAAATATGCGGTTTGCATGAGTGTCCCCGAAAGTGAATATGATTCAACTTTCAGTTGCAAGAACGTATCTTTCTCCACCCAATAAATTTGTTTGGGGTAGGTTACATCGCGCACTTTGGCGACGACGGTAAACTTCCACACTTTTTTATTCCCGAGCGTCGTTTCGGTGATGTCTTCTTTGCCGTGCGCGTCAGTGAAGGGTTTATAAAGCGTGGTGAGCTTTTTTCGCTCAAAGTCGCCCGCCTTGGTGTCGGTGCCGTTGATGCTCTCGTCGCGGTTGATGTGTTGGAACGTGCGCGTATTTTGGCGGTACATCCAAAAATTGCTGCCGGTGCGCAAGTAACCGTTGCCTTTTTCACTTTGTGGTTTTGTCGTCACCATTAAGAACTCGTCGTCGGCGTCGCGGCGGAAAAACAGCGTTTCAAAATTTTTAACGCCTTGCCCGACTTTCTGCTGCGTAAGCGCCACCTTTGCCGAAAAATCACTTACCTGCGACATGCGGCTGTCGATTTCACGAAGGATGTGATTCACATCTTCTGCGCTTAATGCGACGAGGGGTAGAAAGCAAAATACAAAAGTTATTCTTTTCATAGAGGCTCCTCGATATTTTACAGCTATGCAACAGCGCGTACACTAAAAGGCTGTTGATTGCTGTGCGCACTACCTCAACGTTAAACAGCAATAATGGTTTACACCTTAATATATATTCCAGCAAGTAATTGCCAAGGTATATAATGAGATTAGTTGATTTAGCATATCAAGAACTGCAAAGATTACCGCAGCCGATAGTCCAAGAAGTTATTGATTTTATTGGATATTTGGCACAGAAGCACGGAATGGACGACGCAAACTTAATGTTGGCGCAGACAGAGTCCCTCTCGAAGACATGGGAAAATGTCGAGGATGATGCTTGGAATGATTTTAAGCCCGTTTGAGTTGCTCACAATCAATTTCCCTTTTTCAGATATAACTCGCGCCAAGCAAAGACCAGTTGTGGTACTCACACCTACAGACCGGAATGGTGATTTCATTTGTCTCTCTGTCACCTCTAACCAAGGGCATCCGGATTCAATTCGCATTGAACAGGCGGATCTGAAGAGTGGTACATTACCAAAGACTAGCTTTGTCCGCTATGACAAAATATACACCTTGCATACTTCGCTGATTCGATATAGAGTTGGTGCATTAAGTGACGCAAAATCTCAGGAAATCAAAATGACATATTGCAGTAAACTTGGGTGTAAGTAATCTGCTATGACCATATTTTGACTTGATGCAAAGACGGAGCAAGTCAAAATGTCTTGTAAATCCGAGCCGCCTTCGACCAGTTTGCTCGGAGTAGCGGTAAAATTAAGAGGTTAAAATGACAAAGTGTAAATACTGCGGTTCTTCATCGTATGGTAGTGGCTGCCCACATAGCCCTCACAAGAAACACGAACATAATGATGATGAAAGAAAATGTGTCTATTGTGGGTCCAGCTCTTACGGTTCTGGTTGCTCACACAGCCCAACTAAAAAACATATGCACGGCTCAGGCGCGAATAAATGCCGATACTGCGGTTCCAGCTCAACGGGGTCAGGCTGTCCGCATAGTCCACATGGGAAACATGAGAAGTAGGGGCTAGAGAAGGCGCTGTAACTATCCGTGCGATAAAAATTTAGCAGATATCTGAACCGTAATTTTGTCTTCTAAAGGAAAATATTCGGCGAAATAATTGTGCTACATTAAAGTGTCGCTATAGAGTCGGTGCTTTGCTGAATTTAAAGTATTACGTTTGCGATGTAAAATCACTTAATTGAGTTTATCTACTTATCCGCAGATCAATCTTGAAAAGCTGTAAGCTTATTGCCGGTAAAATATAAATATTGGGTCCCCAGATCCTCATACACCCATTGTTCCGAAGTACCGTGAACAGTGACGGTACGATTAACATATTTAGCTTCACCAAAACTTTCAATTACCATTTCTTTTGTCATGCCAACTGTAACCTTATGATCCGTGATTAGTTCTGCATATTTTTTTCCAAATTTTTTAGTGACTTCTAGTAGACGTTTCTTTCTTCTCTCAGCCGCTTGATTCAAACAATACGCACGCACCTTTCTGGTAGCGGCGTAAAGAAATACAAGTAATAGTTATCAACATAATCTTTATTCGCTTCACTAAAAACCCATACCTTACCTAAGTCCTCCGGTACTACACAACTGGGCTCTGCCCATACTTGAAGACCACCGCTCTTAAGATGGATAAAATTTTCTTTTTGAGGTTCTCCTTTATAGCTACGATATTCCTCTCTGATTAAGAGACTACCATCTCCTAGTAATCTCCAAGACTTTGGTTTTCCATAAGAAAACATTTCACTAAAATCGTAAGCTGGATAAAAAATGACTTTGCCATCTGGTTTTAATTCTACGTAATTCGGTTTATCAACATCTTCTAAACTCTTTAAGATGGCCAGCTTATTTTCAAAGAATAATCGTAATTTGCGTTCATTCTCCGTGGGTGGTGTAGATTTGCATGCCGCAATTAAAATTAACAAAATGAGTTGAGAATACTTATGCCGAATCATTTTAGCAGAGTCCGTACAGAACCGGAAAACTAAAAAATCGCATTGTGTCAATCCCGTTTCTTAGCCACGGTTGTGCAAAAAAAAAGTCTCAAAAATCGATTACGGATCAGCGAAACTTGCTCTACTTTTCGTCCCTCTCTAGGTGAAACTCTACTACATGTTACGAAGCGTAGTATAAATTCAACATTATCTACCATTGTTCCCACTTGACATTCACTCCCAGCCATACGACGAACCCATAAAAACCTCATTATGCCCAATAAACCAACAAATCTTTCTGAAGTATCCTTTGATACTCGAGATGCTGATAT
Organism: Turneriella sp.; assembly: GCA_019186965.1. GTDB lineage: Bacteria > Spirochaetota > Leptospiria > Turneriellales > Turneriellaceae > Turneriella. The sequence continues at coordinate 21,884 of JABARV010000026.1, forward strand.
TTTTCGAATTGAAGACACCAAGACAAAGATTTTAACGACACAAAATTATTTTTTTCCAAAATTAGAATTTCTAGTGCGCGAGTCTCTAAATTTGGTGCAAGAGGTTTATGACCAAAACCCATACGATGTGATGACAATAGTTGCGAGACCCCGTCCACGGCCAGATACCAAACTAAATAGCGATTTTTCAGAAGTCTATCTTGGTATTGCTGGCAAACGAATCCCTGGTAGAAATATCCATTTACGCAATCGTAATGGTAAAATCAAAAGTTTTCATGTAACAGGATTTTTGGTATATCGAATTGGTTTAACAGGTTCAATTCAAGTAGTTTTGAAAAATTATGGTTTTGGTGGAGTAACCCCATACAACAAAAAATACTGACGACAAATTGAGAAATTAATCCAAGAACATTTGTCAGACTTCAATAAAATATTTGATATAGGCCAAATCAGCTTTTGGGTAGCTTCAAGATTTCTGAGCTTACCCAAGTCTTTTAATCTTCATAATATGATAGAATATTTAGAACATGATAATCTTCTATATTCGCCAATCGTTAATTTTCCGATGGATGAACATCGTGGCTTGCGCTCTCTTGTCTTGGCATTTGTCATCTTATACCCCATTGCATTCTCATTGACTCGCCTTGCTGAAGGCGAAAGAGTCGAATTCGGTAAGATGCTAAAACAGTTTAAAAAATGGTGGTTAAAAAACGAATTTTCAGTTGCTGCTTTAGATTTTGGGCAGCAAGAATCGAATGAAAAACAGTCGAAAGGCAAATCAAAAAAAATTAAACTACCTGAAATGGATAGCTATGCCACTATTCGAGCAGGCACTTGGTGGCAGGTGCTCGCAAGAGATAACTGGACGTGCCTTTTCTGTGGTCGAACTGCCAAAGACGGTGTTTCATTAGAGGTTGATCATATCATACCACGCTCAAAAGGTGGTAAAGACGAAATGAAGAATTACCAAACTTTATGTAAGAAATGCAATATAGGCAAGAGCAACAGAGACAAGACTGACTTAAGAAAGAAATGATGAACTCTCCGCTCTAGCGGCAGAGCTGTCTGCAGGGAGCAAAGGTCTTAGCGGTATAAGATTACGGACGACGCGTGCTACAGGGAGGCGATGTGGTGAGTTTATCGACCGTATTTTAGTCTTTATGCAAAAGAACTTGCCAAGAAGACACATATGTTATAATATACGTGTATGCCACAGGTTTCACTCTATTTAGACAATAAGACACTAAAGGCGGTGGAGACTAAAGCCAAGGCTAAAAAGATGTCCATTTCTAAGTACGTGAAAGAGGCTATCGAAAAGGATATTCATTCGAATTGGCCAAAAGACTACTTTAACCTTTTTGGCTCCATCAAAGATGCAACATTCAAGAGACCAAAAGAACTCGATTTAGAAAGAGACCGCTTTAAGGCTCGATTCGAATGATATTTTTAGACTCAGATATTTGTATTCATTTTTTGAATGGCAGAGATGCTGATCTTATCAAGAGATTTCAGGCACATTCACCGACAGATATCAAGATCGCCTCGATAGTCCATGCAGAATTATTGTTTGGCGTAGCCAATAGCAAAAAAATTCGTGAAAATGGTTCAAGACTGACAAAATTTCTTGAGCCGTATGATATTGTCCCTTTTGATAGTCGTGCAGCTTCGATTTATGCTCAAATTCGATTTGATCTAAGCAAAGAAGGAAACCTAATTGGCCCAAATGATCTAATCCTGGCTGCTACTGTGCTAGGAAACCAAGGTACCTTAGTGACGCGAAATGTAGGTGAATTCAGGCGTCTGAAAAATTTAAATATTGAAATTTGGTGATTACTAACTTGCGAACTACACCCAACAAATTTGACGCGCTGCGTGCTCCCTGATGCCGTAGTTCCACCTGCGAGGCTAGCGGTAATTCTTGTTGGTTGTAAAATTCTATCTTTAAAAACAAAAAATAAACTTACTCGTAACTACGCAACGCCGCCGCGGGGTCGAGCTGTGCCGCTCGCCGCGAAGGAAAGTACGCAGTCACGCCGGCGATTACTAAAATAACAAAAATGTTACGCAAGATGTCTAAAGCGTGTGGCACAAAGTATAAATGTTTTTTGTCGAGTAATATGCCGAGCGCACTTTGGGTGTCGATTGTAAATGCAGAAAGTGCGAGCATCGCGAGAAGGGCAAGGATAAATCCCACTAACGATGCAATGAAAGCCAACTGCAATGTTTCTAAAATAAAAATGTTGCGCACATCCTTTGCGTAAACGCCGATGGCGCGCATCGTGCCAATTTCGCGCGTGCGTTCGCGTATCGTCATGCGCAAGGTATTCACCACACCAATGAGGATGATGAAAAAAATCACGAGCACTGCGATGAACGTGATGAGGTTCAACACTTTTTCGAGTTCCAACGCGTGGCTAGCGGTTTCGTACATGGTGCGTACGTCGATGGCGGGGCCATAAAAATTTGTCTTGCGCAGGTCTTGTTGTTTTTTAACCAGTTCATCTAAATTTGTGGTGCGCGGGAGTAATCGAAATTCGGGCGCGAGCAAATTTTTCCATTCGGCGGGTATGGATTTTTCGTAAAGGAGCGGCTTCTCGGGAAAATCTTGAAGCCACGCTTTATAGAACGCTGCTTCGGGTAGAAATGCGCCCACCTCTTCGAGCGGCGATTTAGAGAAAATAGCGGCGACGGTAAAATTTCTTTCGGCAGGTTCGGTTTGGTGTATCGTCTTAAAGCGGATGGTTACGGTGTCTCCCACGGATACATCCAACATTTGCGCCGCTTGTGCAGAGAGCATTACAGCGTCGGTCGTATTGTCGCGTGGGTATTCGCCTTCGATTAAAGATATGCTTCGAGTTACGAATGCGTTTTTTTTATATTCTTGGGTTAAACCAGCAACGGTGATAGGCGCTTCATTGCCGTGCGCGGACAGATTGCCGTGGAGAGCGGCAATTCCTGGATGCAAAAGCGCATGTACTTTATCGGCTAAGTTTTTGACTGCATCGGGCGAAGTAATTTTATTCAACACCACTTGGAGGGATCCGGTCTCGTTGGTGCGCAATGCACGCAGCGCCTTAAGGTTGTTCAATGGTACAAAAATAGCGTTCGACTCGAAGAAGCTGGTGGGCTTAAGTAGCATCACAACGGTGAAGCGGGCACTCTGCTCTTGGCCGGTAATCGTCTTTAATCGGATTTTGAGCGTATCTAAAAGATTGACTCGGAGTGCTTTGGCTTTGTCCACAAAAATGGCCACGGGGTTTTCGTAGCGGGTGGAGAGCATGTCTTCAATGCTTCCCGATTGCGCGCGGCTTAAAAGATAATCGGCGTCGATGTGTTTTTTGAAATTGCTGCCGTCGCCCAAGTCCATGGGGTATATCATCGCATTCTCGCCTTTGCCGTTGCCGATTGCTCTTGCTAAGATACCGATGCTCTCGCGCACTTCGCGAATTTCAGGGATGTTTTTTTTAAGCAGGTCGAGGTATTTAGCTTTGTCGCGGATGACTAAATTTTGCGGGCGCGCGCGTTCGCTAATGGCGAGTTCAATGTGGCCGGTGAGGCGCACGACTACTTTGTTGAGGAGAGTGTCGGTGATGCCGCGCGAAAACGAATTGGCCAAAATTAGAATCATCGTACCGAAGGCAATCGCTGCACCTAAAAGGATGTTGCGCCGTTTTTGGCGCATGAGGTTGCGAAAAGCAAAACCGGCAAGTAACACCAAGCGGCTCATGTGTCCCTCGAAACGGCATCCAACGGTGTTATGCGGCGTGCCAATAAAATAGGGTAAAGCGATGCGATGAGAGTCACCATGCACAGTTCAAGTACACCGATAAAAATATCGCCCAGCGAAAGATACGGCGCGAAAGTTTTACCGCCAAAGAGCAACTGTAAAATGGTGTGCTCGGTGGTGATATGGAGCGCGTTCAAAATTGGAACACCCGCGATACCGAGAATAATTCCCAGACCGCCAAAAAGGAATGCGAGTACCAGCGTCTCGAAAAAAAACATTTGCGTCACAAACGATTTGGGCGCACCCACCGCACGCATCATGCCCAACTCGGCGGTGCGCTCCAACGCCGCCATCGATAGCGTGTTCATGATGATGATTACCGCGACAAAAAAAATAAGAAAAACAAATCCCATGAGCGCACCACGGATGATGCCTGCCAAGTCGCCGATTTGGCCGATGGCGTCTTTCCATGTAACCGCACGCGCCGGCGCTCCCGCATGGGTGAGTGCGGCGTTGAGCGATGCGATGCGCGTGGGGATATCTTCGCCGGTTTTTAATTTTACAAAGACGACGTTGTACGCGCCGGTGTCGGTTTTTTTTAGCGGGATGGATTTTTCTTCTTTTAAGTTTTTGAGCGACGATGCGATTTTATTCTTCACTTGCGATGCATCGACGAGGGTGTCCTCTTTGAAAAGGTAGTCTAAATTTTCGTTGTTGCTTAAGAGCGCAGTCGTTTCCTTGTTGAGCTTCACCTCTGCGTCAGCGTTGGTGACCCACTGGAACGCTTCACGGAACGTATCGATATCGACGATGTTAAAAAATTTCCACACGTCGTCCAAAGATGCGTAGCGGTGGACCCCGCGTATCGGCACATAGACATCGAACGCGGTCGAGTCGTTCGATGCTCCCATGAGAACGATGCCCTCTTTGACAATCATCTTGTCGCGGTATTTTTTCGCTTCTTCGGTAAAATGTTTTTCATCGAGGGGAAATCCCATGGGCTTTAGCCATATATTTTGGTCGTTGAAATACCGCTCGCGGCGACCAGCGCTCACCAGCATGCCGCGCTCGCCTTCGCGCAAAGGCATGCCTTCGAGAATTTGTACGTTGTTGTGGAACATCGCGTTGTACTTGGGGAAGTCCACGCCCAAGAGCATCGCTAAATCGATGTCGCCGTCTTCGGCGAGTACAAGGCTAAATCCACGCGCAGCGGGCAAGTATTGTTGGATGTACCCCTCTTTGTCGAGGACTGTTTTTACTTTAGAAAAATCACGGATGAGCGCAACGTCTTTTCCCATGGGAATAAAAAGGATGTTTGGATTTTCTTGTTCGGCAGAAATAACGACGATGTGGCCGGTGAACCGCTCGACAATGTTTTCCTCAAGACCACGATTCATCCCCGAAACCACTGCATTTCCCAACGTCATGATGAGCGCACCCAAAAATAAAATGACGCCGACGATGAGGCTTTTTCCTCGATGCCGCAATAAATTACGTAGCGCGATGGTGAACGCGATCTTCATGGAGTGCGTGCTTTCTTTTTGGATGCCGCTTTAGCTCGTTGGTTTGCCGGCTTTCCCGTCGCCGCATCGTGCGTGATGAGTCCGTCTTTAATTTTGACGACACGCCGCGCGTACTGCATCACGTCGGGGTCGTGCGTTGAAAACACAAACGTCGTGCGCCGCTCTTCGTTGAGTTGGCGCATCAGCTCAAGAATTTTGAAACCGGTTTCTGAATCGAGGTTTGCGGTGGGTTCGTCGGCTAACACAATTTTGGGGTTGGTGACGAGTGCCCGTGCAATCGCGACGCGTTGCCGCTGCCCACCCGAGAGCTCCGCCGGTCGTTGTTTCATTTGACCAAGAAGACCCACTTTTTCAATGAGCTCTTCGGCACGCTCACGGATTTCTGTTTTAGAGATCGCATTTTTTTTCATAAGCAGGAGTGGAAATTCGACATTCTCAAGGACATTCAAAACTGGAATTAAATTGAACGATTGAAAGATAAACCCCACTGTATAGAGGCGTAAATCGGTGAGCGCATCGTCACTAAGCGTGGCGATGTTTTCGCCGTCGATGAGCGCCGTACCCGACGTGGGCTTGTCGATGCAGCCGATGGTATTGAGGAGCGTCGTCTTGCCGCTACCCGATGGCCCCACCACCGACAAGAGCTCGCCCTCATCGACGGAAAAATCGACACCTTTGAGCGCGCTCACCGTGGTTTCGCCGAGGGGGTATTCTTTGCGGATGTTTGTGAGAGAAATAATTTGTGCAGGCATTTGTTATCCAGTTCAGTAAAATTACTAAAAATTGGAAGGATTAACAATTTTTCGGAATAGTTTTAGTTGTCGCTGAAACAGTATTGACACCATGAACATAATGTTTAACATTATGTTCATGGAAACAATTACAATGGTCGATTTACGCCAGAAATCGGAGCAGATCGTTCGGCAACTCAAGAAAGGACAATCGCTGAACTTATCTTACCGCGGTAAAAAAATTGCTCTTATCCTACCGATTAAAACCGAGCCAGTTTCATCAGATGATCCGATTTTTCACCTTTCCGATAGCAGCATGACACCGATGAGCAACGAAGACATCGACAAGGCAATTTATGGCGATGCGCGATAACCTCTTCATCGATACCGGCGGATTTTACCTTCTCATGGTTGAAAAAGCACCGCAACACGATAAAGCCACTACCGCGCTATTTAATCAAACAAAACGAGGGCGCATTGTTACCAGCGATTATGTGATTTCTGAGACCGCAACGTTATTGGTGGCGCGTGGTTATAAGCTTCAACAAAAGAAATTCCTGAATATGGTTCGTACATCCGAAGCATTGGCAATCGAACGAATTGGAGCGGAACTTTTCGACAAGACAATTGAATTTGCCTTGAAACATTTTGATCAGGAGTACTCGTTTACCGATTGCACTTCTTTTCTGCTCATGCGCAAATTAAAAATCCGCAGAGTGATGACGACCGATCGGCATTTTGCCGAACAAGGTTTCGTTGTAGAGCCAAGTGTGGCGTAAGAAAAGCAAATTAAAATTTTGTGGAGTTTATCCCAAAAATCGCGTACATTCCCACTTTATGCCAAAAACTCTATCCACTAAAAATACTCGGGCACCACACCGAGGGTGGATACTTTTGGCGCTCATGGTCACGATGATGCTCGCGGCGATGGACACAACGATCATCTCCACCGCGATACCGCAAATCGTCGAAGACTTGGGAGGCTTCGCCTATTTTAGCTGGGTTTATTCGATTTATCTTTTAGCGCAAACTGTCACGATTCCCATTTACGGCAAACTCGCCGATCTTTATGGCCGCAAACCGATTTTAATTTTTGGCACGTCGCTTTTTCTGGTGGGCTCGGCGGCGTGCGCTGGTGCATGGGATATGACCTCGCTCATCTTGTTCCGTGGCTTGCAAGGGTTGGGCGCGGGCTCTATTCTAGCGACTGTCAACACACTGGCAGGTGACATCTACACCGTGGAAGAGCGCGCCAAAATCCAGGGTTGGCTTTCGAGCGTGTGGGGCATGGCCGCAATTCTGGGGCCGTCTTTAGGGGGAGCGTTTGTAGAGTACGCGTCGTGGCATTGGATTTTTTTAATCAATGTACCCATTGGTATTCTTTCGCTTTTACTCATTAGTTTTTTTCTACACGAAAATTTTGAAAAGCGTGCGCACACGGTGGATTACACCGGTGCATTTTTTATTCTCGTGACCGGAGTCATGCTCTTGGTTTCGCTCATGCAAATTGGCGATGCTTGGCCTCTACTTTCGTATCCAAGTTTGGGGATGATTTTATCGCTTCTTGTTTTATTTCTTTTTACCCTACGCATTGAAAGCCGCGCTAAGGAGCCCATTATGCCTGCGTGGGTGTGGAAAAATAAAACACTCGTTGCGGCAAATTTAGCGATGGTGTGTATGGGGATTATCATGATTGGCCCCAATATGTACATCCCCATTTTTTCACAATCGGTTTTGCGTTTAGATGCAATGGCGTCGGGATTTGTTTTGGCAAGCATGAGCTTGGGGTGGCCGCTTGCTTCTTCGTTGTCGGGTAAACTTTACCTCAAGATTGATTTTCGCAACACAGCCATGATTGGCACTACGCTAATTTTTATTGCCTCAGTAGGATTTCTCCTTTTACCTTTTGATGCTCCAGCGTGGATGCTCATTTGCGACCAAGCGTTCATCGGTATAGGTTTTGGCCTTTTATCGACACCTACCCTCGTGGGAGTGCAGTCGATTGTCCATTGGAGCGAGCGTGGCGTCGTCACGGGGGCGAATATGTTTTCGCGTTATTTAGGCCAAAGTATGGGTGCCGCAATTTTAGGCGGGTTTTTTAACTCTGCTATGCAACGCCAACTGGCACTTGCCCCCGCCGGACTTCACGACGCACTCCCTAAAAAAATTAACGATGTCGTAGGGGCGCTTAAAAATAGTTCGAGTACTCACGCTGCCACAGATTACCTCCGCCATGCGTTCTATTTTTCCTCGCACCACGTTTTTAGTGCGATGGCGTTTGTCGCGGTATTGATTTTTTTATTCCTGTGCCTTATGCCGCGTAAGCTTAGGGTTCTTGAGGATTAAATATTTTAACGCAGTCCATCCTACTTCGGTTTTTCGAGACCCAAAAAAAAGGAGTGACACTACAATCCATCAGACTATAATGCAAGTATGAGCTGGCATATACCCGTATTCGCAACGTTGGTTCTTGTAACGCCTGCAGTAGTCATTTATGCGATAAAAAAAAATAAGATTCTCGATCAAATTGGCGCAGTGATACTCTGTTATATTGCGGGAGCAATTTTTGGTAACGCGGGGGTAACCAGCACCGACACCAAAGTGTTGCAAGAAATGACGACAAATGTTTCGGTGGCGTTGGCGTTGCCACTACTTTTGTTTTCCATGGATATACCCACCGCTTTTAAAAATGCGGGCAAAGCATTTTTGGCAATGTTCCTTGCTGCAGTTGCAATCACTGCGGTGGCTGTACTCACCTTTTTTCTTATCAAAAACCACACTGAGTACGGCCGCTATTTAGCAAGCATGGCGGTGGCGGTTTATACGGGCGGCACTCCCAATTTAGCGGCAGTCAAAGCAGCGTTACAAATACCGCAAGAGGTTTATATCAAGTTCCACACGTACGATGCTTTGGTGGGATTATTTTACATGCTATTCGTATTTTCACTGGCGCAAAAGTTTTTTTCACTTCTTCTAAAAAGAGATGCCCCCACAGACTCAACGGCCGCCGAAACCCAGGATTCAGTGGGTATTGAAAATTATTCCAGCCTTCTAAAAATTACTGCATGGCCAAAGTTGTTAATCCCGCTTCTCTTGGCGTTTTTCATCGTCGGGTTTGGTGCGCTTTTGGGCGAGTGGGTGCAAAAAGGCGGATCTACCGCCGTCACCATGCTCACGATAACTACGCTGGGTATTGCAGGTTCCTTTATCAAGCCTTTGCGCCAAATTCGAGAAGCATTTTCTTTGGGCATGTACATCATCCTTATTTTCTGCGTTGCAGTCGCTTCACTCACCGACATTAAAAAATTGGTGAATATCGATTTTATCATAATGCTCTTTTTAGTCGTTGCGGTGTTCGGCTCTATGGCGTTCCACGCATTACTCTGCCGAATTTTCAAAATCGATACCGACACTTTTATCGTGGTTTCCGTTTCGGCTATTTGTTCACCTCCCTTTGTACCGCCTGCCGCAAGCGCTATCAAACGTACCGACCTCATCCCCATTGGGCTTACCACTGGCCTTATCGGTTATGGGATTGGTAATTACTTAGGAATAGGTTTATACTACTTGTTGGGTTAAAATTATGCGCCTACCAGAGAATCCACAACCAAAACAAAAAATCCTAAACGAACTTTCTCGGCTTGAAAAACTCGATCCACAATATAAAAAAGCGAAGTTATTTAGTTTAGTTTATTACTTAGGCGAAGCGTACACGGGTTTCTTAAACAAAGTTTTTTACAAATTCTTTTCGGCAAACGGATTAAACCCGGGAGCTTTCAAAAGCCTTAAAACAATGGAACGCAACATTGTCGAAATGGTCGCCAATTTATTCCACGGCGACGATGCTGTTTGCGGCGTAGTTACCTCGGGCGGTACCGAAAGCTGTCTTTTGGCGGTAAAAACATACCGTGATTTTGCCCGTCAAGCAAAGCGAATCAAGAAACCAGAAATGATTGTTGCCGACACCGCGCACGTTGCATGGCTTAAAGGCGCGGAATATTTTAACGTAAAAATCCACCGTGTGCGTAGTTTACCCGAGGGCGGCATGGATATCGACGCCGTAAAAAAGAAAATTAACCGTAACACGATTATGCTCTTGGGTAGTGCGCCCGAATACCCGCATGGGTTAATCGACCCTATAAGTAAGCTATCTGCGCTTGCAGTAAAATACAAAATTCCATTACACGTCGATGCGTGTGTCGGTGGGTTTATCCTCCCATTTATCGAAGAAAATGGCCACGCGCTGCCGCCTTGGGATTTTAGGGTCGAAGGCGTCACGTCCATTTCGGCGGATATCCACAAATATGGTTTTGCGGCAAAAGGTGCGTCGCTTATCTTATACCGCCACCAGCACCATTTTGAACACCAGGTGTTTGTCGATGTCGATTGGCCGGGGGGTATATTTGCCTCGCCCGCGCTTTTGGGTACGCGCCCGGGCGGTGCATACGCAGCAGCGTACGCAGCGCTCCTTGCGCATGGCCGCAAAGGGTATTTGAAACTCGCGAAAGATGCGCTCAGCGCCACCGAACAGCTCAAAAAAGGAATTACAGAATTAGGTTTTAAAATTATAGGAAATCCGCAAGCGACACTTTTCGCATACCGCTCGACCCAAGCAGAGGTCGATGTGTTCGCAATTGCCGACCTTATGGAAAAGCGCGGATGGTTTATCGATAGAATCCAAAAACCCGACGCTCTGCACGCGATGGTAACCCCAGGCCACTTGCGTATTGTGAAAGACTATTTACGCGATTTGAAAGCGTGCTTAGTAGTTGCCAAAAAACAGCCGGAGCTCTCTCAAAAAGGGCAAGCGGCAACGTACGGGATGATGGCGCACGTACCCTTTAGGAAAATAGTTAAAAAACAAGTCCTAAAAATGTTTGCATCGACGTACCGAATTTCGGGTGGTACTTTAAATTTGGAAGATGCTTCTTTAGACAATTCTGCGGCAGAAGGTGGTGCGCAGGTAAAGCGGCCTTTGGCGGAGCGTTTTGCGCTGTGGCTCGCCGAACGCAGCCGTAAGCGTATGCAGAAGTCTCGGTTGTAGGTGAAAAAGACTCGTAAAACTATCCAAATATTACTTATTTGTTTTATGGTAGGGAAAGTTTGTCGCGCAGTGCGTTGCAGATTAACCTCACGGAGAAATAATGGCACAGGAATCATCGTTTGATATTGTTTCAGAAACCAACTGGCAGGAGCTCACCAACGCCATCGACCAGGCGTGCTCAATCAGCGGCGAAGAAGAAAAAATAACCACGGATAAACACCGATTTACACGGATGGTTTTGTTGCAGGTTGGCTTAGTTTTCTTTTATGAGCCGGATAAATTCCTGTGCGGTGATGATGGGTATATTCTGAAAACGTTTGAGAGTTAGCAGGGTGTTGAAAAATGCCGTGCTCGGCTCAACACCCTGCGTGAAAATTAAGGAAGATTATGAAAGCATGTGATTTTTCTTGAGGGCTCAAACATACCGGTTTACGAGCTGCCTATGCACCGCCGTTTGAGAGTATTCATTTTTCTTGTTTTCGCTGTCCTGTACACCGCTCCATGGCAGCAAAGCCTGTGGGCGGCGTCGCTCAAGAAAGTATTGATTCTGGATTTTAAAAATCTCGATAAAAATCCCAATTACGATTACTTAGAAACGAGCATCACCGATGCGGTGCGCACTAATTTACAAGAGAAGTTTGCGTTCAACGAGATGCCGCAATCGAAGTGGCAGAGTTTGGCGAAAGATAATTTTTTCTTGTGGGCAGAGGATAACTATTCGCGTAGCGTCGGCCTTAACTTGGGTGTGCGCGCAAAGCAAGACATTGTCGTTGGTGGCTATTACCAAGCGGTGCGCAACGCCTACGGCCGCTATATTGTGCGCGCGCATGTTTTTGTTCTCGATGTGGGTAAACGCAAAATTGTCACCGAGTTTAGCATCGACATGCCCGCCGATGCCACACTTTTTGATAGCGTCGAAAAGCTGGCGACGCGTGTTGTTAAAGAAGCAAAAGCGGTGCTGCCGAACAAAGGCGACGTGGATTTTTCAAACATCGAAGAAGACGTAGGGCCGCATGAAATTGGCATTTTGGGAGGCATTTCGCCTGTCTCTCTACCCGATGCGTTTACGGGCGACTACGCGACAACGACCAAGCTCAACAATAAAGATGTGCCGCAGACGATCGGTGTCTATGGCAGCTACCGCTACCACGATCTTTTTCTCAACCGACTTACCTTCGACATCACCGGCGGAGCGCAGTTTGGTTCAACCAACCTGCAGGTGGCGAATGACGTGAAGAAAGCGAAACTTTCTGTCACAGACTATTCGATCGCAAGTCACATCGGTTACAGATTGGAGTTTTGGCGTTTTGGTTTCATGCCACTTGTCGGCGGGGGTTTTTCCCTGGCGAGCCTTACGTTGGACTATTCGGCACTTTCGAGCCTACCAGTCGACACGGCGGGCAGAGCCGGAATTACATCGCCGCACTCGACGCATCGACAGGCGGTGTGGCGGAGTATTGATCTCCTTACTTTGTTCCAAAGTCAATTTCCACCCAAGAAAACAAATTTCTCGTTGCCACGGGCTTAAGCCCGTGGCAACGAGTCCAACGAGGAAAAGAATGGCACAGGAATCATCGTTTGATATTGTTTCAGAAACCAACTGATGGAGAGAAATGAAAAGGAGACGTTTTGTAAAAGGTTTACAAAATCTGTCGGAACATAAGAAAGTAGTTGATCAATATTTTGTTTTTGATAATTCGGTAATGCCGCCGCTTGAAAGAACGCCCATTACAGGGTCAGAAAAATCCCGGCAACTAAAGCTACTTACACACGAAAAAATGATTCCTACAGCACAGAGTGTGCGTTTAAAAATACGAAAGGACTTATCCGCAAAGTTTTTTGGGAATAGCAGAATTTGCCCCATGGATGCCACCTGGGCCGTAAATTCTCCCTTGTAAAGCCAGATTTTGGATGTAACGTTCTTAAAATCCAGCGACAATCACTTCGGAACGCTTCAATTTCCACCCAAGAAAACAAATTTCTCGTTGCCACGGGCTTAAGCCCGTGGCAACGAGTCCAACGAGGAAAATAATGGCACAAGATTCGTCGTTTGATATTGTTTCAGAAACCAACTGGCAGGAACTCACCAACGCCATCGACCAAGCGCAGCGTGAAATCGCCAACCGCTTCGATTTCAAGGGCACTCAAGTTGCGGTGACGCTTGAAAATAAAGAAATGGTGCTTATCGCCGACGACGAAGGTAAGCTCAAACAGCTCAAAGACGTGGTGGAGTCGAAGCTCATCAAACGCGGCATTCAGTTGAAGTCGGTCGATTACCAAAAAATGGAGTCGGCGTTCGGTGGCAACGTGCGGCAAAAAGCAACTTTTGTAAACGGGATTGCGCAAGAGCACGCAAAGAAAATCAACGTCCTCATCCGCGACTCCAAGCTCAAGGTGCGCTCGCAGGTCGAAGGCGACAAAATGCGCGTGACCGGCAAGTCGAAGGACGATTTACAAGCAGTGATGAAGCTCTTGAATGGGGCGGATTTACCAATACCGTTGCAATATACGAATTACCGATGAATGGGTAAAATTTTGCATTCGTGCAAAAATTCTTTCATACTTGCCGTTTCTAAATCAAAAGTGATTCTGTCGCGGCTGCTTAGCATCCCACTTGCGCCCACTTGAAAATATATTGCCGCGAATTTTAATTTTGCCCTTCAAAGAGCCGTATAATTTATTACGCTCCTCAAAATTAGATTTTATAGGTATAACTTTGGCTACAGGCTTATTGTGTTTCAAAATAATAATGCCCCTATCATCGAGACTACCAACAAGCTTTAAGCATTGTGCCTTAAATTTACTAATTGGTATTTCCATAAACACCGTATATAATAGACATTTATATTGACCATTATTATATTAGAGCCGTGAGAAATCTTTCTGTGGGCGAAAATTTTAAGTCAAAGCCCCTTATCGACATCCCCAAAGGCTACCGCACTTATGTCGCCAACGCAGGCATCAAAGATAAGACGCTCGATTTAGGCGTGGTTGTTTCCGACGTTACGGCCAATGCAGCGGCGATGTTCACTTCAAATAAAGTGAAAGGTAACCCCGTGCAAGTGGGCATTAAGCACATCAAAGGCGGCAAAGTGCGCGCGGTGGTAGTGAATTCCAAAAACTCCAACGTGGCCACCGGCAAAGTGGGGTACGATGACTGCGTGCGTGTTTGTAAAAAAGCGGCGCATGAACTTAACGTTCCTGTTACACAAATTTTTCCTTCATCCACCGGTGTCATTGGCCGGCGCTTACCTGCGGATAAAATCATCGACGCGTTGGATTCGCTTTCTGCAAAACTGATTGATGTCGATTTCGCTGGTTTTGCCGAGGCAATCATGACCACCGACACATTCCCCAAATACGCCTCGCGTAAAATTGGAAACGCCACCCTCGTCGGTGTCGCGAAAGGTTCGGGGATGATCGAGCCCAACATGGCGACGATGCTTTCGTATTTTTTCACCGATGCAGAAATACCTGCGGCGAGCCTTAAAACCATCCTCAAGCGCGTCGTCGAGCCCACGTACAACTCGCTCTCGATTGATAGCGACATGTCCACCTCGGACACGGTGATGGTGATGGCCAACGGCGTTCAAGGCAAAGTTCCGCTCGCCGCGTTTGAAAAAGCGTTCCGCGAAATTGCCACAGAACTCACGCGCATGCTCGCACGCGACGGCGAGGGCGCGACGAAACTTTTTACGGTGACAGTAAAAAACGCCGCCACCGAGCGCGACGCGAAAGCGGTGGGTAAGAGCATCATCAACTCACCGCTTGTCAAAACCGCCATCTACAAAGGCGATCCTAACTGGGGGCGTATTTTCATGGCAGTGGGAAAAACTCCGGGTGTGAAAGTCGAACCACAAAAAATTAAAATCCGTTGGGGGGGGAAATCCTACTCGAACGACGAATTGCCTGCGCTCTCCGAGTACCTCAAGGCGAACGAAGAACTGGAGCTTGAGGTATCGCTGGGTAGCGGCACTAAATCGTGGACGGTGTACGGCTGCGATCTCACCGAAGCGTACGTACGGATTAACGCGTATTACACGACATAACTGGAACCCACACAGGCATTTTGTGTTCTCCTAATCAAAATATAGTTTACAGTTTATAGTTTACTATAAACTGTAAACTATATTATGCCTAAAAGCGCAACGGGTGATAAAATTATTGAGCTACTGAAAAGTCGTTCGATGCGGCCTGCTGATTTAGCCACGCAACTACAGATTTCGCCACAAGCACTCCACCGCCAGTTGCTAAAGCTCGTTGCGTCTCAAAAAATTGAGAAATTGGGTACGCCGCCTCGCGTTTTTTATAAGCTCGCACAGACACCGACAAAAAAGACTCCGCCAACCAATTACGACACTCATATAGCTTCTTTCATAGAAAAAGAATTTGCATACCTCGATGCGACCGGTCGCTACAACACAGGCATAGCGGCATTCGAAAAATGGACGCACACGATAGGCCAATATAAAGCGCGGCAAAGCTTGGCGGCGGCGTACGTACGCACGCGTACCGAGACACTCAACCACTTTACCGACGGCTATATTTCGGGGCGCCATAAACTCAAAAATACATTTACCGACTTTTATCTTGAAGACGCTTTCTTTCAAGATTTTTATAGTATCCCTCAATTCGGGAAAACTCGAATCGGTTGCCTTTTGACGATGGGCAAAAGCGGGCAATACTTACCTGCGATTGAAGAATTGGCGCAAAGCGGCAAAGGTATTGTTGAAAAAATTATCAAACGGTATTCAATCGAGTCGGTTGCTTTTTTACCGCATTCGATTCCACGAAAATTGGCGTTTCTACACGAGTACGCTCGGCTTATTGATTTACAGATACCGACGGTGCGTATTGTTAAAGCTTTTGGCGGCGGCATACCAGTTGCTCAAAAGACGCTAACAAAACTCCAAGAGCGTATTGATAATGCCGAACATACAATTTTTATCCACGAGAAGAAAATTTCTTATCAATCTATTTTGCTTATCGACGACGCCGTCGGTTCAGGCGCCACTATCAACATGACTGCAAAAAAATTACGGCAAGAATTTAATATTCAAAAAATTTATGCCTTCGCTATTGCCGGTAGCTATAAAGGCTTCGAGGTGATTGCCGAAATTTAAGAAACCGGCGCCTCTCTAAAAAAAGACAATTTATGCCGATACTAAAGTGTGAAGCTGTGCCGCGCTTTCTGTATTCTTATTTTCGCCTACACTACGCTATACGGTACTTCGGTGCGCACTCTTGCCCGCGTTGACCGTATCGACCCCGTGACCCAAATTGCTGAAATCGATTGCCGCGAAGCCCTCGACCTTGCCGCTACGTACAAAATTTTGAACGAACGGGGCGAGCGCATCGGTGATGCCACGCAGCTAAAAAAAATCGCTTCTACGCGTTACGCATTCACGTTTCAAAGCAAGCGGCGCACTCTCATCGTCGGTCGCCGTATTGTACTTGAGGTGGCAGCGGATAATTTTAGCTCTTTGTCGGATCGCCCCCGTTTGCCGAAAGAAGCGCGTATCGGTTACAAGTTACGCGACGGCGTTGCGATGCAGTACATCCCCGAAGGACTTTTTATTTTAGGAAGTGCTGATACAAATGCTCTCCACTTTATTCCAGAAAAATACAACGGACGTACCGGAAACAAAATCGACGTTGGTAGTTTCTTTATCGATAAGCACGAGGTAACAGTAGGGCAGTACCGCCGCTACCTTGAAGAGGTGCGGCAGCGTATTCCCGATACTCTCAAAGATGTGCAGGCAGATTTACCCCTAACGCATGTAACTTACCGTGAAGCGGAATCTTATTGTGCATGGACAGGAAAAAGACTCCCCACGGAATTAGAGTGGGAAAAAGCCGCCCGTGGTTCGCAAATACAAACTGTACAAGACGAAACATATGCAACCGCGAATAGCTTTCCCGTTGATGAAGATAAGGCATCGTCGCTCTGTGTCACCTCTGAAAATAGCAACGCAGCGTTACCCGTCGATCGCTTGCGTGATGCCAACGCGTACGGACTTGTCGGCATGTGTGGGAACGCCGCCGAATGGACGCAAAGTTGGCTTTTGCCATACCGAGGCAACACTAACCACGATATGCGTTTTGGCAAAAGGTACAAAGTTATCCGTGGTGGTTCGTTTGAACACCCGCTCTCTCTCGCTAAAAGTTATGTACGTTTAGCGGGAGGAATCCCCAGTTTAGCAACTGACAAGCGTGCGGGTTTTCGGTGTGCTCGTTCAGAGTAATCGCTTGGGGAATTTATGGGTGTGACTCGCAATCGCCGTGTGAGCGTGGATAATAGGGCCAGGCTCCTTCGGAGGCCAGGCCACCCCTCAATGAAAGAACAGGGTGTGCTTTTCGCGGAGCAATTTGTGAATTTCGTAAACGCAACGTCGAACACTTGGCTCTCTTTTTTCATCGACTGTGCAAAAGGCTGAAAAAGTGGGATTGCTGCAAGAGAGCGCAGCGATTGAAAGGACGTTGAAAGAGCATCCCAACTTGAAAGGCGATGAGCGTATCAACACCACTGACCCTGACAGATGCTTGATGCAAAACGGAACCGGCAAATGAAACTCCAAGCGGCCACCGTGTAGTTAACAAAGGCGAGAAATGTTCCGGCTGCCACTGGGGCGGAATGCGCCGCCAAACCGGTTCCAGCCTGGCTACTCTTGGGACGCACACCGCGTGCAGTGCTTTATATTACACTTCTTTCTTCTTTGATACTCTGGTTTATATTTTTTTCGATAGCAAATCCATTGTATTATTTTCAGCGGCTCGAAGTGATGGGGGGAAATAGTCTGCGCGACACACTTTTTGTGACTATACCCAAAGATAAAATACCTCTTGACGAAAATTGCGTGTATATCGTCAATCCATCCGACGTGCGGGGCGTGAGCTCGGTCGAACTACTCGACAAAAAAAGTGCCCTTGCGCAACCGCGTCTCTACTTGCTCGACCTCAAAGTGGTCGAAGAAAATTATGCACTCTTAAGCTTAAAAAACGAAGTGGGATTGCCCCTTTTCAGCGACGCGGCGCGCGCATACGCTGCCGCTGAAGTTGAGTATGCAAAAAAATCCAGCAAGCGCTTTTGCAAAAGAAGTCGATCTGCCTTGTCGCAAACTTTGACAAAATGCCCGATACAGAAAATAAACCTTACTCGCGCGCACGGCGTATTTTAGATGCACGTAAAAAAATGCGGCTTGAAACGAAGGTGATTCAATTGCCTTCGGTATAGGACAACCGGTACCCCACACCGGGTTCGTTTTCGATGAGGGGAGAAAATTTAGACCCTTCTTTAATTTTTTTTCTGAGCGCCGCCACGTACACGCGTAAATACCCCGTTTCGGCGGCAAGGCCTGGCCCCCAAATCTCGCGCATAATTTGGTGCGTTGTGACAACTTTCCCCACATTTTTCGCCAAGAGACAAAGCAGGTTATATTCCGTGGGGGTGAGGTGTATCCGCAACGCTTTCACATAAACTTCCCGCTTGGTATAGTCGATTGTTAAATCCCCAGCGGTAAAATTGGGTTGGTTTGGGATAGCGGTGTTACGCCTTAGAAGAACACGGATGCGCGCCAAGAGTTCTCCCATGCCAAAAGGCTTGGTGATATAATCGTCTGCCCCTGCTTCAAGGAGTTCGATTTTATCGGCTTCTTTATCTTTGACCGAAAGTACAATGACGGGCACCTCGGTAAATTCTCGAATACGTTTCAACAAATCGAGGCCATAGCCGTCGGGCAAGTTCAAGTCGAGAAGAATGATTTCCGGTTTTTGTTTAACGACGGCATCGAACCCCTCGGAGAGCGTGGCGGCTTCGATAACCTCAAATCCTTCTGCGTTCAAAGCAATTTTCAAAAATTTTCTAATCTGCTTTTCGTCGTCGATGGTTAAGATGCGGATGTTACTCATACGTGCTTTTAGCGGGGTAAATAAATATCAAAAAGTGCGCCACCTTCATTGCGGTTTTGTGCAGTGAGCGTGCCGCCGTGTAGCTCGATGATTGATTTCGCGATGGTGAGCCCCAAGCCGGTGCCGCCAGATTTCGCTTGAGGGGAACGAGTGAATTTATCGAAAATTGTTTCGAACATACCATTGGGAATACCCACGCCATTATCGGCGATTGTAATACGTACACTTTCACTTTGTGTTCTACAATGGATATTGATTTTTACTCCCACTTTATTGTGAAACACTGCGTTGGAAACAATGTTGAGTAGCGCTTGTTGCAGGAGAGTGTAATCGCACGAAACAGTGAAAACGCTGCCTACAAACTGCAGCTCCACCTGAGACGATTCCAGCGAAGGCTTTGCTTTTTCAAGAGTGTCTTGCAAAAGATCGCGTAAATCGTACAACTCTTTATTCAGCCGGATTTTCCCCGCCTCGATGCGGCTCATATCGAGAAGATTACTCACGAGGAGATTCAATCGTTGCGATGCATCCTCTGCCACTTCAAGCAATTCGCGCTGGGCCTTCGCATCGGTTGCCGCCGAGTCAAGCCGTAACGCCGACACCGCGCCTCGGATGATTGCGATCGGCGTGCGCAACTCATGCGAAAGCGAATTCAAAATGGCTGCGTTCAGTTTTTCAGACTCCTCGGCGATACGCGCACGCCGTTTTTCCGATGCAAGAAAATCTCGTTCGATGGTAATCGCCGCATGGTTTATAAACGCAAATAAAATTTCTTCTTGATCGGGCGCCAATCCCTGTTGTGTGCTGCGGCGTACACCCAAAACGCCTACAATTGTGTCGGTTGAAATAAGAGGGTAATACGTCGAAGCCGACAAGGGAAGAGTGTCGGTATATCGACCGGCTGGTTTTCTGTGTTCAAAAGCCCAAGAAGCAACGCTCGCTTCTTTGGGCGTCGGTTTTGGGTGGTTGCCATCTGAAAAATTAAGTTTACCATTTTTGTCGCGCAAATAGATAGAGACGCGCGCTCGAAAAAAATCACCGATGAATTCAATAATCCGTTGCACCGTTTCATCTACATTGGTTGTGCGGCTGAGTATTCGCGAAAAATTATAGACGGCGGTGACGCGTTCTTCGCGCGACATGAGAACCTGTTCGCGCAAACGTAACCTGGCCATTAAATTCCCCATAACCAAAGCAATGATGAAATAAATTGTAAAGGTCAGAAAATCTTCAAGCTTTTCTATGTGGATTGTGAAATGCGGCGGGATAAAAAAATAATCCCACGCTAAAGCGCTGATGGTTGCGGCGACAATGAGCGGGCCCTGCCCAACGAGTAAACCCAAAATAAGCATTACGGACAAATAAATAAATGAAATCGCAGTATACCCAATAACGGGGTTCAACGCAAAACCGGCAAGAGTTGCCAACGCCGTCACCGCAATTGCCGCAACGTATTGTTTGCGCGACGAGGTAAAACGCAGCGTCGAAATAAAGTCGCCCCCATCTTCACGCCAAATACCCGCCGCGACATGAATTTCGATACTCCCGCTTGCTGCAATTAAACGATCGAGAAGCGAAAGTCTCATCCATTTTTGCCAAAAGTTGGGACGGTTCTTACCCACAACAATCTGCGTGGCGTTTTTTTGTCGAGCAGTGCGTATGAGCCCTGTCACAACGTCGGTGTCTCGTATATGCAAAACCTCTGCACCCAACTCACGCGCCAGATTTAAGTTTTGTTCGAGAGATTTTTGTGCGGCATTCGTCAGTTTTTTTCCAACGTCGATATACACGGCAATCCAACGCGCTTTGAGGGCAAAGGCACGTTGCCTAGTGAGCCGAATTAAATTCTCGCCGGTTTGGCTTGGACTCACCGCAACCAAAATACGTTCGGAGGTGCGCCATGTCGTTTGGATGTTGCGCAGCGTACGGTAATCTTGTAGTTCTTTGTCGACAAACTTAGCGGTAAAGTGCAACGCCATTTCGCGCAGCGCCGTCAAATTTCCTTTGCGGAAAAAATTGTTCGCCGCTTGCGCCGCTTTTTCGGGTGCGTAGACTTTACCTTCTTCGAGCCGTTTAATGAGCTGCTCTGGCACTAAATCGACAAGCTCTATATCCGACGCCATGTCGACAAAGCTGTCGGGGACGCGCTCTTGAACGTGTACGTTCGTAATCGCTTCGACAGAATCGGCGACGCTTTCTAAATGCTGCACATTAAACGCCGTCATGACGTTAATCCCCGCGTCGAGGAGCTCTAAAATATCTTGGTAGCGCTTGGGGTGCCTCGATGTGCGTGCGTTGGTGTGCGGCAATTCATCGACGATGATTGTGTGCGGCTTACGCTTGAGCGCGGCGTCCAGATCGAATTCTTCGAGAACTACATTTTCGTATGGAATGCGCGTACGCGGTAGAACTTCAAGACCTTTGACGAGCGCCTCCGTTTCAACTCTACCGTGCGTTTCAACAAAACCAACGATAACATCGACGCCTTCTTCTTTTAAGCGGTGTGCTGCGGTGAGCATTGCATACGTTTTGCCGACACCGGCTGCCATGCCAAAAAAAATCCGCAGCTTGCCGCGTTGTGTGCTTTCGGTCTTTTTCAAAACCGAAAGCAAAAGATCCGCATCTGGTCTATCCGCGTCAATGTCGATTTTTTCTTGCATCAAAGTTTATCCAACGCTACATTGATTTTAAGCACGTTCACGCGTTCTTCACCCAAAAAACCAAACTGTCTTGCCTCGGTCGTTTTATCGATCAAAGCGTAAAGCTCTGCTATTTTTGTTTTTGTGTACTTACGCGCTTTTGCAATACGCTCCACTTGGATGCGTGCCCCCTCGGGGCTAATATGGGGATCGAGCCCCGACGCCGACGCAAAAAGCATCTCGGCGGGTATCTTTTGACTGACACCTGTTTTCTCGTAGAGTGCTTTGCGTTCATCGACGCTTTTTTTAAGATCTGCACTTGTGGGCCCTTTGTTCGACGCAGCAGAAGAAACGGTTGCGTAATCGCCCGCCGATGGCCGCGGCCAAAAGTAGTGTGCCGACGAAAACTTCTGTGCGATAAACTCAGAGCCGATGAGTTTACCGTTGGCGTCGTAAACCAAACTCCCTTGCGCTTTTTGAGGGAAAGCCAAATTGGCAACCGCTGTCACTAAGAGCGGGTATATTCCCCCACAAATAACGGTTAAGAGTAAAAAAATACGTAGTGAAATCAAAATTTGTTGTAACATATATTCTCCTTATACCCAACCCATCGCATGGATTGCAGTATCGATAAGTTTAATGGCGATGAAAGGCGTTAAGATGCCGCCCAAGCCATAGATCAAAAGATTGCGAAAGACAATTTTCTCTGCGCCAACCGCACGGTACGCCACGCCTTTGAGCGCTAACGGCACCAAAGCGATAATCACAAGCGCGTTAAAAATGACCGCGCTTAAAATTGCGCTTTCCGATGACTTGAGCCCCATGATGTTGAGCGCATCCGTTGCCCCCCAAAAAAGTCCTGCGAAGAGCGCCGGCAATATCGCAAAGTATTTGGAAATGTCGTTTGCGATACTAAAGGTCGTGAGCGATCCGCGCGTGATTAAAAGTTGTTTACCAATCTCTACAATTTCAATGAGCTTCGTTGGGTTTGAATCCAAATCGAGCATGTTGCCCGCTTCGCGCGCCACTTGCGTACCGCTATTCATCGCCACACCCACGTCGGCTTGCGCTAACGCGGGAGCGTCGTTGGTGCCGTCGCCAATCATCGCCACGAGATGGCCTTTCGCCTGTTCTTCACGGATACGCTTTAGCTTTGCTTCGGGAGTTGCTTGTGCGATGAAGTCGTCGACGCCCGCCTCTGCTGCAATGGCCGCAGCGGTCAATGCATTGTCGCCGGTGATCATAATGGTGCGGATGCCCATGCGCCGCAAGTCGGCGAAGCGTTCGACAAGGCCGCGCTTGACGGTGTCTTTAAGGTGGATTACCCCCAGCACCTTGTTATTTTCCGCAACAACGAGAGGAGTTCCTCCTTTGCGTGAAATCTCCTCAACGCTATGCTTTGTTTCCTCGGGGTACTTGCCGCCGTTCGTCTCGACAAAATTTTGAATCGCCTCTGCGGCGCCTTTGCGGATGATACGCTCGGGATGGTCTTCGTTCATGGGGATGTCGATACCGCTTATACGCGTCACTGCGCTAAAAGGTACAAAGCGGCCTTGCTGCGCCAACATCTCGCGCCCACGGATGTTAAACTTTTCTTTGGCGAGCACCACGACCGAACGCCCCTCGGGGGTTTCATCGGCGAGCGACGCAAGCTGTGCGGCATCGGCCAGACGCCAAGTGTCGACACCCAATGCCGGTATAAACTCAGACGCCATGCGGTTGCCCAAAGTGATGGTGCCCGTTTTGTCGAGCAAGAGCACGTCGATGTCGCCCGCCGCTTCGATCGCGCGCCCCGATGTCGCGAGCACGTTGGCGCGCATGAGGCGCCCCATACCGCTAATGCCTATCGCCGACAAAAGACCACCGATGGTTGTCGGTATCAAGCAAACAAGGAGCGCGATTAACACCGGAATCGACGTTGCGCCGGTTGACGCCACACCGCTTTGCACTTCGCTATAAAGCGCAAACGGATGAATTGTCATCACTGCGATGAGAAATACAATAGAGAGAATCGACAATAAAATTGTGAGCGCAATTTCATTGGGCGTTTTTGCGCGGACTGCTCCTTCAATGAGTGAAATCATTTTATCTAAGAATGAATTCCCAGATTCTGCGGTAATCCGAATTTCAATACGGTCGCTAATCACTTTGGTGCCGCCAGTGACGGCGGATCTGTCGCCCCCCGATTCACGGATGACCGGCGCCGATTCGCCGGTGATTGCACTTTCGTCGACAGACGCAATCCCTTGGACGACTTCGCCGTCGCCGGGTATTTGATCCCCCGCTTCGCAAACAACAATCATCCCTTTTTTTAATTCACCGGCGGCAACTTTTGACTCAACACCGTTTAGAAGCACGCGTGCAAAAACATTCGATTTCGTTTGCCGCAGCGCATCGGCGCGCGCTTTGCCGCGCCCCTCGGCAATGGCTTCGGCAAAATTTGCAAAGAACGTCGTAAAGTAGAGCCAAAGCGTAATTTGTATGGTGAACCCAGACACTTTTCCATGGAGCATGTCGCGGACAACGATACCGGTGCAAAAAAGCGCACCGATGGTCACCATAAAGATGACGGGATTTTTAAGCTGCACTTTAGGGTTGAACTTTTTAAGAGCTTCCCACAGCGCCGCTTTAATAATTTGTGCGGTAAAAATGCCGCCCTTAGATTTCAAAATTTTAGTATTCATGTTTTTCTCCTTAAAATAATTTTGCGCTCGGTAGCAAGAAATGCTCTGCCAATGGGCCAAGAACGAGCGCAGGGAAGAAAGTTAATCCGCCAACGATGACGATTTCACCGACAAGCAGCACAATGAACACCGTTGTGTCGGTGCGGAAAGTGCCTGTTGAAGGCGGGGTTATCTTTTTCACCGCCATACCGCCGGCGATGGCGAGCATTGGAATGATGACGGCAAAGCGTGCGACAAACATACACGTTGCAATGGCTGCGTTGTAAAAATTCGTGTTGCCGTTTAGCCCTGCAAATGCACTGCCGTTATTCCCCGAGGCGGAAACAAACGCGTACAGAATCTCACTAAAGCCATGCGGCCCCTTATTGTTGAGTGAAGACAATCCCATTTCGGTGACAACGGCGATTGCTGTAAAAACCAAAATCAATACCGAAGGTACGATGATCGCAAGCATGGCGAGTTTTACTTCGCGCGCTTCAATTTTCTTACCCAAGTATTCAGGCGTGCGCCCCACCATAAGTCCGGCCAAGAAGACAGTGACAATGACGTGCGCGAGAATTCCATAAAGGCCAGAGCCAACCCCACCGAAAATAATTTCACCCAACATCATGTTGAAAGTCGCGATCATTCCGGTTATCGGTTGCAAACTGTCGTGCATTGAATTTACCGCACCGTTGGACACCGCCGTTGTGGCCGTTGCCCAAAGCGCACTGTTGGTTATACCAAAGCGTAATTCTTTGCCTTCAAAATTTTTAAGGCCGTCCATGACTGGGTTGGGTTGGTGTTCAAAATAAAGCGCTGTGGCGAGCCCCACAAAAAACAGCACAAACATCGCAGTCAAAATGGCGTACGCATGCTTTTTTTTACGCGCCATTTCGCCGAACATCGCAACGCACGCTATCGGCAATAAAAGAAGCGCGAGCATTTCCAAAAAGTTAGAAAACGGCGTTGGGTTTTCAAAGGGGTGTGCGCTGTTGACACCGAAAAAACCGCCGCCATTTGTCCCTAGTTGCTTAATCGCAATTTGTGACGCAGCAGGCCCCAGCGGAATCTGTTGAGTTTGGACTGCATCTTTTTGGACTTCAAGCGTTGTGGCATCGGCATACGAATTAAATGTTTGCACGACGCCTTGCGATGTGAATAAAACGGCAAAAAGAATGGAAAGCGGTAGGAGCACGTAAAGAGTCGCGCGCGTTAAGTCTATCCAGAAGTTACCCAACGTTTGCGCCCCACGGCCAACAAGCCCGCGTATCAGTGCGAGGAGTGCTGCAAATCCCGTTGCGGCGCTTACAAAGTTTTGCACTCCCAAACCTAACATTTGAGAGAAATAACTTAAAGTGCTCTCGCCAGAATACGCCTGCCAGTTTGTGTTGGTGATAAAACTTACGGCAGTGTTGAGTGCAAGTAACAACGGTACATCCGGCAGCTTTTGCGTATTGAGCGGCAAATGCGACTGCCATAACTGTAGCGCGGTAACGACGATGAGCCCCATGAGGTTGAAGACCATTAACGCAAACGCATATTCTTTCCAGTTCATTTCTCGATCGGCTTTTACACCCGACAGGCGGTACGTAATGTTTTCAACGGGTGCAAGAACGGGGTGTAGCCACGTCCGTTCGCCGGAGAAAACGCGCGCCATATATCTGCCCAAAAACGGGGCAGGTATAATCAAGGCGGCAATATAGAGTGCCACCTGCAGATAATCATAACTATTCATATTCTACTTCCTTTTCCTTAAAACTTTTCTGGCCGCACCACAGTGTATGTTAAATACACAAGTAAAAACACACCTGCGATAGCAGCGACGATTACTTCATTTTCCATATAGCTGAATATCGCATGGCTCTATGGTATCGCACGCATAAATGTTGTAAAGAAGTGAGTAAAACGCGTTAAAATTGTGTTAAAATTGTGTTAAAATTACAGCTTTGGCAGCGTTGGCTGTCCCAAAAAACAGAGCGAAAGCAAATTTTAATATTTTATTAATGCGTTTAGAGAAATTTTAACGTTTTATTAGCCGTAG
Organism: Turneriella sp.; assembly: GCA_019186965.1. GTDB lineage: Bacteria > Spirochaetota > Leptospiria > Turneriellales > Turneriellaceae > Turneriella. The sequence goes on from JABARV010000026.1 coordinate 48,163, forward strand.
AAATTTCATAGCATATTTATATTCTCGTCGTGATTTTGCTTAGAGAGATTAAACTCTTACGGCAAAACACAAGGAGAAAAAATGAAAACAAAATTAACGATTGCTCTTGCCCTATTTTTTGGCTCGGGCTATCTCTATGGGACTAGCGACACTGCATCTGAAAAAGAAGCGCGATACAAGTTTGGCGGCAACCTTGTGCAAAGCTATACTTTTAATGCAGTCCATCCTAACGATGGATATAACGGTACAATGACGTGGACAGATAGGGCCAATGAATACCAACTCAACCAAGCGTGGAGCTACTTTGAGATTCCAACGGATACTTCAAAAAAAGAAGTCGATTGGGGCGGCCGTATAGACCTCATGTTCGGTTCAAGTTACCGTTGGATAACAAGTAGTGGATTAGAAGATAAAATCTTCAAAACGAATACAGGCTCAAACAGTAACTGCACGGCGGCTGTGGCATCGGGTACGGCAAAAGATAATTCCAATTGCAACACAGTCAGTAGCCAATACGGATTAGCAATCCCTCAGGCGTACTTCGATGTTGCATACAAAAATTTCAAGTTGCGCATCGGGCATATTGTTTCGCCTGTGGGATTCTACACAGTTGATACCACGCAAAATTTTTTCGCGATTATTCCTTATACCTATCAGTACGGCGAGCCGTTTACACACTGGGGTGCGTGGGTTTACTTCACAGTGAACGATAAACTTAATGTAATGGGTGGCATAACGCGCGGTGGCGATAACTTCGACGGTTCGGGGACCGGAGCCAAACTTCCTGGATTTTTGGGTACAGCAAGCTACACCTTTGACGATAAATCGACACTCGACTGGGTGGTACATATCAGCAAAGAGTACAACTATAAATCGGCCTTGAATAGCACCGACCCAGCGCTGGTGTCCGGCGCTTTTGCAAGTGGTGCGTATAACCGTTTCGACAGCCTTTATAGTTGGCGTTATTTTCAGACATTGGTATATAAACGCGATTTAACGACAAAATTGCAGTGGATAATCCAATCAGATTTTGGCATTCAAAAGACCGCAGATATTGAGGCCGCACTCACGAATGCAAAGCAACTCGATAAAGAAATTGCCGCAATGTGGTATGGCATCAACACATATATCCATTACACTCTAGCCGATACGCTAAAACTTGGTTTTAACCTAGAGTGGTTTCGCGATCAAAATGGTGTGCGTGTGGGCAGCGCACTACCTACAATGGCGGCAGCATCGACACGAGCCGCAGGCATGGGGACAGGTAGTAATCCTTATCGCGGCAACTATATTGGTAACTTTTTTGCGGTGATGGTTGGGCCGCGTTGGCAAGTACAGAAAAACACTTTTCTTCGATTGATGGCGCGTTACGATTACTTTGACGGTGTCGCTCTCAATGCACTCAAAGCCGGTGATACAGGGTATGGCCAAACCGGAGGAAGCGCACTGCCCTTTAAAGACGGGGATGAACGCGGGCAGCTCAGCGTGGGTATCGATTTAGGTTATATTTTTTAGTTCTTGGTGCTAACAGGCTGTTGGAAAACAGCCATTGGCAGGGTGTTGAGCCGAGCGTAGTGCGAGTAGAGGCGCAGGGTGTTCAGATTTAAGTCAATCACAATCGGAGTAAAACCGTTCTCGGCTATACCAAAAAGGGATAGGGAACAAGATCATGACCCCTTACGGCCGATGGGTCGGCTCTGAGGACTGACAGTTGAAATCCAGCGTAGGCTTTTTTCACTTCGCGCAGGCTCTGTTTCGTCTTCGGTTTCTTACGTTTTCGCCGGATTAACTTTTCTTCACAAAATATTTTTCGTATTGCTTTAAAGCTCATCAACTCGTAATAATGCCGCTTTTGTAGCGGCGCAACCAGAGGCGTACAGTGTTCTTTGAAATGGCAAACTTTGCCGCCGTTGGCTTGATGCCATGATCGGCAGCATAATCGACAATCCGCTTACGCAGAATTTTTTTATCTTTAACATTCTTCTCAGAAGTTTTCTGCCACCCAATCCTTAATCGCTTCTAACCCTCCACGACCGGCGAACCTGATATTCGCGCCCCGCTGCCGTGGCCGGAGGGGGTCAGCATCATCCTTCTCTTTCCCAGTTTATGGTTTTTAAATTCCTTTTCGGCGTGTTGCACAGCTTCACGTGGACGCATGAGCGCAGACAAAGATAAAAACGAAGAACACGACGCTATAGTCCGTAGAAAAACGCGCACGGTAATGGTCGGTAATGTTCCTGTTGGCTCTGGGCACCCCATTCCTGTACAGTCGATGACAAAAACAAAAACAGCGGATTGGAAAAAAACGGTGGAGCAAATTTTACGTTACGAAGAAGCAGGCTGCCAAATAGTCCGCTGCACCGCCAACAACGAAGAAGCTGCAGAAGCCCTCAAAAAAATTAAAGAACACATACATATTCCTTTGGTCGCCGACATCCATTTTCGCCACAAACTCGCGCTCATCGCAATTAAAAGTGGTGTTGATAAAATTCGCATCAATCCAGGTAATATCGGAAGCAAAGAAAAGGTTGCCGAAGTTTTGGAGGCGTGTAAAGCAAACGGGGTTCCCATTCGCATTGGAGTAAATGCCGGTTCTCTCGAAAAAGATATTTTAAAAAAAGTAGGTTATCCCACCTCGGATGGCATGGTTGAATCGGCGTTGCGCCATTTAGAAATTTGTAGCGAACACAATTTTGACAATATTATTATCTCCCTTAAATCGAGCGACGTATATATGATGATGGAAGCATACCGTAAACTTGCGAAACTATGCGATTACCCACTCCACTTGGGAGTTACCGAAGCAGGTACAAGTTGGCAGGGAACAATTAAATCTTCTATAGGCATCGGTGGTCTTCTTGCCGAAGGAATCGGCGACACTATCCGTGTAAGCCTTACGACCGACGGCGCGGAAGAAATTAAAGTCGGTAGAGAAATTTTACGCTCATTGGGCCTTGTTAGTTTCGGTGTCACTTTAGTATCGTGCCCTACGTGCGGACGCTTAGAGGTTGATCTTTTCCGTATCGCAAAAGAAGTTGAAGAAGCTGTTGCACACATAAAGACTCCGCTTAAAGTTGCCGTAATGGGTTGCCTTGTCAATGGCCCTGGAGAATCTAAAGGGGCAGACATTGGTATTTCCTCAGGTTCAGGTTCGGCTGTCTTATATGTAAAAGGCGAAAGCAAAGGTAAAATTGCAGAATCAGAAATTGTCCCTCGGCTATTAGAGGAGATTCGAATTTTAGAAGAATCGATAAAAAAATAATTTACTCTCGAGGTATAAAACTTTTCCATTTCGTGCCGCGCTACGACAATTCTTGGGAAACAGAGGCGTATACTTTAAACGGCGAACAGCTGCCGCAGCCGAGCGAGTACGAATTCCAAAATTTAAATTATACGTACAACGCGGTGGGCGAGCGCGTTATCAAAGATGGCAACGCGGTGCAGTTTAGCATCAACCAAAATTTTACACAACGCGCAGGTTCGAGCTTCAAGCACGTTTTTGTCGGCACGCAACGGCTCGTCACCAAACGCGCAGAGGCAGATAACCACCGCGAGCCTTTGCAGTGGTTCTACCACACAGACCATCTGCAGAGCACGAGCTACCTTACAAACAGCCGCGGCGATTTGGAAGAATATCTGGCGTACTTTCCGTACGGAGAAACGTGGGTAGAGGAACACCCTTCGATGCCGATTGATTATCAATTCTCCGCAAAAGAATTAGACCCCGAAACGGGGTACTACTATTTTGGCGCAAGGTATTATGACCCGAGGGTGAGTGTTTGGGTTAGTACGGATCCGGCGTTGGGGGAGTATTTACCGACGGCGAAAAGATTGACTGACAAAGAGCAGCCATTCGAACCCGAAGAACTGCCAAGCTTAGGAGGCGTTTACAATTCACAGAATCTGAACGTGTTCGTCTATGCCGGTTTAAACCCGTTGCGTTATTTTGATCCAGATGGTCGGATATTAAAAGTGGCGGGCTCAACGCAGTTTGTTAATCGAGTAAATGCTCAATTAGATGCTCTCCGAGAAACACCCACTGGGCAAGCGATGGTCTCCCAACTTGAGGCGTCGCCAAATCTTTTTCTGGTTGTTGAAAACGCAAATACGAACCCGAAAAAAATAGGTTCAAGGGCTATAGCAAATGATTATAGTAAGGCGCAAAATGGTAAGGGCAGCGGAGCAGTCATACTTCATGATTCAAAATGGACGCCAAAAGTAAAGACCAGCAAAGGGGATAAGGCTAGAGTCTGTTGAAAAACTCAGCCTTTACAACAGATACTTGTTTTTGACCAAAATTTTTAACATTGCTTATTTCTTTTATAAGCTTTTTGACATATATAGGCATAAGTGCTATCATGCTGTCTGATA
>JABARV010000012.1 GCA_019186965.1 Turneriella sp.
ATATCCTGACTTTTTTCTTAGTTACGAATGTAGAACGGAAACAAATAATTTTTGTACACTAAAATACCAACAAATTACGGAGTTAATCAGCGTAGATGGCCTACCACCTTCGCAAATCGAAGAACTTCCCTCGATTGCCGCGTAGGGGAAGGAGCCTGTGCGCCAACTCGCTGGAGCAATTTTTTTGAGAGTTTTTGTACGCTATTTTGCACAAATTCCCCCGCAAATCGTTCCCGATTTGCTCTGCGAGGGGCAAAGACGCCCAAATTTGTGCAAAATTTCGCATTTTTAAGCGAACCGCGTACAAAAATTCTCAAAAAAACTGCCTCTTCATAAACACTACACGAGTTGGCGCACAGGCTCGAAGGTACCACCACTCAAGCATTTACACGTTATAAATTTTTAAGATTTCGTTTAAGTATGTTTTAGGATGGAATTTTTGTGCGTAAATAAATCCTTTTTCGGTTTGTTCTTTTCTCTGTTGTTTGCTCTTGAGTAGAAAATTTATATTTTCTGCAAGCTCGTATTCGTTATTGGGGTTGATGTAGATAGAATTAGGTCCAGCTGTTTCAAGAAAACAGCTTCCTTTGGTAGTGATTACAGGAATGCGGCTTGCCAACGCTTCCACAATAGGAATTCCAAAACCTTCAAAAAAAGAGGGATAGATAAATATTTTGGCTTGCCGGTAAATTGCTGGCAGGTCATGGTTCGCGACGTTTTCTAAAAAAATAACGCGGCTTTGTAATCCAAGTTTTAGGATTTGCTCTTTTACTTTTTGGAAGTATTTTCTTTTTCTACCAACGACAACAAGGGGAATATCTTTAACTTGGCTGAGCGCTTTAATAATGAGCAACAAATTTTTTCTTTCTTCAATTGTGCCGACGTAGAGTAAATACTCGTGGGGAAGCTTGTATAAGGAAAGCATTTTATCGAGATCGGCACGAGAAATATTTTCATAAAATTTGGCGTTACAGCTTTGGTAAACGACTTTTATTTTAGCTTGAGGGATTGAATAAAAGTTGATGATGTCATTCTTTGTTTCTTGGCTAATTGCAATAATTGTATCTGCAGATTTGCACGCATGGTAAAATTTCTTATTATAAATTTTTCTATCTATAAAAGGATAGAGTTTTGGATAACGCAAGAAAATAAGATCGTGTATTGTTACAATCTTTTTTCCTTTAAAGTTTTTTATATTAAAAGGGAGTTCGTTGCTTAACCCGTGGTAAAGGTCTATTTTTTTTAAGTTTAATAATTTCGTTATACCAAACGATCGCCAGTGTGAACGTAACGACTTATCGATGAACCGTGTTGGTGTTTCGATAGTGCAGTTTGGCAGATTATTTATAGAATTATAAAAGTTTTCTTCTTTTAGTTTTGGAGTAAATAGCGTAAATTGGCTTTTTTTCTCAGCGTTTACCACAAGCTCGATTAACGTGCGTGAGTAATTTCCCAGACCACTTGTATTTAAAAATGCGCGTTTGGCATCAAACCCTATGTGCATAGCTTTTAAGCAATACGATTTATACACGACGCGCCACGGCAAATCTTTATTTTAACCTATGAAAGAGTACATCCAATCACAAATAAAGGCGTCGATTGATACAAAAACAAGCCTTCTTGCAGATGAAAAACTGCTTGGGCTTATAGCGCAAGCCGCTAAAGATATTATCGCTGCGTACCGTTCTGGTAAAAAAACAATTACCGCGGGAAACGGTGGTAGTGCGGCAGATGCCCAGCACATCGCTGCCGAGTTTGTAAGCCGCTTTTATTTTGATCGCCCGGCGCTTCCATCGATTGCACTCACAACAGATACTTCTGCTTTAACTGCAATCGGAAACGATTACGGATACGAATACCTTTTTTCACGCCAGCTTGAGGCAAACGGGCAAAAAGGCGATTTCTATATCGCCATTTCTACATCCGGCAATTCAAAAAATATTTTAAAGTCGCTCGAGGTCGCTAAAAAAATGGGAATCCGCACAATTGGGCTTACAGGAAAATCGGGCGGTAAAATGAAGGACATGGTAGACTATTGGATTGGCGTACCTTCAGACGAAACTCCCCGTATCCAAGAGAGCCACATTCTTATTGGGCATATTTTGTGTGCAGCGGTTGAAAAAGAACTTTTTGAAAAAGAATACCGGAAGTGAGGTATAGAGCAACTTGATTGTCCTCGTATCGTTCAAATCGGTGAAGGTAGCTTATGAAAGAATTTGATTTAGTGGTTGTTGGCGGTGGTCCCGCAGGGTATGTTGCAGCTATCCGTGCGGCGCAACTAAAAATGAGCGTCGCTCTTGTAGAAAAACGTGCAACTCTCGGCGGTACATGCCTTAATGTCGGATGTATACCGTCAAAGGCACTTTTGGATTCAAGCGAGCACTATGAAAATGCGCTCAAAAATTTTGCAGAACATGGTATCTCAGCCAAGGATATAAAAATCGATGCTGCGCAGATGGTTAAACGTAAAGACAAAGTTGTTGCAGAAGTTACCGCTGGCGTAGATTTCCTCATGAAAAAGAATAAAATTGAGCGTATTTGGGGAATTGCATCGTTAATCAGCACTACAGAAATTGAAGTTGTTCCTGTGGATAATAAGGCTAAAGACGCACAAAAGCAGACACTTAAAGCAAAGCGGATTATTTTGGCGACGGGATCAATCCCCGTAGAGCTACCTACGGTTCCAATTGATGGTAAAGTTATTGTTACAAGCGACCATGCGCTTTCTTTGGCAAAAGTTCCCGAGCACCTCATTGTCATTGGCGCTGGGGTCATTGGGCTTGAGTTGGGTTCTGTTTGGCGGCGTTTGGGTGCGAAAGTAAGCGTTGTAGAATTTTTGCCACGCCTTTTTGGAAATGCCGATAGGCAAATGGCAAACCTTGCGCAGCGCCTTTACGAACAGCAAGGTATGCAATTCTTTTTTGAGCACAAGGTAGAAAAGGCCGAAGTTAAAGGTAAAAAAGCTGTAGTTACTGTTAAAGATGCAAATGGAACAGTAAAGGCATTGGAAGGCGATGTTGTCCTTTGCGCTGTGGGTCGTAAGCCGTACCTTGAAGGCTTGGGGCTTGAAAAAGCGGGGGTAAAGCTTACCGAAAGGGGACGTATAGCTGTGGATTTCCATAGCTATAAGACAAATATTCCTAACATCTTTGCCCTCGGCGATGTTATCGAAGGTCCAATGCTCGCACACAAGGCGATGGAAGAAGCTGTTGCATGTGTTGAAATAATGGTGGGCCAAGCAGGCCATGTCAATTATAGTACAATCCCCTCAATTGTTTATACGCACCCTGAGGTGGCGTGGGTTGGTATGGGTGAAGAAGAACTTAAAGAAAAGGGAATTGAGTATAGTGTTGGGCGTTCCTTTTTTAAATCGAATGGGCGTGCAAAGGCAATGCAAGAAAACGATGGGCAACTTAAACTCCTTTCGGATAAAAAAACAGACCGCCTTTTGGGGGCGACAATTGTCGGCGCACGCGCTTCAGAGCTTATTGCCGAACTTACTCTTGCGATGGAGTTTGGCGCGTCTGCAGAAGATATTGCACGTACCTGCCATGCGCATCCCACGCTCTCAGAAATTATTAAAGATGCGGCAGAAAATAGTGGCGGTTGGGCAATACACCAGTAGAAGACTACTCCCAAAATTTTATATTTTCCATATTTTTGAGTATAATTTGTATTTCTTCACGTGCTTCAAAAGGAAGCAAAGTGTCACTCTCCGATAGTTTTGTGTTGGTCACGTACCAATCGTGTTCGGGAGTTACGCACTGGTTTTTTAAGGGGTAGAGGTAAAGCGTCCCAACGCGGTAGAGGGGAGTTACCTCGAGTTTTTGCGCCAGAATCCCTCGTGTCCGTAGGTATTCAAGCGCGGCATTTTTTCCTTTACCGCCACTTATGGAACATTCGACGGCAGATATACCCCTGCAAAGAAATTTCAACTGTAGGCGCTCGTACGCTTTTTCGATGTCCTGCCGGATTTCTTTGTAAAGGCGTACTTTTTGGCGTATAAGGGCGACATCGTCGTGCCGCTCGATACGAAATTGGATTTCACAGGTATCTTTACGGCCGTTTTTCTTAGCTAAGGCTAAGTACCCTGCATTTGTAGTAAGGGGCGGTACAGTGTACGTATTAGGGAGTATATAAACCGGCGCTTTTCTTTTAAGGGTAAGGATTGTTTTGTTTGCTATGGATTTCCATTGCGGTGGAAGATTTTTTTTAAAAAAGTGTTCAAGCGCCCTTTCATTAGCAGAAAGGTAGCTCTCTCTAATACGTTCCGCCAAGGGGGAATTATACGTTTCGTCCGGTTGCGCTTGTGCTACAATAGGTAGAATTTGTTTTTTTGTGTTGGCGTATAGATTCGTTTGTGGTTGACTGTATACGAAAAAGAAGAAGGATACAACTATGCAAAATTTTCTGAACCCAAAATTCTGTGTATACAAAATACTCATATTTTTGTTTTTTTGTAGCGCTCTACTGTACGCAGAGGACAGGGCTAAACCTAAAAATGGTCCAACGAGCGAAAGTAAAAAATCGACAAGCGAAAAAACAGAAATGGAAAAAGGTGGTGCAACAGAAGCGACATACTTAGATTTGGTGTACGCACGCGAGAAAGCGCAAAAACTCAAAGATATGAATATGCGCGATATTCAAGTGCTCCAAAATCTTGCGAATACATTTCCTGAAGCGCTCGATAAAGGCACATTTGAAAAAATTAGCAATGAGTATAAAGAAGGATTAAAACTGGTATACCGCATGGATTACGTTGCAGCAGAAAAAACCCTGCGAGCAAACCGTGAAAATATCTACTCTGCGTTAGAGAAAGCAAGCGGAGTTTTTCGCACTAAAACGGGTGCACTTCTTAACGAATGTGCAGACCGTATGGCGGATATAGAAATGCAGGCAGAAAATGCAGCAACTGCCGAAACGGTGCGTCTTATGGGAATAGTAGAAGAAAACCAACACCGGCTTTCTGTGGGCTACCAGCAATTAAATTCGGCAGCACGCGCCGAAAGGCAACGGCGTTATCCCGAAGCGCTGTCGTATTACCGGCTTTCACGGCTGCATGCAATCCATTTAAAAATAGCATTAGCCAAAGATGATAATGAAAAAAAGGCATTACGTGAAAAATATATGTACGAATTGGGTGAAAAAAAACCTGCGAATACTCCGGCGCCAAGTGAAAAGCCAAGTAAAGGCGGTCCGTAATCGTATTTCTTGGCAAAGTTGAATTCGGCTTTCCATACTGTGCAGAGCTTCGATAAGTCCCCATGGTTGTTGTAACCGGAGGAGCAGGTTTTATTGGAAGCGCGGTTGTGCATGCGCTTAATAGAGTAGGCGAAACAGGTATTGTTATCGTCGATAATTTATCAACTTCTGAAAAGTGGAAAAATTTAGTTTCACTCAAGTACCGGCACTACCTCCATAAATCCCACTTTTTATCTGCTATTGAAACTCCAGAGCTCAAAGGAATAAAAACTATTGTACACATGGGCGCCTGTTCGTCGACAACCGAAACCGATGGTGATTACCTTATGGCGAATAACTATGCATATACACGGCACTTAGCTGAGTATGCACTGGAAAATAATATCCGGTTTATTTACGCCTCTTCTGCAGCAACGTACGGAGGTCTTGAATCGGGTTTTAACGACGATGATGTGACAAGCCTTAAGTTGAAGCCCATCAACCGTTATGGATATTCAAAACAAATTTTTGACGAAGTAGCAATCCGCAATGGTTGGCAAAAGCATTTTGTCGGATTAAAATTTTTTAATGTGTACGGGCCTAACGAATACCATAAGCAAGATATGTCGAGCGTTATCTACAAGGCATTCCACCAGATTAACGAAAAAGGCTCTCTTAAACTTTTTAAATCGTACCGGAGTGATTTTACAGATGGCGAACAGAAGCGCGATTTTGTCTACATTAAAGACTGCGTAAAGGCGATTGTTGCTCTTATAGAAAAAAAACAAGTAACAGGAATTTTCAATTTAGGTTCAGGAGAGGCGCGTAGTTGGAACGATTTAGCTTCCGCTGTTTTTAGCGCAATGGGACGCGAGAGAAAAATTGAATATATCGATATGCCAGAAAGCCTTAAAGGTAGCTACCAATACTTTACGCAAGCAAATATGGAAAAGTTGAGCACAAGCGGTATAGATTTTCCAAAAACTTCTCTTGAAGAAGGAGTTACAGACTATGTACAAAATTATCTTATACCCGGCAGTTTGAAATTACAAGACCGTGCTTAAGGAAAATATGACGACTATTGCAAAAAAAATCGATGCGCTTGTGCGCGATGTACCCGACTTCCCCAAACCAGGGATTATTTTTAAAGATATAACCCCAATTTTGCAAGACGCACAGGTTTTTAAAGAGACAATCGATGCAATGGCAAATATTTTACGCGCTGAAAACTTACGCTACGTTGCAGGTATCGAATCGCGTGGATTTGTTTTTGCAAGCGCTTTGGCGACAGCGCTTGGGGTAGGGCTTGTCCTTTTAAGAAAACCTGGAAAGCTTCCTTGGAAAACCCTTAAAGCGACATACCAACTCGAATACGGAACAGACGCGATTGAAATCCACGAAGATGCGGTGGCGCAAGGCGATAGCGTCGCTATTATCGACGATTTACTTGCAACCGGCGGAACAGCAACCGCAGCGGCATGCCTTTTGCGCGACGCGGGTGCAGATGTGAAAAAAATTCTTTTTGCCATCGAGCTTGATTTTTTGCAAGGACGGCAAAAACTTATACAAGCGGGTTTTAAAAATATCGAAAGTTTTGTCCACTATTGAACCAGCTTGTTTACCCATCTCTTGCGGGAGTTTATGTCCATTTACCGTTTTGTGATGTAAAATGTGCGTATTGCGATTTTTATTCGATTGCAAAACGCCATATTGATCCTGAGTTTTGGAAAAAATATACTGAAATACTCCTTCAAGATTTAGGCGCTTCGTACCAAAAACTCATAGAAGACACTCCGCATCCTGTTCTTTCGTCGATTTTTTTTGGTGGAGGAACTCCTTCAAAGGCGCCTTTTTTCGTTTTAGAAAAAATAATTGAAGAAATTTTATTAATTTTTCCAAAACATACTTTAGCTGTTGAAATTACTGCCGAAGCAAACCCCGAATCTGTTTCCGAAACATTGTTAAAAAACTGGAAAGGCATAGGGATAAACCGCGTGAGCGTGGGCTTGCAAAGCCTGGAAGAGGCCACACTCAAATATTTGGGAAGGCTTTACGACGCGGCATCGTACAGGCATGTTTTGTCGTGGATTAAAAATGCAGGATTTAAAAATTATAGTGCAGATTTTATCACAGGAGTTCCAGGGCAGAGTGTAGAAAGCACGCTCCACGATTTGGAGTTTGCCATCCAAGAAGGGGTTACGCATGTTTCGGTCTACCAATTGATGGTAGAAAACGGAACGCGCCTTAAAGAAAAAATTCGTATGGGGATTTTACCACATCCCCGTGACGAAGAGCAAGAAAAGCAAATGGATTCTGCGATTGAATATCTTGAAGCACGTGGGTTTAATCGCTACGAAATTTCTAATTTTTCTAAAAATGGTTTTGGATCAATCCACAATAAACTCTATTGGACAGGAAGGCCATACTTGGGGTTAGGAGTTTCTGCGCATAGCTTTACGGGAGCCCGTCGTTTTTACCATCCACGTTCGCTGGAAAAATATATGCTTGGTTTTTCTTCTCTTGAAGATAAAGACGCGCAAAAACGCGACCAGCTTATTAACCTTTTGCGATTAAAAAAAGCACAGAGAATTAAAGATGTAGAAAATCTTTTTAGTGAAGAAAAAGATAGAAAAGCCGTACGCAATATTCTAAACGAAGCTGAAAAAAGTGGCTACCTAAATAAATCCGACAAGCTTTTTATGCTTACGCACAAAGGGCTTAAATTTAGCGATTTTCTGTTAGATAAATTTTGGAAAATTTAATTTGTTTAGTTCCAAAGGATTGGAGGGCGTACTTCAAGAATGTATTCGTTCTCATCGGTTGTATTTTCGCTTGCCTTATAGCGAATTGTGACGCGGACATAACGTGGCATTTCTCTACGTAATTTAAAATCCCATGACTCTTCGTAGTCCATTCCACTCATTGAACCTTCGACGCGAAACTCAGTTACGTATTTAACTAAAGGGACGGCGACGCCACGGTATGGATTGCGTGCGTCTATAAACATATCCTCTGTGCGGTAAAGTGTATAGTCCTGTCCATTCGCATCGGGTTCTACAAAATACGACACCATAAAACTACGTGCTTGCAAAACCGAGGGGTTGCCATTAAGCGATGCAGAAGGGAAGGCAAATGCATCAAACCTTTTGCCGCCGTGCGTCTCTTTTTGTACAGAGAAAACTTGGCGCGTATTGTATTTTTCAAAAATCAAATTTCCTAAATCGTAACTAATCGCTACTGCAAAATCCATTACTGCAGCCGATTGGCTTGAGACACGCGTTTGGTCGTACGTTAATTTTTTTACCTGCATATAAACAGCCATAAGGGTGGTAAAAATAAATCCCGTAAGGCCAATAACAATTAGGAGCTCAATAAGAGTAAATCCGCGCCGGTTCATATTCCAAGACCTCGATAATAATCGAGTGCGTATGAATCTTTTTCATTCCACGAAACTTTGACATGGAAGTGTAAAAGTTTGAACGTAAGCCCTGTAGTGCTTTTAGCAGAGGCATTACGTTCTTTAAAGTATTTTGCCGCGGGGCTGTCTTTAACCGATTCTCCCATACCAAGTTCGTCTGCCATTTTTTGTAAATCAAGTTCTTCGTCTTTAATTAGGTATTCAAATTTGTACCCGGGAACATTGGGAAAGTCTCCTTGCCCACTATCGGTTTTGTTGAGTGCTTTTATTTCGTTCATTTTTTGTTTCGCAAGGGTGATGGCTTTGCTAAGGCTCAACGCTTTTTGCCGCATTGCCATGGCGTTTACGACGCTTCCTAAAACAAGTCCCGAAAGTGCTGCGGTAAGGGTAAGCGCCATCAGAACCTCAATAAGGGTAAAGCCACGCCTTTTTTTTCTGCGCCAATAAAATTGGATAGAACGTAAAAATTTCAATGTGGCGCCTCTTGCTGTCTCGTGAAAGAGTAGATTTGAGAAAAATGGACGGGCTGCACGTTATAACGGGGGATGTACACATAATTTGGATTTGTTTCGCCAAATTGTAAAATAACGGGGTCGGCATTTCCCGTGGGGTAGAAATGCACCCAGATAAGAGGGCCTGCCAATTCAAGCCCTGAGCTTGACAAAATTTTTTTAAGCACAGTAGGAATTTTTTGTTCCTTTATAAGCCATTTAGGTTCAGGCTTTTCTTCTGGATTTTTAAGCTCTTCACGGTCTTTTTCGCGTTCAAAACGGTATCTTTTAATTTCTGCAAGTTGCTTAAGCGCGGCATCGGGAGCAAGTTCGAGCTTGGGATCGTACTCCCTGAGGCCAAATGTTTTTTTATCGAGGTTTATTTCGAGTGTAAGCGTTTTTGCGCTTATAAGGGCTTGCCTGCGGGCATCTTGAAAATACCCTTCAAATGCAATGTCTTGGCTTCCCGAAAGGCGCTCTTGCATAAAGCTCGAAAGTAGATTATACGCAAGGACAAGGAGAGCTCCGCCAATGGTAAGCACAACCAAAAGCTCAATTAAAGTAAAGCCAGAACGCGCTCGTAAAAGGCGCATAAGAACATTTACGGTGTTTTATATACGCCGCCTATCTTTTTCCTTTTCGGCGCAATTGAATTTAAGACAAGGGGTAACACTATGCCTCAACCAAAAAAATCAATACAGAAAAAAACTATTTCCACAAAAATACCTTACCTTGCGTACCCGCAAAAAATACGTTGCCAAGTTACTCTAGAGCACGATAGTAAAAGGCATTCCGTCCGCTTTGTTTCGCAAAGCGAAATAATAAACTTAAAAAATATTCCCTCTTTCTTTAAAGGTAAAATGGGCGAAACTGTCCATACACAAGAAGGAATCGTAGTGGGGTTGGGCGAAGAGAAAGATATCGATGCTGATAGTTTTGCCGATACTCTTTTGCAAGCGCTTTTAACTGCCGCTACAAAACTTGAACGTTACGATATTATCTTAAGCCGAGAAAATTTTGAAAAAGTAGGATTAAAAACGGCAATAAAAGTTATAGTTGTGTCGCAAAGTAACGCTGAATATCCTACCGATTTACTCAAAGGTGAAAAAAACAAACAAAAAATTCTCGTTAAAGATACACGTATTGTTATTCCCACTGTGTTTTTGTCTGCTGCCGAAGAAATTTTAAACGAAGCCCTAATCGAGGCACGGCACATTAACGCAATGCGGCAAACACAGGCGCTACCCGGAAATTTTTTAACTCCGCAGACAATGGATGCGCGTGCAGACGATATCGCGAAAATGTTTTCTATTAAGAAAAAATCTTTTGGTCTTAACGAACTTGAAAAAATGGGGGCGGGAGGAATTCTCGCTGTTACTGTAGGTTCTACACGCGAGCCGCGCCTTATTGTCCTTGAGTATAAGCATGCGAAAGCTAAAAGGACTTTAGGGCTTGTCGGCAAAGGCGTTACTTTCGATTCAGGTGGAATTTCGCTTAAACCCGGCGCGGATATGCACGAGATGAAGTACGATATGTCGGGAAGCGCGATGGCGTTGCATGCTATTGCGGCAATTGCCGAACAAAAACTTGAAATTAACGCGGTGTGTGTAATTGCGATGGTCGAAAACATGCCTTCGGGGAGCGCATTTAAGCCTGGAGATGTATACACAGCGCTAAATGGACAAACTGTTGAGGTGCAAAATACAGATGCCGAAGGAAGGCTCATCTTGGGAGATGCTTTAACGTATGTACAAAAACATTACAAAACAGATTTACTCATCAACATGGCGACTTTAACTGGTGCATGCGTTATAGCTTTGGGTGATTTTTACGCGGGGCTTTTTTCAAATTCTCCTTTTGCGCGCACCACAATTGAAAAAGCGGCAGAGGTATCGCACGAGCCTGTGTGGTCTCTTCCTGTTGGCAAAAGGTACCGTAAAATGCTCAAATCGACCATTGCCGATATCAACAACGTTGGCGGTAGGTATGGCGGAGCGTCGACTGCGGCGGCTTTCTTGGAATCTTTTATCGAAGAAGGACAGCCGTGGGCGCACCTCGATATAGCGGGTGTGGGGATGGTTAAAAAAGCGTTCAACGTATATACGCCGTCGGGAAGCGGTTATGGCGTGCGGCTTTTAACGCAAGTGGCGCGGCAACTTATGGAGTAGAATTTACTATATGCAGCACAAAGTAGATATTGGGATTATTGGCGGCACGGGCGTTTATGGCATCGAAGGGATGAAAATCCTTGATAAGGTACGCATGGATACACCGTGGGGAAAACCTTCTGACGAAATTACGGTTGCCGAATATGTAGACAAAGATATAAACCTAAAGATGGCCTTTTTACCACGCCATGGTAAGGGACATTTTATTCCTCCAACTAAAGTTCCTGCACACGCTAATTTAGCTGCACTAAAGCTCTTAGGCGCAGAAGCGGTTGTGGCTTTTTCTGCGGTTGGCTCTCTTAAAGAAGAAATCGTTCCTGGGCATTTTGTACTTCCTGACCAAATTATAGACCGGACACGGCACCGGCGCGATACATATTTTGACGAAGGAATTGTTGTCCATGTTTCCTTTGGCGATCCAATGGATATAACTCTACGGGAAATTCTTAAAAAGGCGCTCGGCGAATTAAATTTACCTGTCCACACAAATGAAACTCTTATCTGTATGGAAGGGCCACAATTTTCCACTCGCGCTGAATCAAAACTTTATAAATCATGGGGAGGGGGGATCATCAACATGAGCGCACTTCCAGAAGCTAAGCTTGCGCGTGAGCTTGAATTACCGTACCAGATGGTTTGCATGGCAACCGACTACGATGCCTGGCGTGACCACGACGAAGTAGTCACCGTTGAAGATGTAATGCAGGTTGTCCAAAAAAATTCTGCAAACGCGCAAAAGGTACTCCTCCACGCTGTACCCCATTTAGCCCGTAAAAAGGGAAAGCTTAATAACCTGCAAGGTTCTGTAAAATTTGGCATTATGACCGCAAAAGAAAAGCGTGACGCACAATTGTGTGTAAAATATAACACCCTTTTACCTGGATATTTTTGATGGACGAAAAAAAAAGACCACACCTGATTATTATAGGGGGAGGCTTCGGTGGGCTCACCCTTGCACGGGCGTTAAAACACGCTCCAGTAGATATCACCCTCATCGATAAAGCGAACCACCATCTTTTTCAACCGCTTCTTTACCAAGTTGCAACTGCGTCACTTTCTCCGGGAAATATAGCAATGCCATTACGCGCAATTTTTCGTTCGCAAAAAAATGTGCGCGTGCTAATGAACCGCGTCGAATACGTGCTTGCAAAGGAAAAGAAAATACGTCTTGTCTCGGGAGATGAGTTCCCGTACGACCGTTTGGTAATAGCAGCCGGAGCGCGGCATTCGTATTTTGGCCATGACGAGTGGGAAAAAAATGCACCGGGGTTAAAAAATCTTGCAGATGCACTCCGCATGCGCCAAAAAATTTTGGTTGCGTTTGAAAAAGCCGAAGCGCTTGTCGAATCCAAAGGACTTACGGGGTCAGGTGCGCTTTCCGAGGAAAATCAGAAAGAGCTTAAACGGCTTTTAACATTTGTTGTTGTTGGCGGAGGCCCGACGGGGGTTGAACTTGCAGGAGCAATTGCAGAAATTGCGCACAATACGCTCAAAAAAGAATTCCGTGGAATAAAACCCGATACCGCACGCGTACTTTTAGTCGAAGGAGCTCCAAACCTTTTGGGCGCTTTTCCGGGAACTTTGGGTGAAAGCGCACGCAAAGCACTCACTAAACTGGGTGTTGAAGTCCGCACACAGAGCGCGGTGAAAAATGTAATGTTCGATGCAGTTGAAGTAGGGGATGAACTTATTGGCGCTAGCAATGTTTTTTGGGCGGCCGGAAATACCGCAGCTTCTCTGCTTAAAACATTGGGCACCCCACTAGATAAAGCGGGGCGTGCAATTGTGGAAAGCGATTTATCTCTTTTAGAATATCCCGAAATTTCTGTAATTGGGGATGCAGCCCACGCAATTGACTACGCAACGGGAAAGCCCTTACCAGGTGTTGCTCCTGTGGCAATCCAGCAAGGGCAGTACTTGGCAAAAAAGATTAAGGCAGAGATCCAAAAAAAACCACTTGGGGCTTTCCGTTATTGGGATAAGGGTTCTATGGCTACGATTGGGCGTGGCCGTGCAGTGGCAAAAATTGGCCGTGCGCACTTTTCTGGTTTTATTGCGTGGTTGATGTGGTCGTTTATCCATATTATGTACCTTATTGGATTTCGTAACCGGTTTGCTGTCATGACACTTTGGATGTACGGCTACTTGACAAATAGCCGTACGGTTCGTCTTATTACGGCAGATGATTTATAAAATTTTCTTTTTATTTTTTTTAGCAGTATTTTTTTTCGCGTGTGGCACGACAAAAAGTGTGCAAAAGGAAGAAATACCTAAAAACGTAGAAGATATTCCAAAAGAAAACGATAACCCTCCACAAGAACAAAAATCTTTGGATGAAAAAGATTTAAGCGAGAAAGGTTCTTTAAAAAAAGATCCTCCGCACATACAGAAGCAATCGCGAAAACCCAAAGGACGTTTTAAGTTTAGCGGGGATGAATTCGTTAAGGAAAACGGATACAACCCTTTTGAGAAAAAAAACGATACAGTAATGCAAATACGCGGACACGCGAAAGTAAGTACGAAGAACTTAAAAATGTCTGCGCCACAAATCGAAATTTATGGCTCTGGGGGAAATTATGCGTACGCAAAAGGACCAGTGGAAATTTTTGACACTAAAAACCAAACGCGTATTTTAGGAAACGAAGCTCTTTTCCTGCGTGGCGAAAGCAAGGCGATTTTGCGCGGTAATATCCAGTTACGTGCATTTGTAAAAAGTGAAAAAAAAGGCGGCAAAAAAGAGCAAATTAATTTGACGGCAAATGAGTTGGAACGTCGTTTTGATACGTCGGTTTCTCTTGCGCGAGGAAATGTTGTCGTAAAAGCAAAAGGCGGAGTTCTCTATGCAAATGAAGTCGAATTTTTTGAGGAGCAAGATTTGGTGCACTCTTCTGCGTCGCCGCGCATTTTCACCGAATCGGATTTAATGCTCGCGGATATAATAGAATGGAAGGTGTCGATAAAAAGAGTAGATTTCAAAAATAATGTTCGAGCATTTTTTAATCGAACCGAAAATGATAATAAGAAAAAAGTACACGAGGCAGAAGAAGGGAACGAAAAAACTATTGCAACAAAAGTACGCGCCGAAGAAGCGAGGCTTGTACAAAAAGAAGAGTTGCTATTAAAACAAAAACTGACTTTACAAAAAAATGTTGTTGTCGAGCGTAAAGATTTTATTGCGTACGCCCAAGAAACCGACATATTTGGTGCATCCGCACAATTGGTTAAAGCCCGAAAAAAGGTAAAAATTTTAAATAAAACAGATAAAAATGAATCGTACGGCGATTTTTTTGAATGGCGAAAAGAATCGGGTTATATGTCATTAGGGGCAATGAAAGGAAACGAGACTCGAACTATTCTTTTTGATAAGAATGGAAAACCTACCGCACAAATTTATTCCGCAAGTGCGACTCGTGCAAATGAAGACGCTAATCCGCAGGCGAAGGGCGATGTACGGATTATACAATTAGATAATAGCCAAAGGACCGCGCCAGCGAGCATGGGCGGCGAGTGGGCAGAAATCGATTCTGCAGAAAAGATTATTCGTCTTTATGGAAGACCCTACGTCGAAGGAGAGATGGGACGCATTGGAGCGCGTAATATTATTCTTTACTACGAAGAGCGCCGTTACGAGATGCTCGGTATCGAAACGGGAGTTATTGAAAAACAAATGAATCGGAGTGAGGATTAGATGAGTGAATGTTTATTTTGTAAAATTGCAGAAAAGAAAATTGAGGCAAAATTTGTCTACGAAGATAAAGAAATTGTAGCGTTTCGCGATGTTAACCCCGTTGCGCCAACGCACATACTCGTTATCCCAAAAGTACATATCGAAAATATTTTGGGTATAGATGGTAACCTTGGAGAAAAAATGCTACAGGTGATAAAAAAAATAGTCGTATCTGAAAAAATTGAAAAGGGATTTCGCCTTGTTACCAACACCGGCGAACACGGCGGCCAAACTGTCTACCATCTGCATTGGCATATTTTATCAGGCCGCCACATGGGATGGCCGCCCGGATAAACGTGGCTAAAAGTTCTCGATTTCGGCTATACACCAAACTTGCTCTTGCGTCGGTTTTTGTCTGCGTTGTTGCAACTCTACTTTGGTTTATTTTTCGTATCGAAAAGATAATTTTATCCGAACTTGATGAAAGTATAGCAGTCGAAGATTTATACGTTTCCGTATTAAATAGCACCTTTGTTGCGCAAAACGTCCGTGTTGTGGGTGATAGCGAGGGTGATTGTGCAGGAGCTACAATCTTTGAAGTAAAGCGGCTAACGGGAAAATTTACTTGGACAGAAAGAAAACTAGTATCGCTTATTTTAGACGAAGCAAGTTTTTTTTCTGAAACTTTGAAAAAAAACTGTCTTTTCTCACGGGACAAAAAACCTGGCTTTAGAATACAAAATGTATTGCCGCAAGAAGGTATTTCGATAACTGTTAAAGGCGCAACAATTTTAGAACCTTTTTTTGGGCCTATTTCTACCGAAGGTGTTTTTGTTTTAAAGCAGGAAAAGAATGGGGAGGCTATTTTATCTTTTAGTAATTTTGTGGCAAAGAATTATCTTGCTAAGCTGGATGTTCCTAAGGGGCAGATAGAGTTTGTGAAAAACGCATCTGGATTATCTATTAAAAAGGGGAGCGCCAAAGCAACTCTTTACATCCCCGAGTTGCAAAAATTACCCCAGTTAAGGCAAAAAAATTTTCGTATTGTACAAGGTTCTTCCCTGTTACGTTTTACTGTGGATATTTCTAACGAGCGTTACGCGCTCTACAGTATGTTGGACTTAAAAAATTTAAAACTTGTAGGCAGGCCATTTTACGATAAAATGTTTATAAAGCTTACTCCAGAAAATGTATGGCCCATGGTAGAGGATTCTCCAGGTCTTTTCACGGTAACTTTCAAGACCGTTGCATCGAGGAAAAGCTTGCCGCGCCAATTCGCTATCGATTTAAAGCATGCGATTATAAAAAAAGCGAAGTTGGGTTTAAAGAAAAAAATCCCTATACTGCCTTTTTAGGAGATACGATTGGAAAATAAAACTATTCTTGATATCGATAAGGGGCGTGGGGAAGTAATCCGTGTCGAAGTGGGGGAGTTTAAAGGAAAAAAATTGCTCCATTTACGTATTTGGTACACAAGCGACAGTGGAGAATTGCTACCAACGAAAAAGGGCGTTGCGTTAAGCATAGAACAGTTTGAGGCGTTCAAAAATGTTCTTCCGCAGGTAGAAGAGGCTCTTAAAACTCCATGAGCGTAGATCTTGTAAAAAAATTTGGTTCTACCTACAAAGCAGGGCAAACAATTTTTAAAGAAGGCGACTTTGCCGAAGAAATGTACATCATCCACCAAGGGCAAGTGCACATTTCAAAAAGAGCAAAAAATGCTGAGCAAATTTTGGCGACGCTCCGCGATGGCGATTTTTTTGGCGAGATGGCGTTATTTACCGAGTCCCCACGTTCTGCGACGGCGGTTGTTGTTACCGATAGCGTTATCTTAAAAATCGATAAAAAATCGTTTGATTTTATGGTGAATAACAATTCTACTTTTGCGATAAATATGATCCGTAAATTATGCGAAAGGCTCCGTAATGCGGACAACCAAATTGGCGAGCTTCTCGTGGTAAGCCGCGAAACGCGAATTCTTAAAGCAATGTCTGCATTTTGGAATAGCGAGGGGCAAAAAGATGCTTCGGGACAGGTTTTGCTGTTACCGTATTTAGGTTTTTGCGATTATCTCAAAAAAACGTATGGAATTACTGTCGAAGATGCAAACCAAAGCCTCTTAAAATTGCGAAACCAGAATTTATTGCATATACGTAAAGATACGGTCGGAAAACAATACATTGCATTCTCACCCAAGGTGTTAGAATTTTTCCACCTGACGTAATTTTTTGTAAATAATTTAATTTTTGTTTTTCACGAGCATTAGATAAAAGCTTGTAAGAAGAACACGTTTCATTGCCGCATCCCCGGTACTTTTAACCATGCGGTCAGCGCGTACGAGGGCATCCATTACAAAGCGGATGCCATCGGGGTTATACTTTTGTACAAGGGTGCTCCAACGTTCTGCACTTTTTTTTAAGGGGTATCCACTAATGGGGCGTGTACCAATAATTTTTCCAATTTCCGTTAAGTCCATTCCTGAATTTTTGTAATAATGAAACCTTAGGGCTTCGCTAAAAAGGCGGATAAGCGCCGCTACAAAAAGCTCTACCTCGTCAATTGTATGCGTTTCTAAAATATGGAGGCACTCGTTAATTTCCCTGTGGGCTGTTGCATCGATAAGTTTAAAATGTTGGTTGCTTTCGGATTGTGAAATAACTTCGTCTATATCTTCTATACGAATTTCTTTCTCGTGGAGCCTAAAAGTTAAAAGTCTATCGAACGCAGAAAATGCAATTTTCTGCTGGGCGGCGCATTTTTCAACCAAGTATTCGATGGTATCAGTCGTTATTTTATACCCAAACTGCGCCGCACGTTCGGCAATTTCATTTACAATTTCGGCAAAGCCAAGTTGGGTTTCTTCGTACGTGAGCGCCAAATCTTCGAGGGCTTTAAATTTTTTGCTAATTTTATTTTCTCGAAATTGCAAAAGTGAAATTGTAAAATCAGTTGGATTTTCAATCGCGTGTAAATAATTTCCGAGCGCCTTGGGCGTTGCATCAATTTTTTTTAAAAGACTTTCGGCGTGGCGGATTAAGATAAGCCTGCCCGAAGGAAACATTGGCATTGTAAGAAGTTCGCCGTGCCAACTTGAAATTTCATTATCAAGGCCAGAAAGATGAACTTCGTCAAGTGAACCAAATTCATTTTCAAGGCGTTTGCGCAAGGTAATTAAAAGGCGTTCGATTTCTCCATTGTTGTCGCCTACGTAAATAACGTAAGGAGGACTTTTTTTTAGCTCCGCTAATTTTTTGTTGAAAATATCAAAGTGTGACAAAGGTGCGCTCCGATGTGACGTTACTATAGGGACTCAAAATTTTTTTTTCAAAGTAAGGATGCGCAGCTGCCGCGACCATCGCGGCATTGTCGGTGCAATACTTAAAATCGGGGATAAGAAGAGGAACTTGCGCCTTTTTAGAAATATCTTCAAGGCCACGCCTGAGTCTTTTGTTTGCAAGCACGCCACCCGCAGCGATAATGGGTAACTTTCCCGTATTTTCAATTGCATGCGAAAGGTTGCGTAAAATATGTTCCACAAGACGTTCTTGATAAAAAAAAGCGAGTGCGTTTACATCCGCATTGGAATTTTTTTCCGTGTAGCGCAGGAGCGCAGTTTTAATTCCGCTGAAACTAAATTCCACGCTATCTCTGCGGAGGCTTTTAAGGATTTTAGGAAAAATATTTTCCTTTTCGAGTAACAACTCATCTCCGGTAGAAATCTGCCGTTGTAAAATGTATTCAGATGCTGCTTTTTCTATAAGCGGGCCGCCTGGGTAGCCCAAACGTAAAATTTGCGCTGCTTTGTCTAAAGCCTCGCCCGCCGCGTCGTCGCGTGTGTCGCCGATAACTGAAATAAGGCCAAGGCCTTCAAGTTTATAAATTGCAGAGTTGCCTCCCGAAAGAAGTAGTCCCAGAGAAGGGTATGTTATTTCGTGGCCGCTTAAACGTATAGCCGCTAAATGTGCCTCAAGGTGGTGTACGCCAATGAGGGGAACTTTGAAATAGCGTGCGGCGGCGCGTGCAGTTTGGTATCCCACAAGGAGTGCCCCAATAAGCCCTGGACGCGTTGTAACTGCGACGTAATCGATGCCACCGGGTTTTAGTGGGTGTGATTCCAGAATTTCATGGACTAGTAAAGAAAATTTTTCGAGGTGTGCACGGCTTGCGTATTCGGGAACAATACCGCCGTAAGGGCGGTGTGTTGCTATTTGGCTAAATAGGGGTGCTTTAAGAACGCACTTGCCGTCTTCGACTAACGCAACGCCTGTCTCGTCGCAGCTCGATTCAAACGCTAAAGCTAAACTCATTGGAGTACCAATTTAACGTTAAAGACTTTCTCGAAAGATTCTTTTTTTTCGTCGAAAGCCCACTTTTCAAAAGAGTGTGTGTTGTCTGTTTTAAAACTGATGCACCACGTTGTCGGGAGAATTTTTTCAGCGTGTAGGCGAGTAGAGCCGTTTGACGCACCACGGTCGAGTGCATCGGCAATCCTGAGTAATACAGAAAGTTTGAGTACCACTTCTTGCGTCGCATTGGGTAGCGCTTTGTATTCCAAGTGTGTCGGTTTTGGGTTTGATTTTCTGTGGTAGCGTGCAGTATGCGCGATAATTTGTTTCTCCAAATCACTGTACCCTGGAAGTTTAATGTTGCTTAAAATGTAGAGCGAGTGTTTGTGGTGTTGCGAATAATCGATAAATTTACCGATGTCGTGCAGCATTGCAGAAGCAACCAAAAGTTCGCGGTATTCCTTTGGTAGTTTATGCAATTCGGAAAAATCGTCAAAAAGCTCTGCCGCAATTTTAGCGACACGTTCGGAGTGTGCGCGGTCCATCTTATATTTATCTACAATGGAATTTAGTCCTGTTTTTCTAAACTGGCCTTTGCTGCGGAGATAAATATTTTTATCGATGTTATTAAATACGTATTCTGCCAAAGCCCCATCGCGAAGGCCATTAGGAGAAACGACAAAATGGTCAATCTTGTTGTTTTTAAGTAGCGAGAGGAGTAACGCAGCACCCGGAAGAATAATATCGCGCCTGTTGTCGTCGATACTTTTAACGCGCGTAATTTCTTTTGAGGACATTGATAAAAGTTTTTGTACAATTTCTTCGAATACTTTTGTCTCTACACGCGGTAGTTCAAGTTCTTCTTTAATTGGCGCTCCCATCTCGCGTAATACTTCCAAAAGGGTTCGTGAACTTCCCCCTGTACAAAGCCCCGCTTCAATGGGGTACCTGTGGATGTCGCGCATATAGGGGTTAAGCGAACGAGAAACAAACCGATCGATAAGTTTTAATAGTTCTTTTGATTCGTTGCCAAACATTTCTTTGAGGCGAACAGTTCCCAACCGAAGGCTTTCGACAAAATGTATATCGGTGTCGTTTGCTATGAGGATTTCTGTCGAGCCTCCACCAATATCGTTAATAAAATAATTTTTTGCGCCCAATGAAGTATGTGCGCGTATTCCGTTATAAATCAGCCTTGCCTCTTCAAGACCAGAGATAACCGATATAGAAATTCCAGTTTCACGCTTAGCGCGTTCGATAAAATCGGAGCTTTCACATTCGCGTAGCGCAGCGGTGGCTATTGCGATTGTTTCTTTGCAAGCGTAGTCCTTTGTTATATTATGGATTTTTTTGAGCGCAGCTATTGCAGCATCTACGTTTTCTGGACGCAAGCGTCGTGTAAGAAAAACGTCGCTACCTAACCGTGCCGGAAATTTTGCATTGTATAGAAGCTGCGAATGCGCGTCGCTATTTAAAGCAAATACTTCCAGTTTAATATTATTGGAGCCGACATCAATAATTGCAATATGCACTGTGTTACGTACTCGGTTTGAAATCCGAAGCAAACGGCAAACCAAAAATAGATAAAATTGTTTGCGGAATATCCATGAGAGTTTTTACTTTGGAGGCAAATATATTTTCTTCTTTACCATAAACAATTGTACCGACAGGATTCGCCGTATGCGTACGGATAGATAGATCCTCGAGGTTACCATGGTCGGAGCTAATAACTACTGTTTCTTCCGTAGGGTTAAGTGTATCCCAAACGCCGGCAAGAAAACTATCGACGTGGTGGATTATCCGCTTCGCCGCTCCCCAAGACATAGAATGCCCAACTTTATCTGTAAAAAAATATTCAAAAATAACAAGATCATAATTGCGGGCAATCTCAACAAGCTTGCAGCCGTTTTGGTATGCCTCGACAAGCGGAATGTCCATACCGTGCTTACGCAAAAACCAGTTTGTCATATCCATGTAGAGGCTTTGTCCCGATAAATAATCATCCGTTGTAAAATAAGGTTTTCCCGAACTTAGCTGCATAAGAGAAGAAGCGGAAAGAAGCCTTTCTGCGCGTGGGTGCTTTAGGCGTTCGAGGTATATTTTTGAATATGAATTAAGAAGCGTAGCGTTGTAACCGGCATCATTTAAAAGTTTTAAGATATTTTTTTCTTTGAAATAAGGGCGTAGAGTAAAAGTTGGATATCCATTCACGTGCCGTCCCAAAATTTGTGGACCGTTATATCCCGTAAAAAGCGCCGTTTGGCCTGTTGCCGATTGCGGCAGCCCTGGAACACCCATGTTTGCATCGGTTTCAATGAGCTGCCCTTTTTTTTTAAATGAACGCCCAGAATACGCCGCGAAAAAATCTGTTTTAAAACGCGCAAACGGATTTATTTCAGGTTTGTTGCTACCTAAGCCCACACCATCTAAGAAGATATAGATGATGGGGCCATGGTGCATTCTATTTACGCGGGTTGTGCCCCCGAGAGTAGGTCTGCCCCGAAAGGTTCTGTAGAAGTTGTTGGTTTTTTATCCAAATTTTTTTCGTTAGGTTTAGGCGTGGGCTGTAGTGGTTTTAATTTACGCCCGCTTAAAATTTCACGCAATTCGGCTCCCGTTATTGTTTCTCTTTCTAAAAGGGCCTGTGCTACTTGGTCGAGGCGCTTTTTATTTTTTTTGAGTAAAAGCCGTCCGCGGGCAAATGCCGTGTCAATGATACGCTTGACTTCGGTATCGACAATTGTCGCGTATTCTTCGGAGTGATCGCCTTTACGGGTGTAATCACGCCCCAAGAAGACAGCCCCAGAATCTGAACCCGACAGGCGTATAGGACCAATTTTTTCTGACATTCCCCACTCGGTAACCATGTGCCGTGCAATTTGTGTTGCGCGTTCAATGTCGTTAGATGCGCCTGTGGTTACGTCTTGGAACTGGATTTCTTCTGCTAAGCGCCCTCCCATAAGCACGACAATTTGGTCGAGCCAGTAGTTGCGCGAACGCATGTGTTTTTCTTGCTCGGGCAGGTGTTGTGTTATTCCTAAAGCGCGGCCACGTGGAATAATAGTGACCTTGTGGATTTCTTCTGCGTGTTCGAGCATTTCTCCCAAAATAGCGTGCCCTGCTTCGTGGTATGCTATTATTTTTTTCTCCTCGGGAATAATGAGGAACGACCTTCTTTCGGGTCCCATAAGCACTTTGTCCCGCGCATCGTCTAAATCTTGTTCTGTTACTTTTTTACGATCGTTACGGGCAGCTAAAAGGGCGGCTTCGTTAATGAGGTTTGCTAAATCTGCACCTGTAAAACCGGGAGTTCCCCGCGCAACTTTATCCATCGACGCACCTTCTTCCATGGGAACTTTTTTGCTATGGATTTTAAGGATTGCTTCGCGTCCCTTAATGTCGGGGGTATCGACAACAACTTGGCGGTCAAATCGCCCCGGGCGTAAAAGTGCAGGGTCGAGAACATCGGCGCGGTTTGTTGCTGCGATAATAATTACGCCTTCGTTTTCTTCGAACCCGTCCATTTCAACAAGTAGCTGGTTGAGTGTTTGTTCACGCTCGTCGTGGCCGCCGCCTAAACCGGCGCCGCGTAAACGGCCTACTGCATCGATTTCATCGATAAAAACGATGCACGGTGTTTGCTTTTTAGCTTGGCCAAAAAGGTCGCGTACGCGGCTTGCTCCAACGCCCACAAACATTTCGACAAAGTCGGATCCAGAAATAGAGAAGAAGGGAACCCCTGCTTCGCCAGCGACAGCTTTCGCAAGAAGAGTTTTACCAGTGCCGGGAGGACCAACTAAAAGAACCCCACGCGGAATTTTTGCGCCAATGGATTGGAATTTTTGCGGCGCTTTGAGGAAATCCACAACTTCTTTGAGTTCCTCTTTTGCTTCTTCGACTCCCGCCACGTCTGCAAATGTAACGCGGTTCTTCATGTCGGGACCTACTTTGGGGCGTGACCTTCCAAAGGAGAGGGCACGGTTACCAGAAGACTGTACCTGCCGCGCCATCATAAACCAGAAAAGGGCGACAATACCAATCCAAGGCAATAGTGGAACAAAAGTACGCCAAAAGAAGCTTTCTTCGACAGGAGCGCCTTTAAAAAACTTCACTTTGTGTTCTTTAAGGGTGTCGAGTAATTTTTCGTCAATGTAGGGGATAATGGTTTTAAAAAGTACATCCACCTTTTTTTCTTTATCGAAATATTTACCGGTAATGGTATTCCCTTGGATTGTAAGCGGCGCCTGTTCGGTTACAGAAAGCGATTCGTTATCTACCAAATTCAAAAATTGGGAATAATGGATTTCTGTAACTTTGGATTGCTGTTCTTGGAATACTTGGTACGTAAGAGCGGCCATAACCACGATAAGCAAAATCAAAGCAATGTTTTTCATGGTTCTATTTGGGGTAGGGTTTCCCAAAGGGCCTGGTTTTTGTGGTGTCATTTTCTATCATCTCCCTTGCAGGTAATGAAACGGATGTGGTTCATTGGACAAGCGGTCAATTGTATTGTAAACTAATGATACTAAAAATAATTAAAAATGCCAAAAATACTTGACTTGCCTTATCAAATTTGAGGCACGCGTTAGGTAATGCCACTTATGGAAGATAATTTGAAAGAAAAAGTTAAAAAGAAGCTCTATTTGGGCCACGACGAAGATGACGATGATGAACTCGACGACGACGAGGAAAACGAAGGCGACGAGGCAGAGCGAGAAATTGCGGTAAGCTATGCATGCGAAGATTGCGACTACCGCTGGGAAATCTATCTTGAAGAAGAAGACGACGAGATGGACGATACCCAGTATTGCCCCATGTGCGGTAGCGCAAACACAAGCCAAATTTAAAAGTCGTTAAACCTTATTTAGAGATAATTTTTTGCGACAAAAGGGCCACTTACAAAGGAGGATGGAATGCAGCGCCTAAATATTTTGGCGCTTAGCGCAATCCTTCTTGTTTTGTTGTTGCTCTTAAATGGCCAAAAGGTTCAAATCCAGATATTTTTTATCCAGACGATTATGCCTTTAAGCGTGGTTATGGCTATGTGCGTCGGCATAGGTATTGCGTTGACGCTACTTTTTCTCCACCTAGGGCGTTCTTTTAAAAAGATGGTTGCGCGGATTAAAAAATCCGCGCATTTATAGTTTTTCTATAGATAAGCTGTGCTTTTATACTCTGCCCGATGCAGCGCGTTGTAAACGCTGTATGCGATCTTCGAGGGGCGGGTGTGTAGAAAATAAAGAGAGAAATCCTTTCTTATTCGATATTTTCATCGAAGCCATCGAAGGTGCAGTCCCCGTGTCGACCAATTCTTGGGTTCCGCGTAGCCTCTCTAACGCCGAGATCATCTTTTGGTTTCCGGCTAAATTTGCGCCCCCTGCATCTGCACGGTATTCGCGGTAGCGCGAGAAAGCGGCGACAACCATGGAACCTAAGAGTGTGAAAACAATATCGAAAACTATAGTTAGGATAAAATTAAGCATCGAGGGAAACGCTCCCCCCTCGCGATCGTCGCTACGGCTCATGGCAGTACTGATGGCAAATGCAACAACACGCGAGAGGAACATGACAAACGCGTTTACAACCCCTTGGAGGAGGGTCATAGTAACCATGTCGCCGTTTGCAATGTGCGATACTTCGTGGCCTAAAACGCCTTCGACTTCTGCCCATTCCATTTTTCGAAGAAGCCCTGTAGAAACAGCAACGAGTGAACTTGAACGCGTTGGGCCAGTTGCAAATGCGTTGACTTCTTCGGATTCGTACATTGCTACCTCTGGCATTTTAGAAAGCCCTGCTTTCTTTGCCAACTGGTGTACAGTAGTAACAAGCTGCGCTTCAATACCCGAAGCCTGGCGGGGATCGATGACGGATAACCCCATCATCATTTTTGCCATTACTTTAGAGAGGGCAAGCGAAATGAACGCGCCGACAAAACCCCAGATAAGGCAAAAAACAAGAAGCGCTTGTAGATTGAGGCCGTACCCCGATGCAGTACGCTCGATGTAGCGGCCCACGCCCAAAAGGCTTAATAAAATAGAAATTGTAACAACGACAAGTATGTTGGTAACAATAAAAAGTAGTATTCTTTTACCCATCTTGGCAATTTAATATAAATAGGGGTGTTTGTCCAATTTTTGCTTGTCGCATGAGGCTCCTGGATGTTAGCGAAAGCGCACAAACACAGCTTCTGAAGGTAAGGATTCGTGGTCTGCTAGTTCTTGGCTTTCGCCCCATGCATTATCGCATGCAGTTACCCAAAAGTAGTATCCAACTCCTTTTTCAAAAAATGGATATCGGTGTTTATAACGCGGATTTTTATCTGCCCATGCCTTGTTTTGTAGAAGCGTATCGTTGGTAATTTTTACCCGTATGGGAACTTTATGCCATATTTTTTGGGTAGAGAAGGGGGGCCTTGTAAAATATACTGCACCTTCAATTTTGTGCGCTTTGTGGCCGTAGTAAATGAAATAATACCCGCGTTTGATGACATCCAGTTCGGTATTGGGAGGTATCTCAAAGGTTACGCTTTCGCTATCTACAGCAATAACACGCAAGGTTTTTGGAGCTTCGGGAGGCGGATTTTCTCTGAAATTAAGGGTTATACTTTTAAGTAAGGGTGATGTTTTTCCCGCGTTGTCGGAGGTAAAAATTCCTTTAAATTGGATAAACCGGCATTTGGTTCCAACCATTTTTTGGATGGGCAAAAATGGTATATCGTTTGGAGAAAGCTCCGGCATAAACTTGCGGTCCATGCACCGCGCAAAAACTTCGAGAAGGTTTTCGTCCGTAGTTTTTTCAACGGTGCTAATTTGCGTTATCGTACTTTGCGAAAACCGCATATCGAAGATACCGCTATAGAATATCCCCTTGCGCTGTTCGTATTTGTCGCCATACGGATTTAACTTTCCGTAGTCGAGTATTTCTTCCGGTGAAAAAATTCGATTCGTAAAAAGGATATTGTCTGCATACCCACGGTACGATGGAAAAAGTACGTAAGGCGCTTCTGCCAAATTTTCAAAGTTGAGTACATAGTTTGCGCCGCTTTCTCTTTGGAGGGTAAATGTGTCTTGTTCGCGTCCATTAAGCGTGAGCGTTAAAACTCCTTTAGCTTCGGAGTACGTAAGCGAAAGATGGTTACGTTTTTTAAGTTGAACTTTATCGATACTTTTAAGGGTGGCATTTTTTAGTTCTGGTTTTTGATCCAATGGTGTTTTTGCTAAAAGGTTTGTAAAGGTTGCTTCAACGCGTCCCTTGGTGAGGCGTATAGAGAACAAGTATTGCTTTGCAGAAACAAAATTTTCACGCTGCAAAATCGTTCCGTTAGAGGCATCGGGGCTAAATTCACACGCAAAAGAAAAGTCGCCCACCTCGCGTGTAAGGGTACCGCCGGCCAAGTGCAAGTAGAGCGGTAATTTAAGTGCAAGCCTGTGGTCACGCAATAAAAAGCGGGCGCTTTGTCCAGCCATCCCTTTGTGGAATTGCCGCTCGAAATTGGCTTCTACAATACTTGTCCTGTGTGTGGGGTTTCTCACGAGCGAATCTGTTTCAAAGTCGAGAAAAATATCTTCGCTGCTTGGTTGTAGCGCCGCTTTTCTTTCAAGGCTAATAGCCGGTGTTTTGGAATTAAGATTTATTATTTCCAAATTTTCGTTGTGTGAAAAAAGAAAACCATCCCGTGGCAAAAAAACTTTTCGTTGTGTCGGCGCAGCTTCCAAGCCAGATTGCGCGTAATTAGCAAGCGATGCCAAAAAGGTAAGAAGTAAAAAAAGTACCGCAAAAAAAACGGTACTTTTTTTACTCAAGTGCGCTAATTTTTTCCACGCGCCGCGCATGCCTTCCGCCTTCAAAGGGTGTTTTTAGGAAAATATCGACCATTTCTACCGCAGTATTTTCATCGACAACGCGGCCGCCCATTGCGATAACATTTGCATCGTTGTGCCTACGCGCCATTTCCGCAGTGTATTTGTTGTGGCACAGCGCCGCACGTATACCTTTAATCTTGTTGGCGGCAATTGAGATTCCGATACCGCTGCCGCAAATTAAAATACCGCGCTCAAATTCGCCAGAAGCGACACGGCGTGCAAGTGCGGCGCCAAAGTCAGGGTAGTCGACAGATTCTGCGTTATTTGTCCCCAAATCGGTGAAAGGAGCGCTCAGCCTTTTTTTAATCGCTTCTTTGAGTTCAAACCCGCCGTGGTCTGCTGCAATGGCAATTCTCATGAAGCCCTCGTGTGCCAAAATGCCCAACCAATAAGGATAAATTGGAAAGGTAAACGCAAAACAAGTAACCATTGGGGAATACGCATACCCGCCCCCCCCGAAGAAAGGTGGTACACGTTTGCGGGAAATACCGCGATAAGGTGTGCAATGATTCCCCATGCTGCCCACACGGTGTAGTTGTGTACAAGAAGAAGCGCCGCAAGCCCAATTTCTGCAAGCCCTGTAAGGTATACGATTGGCCTATGCCACGGGATATAGGGTGGCATAATACGTAAAAAAAATTTAGGTTTTAAGAAATGGAGTAGCCCTGCGCCCGCAAAAAAGGTGGCCAGTGCGTAGAGCGAAATTGTTTTTATTTCCATGGGATTTAGAGTGCCTAAAATCCCATGGTTCTAATGCGACATAATCTTTCAAGCTAAAATTTCATCTTTCACTGGCTACAAATTCGTTTAACCTGTTTTTACTTCGATTTTTTTGACGTTTGTTTTTGCCTTTTCGTTTTTAGGCAACGTAATTGTTAACACGCCGTTTTTAAATTTTGCATCGATTTTTGCTAAATCGATTGTCGCAGGTAGGCCGATAACCCGACGAAAGCTCCCGTACGCACTTTCGATGATATGCGCTTGTTCTTTTTCATCGCGCTTTTCAATCTTTTTTTCACCTTCGAGAACCAATTCGTTATCCGAGTGCGAAATATTGATGTCTTTTTCTTCAAGTCCGGGAAGCTCTGCGGTTACGACAATTTCTTTTTCGTTTTCACGTATATTTATCGAAGGCACAAAGCGGTTAAAAAATTTCTCCCCTTCAAGAACAACTGGGTTAGATCGCCAGTTGCCCGCAAAGTTATCGAAGAATTGGTTAAACTCGCGCTGTAGCGTGTTCATACGGCTATTCATATCCGAAAGCAGACGTTCCCTGTCTTCGGCAACCCATGGTTTAAGAAAATTCATAAATCCCCCTTAGATAGTTTTGTGGTTGTTGCAAAAATAAAAATTCTTGGCCAATCGTCAAACCAAAAAAATAGAGTACGATGTATCTTAATCTTCTTTTGCGGAGCTATGGAACTTGCACACCGACTTTCTCTCATTGAACCATCGCCCACACTTGCTATTTCTGCGCGGGCAAACGAACTTAAGGCCGAAGGAAAAGACATTGTTGGTTTTGGTGCGGGCGAACCTGATTTTGATACACCACAGCACATTAAAGACGCGGCAATAGAGGCGATCAAAAGTGGATTCACAAAGTACACACCCGTTTCGGGAATTCCAGAACTGAAAAAAGCAATTGTACAAAAATTTGAACGCGACAATGGTTTAACGTTTGCTCCCAACCAAATTTTAGTTTCCACAGGCGGCAAACAGGTCCTTTATAACTTTTTTCTTGCTGTTTTAAATGACGGCGACGAAGTCGTGTGCCCTGCGCCATACTGGGTTAGCTATAAAGACATTGTGTCTTTGGCGGGTGGTACGATAAAACTCCTACACACCAGTATTGAATTGGGTTTCAAAATAACTCCGCACGATTTAGAAAAACAAATTACGCCGCGCACCAAAGTTTTTATTCTTAACTCACCTTCTAACCCAACGGGCGCAACGTACACTCCTAAAGAAATCCATTCTATTGCGAAGGTGCTTGAAAAATACCCAGATGTTCTTGTGCTTACCGATGACATTTACGAAAAATTAACGTATGGAGTAGAGTTTTCAAACCTCGCAACCCAATCGGAAGTATTGCGTCCACGCACTATTGTCGTTAACGGGCTTTCAAAAGCGTACGCGATGACGGGTTGGCGCTTGGGTTATGCAGGAGGGCCAAAAGAAATAATTTCTGCAATGGATATGCTACAAGGGCAATCCACCTCGAACGCCAATAGTTTTGCGCAAAAAGGAGGAGTTGCTGCGCTTAACGGGGACCAAAACTGTGTGGATGAAATGCGTGCTGTTTTTGAAAAACGCCGCGACCTTGCGTTTTCTCTTTTGGATAACCTAAAAGGCGTGAAAGTTTTTAAACCACAAGGGGCGTTTTACCTTTTTCCCGATATAGCAGACCTTAAAGCAGCGCCGGGTTGGGAAAAGCTTAAACAAAAAACAGGGGAGAGCGATACAGGAAAAATTTTCTCAAAAGGGCTCCTCGACGAAAAGCTCGTTGCAGTAGTGCCGGGTTCTGCGTTTGGTTATGAAAATGGTTTTCGCATTAGTTACGCGACAAGCGAAGTCCAAATAGAAAAAGGGCTAAAGCGTATTCGTGCATTTGTCGAGGAGCTATGGAAGTAAACGAAGATTGGCCTGCATTTATTAAAATGCTTTCGCTTTACGGGCCGCGCCTTTTGGCGGCAATTGTTGCAGGTTCAATAATTGGGCTTGAAGGCGAACTTTCTAGACGCGCTGCAGGTTTAAGGACAACCCTTCTTATTATGATTGGCTCATGCCTTTTTGCGATTTTGTCTGTAGCAATTGCGACACGCTTTGGCGGGGATCCAGGACGCATCGCTGCACAAATTGTAACGGGTATTGGCTTTTTGGGCGCAGGCGTAATTATGCACGAAGGCGACCACATTTTTGGAATAACAACTGCGTCGACCGTGTTTGCAACCGCCGCTATTGGAACAACTACTGGGTTTGGGTATATCTATTCAGGAGTCGCCCTCGCGATTATTGTGGCGCTTGTTTTAATTGTTTTTCGCCCTGTACGTAAAATTGTCCAAAAATTTAGTTTCTTTAACCGTTTCGGTGACCACGCCTACCGCGCAAAAACGGGAGAACGTGTGCTTATCGGCCAGAGCGGCGCTACGCCTACCGACGAAAAAAATTAAAACGTTATTTTAGTAGATTCTGCGTTCTCTGTGGGTTAAATCCGTTTTTTGTCGTAAAATACGAATCCATTCCCGTCTAATAGGGCAACTATTTTATTAGACGGTAATGGTTATTGAGGTAACGTGCGACAAAAAAAAATATATGCGCTTTTTGTCTTAACTACACTTTTAAGTATATTGCCCCTTTGGGCGGCGCCAGCTAAAGCTAAAACAGCAAAACAAAAAGCGGTGGCAGACCCTGCCACAAAAGATATGGTGTTGCCCGAGGAAAATACGGGCAACTATGGTCGGCCGTGGAAGCGGAGCGTTCTCGATTTGCGCGTGGGACTTTTAGGTGGGCCAACTATTCCTGTAGGGCAGGCGTCGAAAGTTCTCGAAGTGGGTTGGGGTGGGCGTCTATGGGCGTCGGCGGAAACAAGTTTTATCAAGCTTCCCAAATCTAAAATTTTTGAAAATACTCTCCTTATTTACGAGTTTAGTTTTTATAAAGTAAAGGGCACGTCGGTGTCGAGTAAAATGGGACAAGACACCGACGCCGATTATGTCACTAACGCAGGTGCTATCGGGAAAGCATACGACGTACAATTTTCTCCAAAATTTATAATGCGTTTTATTCCTTATTTTGGGGTGGGGCTTACCAATATCACTTCGGATACAAAAACCCCGACGGGAAACATCCACGCGGTTTCTGGAGACATAATCATGAAGTATGGCGTCGCTACAGCGTACGATTTTAACCAACGGTGGCAGGCGTTACTTACGGTGGACCATTACATTTACTTTGAAGAAAAAGTCGGTATGTCTCTTCGGATTAACCTCGGTGTGACGATGATGATTTTTTGATATAAAGTTGTCGTAATCGCATTGAGTGTACCGTCAAAAAGGACGAAGGGAGAAAGATATGAAACGACTACGTATCGTAGGATTTATTTTCATGACAACGTTGCTTTTGGCAGCGTGCGGGCGTGTCACCGACACTAGTGAAAAAGAAATTACCGTCGCCAATAGTGGAGTGAGCATCGATTCGGCAGCCGCACAAGAAACAGCGGCGGCGCCGGTGTACGTCTCGCACACCGTCGTCAGCAATAACACCATCGAAGTTACTTTATCGAAAGAATGCACCGACGCCACGGTCACGAACACCGCCAACTACATCGTCAACGGCGGCTTACAAGTGCAGTCGGTGACAAAAGATGCCACCGATAAAGCAAAACTTATCTTGACGACAACCACGCAGCAAGCGCAAGCGTACACGCTCACAATTTTAAATTTAACAAGTCTTGCTGGCACTCCCATAACCGGTGTAATCCAAATCCCTTTCACCGGTTTATCTCTGCCTGCTGCGACGTTCACTTGGCGTAATCCCGTGGACCAGTCGGCGCTGCCCATAACGATTGGTAGCTGGACTTTATGCGACCCCAACGTTTCTTCAAGCGCGTGTACTGTGCAACCGTACTACAATAAAAATGCGGTAGATATTCTTGTTAGCGGCACCGACGTTGCTGCATACCGCTATAAACTCGACGCGGGTAGCTGGGGCTCAGAGATTCCCGTTGCCACACCTCTGACACTTTCGGGGTTAAGTGAAGGCTACCATACTCTCTATATTGTTGTGAAACACACTTTAGGGTATTGGCAAGAAACGACCTCGCCCGATGTAAAAATATTCTCTTGGGTACAAGACACTCTTCCCGCTGCCGATGCGGCGTTTGATACAGTGACGCTACCGACAACCAACGGTGGGACAACCGCGTCGCAAAGTGTGAACATTCGGGTCATCGGTTCTGAAATTGCGCGGTATCAAATTTGTCTCGATAACGGCGCGTACAACGATTGTACGACGAGCACTTTCAAAGGTACAACACCCACGTCGGTGAACACGAACATATCGATTCCCAATGCCGACTATACCGCGATACTCACGCCAGGTAGCGCAACGTTCAAAGTTATTGGCTACGATGCAAGCGGCAACGCGCAAGCTACCCCCGTGGCTGCCGGCACTTTTAGTTATACTATCGACACCCAAAACGTTGAAGCCGTTTTTAAGGTTTCTGATTTACCCAGTTCGATCAACAACGGCACCACGTCGGCCACCGTGAACGTGTTGAGCACTTACGGTGCGGTCACTTACATCGGTGCAATAATCGACGGTACTGATTGCGGTACAATCGATTGGGTGACGCTCGCAGCGTCGCCAGTGCCGGTTGCAACACCGATTACGCGCAGCGGCATGACGGATACAGTCCCACAAAAAACGATTTGCGCCGTAGGGCGTAGTATCGGTGGTTTGTGGCAAGGCTCATGGAATGGCACGGGGACGCCGCCCAATATCACAAAATATACTTGGCTTATCGACACCACTGCACCTTCAGTGACTATTTACTGGCAAAACCCCATCACCGCACCCACATCGACAACCCAAACGAGCGGCTATAAATTCCAAGTGTCATCAAGTGGCGGCGCGTCGCACTATCGTTATGCAGTGGTGACCGGTGCAGGTACGCCGTGTTCATCGGGTACGTATAGCGGAGACATCACGATTGAAAACGATATCAGCGTCGACCCGCCGACAATTTTGACAACCGGTACAACCGTCTATAAAGTGTGCGTGGTCGCGGGTGACTTAGCGGGTAACTGGCAGTCGACGAGCGCGGCGAGCCAAACCGCAGAGTGGACGGTTGACTTGGAAGCGCCGACGGCAAATCCGTCGTTTGCCGCCGCCTCGAGTAGCGCACGCAGTTTTAACACGGCCGCGCTGACGTTTAGCATCGATAATACAACCGCTACGTCAGATACGTTTTATTACGAAGTGCAGGTGGCCACTGACGCTGCCTTTACGAATATCGTTGCAGATACAACGGTAAAAAGCTGTAAAGCGGTTTCACTACCCGAATGCCCATCGGCGTTGGCAACGAAAGACTTTGCCGTTGCTGTCGACGCATTCCAGTCGCCCAGTTATTACGCACGCGTCAAAGCGGGCGATAGTTTGGGCAACATGCACAGCGGCTTTTCGGCAGCGTCGGCAGAACATTTTGTGGTCGGCAAAATTGTAGGTGTCATCAAAAACGAGTTAAACGCCAACGTTAGCGGTGTTGCGGTCAAGCTCCTCACGAACGCGGGGAGCGATGTCACAGCGCTTTACGGCGGCACTATTACAACCGATGCCAGCGGAGCTTTCACAATCGACAACGTACGCACGGCCAAGTTAGGCTACCAAATCCGTGTGGCCGAAGGCGATGCAACGTACTACCCCGCGACAAAACGAAACATCACTGTTCAAGAAAAAGGTACGGCCGGTTCGCTGCAAACAAACATTGGTACATTGGGTGTCGCCACGAAAGCCGGTGCATCAACGCAGACGATAACGGCAAAAGTGATCGACGCCGACGACGGGTGGATGCTCGGCTACGCCGAGGTCAAACTCATCGACTATTTGGGGGCAACCGTAGCCACCGCCCGTTCGCTTACCACCGCTGCCGACTGCACGAATATACCACCGGTGGGCTCACCGCCGACAAACATACCTAAGGCTAAATTTGACTCAGGAGCAACCTGTGGTGATGTCTCTTTTGCTAACGTTGCGCCGGGGACATACACTATTCAAGTCAACGGTGACAGTTGGGGAACGAGTAACCAGCGCTACAACCAGCTCAACGTTGAGGGACTTGTAGTACACAGCAGCACAGTCGCCAAAGGGCGTATACCCATGGTACGCCTTTTGACCGGCCAAGATCTAAAAATTGTTCTTTCGTGGGGCGCGGCCAATCCTATTGACCCCGATATACATCTTGTGGGCACGGTGCCCGCAGGGCAAAGCGTTACCAACGTGAATGGGGACAACTGCAACACCGATCACTTCCACGTTTGGGCGGCGCGCCCTAACGTTGGTTTAACCTGGCAGCAACAGTATTCGGCAAAAACCCGCACATACATCCAAGGGGACGCATCGTATAATGGGGCCAACTATTTTCCCGTAAGTTCATCGACGACAGTTGCGCTCGTTCAAGACGCCAATACAGGCTATGGGCCAGAAGCCATCAATATGCTTTCGGGGTACACCGACGGCACGTACTGGGTGACGGTGATTAACTGGTCTCAGTGGTATCATAGTCATCCCGGATATGCGACTACCAAAGCTGCACAACGTTGGGATGTGACACAAGTTAGCATAAAAGTTTACGACAAAGATGGCTTGGCTTTTGAGATTATTGCTGCAGAGCCAGCAACGACCCCAACGGCATTGGCACCAGCAACGGCGGTTGCAGGGTGCGGTTTAGGCGGTGCCAGCGATTGGACTGAGTGCGAACTGTGGCAGGCGTTCAAAATTACCGTTGCGGGAGGTGGGGCGGCAGGGAGGAAATTTACCCCCGTCAACACCTACCAAAATTGGCAAGATGTATCGGGTGCCAGTGTGTACGATATGAATAAATGTTATCTCAAGACATTCTGAGGGTAAAAATATGTGCCATAAAACATATCCACGGTTAGCTCTCTTTTTAACCACGCTTACGCTGCTATGGACTACTCCGGCTTGCGTCGGCAAATTTTTATCGACAATGCTCTCTGAAGAAGGGGCTAATTTTCGGATCATTGAAGCCAGCGCGGTGGCTAACACCCGTATTCGGGTTTCGTTTAACCGCCCGCTCGACAAAACGCAAGGGGCGAGCACGGTGTTGAGTAATTACAGCATCCCGGGTTTAACGTTGATGTCGGTGGAAGCGGGCTCTGAATCCAACCAAGTTTTTTTGAATTTGGATCCCAGCGAAACCTCAGCTAACAACCGTATGCAGCATAAATCGTACACTCTCACTGTCTCGAAT
Organism: Turneriella sp.; assembly: GCA_019186965.1. GTDB lineage: Bacteria > Spirochaetota > Leptospiria > Turneriellales > Turneriellaceae > Turneriella. Next base: position 35,064 of record JABARV010000012.1, read on the forward strand.
GTACTCAACCAAACATTAGACCCACTTTTGCCCGAGGGACGCTCGATGACTTTTATGGGCGCACGCTGGCTGCGGGCTGTATGCCAAAACGACGACGGCACTTCGTCGTGTCCGCCTTTGGCGGCAACGGGCGGTACACAAGGGTATGAAATTAAAGTACGCGGCGACTATGCGGTGGGTGTCAACTACCGCTGGCGGTTGGTTGATCCTTCCACCAGTACCCCTAAACCGGCTTGCGAAAACCCAATGCACACCAATTATGCAACGTGTAACGATGGTGCCTTGCCTGCATACGACAACGGGTTGGGTAACGGCACGACAACACTGGATTGGAATGTAACCCCTATTCCTGTAAGCACCCCCATCCGGATCAGCGGTCTTGCCACGGGCAATTACCGTTTAGAACTCATGATCCAAGACGCGGAGGGCGCATGGCAGCCGACAAGTGAACAGACGGTGTACGATTTTTTTGTCGATGGAACTTCGCCGGAAAGAATTGGCTTAAGTAATGCCGGAGGGCCTTCGTCAGTGCCTGCGTATACTACTCTTACTAACGTGCAAATTACTAATATCGGGATACGTCCCCGAAGCTGCACCGAATTCCCCAACCCGGCACCCGATTGTTCAGCGTCGCCTGAGGCGCCGTCGCACTATAAATACCAAATTCTCTATAAAGCAGGTAGCTGCCCGAGCGCATCACCCACAGAGATTGTGCCTTGGACGAGTGAAGTTTCGGCAAACATCCCCATCACCTACGACATGAGCGCCAACGGTGAAGGTTGCTATACCATCCGTGTTCTCGCACGCGACATTGCAGGCAACTGGCAATGCGACACCAGTGGCGGCGATGCTGCGCCGAGCAAATGCCAACACGGCCTGGGTACGGGTAGTATCAATGACTTCTTTAATAACCGTGCGTATCAGGTGGCGCATATCCATTTTGACCAGACTGCGCCCACCGCAAGTTTTATGAGCGGCACCACCCCCAATAACCCAACGGCATCGACGACGTTGACGATTGGGGTTACCGCCGCGGCGGATGTACCCTATTTTCGCTACCGTATCACAGGGCCAGGCCAAGCAGGTGTTTGGACTGGTGATAAAGTTTCCGGTGCCGGTGGGGTGGCAAACCCTTATATCGCGGGTAATCCTCCGGGGGAATATATCTCTGCCTCTGGCCTCACCGATGGTGGCACATACACGGTGGATATTATCGGTAAAGACGCTGCAGGAAATTACCAATCCACCTCATCGCCGACTTCTTATACATTTACTGTTGATACGACTGTGCCGACGGCGACGCTCACCGCGTACACCGGCGCAGGGGGGTGTGTCGGCCAACAGGGGTTGCCCAATAACCCGACGAACAACAACTGTGTTTCGGTAACGGTCGGCGGTCTTGGAGTAACGCATTACCGCGCTGCCATTGTAACAGGGACAGCTTGCCCCACTGTAGATGGGGCTTATGCTGCAGCAGTAGATGTCAGTACAAATTATATTGATTTATCGCCTGGATTTGTCAACGGCACAACGTATAGTATTTGTGTACGCGGTGGTTCTTCCATAACAGGCCCCTTCGGTCTTGCACCGGGGGAAGTGACCCGCCATACGTTTACTTTCGATAACGCGCCGCCTACCGGTACAGCGGTTACCCAGTTTTTAACCCCTGTCTATGCCACCGCGCCTGCCTCGGGCACCATGAAAACAGTTCTCAAAAATGCCGACGCCATTATTGGCAACACATCGGGTGAAGCGGTGCTTGCCTACAAAGGGGCTATTTACCAAACGAGCGATTGTTCGGTGACTCCGGGGCTTGCGGCGATTCAAGCGCTCACCGAGAAGTCGGTCTATACCCCCATCCAGAAAAATGGTATGGCAAATGCAGAGCAACGCGTTTGCTTTATTGGGCGCGATGCGGCTGGTAACTACCAAACTTCAGTGCAGCAGTACTCGTTCACCGTTTTTGATCCGGTAACGCCTTCCGACGGCGGTGGTGTCGACGATACAGCGTATGTATCGAATTTTAATTTTACTTGGGCGGGATTACCCAACAATGTCACAGAAATTCGTATTCGCATTTGCACCGATTCTGCCTGTGCGTCGCCCATCCCTGGATTTCAAAACGGCGTGGCACTGTGTTCGAGCGCGGCAACGTGCGTAGCAACGACGAGCTATAACGTTGTGAGTAACTGCACCGGCTTGGGTTGTATTAAGTCGTTGAACGGTTCGCGGTACTATGCGCAGCTCAAAGTGGTCGACGCATCGGGGAATGCCAGCGAGTTTGGTTCAACCTCTGACGGCAAAGTGGTTACGGGCGGCGTTGCGGGAATTATACGCGATACTAATGGCAATGCGGTCAGTGGAGCCACAGTAACGCTTTACGACAACACCTGCGGCGGCGCCGCGTACGGAAGTGCAACGACAGCGGGTGCAGGTACGTTTACCATCAACAACGCAACGCCTGCATACCCACCCATTGTACTGGCGACTAACGGCCACTGTCTTAAAGTGACCGCTTCGGGGGGACGGCAAGGCACAAAACAATACATCCAAGTGGATCCAGCCATCGATACCAATGTGGGTAGCATCTACGTGGTCGATCCCACGGGTAAAGGGTGTATCGTCGGAGCGTTGGTCGATGGTTCCACAGGAAGCCAGTTGACGCTCTCGAACGCGACTTTTACCCTCAAAGATTGGAATGGCACAGTTATTTCGGGAGCGCCCGCACTCGATCCCGATGGGAAACAATTTATTTTTCCTGCAAGTTGTGTAGTTGCATGGGGGAATGCACCGTACAATAATCCAGGGACAAGTGCCCCGCCGATAAACTCGCCACAGATCGATTATGGCAATGGCTTGCCCTCAGGTGTGTACTCGCTTACCGCTTCAGTGCCGTCGTATTATCCTTTCACTGAGCCTTCGATTGGTGTCACGAATAACACGGTTGTGCATACCGGTTATTTGCCGATGGTGGCTGCTTTCAAAGATAAAGCAGTCGATTTATCCGACGCCAAGAAAATAAAAATAATTTTGACGTGGGGCACCGGTGCAAAAGATTTAGATTTGCATTTGGTCGGTCCGTCTAACACAGGCTACGATTGCCAAGCGTACAATGCCCCCGCGATTGAAAATACAGCGAGCAGTAAATTCCATATCTATTTTCAACAAAAGTATTGCGCGAACATTGGTACATCTGCCCCTTATGGTTCGGCAAACATGGCCGTCGACGACACGTATGAATATGGCCCTGAGATTATCAATTTGAACGACGGCTATGCAGACGGTGCGTATAAAGTCTCTGTGTTTAACAACGACACCACCGCACCGAATTGGACGAACTCGAAAGCGCGCATTTATATTTTTGCGGGAAACTATTTTTCTGGTGGCGGTGGCTTAATCAAAATGATAGATTTACACACGTCGAGCACGGATCGTCTGTGGCGGCCATTTAAGTTTTCTATATCGGGGACAACGCTCACTATCGACGATAACGCCGGATCGACCTTTGGTTATACCGCCGCAACGTATGCACAGATGGTGGGCTCGTCAAATGGTTTAGGCGGCATCACCGACCTCGTCTTGTCGGCGGGTGGTTCTGGGTACACCGTTGCACCGACGGTTACTCTCTCTGGCCCGGCAGGGGCGGGAACAACTGCGACGGCAACGGCAAGCATTACGGGTGATGTGGTGACAGGCCTTACTATCACCAGCAATGGCACGGGTTACACCTCGACACAGAACGTGACCGTCACCTTTAGCGGCGGCGGTGGGGGTAGTGGTGCCGCTGCCTCGGCAGTCGTTTCTCTCTTTGATCCCAAAACAGACCCAGGACTTTTCACCAATGGTACGACCGTTGCGGGCGGTGCGGGGTTAGCCGACTATTAGGTACTTAGCCCTGCCCATATTAGCATAAACAAACGTCCAATATAACGAATTTTATTGGACGTTATATTGAACATTTGTTAAGTTGTCCTTGGGGGGGGTAACTATGGCACCTGAATATATATGGCCTTTTTGGTTGGGCGGTCTTATGATTGCTCTTGTTTCAATTAGTCTCGTGGTTATAACGGGAAAGTTTTTGGCAGTTACGCGGGGATACGTGACAGCGTGTTCTGTTTTTTCACGCCTAAAGTATTTTAAAAAGCGTGGGGGTGGACGAATTTTTTCGTATAGCAATCTTTTTGCTGTAGGCCTTATTGCAGGCGGCGCTTTAGCTGCGCTTACGACAACAGGCTGGCATCCCACTTGGGATTTAGGAAGCTTTAACCAAATTTGGGGCGAAAGCCTTCTTGTTAAAGGTTTGGTTCTTACGACAGGCGGATTTCTTTGGGGCTTAGGTTCGCGCCTTGCAAAAGGTTGTACTTCGGGAAATTCTATTACAGGGCTTTCGAAAGGTTCGCCTGCAAGTTTTGTTGCAACGTGCGGATTTCTTATTGCGGGAGTTGTCGTCACCTTTGCGATTTCTTTTTTAAGTAGAGTTTAATAGGAGTAAAAATGGGTTGTGCAGAAGCGTTTGAAGATTCAAACTTAACAAGTGTTATTCCAACAGAAGAAGTTGTACAAGGCGCAGCTAGTAAAATTAAAGAAAATGCGTTGCGTGCAGTTTTTTTAAGCTTGGGAGTTCTCTTCGGGTATATTCTTATACGCGCAGGGGTATCGAGTTACGATGTAATCCGCGATATGTTTCTTTTCAAGTCGTGGCACATGTACGGCGTTTTGGGTGTTGCGGTTCCCGTATCTTTTTTAGGAATTCAGCTTTGGAAAAAACTCCGCCGTAAATCCCTTTTGGGTTTAGAAACAGATTGGGAAAATGATAAGTTGACAAAAAACCATGCCATAGGTGGTCTTATCGCAGGTTCGGGTTGGGCGCTTACCGGCGCATGCCCTGGCCCGGCGCTTGCTATTTTGGGGTACGGGCTTTATTCAGGAGCATTTATTGTACTTGGAATTTTTTTGGGAACTTATGTATACGCCCTTTTTCACGAAAAATTTGAAGCGTGAAAGGCATAGCTAAAAATTTTTCAGAGGCTGTAGGTAATACGCCTCTTATAGAACTTTTTAGCCTTTCTGCGCTTACGGGGTGTCGTATTTTGGGAAAGGCTGAGTTTATGAACCCTGGAGGTTCTGTAAAAGACCGTGCCGCGCTCTATATGATTAACGATGCGGAAAAAAAAGGTCTTCTCAAAAAAGGCGGAGTTATTGTCGAAGGAACCGCAGGCAATACGGGTATCGGGCTTACCCTCGTAGGAAACGAACGCGGGTATAAAACAGTTATTGTGATGCCCTCGAACCAATCGCAAGAAAAAATTGATTTTTTGCGCGCTATTGGCGCAGATGTTCGCTTGAGTCTGTTGAAAAACTCAGCCTTTACAACAGATACTTGTTTTTGACCAAAATTTTTAACATTGCTTATTTCTTTTATAAGCTTTTTGACATATATAGGCATAAGTGCTATCATGCTGTCTGATA
>JABARV010000022.1 GCA_019186965.1 Turneriella sp.
CCGATCTCGCGACAGTATAGAAATTACTCTCTCTGGCGTTAAACATTAGTTAAAAGTGAGCGAGTCAGAAGTGACTCGCTCATTTTATTTTATTTTCCAAATCACCGCTTTATCTTTTGCCCGCGTGACTGCGGTGTAGAGTAGGCGGGGGTCGCTCTCACCATTTTCCTCACACACAATAAAAACATTATTATACTCAGAGCCTTGGCTTTTATGGATTGTTAGGGCGTATGCAGTTTCAGTATGCCGTAGTTCATCAAGTAGAAAACGTCGGAACGTACCATCGCTTTGCTTAAAATAAGCACTCACGACACCGTCTTTTTCGTAAAGGAAGCCTAAATCGCCATTCAAAAGTTGCAGTGTATAGTTATTTTGTGTGTTGATGATGGGCTCTAATGTGCGGCTTAATTCTTTTTGCTTTAAGAAATTGCGAATGTGTGCGTTAAATGCGTGGCTTCCCCATGCGCCTTCGCGCCGTTCGCACAAGAGTATATTTTGTGATAAAAAATTAAATGCTTTTTGGAGGAGTTCATCGGAGGGATTCTCTTTTTTAATAATGTTACTGAATTCATCACGGAGTTTTTGGGCTACTTTATCGAGTAAATTTTTTTCAATAAAAGTGTCGATTTCTTTATAGAGTGCATTTCTATCGCTTAAGGGGATGGTAGAAATTTCACTGGCAACTTCTTTGTCTTGGAGAGCGGCAAAGCCTTCTTGCGCGATACGCTTATACGCATTATTTTTATTTTCAGAAAAGCGTTTGGCTTCTGTTAAATGGATATGGTGGACGATTTTTTCTTGAACCAGAAAGTGGATTGCTTTATCGACAGCAATCCCATCGATAGTGGGTAATTGTTGCAAGTCACCCACCAGCACTAATTGCGCATGTGGAGGGAGGGCATGCACGAGAGAGCTTAAGAGAAAAAGGTTGAGCATCGAAACTTCGTCAACAATGACGATGTCGTAGGGGAGTGGGTTTCGAGCGTTATATTTAACGTAAGTCGTGTGTTCGCTTACCCCCAAAAGACGATGGATGGTGGCGGTGGTGACGAGTGCGTTGGGAGACTTCTCTAAGGATATAAACCGCGCAGCTGCTTTACCGGTGGGGGCACAAATAGCAACGCGTGTATATTGACCGTTTTTAATTTTTAACGACTCGATGAATTGGGAGATGGTAAAACTTTTGCCCGTGCCGGGGCCGCCAGTTAATAAGAGGTGGTTTCCTTCTTTAAAAAGTGTCTGCGCATCGTCCTGGTTTTTTCCCGTTTTGTCTCCCCGTTTTTTCAAAAGTTTATCTAACCAAAGCGCATGGCGTTGCGGTACGAGGTATTGCTTTCGGTGGTATGTCCGTTCAAGAAAGATCGTACTTTGTGCGTCGCTCTTGGTTTCAAAGGCAATATTCGCTTGCGTAATTTGCTCCAAAAGCTGGGTGCGTTCTTCTGCGGTGGCAATCGATTGCGGCCAAAGCGAGTTATCCTCCACCAAGGTAGCCCAAGTATCTTTTTTATTTTCCATGGTTTGTCCTTAGAAATACTAAGCCGGATGTGCTTTCTGCTTTAAGATAGCGCAGTGCCATAAAAAAACAACCGGCAACACGGCGATTTTCATTGGGATAATTTTTAGAGAGAAAAGTATCCAACGCTTCTGTATAAATTTCGGCTTGTTTGTAGTAATGTTCATGGATGTAATCGGTTAAGTGCTCTGGAGATATATCGCTCACCGAATTACTTTTATAGTCGAGGATGTAATAATTTTTTTCGTCGTGGGTAAAAATTAAATCCATGACTCCATGCATCGAAGTGCGTAGTGGTGTTTGTTTGCGTTCACGCAAAATCTGGTGCGTTCGAGCAGAGCTTCCAAACGAGATCTCTCGGCGTAAATTTGAGCGTGAAAGTTTTGCTAAACTGACGACCGTATTTCCGCTTAAAGTTAATTGTGCGTGTGCGCAGGCGTGGATAATCTCGAACACCCGCTCCGCGTAACGGCGTGTTTTTTCCTCGCCGTGTGGGTAAGCGTAGCCTAGTTGGGTTTGGTATCCAACAATAAGTTTTTCCTTTTGGGACGGCGCCATACCCACAAAGGTAGTAAAGTCGGTGTGTTCTAGTATTTTATGGAGAATGTCGCCGGTGCGCGTGCCTCGCGGCAAAACATCTTCAATAAAACTTGTTTCAGTAAATGTGGAATGTACGAGGCTGCTGAATGATTCTTGTTTCGATATGCGTTTATCTATATCTTTGTGATCAATTTTTTCTTTGAGAACTTTTTGTTTTACTAAAGTAAATGTAGGTAGATTTTCCAGTGCATCTTTCAAGGATAGTGTGTTAATGGTGTCGCGCAAGGGGTAGAGAAACTCGGCGATGGGGCCTTTAGAGTTTTCTGTTTGTGAAGGTGTTATATAGCCAATGAAATAGTTTTTTGCACGCGTGAGTGCAACGTATAAATTGTTGAGTTGGGTGATCTTGGATTCATCTTCGATGGAGAGGAGTTTATCGGGACTTAGATTAAAACTGTCGTTGTTCGCAGGTATAACAGGCTTTCCTTCTTTATTATGAAAAAACGGAAAGTTTTTCCATTGTTTGTTGTTGTGTCCATCTGCCAAGACAACGATATCCCATGCAAGGCCTTTAGCGCTCTGCACTGTCAAAAGCATTGCAGCGTTGGGGGAGCGTAGCATATCTCCGTTTCTTTCTGTGTCCTCGTTTTCAATTTGCAATAAATAATTTTTAAGCGATGCAATATCGTAAATACTTTCTCCCACCGCATTGAGTAAGCGTTCAAAAAGGACGCGCCATGTATGGTATGTCAGTGCATCGCCGTCGTGTTTTAGAAGAAGATGGAGTACAGCATGGTTTTCTGCAAGGCGCTGCAAAAAACTCATAATTTTTTTTTCGTTTGCCAGTTGGTAGAGATAGGAGTAATACGTATACAATGTATTTGTGTCTTCGTTTTCGATAATACTTCTTGCGCGTAAAAAAAGCGTATCGGCTGCCATGCGAAACCCTTCTTCCAGTGGCAATGCGAATGATTGTAGAAAAATTTTAAGATGTTTAAATTCAATTTGTGAAAATTTGGGTTTTGCATTGTAGTACGCAAATTCAATCCCCGTTTCACGGAAGACTTTTGCAAAGACTTCAAGCGAAGAATGCTTAAACGCAATGACACCAATAGACCAAGTGGGATTTTTTTTCTTTAATTCTTGGATACGGCTCGCTGTTAGGTAGGCAAAATCTTGAGTGGGAAATCCTGTGTTTTTTTCTTTTTCGTGGAGGTAAAACTCCATCGGATTTTCCATACCGCTTGTGTGTACGATGGTGGGTGGGGTGTAAGTAAAACCAGCTTTTTCCCAGACGCCTTGTACGCGCTCGTTTGTGAAGATAGAGTTGAGTACGGTTAAAATTTTATCGGTGCTGCGGAAGTTTTGTGGCAGCTCATCTTCTAGTGCGCCATAATTACGCATTTCTTGTTTTGCATCGAGGTACACAAAAACGTCTGCGCCACGGAATTTATAAATTGCCTGCTTGGGATCGCCTACGACAATGAGCTTGTGCGTTTTATTTAAAAATAAGCTACTGAAAATTTTCCACTGTACAGTGTCGGTGTCTTGGAATTCGTCGATGAGAGCATATTTGAATTTTTTTTGTATTTCCTTGACAAATTCTTTGTCGCCTAACGCGTCTGCTGTTTTGGTGATCATCGTCGAAAACGTCAGTAAGTTCTTTTGTTCACACGCCTTACGCATGCGCTCGAACGTACGGTAAATTGTCCACGCAATGAAATCGTCGCCTGTCTTGACTTGCTGCATCTTTTTTATGTCAGGAAAAAGCTTTGTCGATGGCGAGGCGAAAAGGTGCATACTTTTCGTGGTGATTTCTTTTTCAAAAATGGCGTCTTTCCCACCCTTACCGTACTCTACCTGAGCTAAAAAATTCGCTAAATCATCGGTGGGCAATTTTGTCCAATCCAGTCGAATCACTTCTTCGAGGGCATCTTGCGCTAAAATTGCATCGTCTGCATTTTTGTCGTTACTCTCCAAAAAATTATTGGGTAAATCGCGTAGCGCTAAAAGACAAAAACTGTGTATTGTCCCAATGGCGTTTTGCGAAAATTCCTGCAGAGCAGCTTTTGCATGGGAGGATGCGCTTCCTTTCAAGCGCTGGTAAACGCGTGATTTAAGCTCGGCGGCGGCTTTTTCGGTAAAGGTGACGCATAAAATTTCAGGAAGTTTTGCTTTCTCCTGTTCGATAATTTCCACGATGAGAGAGACCAAGCGCGTTGTTTTTCCCGAGCCTGCTGACGCTTCAATAAAAAGATGGGTCTCATTTTGGATGAGTTCTTTTACTTTTTCTTTTTCTTTTTCATCGGCTGTGGGCAATTCTACGGTTCTCTCCTTTTGGGGCTTACCGCTTGCTTTTTGGATTGCAGCAGTTTTCTTTTGCATACTAATTTTCTTTTTTCACCTTCTGGGTTGAAATACATTCGGCCATGGGTCGAATGATGGTTTTATAAAAATCAACACTTGCCGAGTCTGGTTCTTTTTGAAAGAAATAAGCGATTGAGTCCCCGTTACTGTATCCATTCCGGATGAGTGTTTCAATGACTTGGTCATCTTTATTATTATATCCTTCGATATTGTTTTTTCCGAGATAATCGACGCTAAAGCAGGCTGCGTTTTGGTTTTGTAGCTGCGTGAGAATTTTCTCCAGATGGAGTTCAACTATTTTTTGGGGCTTGTCGAGCGTAAGCGTGAATTGTACTTTTTCAGAAAGGTTATCCTTTTTTTTGTCAAATTCATATACTATTTTTTTTATAGAATCAAGTGTAAACGATTCAAGCTTGGTTTGCTGTATTAACGCAAGGAGGAGATACAGTTTTACAACACTTACGGAGCGTTCTTCGTAAGGCGATAAATAAAGATACTCATTAGCATTTGTATTGTAGAGCAAAGAAAAACTTTGGCCGGTGATGGTCATTTTCCCAATGTGTGGCGCTGGCAAATAAATGCGGATAAGTCTATCCGTCTCTTCAATACGCAGAGGGGTCTTGATGCGTTCATCGAAAAGAAAAAGGTGTATTTGGTAGGATTGTCGTGCAAGTCTTGCGCTGGTGAAGAGTTCCGCGTTATAAGTTTGGCTTGACGCTTCGCCTTTTTGGACTAAAAACCGTCGCATAAAATCAAAACCATCGGGAGGGAGCTTCGCGCAGCGTTCTTCCCTTGCCACTTTTTGGAGTGGCTCTAAAGATAATCCTTCTTGCGGATTCGTCAACGCATCATAAAGATATTTCTCGATAAAATGGTAACGCGAACTACTCGATTCCGCCAAGCGTGGTGTGTCGGATTTAAACTCCAATAAACTTTCGCTTTGGTGCGTGAGCACTTTATAGAAATAATCGAAAGGGTTTAAGACATATTTTATAATTTCGTCGAGAGTAATATTCTCTTTTGCGGGCGTAGGCGGAAGTTCAGGCAATAAAAATTCAGAAAGAGGATGTTGATTTTTTTGATTCTCTAAAATTAGCCGGCGGGTGGTTAAATCAGCGTCGGACGCGATTGGTACTGTGTTATACGAGAAATCTAAAATTGTCGATGCGAAGGTTTTTTCTTCTTGAAAATCGTCTTTGCTGAGCGATGCCTTAAACTCTTCGAGGGTAAGGCTTGGATATTTCTCAGCACCGGTTATAGGATCAAAAATTGTGTACGCGATTTGTAAAACTTCGCAAGGAGAAAGCACCGCTTGCACAAGTTCAATTTGAGTCCGTTCGCGCTTTTCCAGCCGTGTGGGGGAAAGAAAATACTCAGGCAAAGCGTCGGCGTCTAATTTCGTGTCTTTATCGATTTCTTCGTTGAGATTAAAAAACGTGGTGTACCGGCGGTGGGGTGCCACGGATAAAAACGACGAAGCGCAAATACCAAATTCATCATATTTTTGGGTGAGGCTTGGCTTAATAAGGGTGCTGTTTAGTAAGCTAACAATTTGCGCTGCCGACATTTCATGCTCTCCCACAGCAAGTTCAATTTTTTTTAGAGTGCTACACACCTCGGCGATTTCAAAAGGGCTGTTGGGGCTTTCAAAGCGCGTGATGAGTTTAACAAATTGTTCTGCCAATTTTTTCGCACTTTGGTTTTGGAGCATCTTAGGAGCATCCAAAAGGAGACCTATGCAACTTAAAAAATTTTCAAACGTTTCTTCGCTATCAAATTCACGCAGGTACGCTGCCCCTGGTATTTCTTCATCGGAGGCGTTTTGTGTATCGACGAGAAGGCCTAAGCGGAGGCGTTTTATGGCAGCGTCAAAATTATAAATGGCGAGCGAGGCTTCGTAATTGGAACGGTAGCCGTTCGCGCTCGAAAGTGCGGTAATGTAGAGCTCTTGCGTCTCTCGCGTGAGCGTAAATGTTTCACAAACCAAGGGGTTGTTGAGGTATGTTACAACAAGTTCGCGCGTCACGCCTTCTGAAGATGCTTGTGAAAAAATGGAGAGGAGATCTAAAACATCCGACGTACGCTCAAAAAATTTAGCGCGAGTAAAAAGAGACAATTTACGTTCGTGAGATGCTTTTTCAAATGCAGCAAGCTGTTTTTTTCCATCGGTAAGTAAGAGAGAGAAATCTTCTTGGCGCAAAGCATTGTCTTTCATAAGTGCATCGTGCCATTTGTCGGCGATAATTTCCGCCCCTCGGTACGTGGCGGGTAAGGCCAAAAAATTGATACGTTTATCGGTAGAAGTTTGGGATAAGTCACCCGATGCCCATCTTTTTTGCCACGGAGAAAGCATACTCTCGGTACTTTCGATGTGCAGCGTTGCGTTAAGTGCCGCTACTTGCTTTTGAAGAAAGTTTGTGTATTTCTCGAAGTGCTGAGCCGCCTTTTGGTAGAATGGATTTTTTCCTCCTTTAATGACCGGTATATGTAACGCTGCTAAGTGCACATCGATAGTTTGTGAAACGCGGACAAGTTGCGTTAAATGGTACGCCGAAAGGAGGGGCATGCCAAAGAGATAAAGTGCATTGGAAATTTTTTGTGTTGGAGATTCTTTTAACGGAAAAGAATCTTTTTTTTGTGGAGGCAATAGAAAAAGAGGAGAAAGTAACCCGCGTTGCGCTAATTTTTCGTGCGCAAGAGAGAAAAGCTGCAAAGGAAGCGAAGAATTTTTTTTGGTGAGTGTTTCTTGCATTGCTTGCGGGGCGTGTAAAAGGTATTCGTTGATTTGCTTTGTCACCTTTTGCACCAGAGCAAGTATTTGTAGTTGAGTGAGGTTCTTGAGGTTGAATTCCTTTTGGAATGCATCTTCTTTTTCTTGCGAGGCAAATAAAATATCTAAAACAGCCAATTGAAAATCAAAGAATGTTGCATAAGAAAGTTTGTCGTTTTCTTGTGGCGCTTTGAACCACGATTCGTTAGCCTCGGGAAAGTTTTGGGTATTTAGGCGTTCGTCAAATGCTAAAAGAGCGTTTTCCAAAAAAAGAAAATCGATCCCCATTAAAACGTCATCGCGCTCGATAAATTTTTCTTCAAGCCATTCGGCAATATCCCGACTACCGACGACAATGGTTTGTGGGGTTTGTGGTTTTAGTGTTTTACGTTCCACTTTGATGAGCGTGTAGATTTTGTCGAAAAGAGCGTTAAAGTCGGTTGCTTGGTAGTAGTAAAACGCCATTAGCGGAGAGCCTCTGTTAAATAAATTTCATAAATTTCACGCGATACTTCGTATCCACCAAACGCCTCTGCAATGGCGGATGGAACCTGGAAATCAAAAAGTTCTATACCTTCGGAAAATAAGTCGTCGTACATCGCAAGAAAAGCTTCCTTGCCCGCGTTCGGTTGTAAATGGAATGTCGATTCTAAAAATGCAGCACGCTTTATAACAACTCCATAAAGTCCGCCGACAAGATTTTCTCCGTCGAAGCATTCCCACGAGTGTGCCCAGCCTGTGTGGTAAAGCCTGAGGTACGCCTCTTCCATTTCAGGGGTAATCCACGTGTCTTTGCGTAGCGTACCGCATAGGCGTATAACGTCAGCAAACGCGGTGTTTTTCCGTATGCTTCTTGTTGATTTACGCATGTGCCTTTTGAGCGAGCGTGAAATGTGGATTTCTCCTTTTTTTAAAATCATGCGGCGTGGGGGTGAGCACCATTCGATAGGCTCTTCTTCGTACCAAGGAAAAAATCCATGCGTGTAGGCGTAAAGGAGGGTGTCGATTTCTAAATCTGCCCCAATACCCAATACCGTATTGTTTCCCAAAATAGACGTAGGTGGAAAATTATACCGCGTTGTGAATCGTTTTACGTCGAGACTCATTTTTTGGTTTATACCTTAAAATTAGGCACTGGCTGCGGCACTTCCATTTTATTAACTTCTATCCATGCTCGCAAGTTTAGTTATGCCTATAAAAGAACGATATTTAAATAAGGGTGCCGTTGAAAATTAAATATTACGGAGTTCGTGGCTCTTTGCCTGTAAGCGGAATGGCGTACGAGCGCTTTGGCGGCAACACGACGTGTTGCTATATAGAACACGAAGATACAAAAATAGTCATCGATGCAGGGACGGGTATCCGTATTCTTGGGCTCGACCTTATGGCAACCGATTTGCCTAAAACAGGCGGATGCATCCACATGCTTTTTACGCATACGCATTGGGATCACATCCAAGGATTTCCCTTTTTTATCCCTGCGTTTTTACCCAACGTTACCCTTGATATCTATGGGCAAACGAAGAGCGTTGAGGGGTTAGACGGCAAGATAGAGGAATGGACGATTGAAAAAGCGCTCAAGATGCAGCAGCATTTTATTTTTTTTCCTGTGGGAACAAAATACATGTCTTCGAACAAAACATTCCATGCGGTAGATGTAGGGAAGAAATTTAAAATCGATAAGGTAACAATCGATACATTTGTCCTCCACCATCCCAACGCGACGCTTGCGTACCGGTTTGAAGCTGATGGTAAAGTATTCGTTTTTTCGACAGACGTAGAGCACAACGACGATATGCTTATCCGTTTGTCTAAGTTCGCAAAAGACGCGGATTTTCTTGCGTACGACTGCCAGTACACAACCGCTGAATACACTGCCGGCAAAATAGGCTGGGGGCACTCTACGTACGAAAGCGCAATCCAAATTTGTAAAAGAGGAAACATCAAAAACCTCCACATGATACACCACGATCCTTTGCACTCGGATAAAACTCTTTTACAAATGGAAGACGACGCAAAAAAACTTTTTCCCGCTGCGCAAATGATTCCCGAAGGGTTTGAATTTTCGCTTTAAGGTTAAAAGTCTTGGAATGTAAATGACCTTACGCTTTCTTTTACGCAATCTTTTGGCACAGGCTGCAAAAGTGGCCGCTAAAAAACTTGGCGTTGCGCTGCCCAATGGTTTTGTTGCACGGGTAGACTATACACCGAATATAAAACTGGGGCATTATGCAACACCAGTTGCGATGGAGCTTGCGAAGGTATTTAAAAAGTCGCCACGGCAAATTGCGGAATCTATTCTTGACGCACTCGATAAATCTTATTTTACAAAAGTAGAAATTGCCGGCGCAGGGTTTATCAACCTTACCTTTAGCACAAAAACACTTTCTAATGCAGTTTCTTTTCCAAGCGTTGGTAAGTGGTTAAAAAATGTGCAGGGCGAAATAGAAAGCGAGAAGATAATTTTTGAATACGTTTCTGCAAACCCCACAGGGCCAATGAACATTGTCTCTGCGCGAGCAGCGTCTGTAGGGGATAGTTTAACGCGCACTCTTAAAGCCGCCGGGTGCGATGTATGGCGTGAATACTATGTGAACGATTTTGGTAATCAAGTAGAGATGCTTGGCCTTTCTTTTGCGTACCGTTATTTACAAAAATTTGTCCCGGTAGAGCTGCCTGAAAATTGTTACCAAGGCGAATACATAAAAGATTATCTTGAAAAAATTTTAACCGATGAAAAAACTCCCGATGCTATACTTTTAACAAAAGAGCGAATCGACACACTCGATAAAAGTGCGTGGTTTTTGGAAGCGGGAAAATACTTTGCGCCTTTAGGCGTACGTGCGATTTTAACGGATCAACAAAAAGACTTAAAGACGTTTAGGGCTGAGTTCGATCAATTTTTTTCGGAGGCATCGCTCCACCAAAAAGGTGCAGTTTTAGAGATAGCGGAAAAACTTAAAGTAAAAGGAAAGATAAAATCTGAAGATGGCGCACAGGTTTTTTTAAGTACCGAATACGGCGACGATAAAGATAGGGTTGTCGTGCGTTCCGACGGCAGGCCAACGTATTTGCTTGCGGATATTGCGTACCACCACAACAAGGTAGAGCGTGGCTTTAAGCGCATCGTCGATATATGGGGTCCCGACCACCACGGTTATATCGCACGTCTTGCGGGTGCGCTTAAAGCTTTGGGTTTCGAGAATTTTAAAGTTATTATTGCACAGCAAGTGAATTTACTGGAAAACGGAGAGCCTGTTGTAATGTCAAAAAGGTTGGGTAAATTTCAAACGATGCGCGACCTTATCGAAAAAATTCCCGTGGATGTGTGCCGTTATTTTTTTGTTGTACGCAGTTTGGGTACGCACCTCGATTTTGATTTAACCCTTGCGCTCGATCAATCCAAAAAAAATCCTGTATACTATATCCAGTACGCACACGCCCGCATCCATTCGATTGCGCGTGAAGTAGATTTTGGTTTAACTAAGCCGCTCGAATTAGAACGCGTTATAGGTGCAGGTAGGCTTTACGAATTTTTCGAGCGAGAAGAGTTGTTCCTATTCCTTTTGCGTTTTCCCGAAGTAGTCCAAGATATTGCGCGTAATTACGAGATACAACGGCTTCCCGAATACCTTTACCAAACGGCGACTCTTTTTACGGCGTTTTACCACGGCAAGAATAACCGTATTAAGGATGTTTTACAATCGAATCCCGACGAAGGATTTGCCCTTTTGGCGCTTTGTGCATTTACCGCGCAGGTTTTAGAAACGGGACTTTCTTTTCTTGGGATATCTGCTCCCAAGGAAATGTAAAAAAAAGGGGCATCTAAAAAGTCGTGAACCATGCCTACACGGCGCGGGTGAATGCGCGAAAACAGGCCATTTCTGGCCGTTTTGCAAGCGGTTTGTTCGCCAAACCGCGGCGCTTTCGCTCATTCGGCGACTTTTTAGACTGCCCTTTCTAAAAACTGTTTTCTCTAATTTTTAAATTAGTGTGAAGCGAGTTCGGCCATCGCCAATTCGCAGTCTTTTTTGATACCTTTTTTGACGATTTCCATAATGACTTTGCAGCCAACGTATTCGCCGTCAGGTTTACAGTTTGATTTTTTAACTTGTGCGCCTTTGATGCGACCAGCTAAATCTTTACCAATAACTGAGTTTGCAAGTTCTGCGTTCTCAACAGTTGCAGCTGCTTGCATGTTTGCTCCACGGCAGATTTCAATGACTTTTGACATTGCATCCATACGTGCAGCTTCTTTTGCTGTAGTTTCTTTTTGGATATTGGTTTTCACGCCTTTCTTTGATACTCCAGCGCCTTTTACGATAAGCTTATCTTCGCCCACAAAGCCGCCTTCAATCTCGTCGATTGAACCTTCGCCTTGGCTAATATCTTGCATGCCCTTTGTGCCGCCGCCGCAGTATGTTACCACGAATGCGATTACAAAAAAAGCTAAGTAACCTGTTCTTTTCATAGAGTCTCCTTTAGTTCCCAGTTGGGTTGGATTGTCATTTATTTTTTTTATGACAAGTCAAGCCAAAAGGTAAGTTTTAGTTGTTTCCAAGTAGACGTTTGTTCCCTTGAAATGGGTCATAAAAAAAACTAATTTTTGGAAAAAAATGGTCTTTACATCGCAAAGTAAAACGTCTAAGTAGTATATGGAAAAGAATAATAGGTGGATTTATACCGCAATAGCGGCAATCCTCATTGTGGGTGTCCTCCCACTCGTCTCAATTGATACAAATGCAAGAAGGAAAAGTATTCAAGATCGTTTTAACAAAATTAAAGCGCAAAACGATGCGAAGCTTGAAAAACTACGTCAAGAAGTCAACGATATGAACGCCGAAATCAAACGGCGTAGCTTATCGTTTCAGGTTGAAATCAACGAAAAAATGAAAGAGAAAATGGCGGATATCACGGGGTTAAGGCCGCCTAAACCACCTAAACCAAACCCTAAACCTGCGCCTGAACCTAAACCTGCACCACCGCCGCCTGTGCCCGATGAAGATAAACGCAGCCAATGCGACCCCAGCGCAGAAGCATTCGATTGGCGTGCCTACGGAGTTGTACCTGCAATTCGTGACCAAAAAACATGCGGGGATTGCTATATGTTCGCTGCGATGGCCTCGTACGAAACAGCGCTAAAAATCCGTAACAACCACGAAGCCGATATGGCCGAGCAGTATTTCTTAAACTGTACCAGAGAGTTTGGTTGCGACGGGGGTTGGTATGGTACGGTTTGGACAAAAATGACTAAAATGAATGGGGATATCGAAACAAATTATCCATACCAAGCCAAAAAAGGAATGTGTAAAAATGTTACTCCTAATGGAAACTATCTCGTTATGAAATCGGGGTATGTTTCGCAAAACCTTGCCTCGCCACAGGCAATAAAAAATGCGCTATGCGAACACGGTGTGCTTGCGACTGCAGTTAATGCAACGCGGATGTTTACC
The DNA here is from genome assembly GCA_019186965.1 of Turneriella sp. Taxonomy (GTDB): domain Bacteria; phylum Spirochaetota; class Leptospiria; order Turneriellales; family Turneriellaceae; genus Turneriella. The sequence continues at coordinate 12,644 of JABARV010000022.1, forward strand.
GCATATAAAAAAGGTATTTTTAATGAAGGCGCAAACTCAGGTGGTGTAAACCACGCTGTCAATATCGTTGGTTGGGATAACTCCAAACGCGCATGGCTCATCCGTAACTCGTGGGGCACCGGTTGGGGCGACCAAGGGTATGCATGGGTTGAGTGGGGCTCGAACCTCATCGGCTATGGTACGATGTGGGTCGAACCAGTGAAATAAAAATTGTTACAGATAGCGAATTTGTAACAGAGTCAAATCGTCTTCTAACGGAATTTTGCCACGAAAAGTGTGGAGTTCTGTTAGAAGACGTTCCTCGCGTTGCTCTAAAGATAGCACAAGCGAAGCGTTCAAGACTTCGCTTAATTTATTCTCTTGAAACTCTTCGCCATTTTCGTTCGTTGTTTCCAGAAGGCCGTCGGTATAGAAGAGTAGCGTGTCGCCATGTTCTAGCGTGATTGTCTTCGGATTGAAAACACTGTCGGTGACGACTCCTAAAAGTCGCCCGGGTACCGTTAACGAATTTACACAGTTTTTTTGTAAATGAAAAATAGAGGGATGCCCTGCGTTGATGATCGTCGTTTCACCGGTTAAAAAATGTATTTCAACAAAAACCGCGCTAATAAAAATTCCATTTGCGGAGTAACGTAAAATCTCAGCGTTTAAGTATTGCGCTGCGTCGATTAAACTGTGTTTGGAATCTTTCCAAAAATCGCGGAGAATGAGCGAAGCCATTGCAGAGAAAAAGCCGGCTGAAACTCCATGGCCGCTCACGTCGCCGAGAATGATACGCCATGAGTTTGGTGTTTTTACGAAATCATAAAAATCACCACCCACTTTGTCGACGCTTTGATAAAAAATGCGAGAATCTAAAAAATGGTCGCGGGGGAGTACAGAAGGTAAAAGTTTTCGATGCAGTACGCGTGTGAAATCTAAATCGCGTTCAATAGTTTCATTGCGTTCGCGCAATTCTGTTTCGCGGAGGATAATTTTTTCGGTGAGTGCTTCGAGCCGCCAAGCACGGTTGCGCAATAAAATCCAAGCGTACGCAATCACCGAAAGCATGAGTGCAAAACTGCCCAATGCAGGCGATTGCTTAAAGCCCAAAATTGGGGCGACGGATAAACTTAAAAGAGCAAATGATATACTCGATATATAAATCCACAGTATACTTTTGGCTAAAGGTAAAATTTCTTTTTGTTCGTTTGTTGGTGAGCGGATTGTTTTTATGAGCTTAAAGGTTGCCCAAAAAATGGGTGTCGCGATATAGATAACGTAAAGAATATACATCGGTTGTCGGGTGTATAGGCGTTCAACACGGTGCTCGCCAACCCATGTAGTTTGTTTGAGTATCTCGTAAGCAGAGGGCGTGAGTAATTCGTAGAGAGTATAAAGTGTAAAAACAAGCCCAAAAATAAAATATCCGTATTCTATACGTTCCATGAGTTTTCTTGAGCCGATGACGGCTTTAATAAAAAGATGGAATGTAAAACCCAAGTAGCATAAAATGGGCATAAGGAGGATAATAAACTGCGCCTCCCAAACACGAAACGAAATGGTGAGAATACTAATGATGGCAAAGTAGGCAATGACTAAAAGGAGCAACGTAAATGCTCGGTTGATGTTTGCTTTGCGGTTGAGAAAATAAAAGAGAACGGCCAAAACAATAAGGAGTGTTGTAAAAAGAATCCAGAGTAAATCTATCCAAAGAAACGTGATGGGGCTGTGGAAGGTGGTTGTAGATGCTGGAGGTCATAGTTTCCTTTAAGCGGCAAGCTGTCTTTTATTGCAACACATCAAAGCCCATGACACGAAAATCGTTATCGAATGTAAAGATAATTATTATGATTCTTACTCAAATCACTCTCTACTTGGCCTATATAAAAATCTGTGTCGCTAAAAAAAGGGGCTTCATTTTTAGTTGCAAGCTTCTCTTCAAGAGACTCTCGAATCAGTTCGCCTAAAGATATAGAAGGAGACGCGGCTAACTTTTCGGCTTTAAGTTTTAGGTGATCGGGAAGCATAATTGCAGTACGCATCATAGATATAATGTATGTTATACCTATGATGTGTCAAGAATTACCGCAAGTTATTTGTATTGCCATTTATAGAGTCGGACTAAATTCAATTTCTCCATAAATTGAAAATCAGAATCAAAACTCCAGATAGTAGCCTTTGCCTCGCGGGCTAAAGCGGCAATTAGTAAATCAGCAAAAGCAAATGTGTACCCTTTTTGTCGAGCAATATGAATCATTTCTGTAATCATTTCACAACTTTTTTGTGACGGATAGTGTTGAGGTAAGGCTTGCAGTAAAGGCACTAAACGCGCCGCGTCTGTTTTGTTTGCACCGATTAACAATTCTGCAAAAACTGGATAGGCAAGTGCTACATTATCATCATCCAGTAAACGGATCACTTCATTTTTGCACGCATGAGGCTTGGGGCGAAAGAAATCTATCCAAACCGAAGTGTCGATGAATACCAAAATTATTTACGTTCCCGTGATTTTTTTATATCAATTTTTAAGTCGATTTTACCTGCCAAAGATTTCAATTCGTCTATCTTTTTACGACGAATCATTTCAGTTAGAGAATAGATAACCGTATCTGTTTTTGATTTAAAACCCAACATTTTTTGTGCTTCGGCTAAGGTTTCAGCCGGTATATCTAAAGTTGTACGCATACAAAAAGCATAAATATATATGTAATGAGTCGTCAATATAAATAAAAATTGTGCATATATGCAAAAGATGATGAAGGGTTTTGTGACTTTCGGTGATGCAGAAGGCAAAAATCACTCGCAATACCATTGGCATTTACAAGAGTAGCCCATGCGTAATATGCCTGTGCGTGTCTTTCGCTCGTTTGAAGAAGAAGAAAAAGCCAACCGTGAATACGACCGGTCGCTCACGCCCGATGAGCGGTTTGCCATTGCTCATGAAATCATCAAGCATGTTCACGGCGATTTATCGAAATGCCCTGACGTGAGAGAGTACCACCGCATGAGGGGCGATGTCTGATCTTGGTTTCAGCAAAGACATTCGCGAGTTCATAGAGCTCTTGGCAAAGTATAGAGTGCGGTACTTACTCGTGGGAGGTAATGCCGTTATTTTTCACGGTTATGCTCGATACACTGGTGATGTCGATTTTTTTTATGCAATGGATGACGCTAATACAAAGAAACTTTTTACTGCTCTTCAAGAGTACTGGGGTGGTAATGTACCTTTTGTCGCAAGGGAAACCGACCTTCGTGTCGAAGGTCAAATTATCCAGTTTGGTGTACCGCCTTTTCGTATTGACCTGATTAACAGAATCGATGGAGTTACTTTTGAAGAGGCCTATGCCACTGCAATTTCAGAAACCATTCCACACGGCAAAGAAGTGCTCCCTATTAAAATTATTTCTCTTGATATGTTGAAAAAAAACAAAATCGCCAGTGCTCGCATTAAAGATATTGAAGATGTACAAAAATTGAAAGGATGAATTGATTTTTTATAGACACTCCACGAGTAATTAATTGTACTGCTACCATGAGCTGGATGATGATTGCCGGTATTTCGTTACTCGTTGGGTCTGCTATTTATTTTTTTGGTGTTGGTATTGCGGGTCTAATTGCAGATCAGGTAAAGAAAGAACTTGCTAAAAGATAACAAACTTCTTGTTTTCTTTGCCGCCGCACGACGCTGCTTTCAGGGCATAACAGCGGCTGCACCCCGCTTTTACTTTAGATACGACTGAGGCTGACGCGAACTTTGCGAAAAGACACGAATGTGTCCTTCGAAGGGTAAGTTTAAGCGGTTTGGGCAATTCAACGCAAGAAAATCAACGTTGTCGCTGTTAGACCCTGTTTACGGCAAGCAGGTTGTGGCGGTTTTGGAAAAATAGTTGACCAAACATTTGTAATACATAGAAGTATGACAAATGTATAGTTTACGACTCCCGAAAAATCTTGAGCACGAACTGGAAAAAATGGCAAAAATAGAAAGTAAATCTAAAGCGCAGATCATAAAAGACGCTTTAGGAAATTATTTAGCCGCAAAAACAAGCAAACCTACTGCGTACGAGCTGGGCAAGGAGTATATCGGCAAATATGCTTCGGGCCAATCTGACCGTTCCACTTCTTATAAAACAATCATTGCAGATAAAATCAAGGCAAAGCATCGAAAATCCCAATGAAGGCTGCACTTATCGATACGGGGCCTTTATATTCTTTCTTTGATAGCTCCGACAAACACGCTCAAACCGTTCGCAATTTCTTGAGTAGATACAAAGGTCGATTGATAACAACCATAGCTATCGTCACCGAAGTATCTTATTTGCTCGGCGATATGAAACCCGCACAATTAGACTTCATCGAATGGATACAGAAAGGCGCAGTAGAAATAATGGACGTTGGAGTTCAAGATTTCGCAGAGATACATAAAGGCATGAAAAAATACGCAGACACTCCTATGGATTTTGCCGATGCTACTTTGGTTTTTATCGCCAACAAATTAAAAATTTTGAACATCATTACTTTAGACGACGACTTTCGAGTTTATCGGCTATCGGGTAATAAGCGTTTTATTTACCTGATCTAATTTCCGTTCTTTCCCAATCACACCCTCTACTAATCCTTGTCCACCTGTCTAAAAGGTATGCTTCGACGTATGCAAATTGTAGACCGCGACGGTACTCCTGAGGAAGCGAGGAAGCTCGGCCTTTTAGACGGCGAGTTTGAGATGATTGTAGGTCATCTCGGACGCACGCCGTCTTTCACTGAACTGGCGATGTTTTCGGGCATGTGGTCTGAGCATTGCTCGTATAAAAATTCGATACTCATCCTTAAAACTCTCTATTCCGAGTCGGATCGCATGCTCGCCAAGCCGGGCGAAGAAAACGCGGGGGCACTCAGGATTAACGACAAGCAAGCGGTGGTTTTTAAAGTAGAATCCCACAACCACCCTTCGGCGGTTGAACCATACCAGGGCGCTGCGACCGGCGTGGGCGGCATCATGCGCGATATTTTCACGATGGGCGCACGGCCTGTAGCGACACTCAACGCCTTACGTTTTGGTCATGTCCAATTAGCGGCACCTCGATACGATTCGTACCGGTCGTCGCCAGACGAATCACTCGGTGACCGCGCTTTGAATCAGCAACAAAACAAATATCTATTCACTCGCGTCGTTAAAGGCATCGGCGATTACGGCAACAGCTTGGGGATTCCTAACGCAGGGGGAGAAATTTTCTTCCATGAAAGTTACAATCGTAACCCACTCGTCAACGCGATGACCGTCGGCGTTGCCGACATCGACAAAATGGCGAGTGCAAAAATTCCTAAAGTTGCTGGAAATTACGTTGTGTACGTCGGCGCAAAAACGGGGCGCGATGGCATCCACGGCGCGAGCTTTGCTTCAAAAAATTTAAGCAAAGAATCCGAAGAAGAGCGCAGCGCAGTGCAGGTGGGCGATCCGTTTTTAGAAAAACTCGTCATGGAAGCGACGCTCGAATGTATTCAAAAAAAATTAGTGCTCGCAATCCAAGACATGGGTGCGGCAGGGCTCGTGAGCTCGTCGTCGGAGATGGCGGCGTCGGGTGGCGTGGGAGTGCGCCTCGATTTAGAAAAAGTGCCTGCGCGGGAAACCCAAATGCAGCCTTTCGAGTTTATGCTTTCAGAAAGCCAAGAGCGGATGCTCATGGTGGTGGATCCAGTGCGCTGGAATGAAGTGAAGGCTGTCTTTACAAAGTGGGAGCTCGACGCTGCAATCATCGGTGAAACGATGGATGGAAACCAACTGCAAATTTTTATGAACGGTGAATGCTACGCAAATTTACCTGCGGATGTTCTCTCCAAAAAAGCGCCGCGCTATGTGCGTGAAACCAAAGCAGTGCCGATGAAAACGGGTGGCACAGAGCTGACGCAGTTGGATGACCTCTCCAAAGCGTCGGATGTGTCTGGAGTTACAAAACTTTTTTGCCGACTTTTGGGGCATACGAATTTGTGCTCGCGCCGCCCCATTTACCGCCAGTTCGACACCGACATCGGCCGTGGGCGCGTCATTGGCCCGGGGCAAAATGGTTGTGTGGTGCGCGTACCCAATAGCAACGAAGCGTTGGCGATGACGATTGACGGCAATGGTTTTTATATCCAAGTTAATCCCTACAACGGCGCACAACACACGGTCGCCGAAGCGGTGCGCAACATCGCCGCCACGGGGGCAATCCCACTCGGGCTCACCAATTGCCTCAACTTTGCCAATCCCTATATCCCCGAAAATTTTTGGTATTTCAAAGAAGCGGTCACCGGCATGTCGGATGCGTGCCGTGCATTCAAGCTGCCCATTATTAGCGGCAACGTGTCGTTCTACAATGAATCGGAAGATGGGCCGGTGTTGCCCACGCCGACGATGGGCGTAGTAGGGCTTATCGAGAACGCCGAACATGCCTTACCCGCTGCGCCTGTAGATACATTTACAAAATTGGAGCTTTACCTTTGCGGTAAATTTATGCCGTCGCAAAACGCGAGCCAGTACCAATACATCGAAGGGAAAGCCGCTGTGGGTCCATTACCCGAGCTCGATTTGAACGCTGAGATCACCGGCGCGCAAAAGATGGTTCATTTAGCAAAGTCGAAAATACTTAGGGGCGCAATCGATTTGTCGTCGGGCGGGCTTTTACGTGCGCTTTGCCGCATGGCGTTTGCGACCTACGAAGCACAAGGGAAGATGCCGTCACTCACGCTCATGCCCCAAGTGCAGGGGGATTTATCCCTCGACACCTGGCTTTTAGGTGAGACGGCGCACACGTATTTGGTCGCGGTGGATAGCAATAACGCGCCTGCTCTAATTAAAGAAGCAACACCAGAATTTCCGGTGGTTAAAGTGGGAGAGCTGACGGTAGGTGGCGAAAAGCTGCGTATTGCGGGGATGGAGATTCCACTCAATACACTATACACAGCGTGGTCGAAAGGATTGAGTCCTTATTTAGGTTGATTGTATGCGTGTATCTTGGATGAGGGTTGATGGCTATCTGGCAAAGAGTGCGAATTTTTAGTCTATCGCTCATACTCATGTTGGGTGTCTCAGCGTGCCTCACAACGCGCAACACGAAAGATATTGAGGAATACAAATCACCCATAAACGAGCTCGATCGCCGTTTCGTAAATGGGCAAATTGCCGTGTTCCACGAAGCACAAATGCGCCGTATAAACGACACGGTAGAATTGCAGTTCTCGCATGTTCTCATCGGGCGTGACCGCTATCTGAATGCCACTATCCAAAAAAATGAAATTCGATTTTTTGAAGCCGATACGCCAATGCAGGGCGGAGAGCGTGCATACCTTTGGCAACAGAATGCTTGTTGCATCGACGAAGCCGCACACCGCAAATTACTTTTTTTAAAGGCGGGTGAAGAGTTATCTTTACCCGATTTTTTACGGCAGGGTTGGAATGGCCCAACCACCGAAGTTAAACCAGCTGCGGCTCTTTTTGTGCTCGATACCACGAATGTGTATACTTTAAGCGCGATGGCTGTTTTATGGCAAGATGAAAAAACGCTGCTAAAAGACACAGCGGTTGCCGTCGGAGACTATAATGTGCTCATGCACGATATACCTTGGAAGCAGCGTAGCCGAGTGAAACTTGCTTTACTCTATGCTTTTTATGGGGTGAGTGTTCCTGTCGATATTGTGACATCGCCGTTTCAACTCCTCGCGCTGTGGCTTTATGGAAAAGGAATGCGTTAGGATTTATATGGCACGGCATACAGATTTCCCCGTCGATTCTCAATTTACCGACCGTTGGTCGCCGCGCGGTTTTGACCCCAACCATACACTCACCGAAGAAGAAATCGGCTCGCTTTTTGAAGCCGCACGCTTTGCCCCCTCGCGCGCGAACGAGCAGCCATGGGTATTTTACCGCGAAAAAGATAAATCGTCGCGTGATTTATTTTTAAGTTTTTTAACAGGCGCCAATGCGTATTGGGTAAAACATGCGAGCCTTGTCGTTATCGTTTGTGCCCGCAAAAGGTTTTCCGACGACAACACCATAAACGACCACGCTCGTTTTGACACCGGTGCGGCATGGGTGTCGCTTGCATTTGAGGCACGTAAAAGGGGGCTTTATGCACATTGCATGTCAGGCATCTACCGTGAAACCATTTATGAAAAATTAGGGATTAACCCCGATGGAATAGACGTTATTGCTGCGATTGCTGTAGGCAAAAAATGGGAGGACATAAATTTAAGCGATAAGCATAAAAGCCAAGAAGAACCCAATAACCGAAAAAAGCAAACAGAATTTGTTTTTGTTGTATAGGTTTAGTGCCGCACAACCTCTTCGCTTTTCGTGCTGAGTCTAAAATTACAATTAACCATGGCGCGGCGTGAACTCGATAAAGTCTATAATCCCAAAGGCTTGCAAGAAAAATGGTACCCACGCTGGGAAAAAGGCGGCTACTTTGAACTCAAAGAGGAAAATAAAAAATTTACTCCCGCAAACAGCTATTCGATCGTCATCCCACCGCCCAACGTGACGGGCTCGCTCCACTTGGGGCATGCCTTAAACCACACACTCCAAGATATTTTGATTCGTTTCGAGCGCATGCGGGGCAAAGATACGCTGTGGGTGCCGGGTACCGACCATGCGGGCATCGCGACGCAAAACGTCGTCGAGCGGCTTTTGGCGAAAGAAGGATTGCGCCGCGAAGATTTAGGCCGCGAAAAATTTGAAGAGCGTGTGTGGCAATGGAAAGCCGAGTCGGGCGGCATGATAACCCACCAAATGCGCAAGCTGGGCGAGAGCGTCGCGTGGCAGCGCGAGCGTTTCACGATGGATGAAGGGTTAAGCCATATTGTACGCCGTGTTTTTGTGGAGCTATATAAAGAAGGATTGATTTACCGTGGCGAGCGGATGATCAACTGGTGCCCGAAAGATAAAACCGCGCTTTCGAATATAGAAGTTGAACATAAAGAAATAAACGGCAATTTATATTATGTACGCTACCCCTTGGCAAAAGGATTTTCACACGAGGGGAAGCCGTATCTCGTTGTAGCAACCACGCGCCCCGAAACGATTTTAGGTGACGAGGCGCTCGCGGTACATGTAGCCGACGAACGCTACGCGCATTTGAAGGGCGCACGTGCGGTGGTGCCTTTTATCGAAAAAGAAATCCCGATTATTTTCGATAGCGCGGTCGATAAAGAGTTTGGTACGGGGGTGGTTAAAATTACCCCCGCGCACGACTTCAACGACTTTGAAACCGGCCAACGCCACAAACTCCCGATGACAAATGTGATGACCGAGTCGGGGCACATCAACGAACACGGTGGGATTTACACCGGATTAAGCCGCGAAGAGTGCCGCAAAAAAATAACCGCCGACTTAGAGGCCAAAGCACTCATCGAGAAAATTGACGCACACAAACACAGCGTCGGCCACTCGTACCGCTCGGGTGCGGTGGTCGAGCCGCGCCTGTCGTTGCAGTGGTTTATCGACATCAAACCTTTGGCCGACAAAGCGACGCACGCTGTTAAATCGGGTGCGACCGAGTTTTATCCCAAGCGCTGGGAAAACCTATTTTTCGATTGGATGGATAAAATCGAAGACTGGTGCATCAGCCGCCAACTGTGGTGGGGGCACCAAATACCCGCGTGGTATTGCGTGGGCGACGACCACTGCAAACGCGAATGCAAAGAGCCGATTGTCGCGGTAGAAAAGCCGGATGCATGCCCCCACTGCGGGTGTAAAAATTTAGAGCAAGACACCGACGTGCTCGACACTTGGTTTTCATCGGCGCTGTGGCCTTTCTCAACGCTGCTCCCCAAAGAGCCGGCGGAAATTGATAAAGCGTGGCAAGGCGGGAAAGTGCCGACGAGCGCCATCCTCGATAATTTTTATCCGACATCGACTTTGGTTACCGGCTTCGACATTATTTTCTTCTGGGTGTCGCGCATGCTCATGATGGGGATGCACTTCATGAAGAAAGCGCCGTTCAAAAAAGTGCTTATCCACTCGCTCGTGCGCGACGCCAACCGCCAAAAAATGTCGAAGTCGAAAGGCAATGTGGTGAATCCCCTTGAAAAAATGGACGAGTACGGTACCGACGCGTTTCGTTTTTTTATCATCAGCATCATGCCCGACGGCAAAGACATTATCTACGACGAAAGCCGCCTCAAAGGCTACCAAGCGTTTTGCAATAAAATTTGGAACACCGCACGCTACATTCTCATGAACACGCCCGAGGATTATCGCATCCCTAAGGATGTGCCGACGCTTTCGGCGATGGACGTTTATGTTTTAGAAGAACTCAACGCCGCGATTGAAAAATGTGAAAAAGCAATTGAAGGTTTCCACTTCGCCGAATACGCGCTCACGATTTATGATTTCCTTTGGAAAACATTTTGCGACCAGTATATTGAAATGAGCAAAGTCGCGTTGAGAAACGAAGCGATAAAAGAAGGCACTCTCTATACACTGTATACTGTGTTTGCAGCGGCGCTCAAAATACTCCACCCCGTGATGCCGTTTATTACCGAAGAGCTCCATAGCTTTCTGCCTGATACAAAAGAAAACGACTTGCTTATCATCGCGCCGTGGCCAAAGGTCGATGGGGAGATAAGAAAGGGGGCGCATAAAACCCAACACGCCACCGAGGCACTTTTGGCGGTTGTGGCAAAAATTCGGCAGGTGCGTGCTGAACTTTCGGTGGAACCCGGTGCAAAAATTACGGCGTATCTAACGCTCACCGATAGCGCACTTGTCGCGTTTTTCCAAGAACATTTGCCTTTTTTACAAAGCTTAGCGCGGTTGGGTGATGTCCATTTTACCGAGCCTAAAGGTAAAATGATCCGCGCTGTAATTAAAGGAGGCAATGTGTATTTAGATTTAGCCAGCAATATCGACATCGAGCGCGAAAAAGCACGTATCGAAAAGGAAATCCAGACGCTGGAGAAAGGACGCATGGCTTCAGAAAGTAAACTCGCTTCGCCGCAGTTTGCTGAGCGCGCCCCTAAAGAGCTTGTCGACGCTGAGAAGGCTAAAGTTACTGAATATAATACCCGTCTTGACGCATTAGCGCAAATGCTTAATACGCTCAAAGGATGAGTGTTTTTAAAGAACGTACCGAACGCAAATACCAAACAATAAACGACCCCGCTAAATTGGGCACAATGCTCAAACAATACGCAACGGGAAAAATTTTTTACCTAAAAGGCTTTTATGAGAAAATTGACCTTAAGGCGTTAGAGGTTCGAGAGGGAAACATGCTTGTTGTTGATTCTCTGCGCGATATAGAAGGTCCAATTGTTCTATACCATACCTTCAATAAGCAGATGGAAATCCACGGCGAGGTTGTTGAAAAGTTGGTTGGAACACAGTATAAAGTACATGCAGCGGCGGTGCGGATTGCTACCGTTGAAAGGCATTCTCCGCGGCTTACAATGTCACCCGACATTGTCGTCATCAATAGCATACGTGCAGCGCGTAACACCATAAACGCGTCGCTTTTTAATGTTCCTACTTCGGTGAAAATTCATTTAGAGAAATTCCAAGACCGCCTCAAAGATTTTGCCGACGAAGTAAAAGTTAAAATTTTCGATAAAAGCGACGAAAAAACGGAATTAGTGAGAAAAACATTAAAAATTTTAATGTTAACCGACACGCAAGATATAGTGTCGTATATTCCAGAAGACCCTACTGGCTTTATTGACTACCGCGAGCATTTGAATACAGAAATTGGCCATGTTATGGAAGACTACCGCAAGAAAAGAATAGTTTCGGAGATGATTGTCCCGATTATTTACTTGGGGCACGATGGCGCTTCCATTCCTCTTGGGTTTATCCAACTTGTTTCGCACGATAAAAAATTGGGAATGGATACCGCTCTCGAGCTTAAAATGATGGCGTTTGAAATGGTAGATCAAATGCGCGATTCAAACACGATGCTCATTAGTAAAAGGCAATCGGTTGCGGATATTTCACGAGGCGGTTTGCGGCTAGTTTTCACCGATCCAGAACTCAAAAAGTTTTTAGTACACCAAAAAGGGTTTAGCTTCGATGTTGTTTTTAAGTTGCAGCAACCGATTACTGTCTTTTCAGAAATCGTATGGACTGGGTATACACCAAGCCAAGACCTTGCGATTGGGGTTAGCATCAAGGGATTTTCTTCGCGCAAAGGGGAAAGCGATCGATTCCATCATAATCTTGACAACCTGAATAAAACGTAACGGGAAAGGCTATGCAAGCATTAAAAATTGTTGAAGCAAAAAAACACCCTAAGCCAAGCATCCGACAATCGGATAGTGTTTTGTCTGCGGTAAAAAAAATGCTCGAAATCAAAGAAAGCGGTTTGCTTATTTTAACGCCTTCAGACGAACTTGTTGGAATTATTACCGAGAAAGATGTCATGCGTTTGGTATCCGAAAGGTATACGCTTATGAATAAAATTGAAGTGTGGGAAATCATGTCGAAATCTCTCACGACATTAGATGCTAAAGCAACAATTGATGAAGTGCTTAAAGTAATGGGAGAAAAAAACATCCACCATTTGCCGCTAATGCGCGATAAAATTGTCGTTGGGCTCATTTCCTCGGACGATATAATTTCTGCACGGCTTAAAAAGAGCGAATACGAAGCAGAGATGCTCAAGGAGTATATAGAGAAACAATAGCGCAATGGCCGATGCCTAAAGAAATTACGCATTGTATTTTAGCCGAAGGCGCCGCACACACCATGGCGGCCTCTAAAAATTTATTTAAACAACAAATAGGAAGAGAAATTTATTTTCTCTTTGAAGAAAATCCGCAAGTTTTTTATTTTGGTTCGGTATCTCCCGATTTGTTTTATTACGATATTCGTTTGCCATGGGAACTTTGGCAAAAAAATTGGGGAGTAAAGTGGAGTGACCGCATCCATGGTAACGAGGGTGAAAATACAATGGAGCCCGTTTTTGCGATGCTCGATATACTTAAGGACAAAGAGTCTCAGTACCTGCTTAACTTCGGCATGCCTTTGGCGTACGATGAAACAAGAATGTTGGCCCTTTTTGTTTTGGGCTATTTGTCGCATATTTCTCTCGATACTCTTTTACACCCGATTGTATACCATTTTGCCGGCAACTACTACGCAGAAAATATACTCGAGAAAAAGCAAGCGGAAGCACGGCACCGTGTTATTGAAACGTTGCTCGATCTTTATAACTTAGGCGCGGTTGGCCAAGATGTAACGCGCTACCACGGTATAAAAAAAATGTCGCTTCCAAAAAAAGTGCGTGATTTAGTCCTTGCGTTTTTAACGCTTGCTCTTTTAAAAGTATATAAAAAGCATGCAGACACAGAATATGGAACAACCCTAGATAATTTATCAAGCGTGTACGAGCATCCACTTTTTAAAGTAAGTTTACGAGCGTACAAAAAACAAATAATTTTTAATAAAATGTTCCAAAATAAACGATTGGCCCGCTGGGGTTTTAGTTATAACCGCCGTCGTGCGGATAAATTGCAAAACCACACAAGCCTTTTTTATCCTGCACGTAGCTACGCCGAGTATTTACAAACAAACCCCGGAAAATATTTTACTTTGGAGTCTCTTAAAACATACCGCCATCCAGTAACAAATAAGTTTGTAGAAATTAACCGTGAAAAAATACGGCGTAAAGTTTTTGCGCGAACACACGCTTTTTACCGTACGGCATGGCTTTACGCAACAGATAAAATTACCCGGACCATTGCATGCCGTACCTTAAAAGGATATAATTTGAATAACGGCCTTGTGTGTACGGCGACAAATGCAATGCAATATTTTTCGACTATCCAAGTGAACGGTAATTTTGAAATTGTGGAAGAGGGTGTATGAAAATAATTTTAGGCGTTAGTGCATCTATTGCGCTTTATAGGGCATGCGACATTGTGCGCGAGTTGACGAAAGCAGGGCATAGTGTGCGTGTGGCGATGACGCGTACCGCACAAAGTTGGATTAACCCCGTTCTCTTTGAAGCGCTTTCGGGAAACGAAGTTTATACCGACGCGAATGAGGGATCTCGCTTTGGGCATAACCAAGACACCTCGAGAACGAGTCATGGTATGGCGCATATAGAAATCCGCGAAGGCGCAGATTTAATGCTCGTTGCCCCCGCAACAGCCGACCTTGTTGCACGCGCTGCGCAGGGGATGGCGAATTGTATCGTAACGGCAACTCTTTTGTCGTTTGGTGGGCCACGGTTTATTGCGCCTGCAATGAACCCGTTTATGTACTCGCATCCGGCGACACAAAAAAATTTAAAGACACTCGCAGAGTTTGGTTATCACATCCTTGACGCGGCCTCAGGCGAGGCAGTCTGTGGCGATGCTGGACAAGGAAAGATGATGGCAGTAAAAGATATTATCGCCGCAATAACAAACCTAAGAGCGTAATTTTTTGATAGCGTGGTAAAGCGTTTGAACGACACGTCCCATTTCGGCATCGGTGAAATTTTGTGGATACGATAGCCGTATTACTCCAAGCGCCCTCTTTTCGCCAAGCCCCATAGCAAGTATTGCCGAAGAGGGGGTGCGTGAGCGCGATTTGCACGACGTCCCCGTCGAAACAGTAATTCCTTCTTGGTCAAGCGCCATCACCAAAAAATCGATGGGAACATCGGGTAGGTAAAGGAGCGTTGTCCCAGGAGCGCGTATAGCTTCTCCGTTGTTTTCTTTTCCCAAAATTTCTGCGCCAAAAACGCCAAGTTTTTCCATTAAGTGCGTTTCGAATGTTTTGGTTGCGGTTAGCCATTTTTCGTACGAATTTACGATAAGCTTATCGTGGATTGCCTCTTGAAGCGCAATAATTGCCCCTGTGTTGTGGGTTCCTGCGCGTAGTTCTCTTTCTTGATTTCCACCAGATAGAAGCGCCCCTGCTTTCCATGGTAAAAATTTTTTTGGAAGGATAATAAGGCCAGCTCCAAAACCTGCGCCTATTTTATGTCCTGTCGCGGTTATAAAAATATTTTTAGACGTTAAGCGTTCAAAGATGTTGGGCGTAAGTGCATTTGGAGCATCTTTGGCAAGTTTAGAAAAACCTTGAGAGAAGTCGACAAGTACAAAGGGAGAATTTTCAGTGGGCAAAAAATCGAGAAGGGATAGGTAAGGCTGAATTACTCCGGTTTCATTTTGTACGGCGATTAGAGAGATTAAATCGTACGAAGAAAAATCAACGCTACAAATTTCGCTTTGGGGAACAACGCCATCCGGCGTTGCAGGTAAATAAGTAATTTCAGCATTGTGAAGGCGCTTTAAAGTTTCGGCGACGGAAGGGTGCTCGAAAGGAGAGCTAAGGATTCGAAAAGGAGACTTTTTTCGATTTCTATAAAACTCGCGGATGAGTAAATTATTAGATTCCGTCGCACATGAGGTGAAAATAACTTGTTTGGGCGAAAGCGAAAAACTTGAAGCAATACTTTCGCGTGCCTCTTCAATACGTTTGTTTACGCGCTGCGAAGCTAAGGATAGTCCAGAGGAGTTTGCAAAATTTGAAAAATAAAACTCACGCGCCTTTTCTAATGCCTTTTCGTTGGGAGGGTGTGTTGCGTTAAAATCGAGATATATTTTCGCTTTCATGCATGTTTAAATCGAGAAGAAAACGTAAGCGCTCCAAGTCGCGCCGCATAGACTCGTCTTTAATATAAGTAGACTTAAGCGCGTTGGCAATAATGTTTTTAGCGCGGGTGTCTTCGCCCGCACGTACTGCAGTTTCGGCCAACGCGTATAGATAATCCGCACGTTCGCTTATACCAGGGTAGTCTAAGGCAAAAAGTTCGTAGTGGCATTTTTGTGCGATACCGGGCGTACCGTGTTGTGCCTCTGCAAGAAGAGCTTGGATTAAAGAAGCAAGTGTTTGCGTATTAGGAATACGTGAATACATGCTGCGCATATTTTTTAGGTGCGCACTATCGTATAGAGTACGAAATTTTGTGGCTTCAAAATAGCGCAGTGTTAAATCACGATAAAATAAATCTGCTTTATATGCTTCGCGGCTTTGTGCGTCGAAAAGTTCGGGAGAGTTTATGTACGTACGCCCTGAATCTTTTTCAAAAATATTTTTCTGTAGTGTGTATTCGCGAAAATCAAGAGCACGAGAAAGTAAAGGAGCAACTTCTCGCATAGAACATGCGGCGCGAAAAACCTCTCCAGAAAGCTCTATTGCGGGAATATAATCGGGTTTTTTTTGCAATGCACCCTCAGCGTATTCTTGCTGTATTTGTAGTAAAGACAGAAGCGATTCTTTTAAATGTTTTTTGAGCTTTTCTTCTTCATCTTTGTGGTCAAGCCTGTCGTTGTTTTTTGTCGTGATTGAAACATCTGTTACAAGATGCCCACAGTTTGAGGCAAGCAAGTTAAAAAAATAAAAAATATTTGTTTCGGCATTTTTGTTTAGAAATTGCGAGTAGGGGCGAGGGCGAATATTTTGGATAACGGCATTTTTTGTTTCTTCAACTCCCAATGCCTTTTCAGAAAGGCGAGCAATTTTTTCCCACGCTTTTGCGGTTAACCTTTCTGCTTTTGTAGCGTCTTCATTAAACGCAAAAGGCTTTCCTGCGTACGTTGCAACATCGCCCCAATTGGGTGTTGAAAAAAGGCGCGAAAGCGAAAGGTATAACCTATCGCGCGAATTGAAAATGAGCGCAAAAGAAATTACGAGTATTGCGCCAAGCGTTGCAAAGCGTGCGAGTTTATTTTCCCAAAGCCGGTTAAGCAGGTAGCGCCACATTTATTTTCAATTTTCCTTTTTGGGTATTTGTGTTTTCCAGCGGCGGTGCACCCAAAAGTATTGCTCGGGAAATTTCATTACTTCTTTTTCTAACTCCCCTACCCACAGTCGCGTCAATTTTTCAGCAGCGTCTTTGGTCGATGCAAAGTCGGATTTACTTTGAAAACGGTATAGCTCCCGCGCATAGAAATAATATTTTCCGCGTCCTTTGTAAATACAAAAACCAACAGCGAGCTTTGCTTTTCCCAAGTATGCCAAAACCGCGGGGCCTGTGTGCGTCGACGCAGGACGTCCCAAAAAGTTGATAAAGAGTCCATCCGCGCCTGCGTCTTGATCGGAGACTAAACCTAAAGGAGCTTTTTTGCGTAATAATGGAATAAATTTTTCTGCTTCTTTAAGATAAATTGGTCCGCCGCCACCGTAGCCGATACGGTTGCGGTGCGTCCATGCATCGACGTACGGGTTTGAAAGGCGTTGTGCGGAAAAAAATATTTTAAACCCAATCGATGCATAGGCGGGAATAGGTATCTCCCAATTGCCGAAATGCCCTTCTGCAAAAACAACGCCCTGCGAAGTATCGGTGGCAATTTTACGCGCTTCGTCGTCTATTTCTACATACTTATCGATAAACTTTTTTTTCCGCATTTTCCACGCTTGCATAAGCTCTAAAAAAATACGGACTGTATGGTCCAAATTTTTATTGGTAAACCGCTTAAGCTCTTTTTTCTCAGAGATTTTAAGAGAGATGGAAGCATGCGTACGGATGCGTTTTCTTGCAGATGCGAGTAGAGGAAAAAAAATAATACGAAAAAATTTAGCGATATAGTGGAGTGCCGAGAAAGGAAATAAATTCACAATACCAAAAATTAACATTGTGAAAACAAATTCGAAAACGTGCGAAATTCTTTTTTTTAATGGAAAATATTTTTTTTCTTCGGTGTCAATCATTCTGCCCTATAGATTTCTTATTACTGTTCTTTATTTTTGCTTTTATTTTGCATACGCATCAATTTTCGATAACGGTAATTAAAAGTTTGCCGAGGAATCCCTAAAAGAAGCGCCGCGTCGGATTGGTTGTCGTTTGCTTCGCGCATTGCCCAAGCCATGGCACGAGCTTCTTCTGCAGCTAAAATTTCAGGGAGTGTACGGCCAGAAAACTCCGTATTTGGCAAAGCATTACTATCCAAGGAAAAATTTTCACCGCTTTGTACCGGCGAATTTTTAGCGTCTTTAGGCACGAGCCAGAAAATATATCCTTGCGCACGCGCATTAGGGTCTTCGTAATTACGTATTGCTTTACATAAAATATTGTACGCACGAGGGCTACTCTTTAGCTGGATTGCATTTTCAATGTCTAAATTCCCTTTGAGCGCACTTTCTGTAATTGCGTCCTTTGCACTATGCATAAGTTCGGTAGTTTTAAGATAAAGGCCGTCGCGTAAGCGGATTTGTGCAAACGCACGGTTGTGAAAAATTTCAGCACCGTTTCCGTCGCAAGCCATGAGGGGTAAATCTAACGCAGCGAGCGTGTTTATAGCAAGGCGGCCACGCTCAATATCGCGGTGTATATTTGACGCAATATTTTTCTCTGGTATACGCGGTATTTCGTCTTGAGGAGTGGTGCCGCTTGGTTCCTCTGGCGTTTTTTCGATAGTTATGGAATTTTCTTTTTGTGGCGCCGAGATATTTATTTGTACAGAATTGCGTACAATGGAAAAGCTGGCGGTATTTTCTGGGATACTTTCGGTTGTACCTTCAGTGGCGTGAAAAACGGAATTGACAGGGTCAGGTTCTAAAGGGGGCGTCCAAACTTTAACCTGTGGCGTACGGCCACCGCCTTGGATAATTTCGGCGCGTGTTAAAAGGGCGTTAAATTCGTAGTTGCGGTTGATGGTTGCAAGCGTGTCGCTTTTTGAATCATCGAGTCTTTTAAGGAGAGTGTCGGTTGAGTCGGGAGGCTTTATTGTAAGCGAGCATCCTTCGGGACGAATTTCGCTTAAAGCTTCAATGAGTTGTGCACGATCAATTTGCCCAATTATGCGGCCGCGCTCGACGACGGGCAAGACATCGGTCTGGTGCTCCATAAAAATACGCATCAACCGATGCAGTACATCTGTACTAAGGTGTAAGGGTGCGGTTTCGGCCACCGGGGCGAATAGTGTAACTTAAACGTGCGCCGTACACAAAAAAGTGACGTCCGTAGAATTGGACGTACGGGCGGTATTCCATTTTTTTACCAACTTTTTGGCTTGCAAAAACAACTTTTTTTTTGAGCATACTTTGTGAAATTTCGATTGGCGTAAAGTAGGCGTCAGAGTAGACAAATCTTTTTTGTCCTTTAAAGTCGATAAAAAAAATAGCGTATGAATATGCAGCACTTACTTTACCATCTACGGGAAGTTTATATTCAGAAAATCCTGTTTCTATAAGTTTAACTGCAACGGGGCTATTTGTTAAAGTCTTTTTTACAATTTTTTTTACCACAAGCGCATAATGGAGGTTCGATGCAGCAAGGAGCATTAAACGTATTTTTGTCGATTCCTTCTTTTTGACGTCTAAAGCAGGGCGTGGCTGGGTAATAACTCCTTCGGCGTCGGGGTATTTCTCCCTAAGCGCTTTAAACGACTCTTCTTCTTCGAGGGTTGCACGAATTTTTTGGTATAGCTTGGGTTCTAAAATTTCATTTGCAAGGTTGGAGCGTAACCTCGAAAGAAGAAATCCCAAAGAATTAAATCCTCGCCTTTCCGCTTCCCATTTTTGCATTAAATCTAAAAGCACGGTTTCCATGAGGGTTAAACGGCGTAGAAGCGCTGCACGGGGATGTTTTACAAAAAGAGCCTTTGCTTTACGTACCGACCTAAGAAGAGACGTATAGCTACTCCCTAAATTGTGCCGAGAGCTTTCGGCGTGTAGAAAAGTTTTTTCAACCTCGACAAATTTTTCGTCAAGGTAGTGGAAAAGGCGTTGTACACGGTTTGTTGCCATTTATTTTAGGAAATATAGCTTTTAAGTGGCCACGAAACAAGAAATGCACACGCACCTGCAATGGCTCCTGCAAGAACATCGTCTAAAACAATCCCGCGGCCGCCGGGCAAATTTTGGAGTGAGGCAATGGGGCCTGGTTTTAATATATCGAAAAGACGGAAAAAAGTAAACGCTATTAGTATGCCTAAAATTGTCGGAGCAACAAAAAGGCATGCGATAAAAATTCCTGCAAATTCATCGATAACAATTTCACCTGGATCTTTTTCGCGCCACTCATTTGCGAGCTTTTCCGATGTGTAAATTCCGATAAACGTGGTAGCTATTCCTAATGCGAAAGCAAGGTACGAAAAAGAAAACGCACCAAGTGTCCATCGGCCTTCTAAAGGGATAAATTGCGCTACGAGATAAAAAAGAAATGCCGCGCACAAAGAGCCCCAGGTCCCTGGCGCTTTAGGCAAGTAGCCGGAGAAAAAACCTGTCGCAATAAATTCGTACCACGTAAAGACGGGAAGGCGCTGCGCTGCAAGGGGTGAAATGTACGAAGTTGGAGTCTCCTGTGGGGTTTCGTCAATTTTTTTTCGCAGTGGCTTTGTTGTTGTAGCGTGTTTACTTTTTGCTATTCTCTTTTTTGCCATTATACCCTCTGTGAATTAAGCGTACGTAAAGATGTTCCGGGAAAGTAGTGTTCCAAGATGCGCTTGTAACTTGTGCCGTGTGCATCTGCTTCAAGTTTTGCTCCCCACTGGCACATACCTACGCCATGGCCAAACCCACGCCCTGTGAGGACGACAGAGTTTCCTGCTTTTGCGACGCCAAAAAAAGTTGATTTTACTTTTAATGCTCCCAAAGCAATACGAAATTTATCTGCACGAACTTTTTTTGTTCCACGCGACGTTATAACTTGGATTGTTTTTACCCGCTTTGATTTACTGCGTTTTACAACGCGTAACGCTTTAATGTTTTTTATTTTTAAATGACGGCTAATTTCGTTAAGAGAAATCTTGACTTGCCACTTGTAAACAGGCGCGGCTGAGCACCACGTAGAATTTTTGGCGGTAAGGTATGGCAGCGATTTTCCCCAGACTTCTTCGGAAGAGGCGAGTGTGCCGCCGCAGGAAGAATGGAAAAAAGTTTGTGCAAGGTTTGTTCCGAAGTAAAGGACTTCGTCGTGTGTTTCGCTAACGGCGATGCGCGAAGTCTGGTCGCCTTTTTTTACGCCGCCGTATACTTGGTAGTTTGTGCTTGTGTCGACATCGTAAGGTTCTGCAGCGCGTTCTTTTATTTTTTGGAGAAGATACGTACGCGCAACAACCGCTTGCGCCTTCAATGCTTCTTTGTTCCACGATGGGCTCATCTCGTGGCTTACAACAGAGGTAAGGTATTCATCCATTGGAACGTGGTTTACGTAAAGCCATCTTCCTTTGCTTGGGCGCACTTCAAGCGAGCCGTGGTAGCGCTTTCCCTTGAAAGTAAAAGTGTCTTGTGGTTCTATAATCCCCGCTTCGGTTATAGTAATACTTTTTGAACCACGCCGCGTTGTTTTTCCTGTAGTGAAAGAAAAATTTTCCGCAAAAACGGTTGTGGCTTCTCCTGCATAAAGTTTAACCCGTACGAGAGGCGTTCCGCGTATACCTTGCGTAAGTGCTGCCCTATTTTTGGGGCGGTACATAAAGGAGGAGTAACTACCTTTTGTATTGGGTGAGCAAGCGCCAAAAAATACGACGAGAAGAAAAATTGCGATAGATGAAGAGAAAACTCGCATATTTTATTATCGGCCTGTATACTTTGCATAATCAAAAATAAATTGGCACATTATGGTAAAAAAAACGAAAATATTACCATAGTACGAACCCAGATTGGTTATATAAAATTGGCCTTTGTGGTTGTCCTTTAGTAATCTTATAGTATGGCAGTAGATGCAGTCAATAACACGAGTGCCAGGCATGCCTCCGAAGCTCAGCAGGCAGCGGTGCAACAAGCGCAAAGCAGGGCGGAAAGTAGCGTGGAAAATAGGCAAGAGGTAAGCGCACAAAAAGACCAACCTGCTCAAGCGACGGGGACAGCTTCTGCTCCCTCTGTAGACACATACGCTTAGCCTCTTAATAACACGCCCTTTTACGCCGAAAATAATTTATGGCAGTTGACGCGGCGACCAAAGCTCTTTACAACGAACGTATTGGTGAGCAAAAAGCGCAAATTTCTGAACACGAAAAAGAAATTGCCGCATACAAAAAAGCAATGACGGCGAACAAAAAGTTGAAGCCGTTTTTCCATTTAGGAAACGTTGCGCAGCTACTCGAAATTATTCGGCTACAAATTGAAATGAATAAAATTTCCGAAGAAATGATGCAGTTGAAAAACAGCGCGTTTTTGGACAACGCACGCAAAAATCTCTACAAGGCTTTTGCCGACCTTGACGTTGTTGTTAAAGGGGATATTGACGAACCAATAGATTTTAACCGCGAAGAGCTGGATAAAATTGCGCCGTTTAATCCAAAGCAACGCTTAAATTTGTATAGGCATTTAAGGACTTCCGTAACTAAGCTGATTGATGCATACGGCCAAAATACCAAGTGGTTGTGGTCATTCCCCGAGCTTTTTTCAAAAAGCGCAAACCTTGGTAAAAATCTTATCGATTTTCGTGAAGTGCAATCGAAACGCGACCCCAGAGAACCTTTTTTTTACGATCGTAAAGAAATGGTTCAAAAGATTATCGACGACCTTATGGATGCCTCTAACCGTTACCGCGACAAGTACGAAATTTCTACAAAAGCGACGGGAGACCTTTTAATGGCGATCAAACTTTTAGACGCTTTGCGTCGCGTTGCAATTGCGGTTAAAGACGACGCAATGGCAACAAAGGCAAAAACGGGAATTGATTCTTATAAAGCACGCATCGAAGCTGAAAAAGAAGAGAAAAAGAAAAAATAAGGCAAAGCGTGTTTTTACACAACAAGATTTTTTTTTGCGTCTATCTGTTATTGAATTTTGTTGCTATTAGTTTTACACAAATTTTTCCACAAAATTCTGTAGTGGTTGAAGTTTCATGGAAAGTACTAAGAGGTTCCACTTCTAAATCACCAAAGATACGAGAACAAGTTACTGCGTTAGATGGAAAAAAAATCCGTATTCCTGGTTTTATTGTGCCGCTTGACGATTTGGGGTATGCGACTGCAGGACGCTTTCTTTTAGTCCCCGATCCACAATCGTGCATCCATGCTCCTGCGCCGCCACCAAACCAAATGATATACGTTGTAATGGAAAATAAAAAACAAGTGCCTGTACGCTATGGCGTTCCCGTTGTCCTTGTTGGAGTTCTTAAGGTAAAAAAAATTCGTTCACAGTTTGGAACAGTTTCTTTCCAAGTCTCTGGTGAGAGTGCTGAGCAATTTCGCGGCAAATGAAAAAGAGTACAAAAAATAAATTGTGTGCTGTAGAGATCAGTCAATTAGAATTTTCGTACGAACAAAAAAAAACTCTCTCAATCCGTAATCTATCGATTGCAAAGGGAGAACATACTCTTATTTCTGGAGAGAGCGGTTGTGGAAAGAGCACGCTTTTAAATCTTATCTCTGGAATTATAACAGGCTATAGTGGAAGCCTTTGCGTTTTAGAAAAAGATTATGCGGACATGAGTTCGGTCGAGCACGATAGGTTTCGTGCAGAAAATATTGCAGTTATTTTTCAGCAGTTTAATTTGATTCCGTATCTTACGGTTAAGGAAAATATTTTGCTGGGTGTAAAGTTTTCAGGAAAAAAAATTAGCGATATCGAAGTACAGCGCTTACTTGAGCACTTGCAAATTGGCGGCATTGCTCTTTTACGTGCAGGTACCTTAAGCCATGGGCAACAACAAAGAGTCGCGGCTGCACGTGCGTTAGCGCAGCGCTCCCCTATTATTTTAGCAGACGAGCCAACGAGTGCGCTTGACGAAAAAAACGCCAGACTTTTTTTAGACTTACTTTTTCGCGAAGCGAGCGAAAACAATACAACAATCATTGTCGTGTCGCACGATATACGCCACCAAAAACGTTTCGACCGCGTTATCGATTTTGCAAAAATTAACGTTGCTCACCTGCAAAAAATGGCGCATACAGTGCGAAGGAGTTTTCGTTGACACACCTTGTCCTTGCTTCGTTAAGAAATCGCTGGGTAATTGCGCTTTTAACTGCGCTTTCTGTCGCAATGGGAGTTTTTCTTTTTGCAGGCGTCGAGAAAGTCCGCCTTGGGGCACGTAAAAGTTTTACACAAACAGCGAGTGGTACGCACCTAATTGTGGGTGCGCGGTCAGGACAAATACCACTCCTGCTGTCGTCGCTTTTCCATATTGGGCAGCCAACACAAAACATTTCGTACCGTTCATTTCTTAAGTATAAAAAAAATCCACAGGTGGCATGGGCGCTTCCACTTTCTATTGGCGATAGCCACCGAGGGTTTCGGGTTGTAGGGACAAATGCAGATCTACTAAAATTTTATCGGTTTGGCGATAGACAAAAGGTAGAAATCCAAGACGGTAATTTTTCGTTGGGGCGTTTCAAGGCAACTTTGGGATGGAATGTTGCACGCGATTTAGGTTACCGTGTGGGAGACAAAATTGTACTAACACACGGCATCACAGATGTAGTGGGAATTCACGACCACGACGAAAATCCCTTTGTCGTCGAAGCAGTGCTTAAACCTACAGGGACTGCATTCGATAAGGCGATTTTTATTTCACTACAAAGTATGGAGCTTATCCACGCGGATACGTATGGAGAAGATTCGAACATCCACGACGAGCACGCACTTTATGCTCCCATAAAAATTAAAAATATATCAAGCATACTTTTGGGCGTTAAAGAACCTACGGATATTTTACCACTTTTAAGGGAAATAAACGAAGATACCGAAGAACCTTTGACGGCGATTTTACCCGGCGTTGTGTTAAGTGAAATTTGGAACATGGTTGGATACGCTGAAAGTGCGCTTAAACTAATTTCTTTTTTGGTAATGGCAACAGCTATCGCTGGACTTTTTATCGCGCTTTATGCATCACTTGCCGAACGGTACCGAGAGATGGCAATTTTGCGTGCGCTGGGGGCATCCCCTACAAAAATTGCATCGCTCTTAATTGCTGAAAGTTTTTTTATTACGCTTTGTGGAATTTTTTTAGGATATTTTTTATTCTTCCTTGTGTCTTTTTTGTTTAAAGAGGCTCTTAGCCAATGGATGAACGTAAGGCTTAGCGTACTTCCTTTGGCTTACGGAGAAATAATTTTTCTTGCCGCGCTAATTATTGTAAGTATTCTTGTCGCAATGGTGCCTGCATATATTCTTTACCGGCGTGCTTTGGGACAAACTCTACAGGTAATGAGATAATGGGGCGCAAAACGCTCGACAAAGAGCGCGATCTTGATCCAAAAGTACGTAGCGAATACTTAGCGCGTCTTTTACCATTTTTTATCGAAAAGGGGATGAGCGTCCACAGCATGGATGCAATCGCGCAGCATCTCGAAATTAGTAAAGCGACTTTTTATAAACATTTTCATTCTCGCGATGAACTCTTTGAGCTTTTTATCGACTATACAGTGGAGAAGATACTTTCGTCACGAATTTTTTTACACAATACAGTATTGCCGTACGAAGAAAGATATCTTTTAACCTTTGCTGCAATTTTGCACGAACTTGGTGGCATGGGCGCTACCCTCCTTTTAGATTTGCGTAATAATATGCCCCTTCTTTGGGATAAAATTCGTGAGACGTATGCAATTTGGGAAGAGGAGTTACAAAAATTTTTTTCTGAGGGAATAGAAAATGGTTACGTACACCCAGTAAATACTACAATAATGTCACACATGATTATTGTTTTTTTTCGCGAACTCATGAATCCTGAATATTTAGAAACACTACAAATGACTCTTGCAGAAGCATTTATGGAAACGTTCCGAATACAAATCCGTGCAATCGTTAAAGATCCACACTTCTCGTTCGATAAAATCGAAGAAAGAATGCGATCTACTTTTCCCGAACTTGAGCGACTTTTTGTTACACGAAATTTTCCGCTGCACAAATAAAAAAGCCCCTTTCGGGGCAAATTGTGGAGGAATCGAAAAAGATTTTTTATGCAGCTTTCGCTATTTTAATAACTTCTTTAAATGCCGCAGGGTCGTTGATTGCAAGTTCGCTTAAACTTTTACGGTTAAGTGCAATTTTTGCTTTAATGACACCAGCCATAAACTTACTGTAGCTTATGCCTTCTTCGCGGCATGCAGCGTTTATACGCGCAATCCAAAGGACGCGAAAATGGCGCTTCCTTTGTTTGCGGTCACGAAACGCCCACATGTCTGCCTTCATCGCAGCATCTTTTGCAGTACGGTACAAACGGCGACGGCCAGCCCTAAAGCCTTTTGTCCGTTTTAGAATTTTTTTACGGCGATTTTTGTGAATAGTACCGTTAGTTGAACGCATGGAAACCTCTTACTTTACACCGAGAAGACGTTCGACACGTCCCATATCGGCTTCGTGCACGTAACCAGCTTTGGCTAAATCGTTTTTACGCTTTGCAGTTTTTTTGGTCAAAATATGGTTTTTACCCGCTTTTGTTCTTTTGATTTTACCTGTTGCGGTAATCCGAAAGCGTTTTTTTGCGGCCTTATTTGTTTTTTTCCCGTGCATCCGCCAAAATTGTCTTTTAAGACAGAGCGTCAACGTGAATCAATAAGTTTGTCGCGTAAAAAAACTCCAAAAACCACCTGCCGCTACGGCCTCAGTGGTGTGAAGAAACTGCAGCTGACACGCCTAAAAGCCAGCATTTCCTCAAATTTTACCCTCATTTTTGACCACTCCAGCACTTTTGGGGAATAGTTACC
>JABARV010000020.1 GCA_019186965.1 Turneriella sp.
GAAATAAATCGGCAAAGTTAAGCGTTACCATTTGATATTGCTCTGTTACGGGTTCTTTATAGCGTGCCATAATATTACCAATACATAGATTCAAAAAAAAGTCAAGTCGGGTTTTTCAACAGGCTCGCCCCTTGACCCCGCCGAATAACAAGAACATAAGGTAAAAAGGTAAAAAAGAAGAATGTAAACCCTTAGTAGGGCTTCGCCCTACTAAGGGCGCCTCTGAAGACAGAGACTCCCTACGGTCGTCGCACGGGGCGGAAGCCGATGACGCTGTTCGCGATCCACGGCGTGTAGCCCAAGCGGTCCGCCCCCCGCAGGTAGGTGGCGGTATTGTAAAAGCTGCCACCGCGATTGACCCGATTCGTACCGCTTGCGGGGCCTGCATAATCGGTCGCCTGTGTGCCACCCGGATAAGTTGCATACCAATCCCAAGTCCATTCCCAAACATTCCCGCTCATGTCGTAAATACCCAACGCATTCGCGGTTTTTTGACCAACAGGTTGTGTGGTCGTTGTGTTGCCCGTCGGCGGTGTCACAGAATTACCAAACCACGCGACCGCAGACGTCGCCGCGAAATCTGAAGTATTTGCGGTCGCACCGCTCGCGAAATCACCCGCCAAGAACGTGGACCCATCTATGTAACGCGCCGCGTATTCCCACTCCGCTTCGGTCGGTAGCCGATAGCCATTCGCCGACCAGTTGACGTACGGGTTGTCAATTTCACCGTTACCTGTATGGGCAACGCTGTCGCTGGGCGTAGATTTCAATACAGTTGTAAAGCCTAAGTCGGTGTAATACACCGGCGTCAAGCCTTGCTTTTCCGACGCCGCGTTGCACCACACAATCGCATCGCGCCAAGAAATTGTCGTCACCGGGTGCTGGTCGGTGAGTGAACCCGTGCTGCCCTGTACGCCCGCGTTGGCAAAAGTATAGCCATTGCTGGTTGCCCACGTCTTGACCGCCACCCAGTCGCCGTATTGCACTTCATACTTTGCCATCGAAAAAGCCGTTATCGAAGGGATTGTCTGGGTTGTTGTCGTTATGGCGGCATCACCCATCACAAAATTACTCGCTGTCGGCACGCAGACCATCGCGAGTGTGTCGCTAGCAACCTGCGTTGCACAATCCGCCGTTGTGGTCGTGCTGCCAGAATTATCTGATTTTTTCTTTGCTTCTTCCCAGAAGTTTCCCCAACTATGGCAGGCTGCCGTCAAGCACAGGCATGAGCAGAGAACCGCAAGAACAAGTCCACGCATACGCGGGTATGCGGGTATGCGGGTATGCGGGTAGCGGGTAGCGGGTAGCGGGTAGCGGGTAGCGGGTAGCGGGTAGCCATAGTTACATGTAACTCGCACAGTTATTTTGTCAAGGATTTTCGTGGTTTCCTAGGGGTTGTCCAATTGGCTCGCGTTCGGTCACTTCGACTCCGCTCAGTGACCGTAAGCACTAATGTTTTTGCAAAATCCGGTCGTTGAGCGGAGTCGAAACGCCCGGATTTTTCGCCAATTAGACGGCCCCAGGGTTTTGCGCTGTTTCGCCCTCCATGGCGAAACAGCAAATATATAGCCTACCCGTTCCAATCACGGACGACAACAAGATTTGACGCGCCTGTCAGGCCGGTGGCTGCCAGGCCAATGGCCGAAGACGGAGACCGTAAGAGCGGTCACGGGTCTGCGCGGCAAGAAATCGCGGATGTCCGGGGCGAGAATGATGTGCATTTTGCCCGCCCGCAGCGAGTCACTCCGACCACATTTTGGCACCGCGAATTATCTAGTCGAAGAGAAATAGGCTTTACTGTATGCGGCGTCAAAACGTCGCGTAAATCTGAACGTTGTCGGCAATAGCAAGAAACATAAAACTCATGATTCGGCATTCGAAATATATCATTCTTGCTCTGATACTGAGCACACTACAAGCGACGTGTGGGCCGAAGCCCAAGCCGCTATTTTCTGAAGGTATGGAGAATTGTAAAAAAACCGGTAAAGGTGTCGTTACAAATGAATGCTGGGAAAAGTATTTGATTTCAGAATCCAAGAATAACCCTGAGATTCTAGATAGGTGCGAAGCTAACCTTTCTTTGGCAGAATTCTATGCCGCATTGAAGCGAAATCAAGAAGCTGAGAGTATTTATCAGGCACTTATTGCAGATACGAATTCCCCAAAATGCGTTGGTCGAGCGCAGACTGCCTACAAGGGTTTTAATGAGGTCAGAATTGGACTCAAAGCACCTGGATTCTTAGCGAGAGATACTCAGGGCAACTCAGTAAGCCTATCATTACTCCGGGGTCGAACTGTAGTGCTATTATTCTGGTCTTCCGGCTGCGGTGCCTGTAAGTATGCTTACCAAGACCTCAAGGCTCTGCAAAAGGCTCGGCCTGGCGAAATTAGTATCGTTGGCATATCAGGTGATTCGAGTCGGTCTGATTTTGACAGAACCATCGCAGAATATGGTTTTAATTGGCAGAATATACTTGATGGAAATGACTTTCTTGGGCCGATTTCTAAATTGTATTCAATAGATAGGTACCCTGCCATCTTTGTTATTAACGAAAAGGGCATTATTTCCAGCCATTCTTATCAGGGGCTTTTCCCGAAAAAGACATAGTGCTGAGCCATTTATCCAACTTGCTACTGCCGACAACGAATCTGTAGAAAAACCCCCGTCCCCTCGCGGCATCCTTAGTGTATAAGCGACTTTCCTCCACCGCAAACCCACTTATTCAACAACTGCCGCAGCCTCAATGCGGAGCTTGCCGAAGCAGGCACATCCCTCACCATTTCATAAGTTTGTTGTAATTGTAAGGTTCTGTCGAGAAATGGT
Source organism: Turneriella sp. (assembly GCA_019186965.1). Classification (GTDB taxonomy): domain Bacteria; phylum Spirochaetota; class Leptospiria; order Turneriellales; family Turneriellaceae; genus Turneriella. The sequence continues at coordinate 2,825 of JABARV010000020.1, forward strand.
GAGGGACGTCGCGTAAATCCAGCGATTGACGCGCAAGTGCGTAAGGTAAACTCTTCAGTAGAATAATGGCAACCAAACCTATTCGTACTCATTTCATTGGCATCGGTGGCACCGCCATGGCTGGCGCGGCACTACTCGCGCACGAACTCGGCCACAGCGTACGCGGCTCCGACCAAAACGTCTATTCGCCGACAAAAGAGGCGCTTAAAGAAAATCATATCCACTATAACACAGAATACTCCGCCAAAAATTTATCCTACAAGCCGGATCTCATTGTGTTGGGGAACGCCATCTCGCGCGGAAACGTTGAACTTGAAGAGGCATTGAACCAGCGTTTTAGAATTTTTTCGCTGCCGGAGTTTATCGCCGAGTTTGTTATTGGTGCACGCCAAAGTTTAGTTATCGCGGGGACGCATGGCAAGACGACAACCACTGCCTTGGTGACTCACCTCTTGCGGCATAACGGTGTCGATGTGGGGTACATGATCGGCGGCGTCGCTGAAAATTTTTCGCAGAGTGCTGCGTTGGGGAGCGCAGATGTTTTTGTTATTGAAGGAGATGAATACGATACCTCGATCTTTGATCCGCGCTCTAAATTCTTATCGTACCGCCCCACGCGTGCGATTATCAACAATATCGAATTTGACCACGCAGATATTTTTGCATCGATTGAGGAAATTGAACGCACGTTTGCGTACCTTGTAAAAATTATTCCACAAAACGGTGCGCTTGTCACAAACATGGACAATGAAATTTGTTGCCGTTTGGCGACGCGCTCGCTTGCACCAGTATTGACGTTTGGCAAAAGTGAAAAGGCAACGTACCGCCTTTTACAAACGCAATACATACAAAATAAAATGCGGGTAACGCTGGGATACTCTCAAAAGGAAGAAAATTTTACTCTCCCCATTTTGGGCGAGCACAATGCTATGAATTTTTTGGCGGCGTTGGCTCTTTTAGAACCGTACAATTTATCTGCGGTACAAATTCAAAGTGCATTAGACACATTCCGCAGTGTCAAACGCCGTCTTGAGGTACGCCTCGATAATAAAGCGGTGACCATCATCGAAGATTTTGCACACCACCCCACCGCGATTGAAGCCAACTTAAAAATTTTACGCACACTTTATCCCAAACGCCGTCTTGTTCTTCTCATTGAACCGCGCAGCAATACGATGGTACGCCGCTTTTTTCAAGAAAGGCTTGTGGATGCACTCAGTGCTGCAGATGTTATTTTTAGCGACGACATTTACCGCAAAGAGAAGTACTCCGTTGGAGAGCGGCTCGATTTAGCGCGGTTAGAAAATGATTTGAAAACGCGTGGCAAGAAATTTTATCTTTTGCCCAAAGAGAGCCGTACACCGTTTGTAACAGAAAAACTCCAAGAAGGCGACGTCGTATGTTTTATGACGAATGGGAGTTTTTCAGGACTCATTGGCGATGTCGTGGAAAAGATGGGGGAAGAACAATAAAAATCCATTCGTAATAACCATGAAAGTCCCCGAAATTATCGAACAAAAAGTCGAAGACTTTGCCAAGAACGAAAAGGCACTTCTTGACCCTAAATTTGGCGAGAGCGAGGCGCGTAATCGGTTTATCGACCCGTTTTTTACGGCGTTGCCAAACGGCTCCCGTATCTTACCTACCTCATAATCTCCGCGTTGCTATGGATATGATTTCCCGGTGCGGCGTCTTGAGCGACGCGCAAGATATAGGCCGCCAGATGCGCGGCGGGCGTGGGTTGCACGTTGGCGAGCCCGGGCAGCTTGAAAATCGGTGCTAAGAATTTTACCGCCGACGCGGCGATGCTCTCGCCGGTGCGCCTTTCGTTACGCTCGCCCAGTAAAATCGAAGGCCGATAGATGTGCAGCGAAGGCAACTGCAACGATTGCAATTTTTCTTCGATTGCGCCTTTGACGCGGTTGTAGAATATACTCGAATGCGCCGACGCACCGTGCGCGGTGACGACGTGCAATGCAGTTGCACCGGCGCGAGCAGTCTCTTCGGCAAAGTTGAGCACAAAATCGAAATCAACCTTGTGGAATGCCTCTTGGCTGCCAGCTTTTTTTATCGTCGTGCCGAGCACACACAGCGCGACGGCATTTTGGGGTTTGTTTTTCTGCCAATCGATAGCGCCGCTAAAATCGTGCGCGATAAAAATTACAGATTTATTTTCAACGGGGGGAGCGCTGCGGCCGATACAAAACACTTTAGCGTTAGTGTCACCCGCTGTTATTTGCCGCAGCAATTCGCTACCGACCAAACCTGTAGCACCGGCGAGAATGTAATTGAGACTCATACACGACCATTACGGCAACGTTCTCGTTTCGACAAGAGTTCTTTACGTACCCGCAGCCGCTAGCGGGAGGATATAGTGAAGTTACTATAAAGTTACTCTAAAAGAATATATACGAGAAATTTCGCTATTCCACAAATTTACGTACGTTTAGGCTCAGGAGCCATTTGTGCCGTTACCCAAACTGATAATTCGCGAAACAATTCCGCTGTACGGTAAATCGCAGGATAGATAACTTTTGTTTTCTTCTTTTCAATTGCCACACAAATTTCCTTAGCAAGACTTTCTGCAGTACCAAAAGGAACATAGTTCATCGCATCTTTTTCATAGCGTTCATCTGCATACTCTGCCATCGCCGTTTTAACCGGTCCGGGATAAACTGTTAAAAAATGGATTTTACTATTTTTGTATTCCCCAGCAAGAGCAACCGTCACTGCCGCAAGCGCAGCTTTTGATGCACAATACTCAGACATAAAAGGCGTTGGTGTTATACCGCCTATACTTGCAATATTTACAACCGTGCCCGAATTTCGTTTAAGCATTTGGGGTAAAACTTTACGCATAAGCCGTACCGGAGTTATGTAGTTAAGCTTAAACATTTTTTCAGCATCGTCGTTTTGGATAGCTATAAAATGGTTGATGTTTTGTACTCCCGCATTATTAATGAGTAAATCGACGGGACCATGTTCTGCAACTGCTTTATCGAGAGTCATTTCGGCAACAGTAGGTTCTGCAAGGTCGGCAGCGTATACAGCTGATTTACTATTTAACGAATTCGCAAGGTTTTCCAGAAGTTCTTTTTTACGCGATGAAAGAGAGAAGAAAGCTTCTCCTTTAAAATAGCGATCGAACTCATGTGCAATCGCGTTACCAATACCTGTAGAGGCGCCTGTAAGAAAAATGTGCATACGCGTTATTATTCCTTGTATTTACACTGTCGAATTAATTTTATCTGTATGGTTTTAATAAGCTAGCGATTTTTTAGTGTATAGGCTGCTGGGGGCAACTATCCCCAGCAGTGGTGAGTTGGGATTATGTCACATTAGGGGATAACTACCTCTTATTATGTCACATTAGGGGATAACTATCCCAACGAGTGATTTAAGCGAAAAAACCAGGATTTTTTAAAAAAACTCTATTTTTTTCCAAAAAATGAGAAAATTTACGTATTTTCTGGTATTTAATCTATTGAGGCACTAAAAATGTTCAATCACTTTCAAAGAAATTACCGTCAATTTCTTTGATTTCATACATACCAAATAAAAACCCAATAACCAACCGCGCTCGAAAACTGCCCCAAGAAAAAAATCATAAAAATACGAAAAATACGGTTGCGGTAAAAGCTCTTAAATTTGGTCGTCGCCTCCGCCATCGATTCAAAATCTTCTACCTCGGGCTTACGAAAAATTGCCTCGACAAGTGCGGCAATCCAACCCGATTTAATTATAGGGAGAAAAGTGCTCACAGGGGAAACCACAACTGCACCCAACCACGCCAAAAAGTGTGGCGCCCACACGAGAGTTATTATTGCGGTTACAGAGCACTTTATAATTACCCACGCTTTAAGAGTTGTAGCAAGATCTAAGTGTTTGTTGCCCGAAAAAGTAATGTAAGTAAGTAGCGCTACGATAATAAAAATAGGCGCTAAAAAAGCAATTAGCGAACGAATAATTTTAGGTTTTTTTACGTACGAAAGATTTTCTAAATTGTGTTCACGCCCAAGTGATTCTTCTAAACCGCGCAAGTGTCCTGCCCCCATGACAACTAAAACGCGTTTCGGTTTTTTCTCCGCGTTAACGGTTGCATCGCGTACCTTTTGCGCCATGTACTGGTCGCGTTCGTCGATAATAATTTCACGTATGCGGCGGAAGGAAGGGGGTAGAGATTCGAGAACACTATGTAGTGCGTCTTTCTCCTTAAGCTTTTCGATTTCGTCGTGCTCCATCTCTTGGCTTACAAAAAGCGATGCAACAAGTTCAGCAATGAGTCGCAATTTTCCAAAAAAACCAACGCTTTGCCATACTCGCTTAAGCGTTACGCGTATTTCGCGATCGATAAACTCGTGTTTGATGTCGCATTTTTCTGAAAGTTCAATCGCTTTTTTAAATTCCGCGCCGGGAGCAGAGGTTAACCTATCGCCCATTTTTTTTTGGAAAAGCGATAATAAAATTGATGAAAGAAGAAGGTAAATTTTACCTGTCTTAATTACCTCGACAATATCCATTTTTTTCCAGTGGTTGGGGTCCTGGATATTTTTTGCACGGCCTTCATCGAGCTCGATGAGTACTTTATCGGGTTTCTCCACTAAAATGGCGCGCTCAACGTCGTTGACGCTCTCGCGGCTTACGTGCGCAGTACCTAAAAGCAGCACTTCGCTACGCCCCATTTTTAGCCGGCGTAATTGTATCGAATACTGTCCTTGTTTTTTTGCAGCCAAAAAAAATCCTTATTTTTAACTTTGTTCAGACGCCATACGTACAGGGGCGGCGCTTTTTCTAAAGATGAGCTTTGTACGTCCCAATTGGATTTCGTCGAAATCGCTAAGTTCTTTTGGTCTTAATACTTTTTTACCGTTAAGGTATGTACCTGTTTCGGATAAAAGATCGTATAAAATAAACTTTCCATCGGTTCTTTCAATTTTTGCGTGCTTGGGTGAAATTGTATTGTCGTCGATGACAATTGAATTATCATCCGAAAAACCAAGCGTTACAACATACCAAGTAAGTTTATATTTACGTCCTGTGTGCGGTCCTTCTTTTTCAAGAAGCCAACCGTGGTAATAGTCTATAGGTAGTTTTGCTTTTTCTAAAACGCTTTTTTTGTCGGAAAGAGGCGTAAAATCGTTTGGAGAAACATACGCCTGCGGCATCTGGTTTTCCACTTTGACAGTAATCTCTTGCCGGCGGAAAACCAGCATCATTACAACGGCAACGAGTAAAACAACTATAAGAGCGAGCAGTACCTCAGGCATCCTTCGCCGTATCGTTTCGGAGAGATTGGCTGAAAACAGTTTTTGGCTTAGTGGGGTAGCGCTTTGCGTTTTACCTAAACTCGTGGGTATTGTGTACGAATACAACAGGGGCGATGCACCATCACCAGAACTTACTTCAATATCAACTGTTGCTCCACCTTTTTGGTTTGTCTCGTATTTCAAAAGATATTCTTTAAGACGCATTCGTGTAAGATAATGAAACACTTTGGATAAATCACGCACATCTTCAACCCGAAACGCATCGCCTCCAGAAAGGCGGGCAAGCCGGATTAATTTTTTTAAAGCCATCGACCGACTTTTTCCCGCAATAAAAAGCGGCACAGGATTTGAGCCGTAAAGTTCGCGTAAATCGTCAAAACTGAGCCGCGAAGCGTTTTCTTTTCCATCGGTATAAAGCACAACCGCTTTGCGTGCGGGGGCGTCTGCGAGCATTTTGTGCGCTTCCAAAAGGGCTTCGTAGAGCATTGTACGCGCTCCATGCCTTTTTAAAGCACGTATCCGCTTTTTCAAAAGTTCTCTATCAGAAGTAAAATTAAGTTCACGGCGCACTTTGGAATGGAATGAGATGAGCGCGACGGTATCGTTAGGCTTTAACTTATTGATGAACGCAAGCGACGCCTTTTTAAACGTATCAAATTGTTTCTTTGAAAGAGATTTACTTAAATCGGCGAGTAAAACAGTACGCGAAGAAAATTCTTTTTCCGGTAGTGTAGTTACTTTAAGCGAACTTTGTTCAACACCATTTTCTCGAACACGAAACGAAGGCGTAGCAAGGTCGCCATCGTAATCTGCCGCTTTTGTAGACGCGATATAAATTTCAATTTGTCCAGAGGCGTCCGCTTTTATCCCTGTAATACGGTGGGGAGTAACTTCTTGCCGCAAATCGGCACGCGCAACCGTTCCACACGAAAGCACCGCACCCAGTGCAACGAGACATAATATTATATTCCTCTTGCGGGAGACTATCCGCATATCTTTTATTATCGGTAGTTAGTATATTCTTCTAAAAGTTCTCTCCCACCGAACGTAGACACCGGTAAACTCTCCCGAAATCGTTTTGAATAAGTTTACAATCGGGTTAAGTTCGCTGTTGGTACCGGTGCCCCAGTTTACCGATAAATACGACATATAGACCTTGCCGTGGATTTTATCCGCGTCGATGAGCCCCCACGTGGGGCCTTCTGCCTGTGCATAAATTAAAATACACTGCTGCTCGGTTTTGTAGTTCGTTATTACATCCGCCTGGCAATTATTGAATTCACCGCATGCGCGTCTGTGTTTTGCTTCTACCATTTCGCAGGCGCGCCCATCCGAGCTATGGTCACGGTTGTCGCCCATCATAAGGTATTTATGCGGCGGAATTATCCATTTGCGCCCAGGAGAAGACATTACCGTTTCGCTTCCCCGCTTTGATTTCATAATATAATGGCGTACAAAAAGTTTTTTCGTTTTTGGGTCGATTACGTCTTCGGTATAAAGTTGTTCTACCTCGGATGTATTCCCGTTCTGTAGCGTTTTTAGGAGCGTCTCGTTTTCCGCACGCGTCGTAGGATACTTTACCCCTGAAATAGTGATTTCATGGTTGTTGACCTCGACCGTATCCCCCGGAACACCCACAACCCTTTTTACCAAAGTTTTATTTACATAAGACGCCGAGTCCTGTGGCGGGGTAAATGTTACAATATCTCCTCGCTCGGGGTATGCAATACGAAAGAGGTGGATATTCGTGTACGGTAAATCGATTGTATAGCGCATTTTATTCACAAAAAGAAAATCGCCAATCATGAGCGTAGGTTCCATCGATGGCGATGGGATGTTGTTTGCATCTAAAACACTAGTTTTAATTGCAAAGACGAATGCAACAAGCCACGCAAGAGAAAAAAAGCTACGAAGCGCACGCCTATGTTTTACAGCGTCATAGATTTTAAAATATATTTGGTAAAATTTTTTCATTTTGTCATTCCTTATTTGTTTCGTTGTGGCAGCCTTGGCAAGCGGCAAGAATTTTTATAAAACCTTCTTTGGTGCGCATCCAATCGTTCGCGTTAAACTTACCACGCTTCAATGCATACACACGTAATTCTTCCGCTTGTTTTTGTAGCGCATACGCATAACGGATTAGCCCTTGCTTTTCCCACTTACCTACTACGCTACGGAAAGGTTTTCCATGTTCTGGATGGTCTTTAATTTGCCAACGGACAAGACGCTGGAGCGTGTCGTCGAGCATTTTTTTATCCGAAGTCGCGATGATACTTGTAAGGTTGCGCACGGCGACATCCATCTCGATCATCTCGCGCAACACCGCTTTACGCTCGCTGGTGCTCAGCGCGGCGGCTAAAAGGCACGAGGCGAGAAGTAAGAAAAAACTGGCATACCGAAAAAGACGCATGAAATCCTTCCTTAGTACAATTTCTTACGTCCCTAAGCGGAAACGCGCCATCGGGTATTTTTGGCATAATTTTTGTACCCGCTCTTTTGCAGCGTGAAGGGCAGAATCTGAACCCTTCTCATCCAAAATATCGGCGATGGTATCGGCGGTTTCTATAAAATCCGTTTTAGTAAATCCACGCGTGGTGAGCGCGGGAGATCCCAAGCGAATGCCACTTGTAACCGCCGGCTTATTTTTATCGTACGGCAACATATTTTTGTTGGTGGTAATTTGCGCCGCCTCGAGCATCGCTTGAGCATCCTTGCCGGTGATGCCTTTGGTGTCAAAGGTGTTGACAATCATGAGGTGGTTATCGGTGCCGCCTGAAATGAGCGTGAACTTGCGCTCCAAAAGACGCGTAGCCAACGCCGCTGCATTTTCAATCACCGCTTTCTGGTATTCCTTGAACAAAGGGGTGAGCGCCTCGCCCAACGCCACTGCTTTGGCGGCAATAACGTGCATAAGAGGCCCCCCTTGCACTCCAGGAAAAACACGCGAGTTAATCTTCTTTATTATCTCTTCATTGTTGGTTAAAATTATTCCACCACGCGGCCCGCGCAGCGTCTTATGCGTGGTTGTCGTGACAATGTCGGCGTATTCTAAAGGCGACGGATGGAGTCCCGCCGCCACAAGGCCAGCGATGTGCGCCATATCGACCATCACCTTTGCGCCCACGCTGTCGGCAATTTTACGAAAGCGCGGAAAATCAATCGTGCGCGGGTACGCCGATGCCCCCACAATGATGAGCTTGGGTTTGTACTCTTTCGCTAAACGCTCTACCTGTTCAAAATCGATACGGTGGTCGGTGGGATTTACCCCGTACGCGACTGGCTTATAGTAAAGGCCAGAAAAATTTACTGCGCTTCCGTGCGTTAAATGGCCGCCGTGCGATAAATCCATCCCCATGTATGTGTCGCCGGGTTCGAGAGTTGCGTAGAACGCGGCCAAGTTGGCCGATGCGCCGCTGTGCGGCTGCACGTTTGCAAACTGCGCGTTAAAGAGTTTTTTTGCCCGCTCGATAGCCAATGTTTCGACAATGTCCGATGGGCCACAACCGCCATAATAGCGCTTTCCCGGATAGCCTTCGGCGTACTTATTGGTGAGCGTCGAGGTGTATGCTTCGAGTACGCTGGGGGAAACAAAATTTTCAGAGGCGATGAGCTCCAAGTGTGAATCTTGCCGTTTATCTTCGGCAACAAGTGCTTCAAAAACTTCGGGGTCTTTCTTTTCAAGAATGGGGTACGACATACCGCTTAAAAATGCATCCGCGACACACCGCAAAGAACTTTAAGGGAATGCCTTGACGTGCTACGTAAAAGATTCGTGTCACTTTTATGGCAGATATAGAGGTTAAAATTCCCACAATGGGAGAATCAATCAGCGAAGGTACAATTTCGCGCTGGTTCAAAAAAGAAGGCGAAGCGGTTAAAGCCGATGAAGCGATTTTTGAAATCGAAACAGATAAAGTAACACAGGAAATTTACGCACCTTCTTCTGGTGTACTTAAAAAACTGGTTAAGGCTCAAGGAGAAAATGCACGTGTAGGTGAAGTGGTGGCGCTTATAGATACCGCAGGCGCTCCTAGCGCAAAAACGGCTACCCAAACCGAAACTCCAAAAAGCGAAAAATCCGCCCCAGCCACTACACCCCAAAAAGTTTCTCCAATGGCAGAAACCCTTCCCCCCGCTGCTAAAAAAATTGCAACAGAAAATAGCGTCGACACTACCCTAATCCAAGGTTCTGGAAAACATGGACAGGTTACAAAAGGGGATGTCCTTAATGCAATGCAAAATAAACCGACCGCTGCGCCAAGTACAAGCGCCGCTCCACCTAAAACCATAGAACGCAAAGCGGGTGAACGTGAAACAGTACAACCCATGTCGCGCCTTCGCCGTGCAATTGCAGAGCGCTTAGTCTCGGTACAGCAAAACGCTGCGATACTTACCACTTTTAACGAAGTCGACATGAAACCTTCGATGGATTTACGTACAAAACACAACGAAGAGTTCCAGAAAAAATACGGCGCCAAAATTGGCTTTATGAGCCTTTTTACTAAAGCAGTCGTCCATGCTCTTAAAGAAACTCCGGCGATTAACGCTGAAATTCGCGGCAACGATATTGTGTATAAAAACTACTACGATATTGGCGTTGCAGTAGGCGGTCCGCGTGGGCTTGTTGTGCCTATTGTGCGTAACGCAGACCAACTCAATTTTGCAGAAATTGAAATTGAAATTGCACGCTTGGCAACACGTGTGCGCGAAGGTACAATTACGCTCCCAGAAATGGAAGGGGGTACCTTTACAATTTCTAACGGGGGGATCTACGGTTCGATGATGTCAACCCCAATCCTTAATCCCCCGCAAAGTGGTATTTTGGGAATGCACAACATTGTAAAACGCGCTGTGGTTATCTCCGAAGGTGGCGTCGATAAAATCGAAGTACGCCCAATGATGTACATCGCGCTTTCTTACGACCACCGGATTGTCGACGGCAAAGAGGCTGTCACATTTTTAGTTAAAGTTAAAGAAGCAATTGAAGACCCCGTTAGGTTACTTCTCTTTTAGGATACTTGCTATTGTGTCGTGTAAGGCAATATGGTTACACGGCGCTCCCATTACCGGCTGGCTATAGGGACTAATTTCCATAATCCACATCGTATGGCTTTCGGGAATGTATGCCCCATGGTGTTGCCAAAGTTTTTCTCCCCTTCCATGGTCTGTTAAAACGTAATACAAAGTTTCTTTCATTTTTGCAATTTCAGAAGTTTGTATAATCTCGTGTACATAATCTGCTTCGCTCTCTACCGCGGCTAAATAAGCATTCCACTGGTTTATATGCGCAAATTCATCTGCATCGCCCAAATGCACAAACACAAACCTGTTTGATGGATTGTAAAGGAGTCTAAAACTCGCCATTACAAAAGGATCTTCGTGCGGTTTGTTTCCAATCCCTGCGATAAAAATTCGTGCACGCACTTCGATATCGTTATTAAAAATACGCTCTAAAGGTGGCCATGCCGAAAAAAGCTGTGAGTCGGGATAGTCAGAAAAAAGTGTTTTATACAAAAATTTTCCACGGAAGTGGTTATCCTTTAAATTTTCTTGTACTTTTCCCGTGAAAATACTTGCGTATGCAGGAAGCGATAAATTTGAAGCTTGCGACGGAACACACCCGTCGCTTTTGCCGTACCAAAACGTATTAAGGCCTAACTCGGCCATTTTTTTACGTAGTACGCTAAAAACAGGTTTACCCTCTACTTCTCGAATGCCATCGACAGCAATGGCAACAACACGCTTTATCTGTGTTGAACGCCCTATACGAAAAAGCTCCATTTCAAAAAGCGGAGAAGTTAACGCAATAAATACAAGTGAAATTTTAACAAAACCCATGCGTATTATTTTCGGCAGCTAACAGGTAGAACGGTTACATAAATCATTATACCCTTTGAGGATATCGGGCTGTAAACGAAAAAACGCCTCTATTGCTTTGTATTGGTTCGAGGTAGTATCGCATCCCAAATTTTTTGCCTCTTTCCAATCTACTTTAAGGTCAAAACTTCTGCACGAACCTTCATCTTTACGTAAAATTTGCATTTTTAATAAATCTGTCGAAACGGCGGTAAGGGTGTTTTCGTTTCCGTACGTAAAAACATAGCGGCGTACAGCCTTGGTGTTGAGCGATTCCCCTTGAAATTGCTCTTTTTTATAAGGAATACCTGAAATTTCAAGCAGCGTAGGTACAATATCTGCGTGCACAGTTGGGTATTTGACTTTGTAAGAAATCATATACCGAGGCGAATAGATAACTAACGGAGATACTATATTCTCGTTATAGCTTTCTCCCGAGTGTACACGGTTTCCCGGATGTTGGTAAAACGCTTCCCCATGGTCGCCAACAATTACAAAAATGGTATTATTAAATTTGTCCATCTCTTTTAAGCCGGTGATAATTTTTTCAATTACTTTGTCCTGCATAAAAAGATTATTGATGTAACGGTTAAGCGACGAATCGGGTTTTACAATTTGGTGTTCAGAAGAAAAGTTTGGGTACGGCCAATGGCCAGCAAAAGTATAGTAAACGCCCAAAAATGGCTTTTCCGTTTGTTCTACAATATCAAGGAAAAAATCTACCGACTTCAATTCATCCCGCACTGCTGTTGGCCCCGCTTTATATTCAGGAACAGATTTTAGTTTATTGTAATCATAAATTTTTGTAAACCCGCGGTTCTTAAACCATGCCTTGGGGAAATACCAATTCGTATCGGCAGGAGTAACTAAAAAAGCATCATATTTTGGCCCTAAAAAATTTACCAAGTGCGGCACTTTCAAATTTTCTTTCATAGAAAAAAATTGGATTTGTGGACTTTCGTAAAGACCGGAAAATATGGAAAAAATTGAGCGCGGTGAACTGTTATTTGAAGCGAAATGCTTAGACATATATAGCGATTTGGATAAAATCGAATGGAGGTATGGCATAGGCATCTTGCCTGCCGCATATTTTTCAGTATCGAAAATATATTCTGAAGCGGTACTTTCTAAAAGAATAAACACGATATTGGGGTATTCGCGGCTTTTCAAGAGCAAATCTTCATTATCGACTTTTTGTTTTATAAAAAGTTTACCACCCAAATATACGTTTGCACCTGTAAGCAATGTACGCCTATGCGCTTCGCTTTTGCGCATTACTGTACGCAAAACATCGCGAAAAAAATATCCATTTGGATTAAGGCGTAATTCATCGGGGAGGATTTTAACAGCAAAAAAAATATTAACTACAAGCAACAAAGCAGATACGAGAAGAGTCTTTAATATTTGTTTTCGGGTAGGTTTCCACGGTATACTCAAGGCCAAGCCTAAATAAACGACTATCGGGGTTAGCAATAGAAAAAAATCGCCTACAGGCAACATCGTAACGAAATTTCGTATTCCCAAAATGGAAAATAGTTCTGAAAAAAGAGCATACGTAAAACCAGAATTCATCGTAAAAAGAGCGTTAAAATGTGAAACTGAAATTATTGTATTCCAGAACACGAAAAAAATAAAGAGTATTAGAAAAAAAGTTTTTTTTCTTCGGTTTAATAATGAAGACTCCTTCCGTTTAAAACTCCAAAGAAAATAAATAAAAATCCAGATAAGATTAAACAAGATAAGGACAAACAAGTCATTTGCTAAGGTTAAAAAAAGAATTACTATACTACGAAAAGTTTTTTCAACGGCAAAAGGGGCTGCTTCAGATGCACGCACGCCAAAGGCAATCGCGCCGCGGTACAAAATTGCCGTAAAAATAAAAATTAAATTGAACGTTTGTAAAAAACGATTAGAACGGTATGCTTCAAAAGCAAAGTGAATTTTTTTAGTCACGGTAAATCGGCAATGAGTATTGTTACATCATCTGAAAATTTTTCTGTTTGCGCAAAAGCAACCACTTCACGATAAATTTCATCGATAACATCTTTCCCTGTCTTTAATCTATGTGTGGATAATACTTTTTCAAACCGCTGTGAGCCATACTCTTCTCTCTCGGCATTTTTTTGTTCTGTAATGCCATCTGTAAATAAAATTAACCGCGTATCGGCAGGGTATTGTATTTTTTTAAAATCGTACGGGGCGACAATCGACGAACCAATTACGGTTCCGGTAGCTTCGATTGGCCAAAAGACGGATGTACTACTTTGCAAAAGGCACGGCACGTGGCCGCCGTTTGCAAATTCAATTGTTCTTTGTTTTGGGTCTATAAGTAGAATAATCCCTGTAAGGTAGTGGCTTGTTGTCACCTTTTTCATATTATTTGAAATGCCTTTCAAAATTTCTCCCGCGTTAGCACGGGAAAAATCTTGGCTTCCTAAAGACATTTTACACATTGCTCCCACAAGAGCGCTTGGCACCCCATGCCCCGAGATATCAGCGATAAAAATAAAAATACGCCCGTCGGAAAGTTCGGCAAAATCGTATAAATCCCCTGAAACTTCGTGGCAGGGTTTATAGAAAGAATAAATTTGGAGCGTTTTTAATGAATTTTCCGCGGGAAGCATCGCTTGCTGTACTTCTGTAGCTAGTTCTAACTCGCGCCGCGTGATTTCTGCTTTTGCGCGTATTTCTTTAGTACGTTCTTCAACCATTTTTTCCAAATTTTGCGCATACTCTTGCAGCTCTTTATGCGCCTTTTCTAAATCTTTTTCGAGATTCTCCAGTTTTTTAAAAATATCGAGAGTGCCGCGGTTTAAGTTTACATCTTTGCGAAAACGGCGTATAAAAAATGCAAGCGGAAAAACAGCCAAGAGTATAAGCGCTGTTTTAAAAATAATATGTCCGGTAACAAATTGTTTAAAGCGTTCTGGTCTTGTAAGGCCAATATAGATTACCGAATCAAGCATCATCGTTATCCAAAGGGCGATAAAAATTGTTATTCCTAAAGGAACTTTGGGAAAACGGTTTACTAAAAATTGGAAAAGTACAACCGCCAAAAAGAGGTCTAAAATTGTATTAAAAATTGAGACCCCAATATTAAAAACCCGTGGCGTAAGCACTTGTTCTACAATACCAACATCTTTTGGGGCTAAAAAAGCAAATTTTGACTCATAGAGAAAAACTTGGAATAAAACCAAGAATATCTGGCAACCAATAGAAATGATAATGACTTTACGCGCCTCGTTGATTCCCTCTGCGATATAAACAAGAATGAGCGCCGCAAAAATGAGTGTGTAAATTCCAGAAGAAAAACGAAAATTATAAACTGTTCCATCCAAATTGATTTCACTAGCAAAATTAAGGCCGCCTGTAAAAAAGGAGAGAAACCACAAAAGGCAAATATATACAAGAAACGGTTCTCGAAACCCGCGGCCACGCAAGATTTGCAATGGCCACAGGGGTAAAATCAAGAGCGCCATGCTTACAAAAAACAAGATCAGCTTCGAGACATCCACTCGCCACTAATTAAATATAGAGAGACGATGCAAACCATAAAGTGTTCGAAATGTAGGAGGGCAGATTCCAAACTCTTAAAGCATAATCCCCTTTCCATACCAGCTCAAGTTTAGAGCATTGTATAATACAGCTAAAGGAGAAAAGTATTATGCCCCATGAAAAAAAAGTTTGCACCGTCATCGGCATCGGGCCCGGCAACGGTTCTGCCATCGCCCGGCGCTTTGCTGCCGACGGCTACACCGTTGCGCTGCTTTCGCGCTCTCTGGAGTCAAGCGCTCAGTTAACTAAGGAAATCCCCGGCGCTAAAGGCTTTGCCTGCGATGTCGGCAACGCGGCATCCGTCGCGCAGGCATTCGCGGAAATCCGCAAAGAACTCGGCGCGGTGCATACGGTCGTCTTCAATGCAGGCTCAGGTGTGTTTGCGGCTTTAGACGATGTCACCGCGGCGGACTTTGAAACCTCGTGGCGGGTAAATGCCTTGGGCCTCTTTCTGGTCGCCAAAGAGGTGGTGCCTGCCATGAAGCAAGCCGCATCGGGAAACATTGTTGTCATTGGCGCAACGGCATCGCGCCGAGGCGCAAAGATGACTACAGCGTTTGCACCGGCCAAAGCGGCGCAGCGGAGTTTTTGTGAATCTCTGGCGAAGCAGTTGGGGCCCATGGGCATCCACGTCGCGCTCATCATCATCGACGGGGTTGTCGATTTACCGAAAACCCGCGAGCGCATGAAAGATAAACCTGCTGACTATTTCGTGAAGCCCACGGCAGTCGCCGACCTCGCATCGTACTTGGCGCACCAAGATAAATCTGCATGGACGTTTGAAGCCGAGGCGCGGCCGTTTGCGGAGAACTGGTAGGGGGCGTCATCGCGGGCTGATCATTTGGAACTCGAACGCAATGTGTTTTTGATGGTGCCCGGTAGGACGATAAGATAACGCATTGCAGAAAGTGCCATAAGCTTGCATGTTTGTGTGCGTAAGTGGCATGTTCTTGTCTATGCCCATATAACTTTTTAGGCCTTTGGGTGATTGTGGTTAAAAATAAAATGATGAACTTTGTGGTGTAGTTATGTCTGTCTTATTGACGGAGTTTTATCTCCAAATTTACAACTTACTACCACAATCTTTACAAAACTTAGCATCCGTATCGTGCCCCTCGGCGGCACACGATGGGCAAACTTGGGTTGAAATTTTTTTCAACTTTAATTGTGTCAGTTCGGCAGTGACAATCCCCGTGGGCACTGCGATGATTGCATACCCCATTACCATAACGATGCTAGCCAAAGCTTGACCTAAACCCGTTTTAGGTGCAATGTCGCCGTACCCTACTGTTGTGAGAGTGACAATCGACCAATAGATGCCACGCGGTATGCTGGTAAAACCGTTTTCTTCGCCTTCAATAATATAAATCAGTGAACCCACAATAACAGCAATGGTAATAACGGTAATCAGAAAAACGGTAATCTTACGACGGCTTTCGATAAGCGCTTGCTTTAAAACCTCCGCCTGCGTCAAATAGTTGGCCAGCTTGAAGATGCGAAAGATGCGCAACATACGGAGCACCCGTACTGAAAGGAGATAATGCGCCTGTGGAAAAAACAGCCCTGCCCACGTAGGCAAAACCGAGATTAAATCAACAAGCCCATAAAAACTGAATACGTATTTAATGGGACGGTTGACGCACCACAGCCGCAGCGCGTATTCGAGAGTAAAAAGTATCGTGAAAACCCATTCCAGAATAACAAACCCCAGATGGAACATCTCTTGCAATGCACGCACACTATCGAGCATTATGACCAGAACGCTCGCCAAAATGGCAATGAGTAACGCAACATCGAAAGCTTTACCCGCACGGGTGTCGGCTTCGTAGATAATCTCGTGGATACGCGCTCGGTTTTTCTTGAGTGCGGTAAAAAGTGTGGGTAGCATTAGAATCTCTTCAGTTCAAACTTCGTCACACGATGGTGTAAGTCTAAACTTGTAGGACCAACGCCGATAGCAGCGTAAGAGTTGTTGGCATCGTACACCAACGAATCGTCTAAAACGTCGATGAAGGGGATATATGCGCTGCCGTCTTTATAATAGCCGGTAAGGCTCGTGCCCAAGCAATCGAACCGCCAGTGCAACGGGTTTACTGCGCTGTTGCCTTTATTTTCGAGAAACGGAACTTTCGCCGTTGCAAGCACAACCTGGGTACCAGCACTTGTGTGCCTCACGATACGTGCGTTGTCGCTAATCGAGGCGGCGGCATAGGGGAAAACCCAAAGAGCGTAGTGGTTGTTGTTGCCGTCAATTTTTTCGCGGCAAGCGACGCCCATGCCGTCGTCTGAAGCTAAAGTTGTGCTGAAATAACTCGAAAGGGTAATCGATACATCGGGTGCGTTTTGGCCGCCAAAATTTGCCGTATTTGCCGCGTGCGTCTCTGGGCCGCCCGATTTATTGGTGCCTAAGTAGTCCATGTTGTTGCACACCCAAACATTACCACCGCCGCCCGTGACAAACGGGCACACACCACTCCAACCGGGTGTAGGCCATGGATCGCCGCAACGCCCTTGCCCGTTTAATGTAAATAATACAGTATTATCTCCGCAGCCGTTCATCGTCGAATAATCGTGGTTCAAGAGCGTGGTGGCAGTAGCACTATCTTCGATGTTAAAATTTACGGGTGTGCTATACGCACCCGTCACCCCTTGGTATATTAGCCGCGCTTTTACCGATACGGCACCCAATGTGCCTGCTGGCAACGCGACAACATTTTGACCCGCATCGATGGATATTTGGTGTATGGCGGCACCGCTTTGTGAAAAAACCACTTCGCGTGTGTCGGCCAGATTGTCGTTACCCAATTGTATGCGTATGCTTGGCGACGTGGTTCTGTACCCTTCGCGTGGTAAAACAATTTGGGGAGTTTCAACGGTTACCGGCGGCAAACAGCCTGCAAGCGCGCAGCCCGCATTTAATTGTTTATTCGGCCAAGCATCGCCGATATTCGGGCCGGCGCAACCACAAAAGCCGACAACACAGAGAAGAAAAAACTTAATACGCATATTGCACCCCTGCCCGTAACTCGACAAGGTATGGATTGTCTTTCCAACTTGTAGCGTTGCGGTTAAATATGGCACTTGCCAAAGGTTCGATAAAAAAAGAGAACTTGTGGTAATCTCTATTGTTCGTGAATGGTTTCAGCGAAAGAAGAAATCCCACCGAAGCCATGCCGCGCAACCCCACCGACTCAACCCGAGAGTCGTCGAGAAAATACGCAATCGTACCGCCGCCCACAAGAGCGGAAAATGAAAACACGCGCCACTGCCAAAGAGCATAGATAAGGCCGGTAGTGAGCGTGCCGAATTGGTGCGGACTGATTGCGTTGCCGTTGCCGTTTGCATAGCGGTTAAAAAATGCAAAGTCTAAAAATAGACTTAACGCGGGCAACGAGTGGTGCAGATTGAAATCTAATTCGAGAGCAATGGGCACGCCGCTATCTAAAACGCGCGAGAGAAAGTAACCGCCGGTCGATAAACGCACTTCAGGCCAAAAAACGCCGGGCACCGCTTTCGGCGGCCTCGTGTACCGTCGCCACAGAGTCGGCGTTGCCGCCGTTTCTATAAACGGGCTTGCGTGGCTACCGACTGGCCTATGCCACTGAATGTTTTTCCACGCACCGTCTTCGTATGCGTAGAACTCGGCTGTGGGCATCATGATTTCAATAAACCGAATTTTACTTTTTTCAATCGACGCCTTGCCGATATTGCGGTGCGGGCAATCGGGCAAGCGTTCTCTTTCGGCGGCGGTCTCCATTTCCAGAAGGCTATCATTCCTTGTAATTTGAAGGATACGTCCGCAGCTTAAAATGGCTCCTTGTTCGTTGCGAATTTCGACGATGGTATTTTTTTCAAAGCGTTCTAAAGTATATTCAATCGCTGCACTATGGGCATTCGCTATGGAATAAGTCACTTTCGCGAAAACGATTTGGCTCGGGGCCACCGTCGCCGTGAATAATATAACCTTCGTTGCTATACGCATTGATTTTTCCCCGCCGCTTTTCGTTGTTACGGTAGTATACCACGCAATCGCCTATCTTGTATGTATGAGAATTGTTTGCAACACGGTTCGCTTGTTTGGGTTCTTTGTGAAAATCCGGCGGCAATAGCTTAAGTTCTTGAGTTAAGTTGCGGCCTATCCATGCGTTATTTTTATCGATGGTGATAGTTTCGGTATCGGTTTGCCAATCAAGCGTACCTTCAATGAGTTTCACCGAAGTGACACCCGCAACCTCAATGAGAAAAGTCGTGCCGCGTGCCGTAAACTTGCCTTGCGGAGTTGTGACCTCAAGAGCTGTGTCGACACTCTCTCGGCGTATGGCGAGCAATCCCCGCTCCAGGCGCAACTGTAACCGGTTCGCCGCAAACGTATGCGTGAAATCGGCGGTGGTGAGGGTGTACAGATGCACAGAGCCGAATTGCAACCGAGTATTCACCGCGACGCGTGTAGATACATTTTTTTGGGGCATGAATAAAATAATGGCTACGAGAGCTATTGCAGCAAGAGCCGATAGAACATACCATTGCGCCTTAGACGCCGTGTGTTTTATTTGTGGGATTGCCACTGTCTTCGAAGTCAATTTTTGTCGAATGCGTTCAACACCGGCTTCTATGCCTGTGTCCACAGAATGTTCGGCATTCAACTGCGGCGTATCGCCTAAACGAATTTTTCTATAAATTTCTTCTACGGTTGCCATGTTAGTTACGATTGAGTATATCCCCCCACCCATTTTTGCGCATCAATGCGTTCATCATTTTTTGCGCTTTTTCGTACTTGCGTCGATACGACCACACGCTCGTTTGCATGAGGGCGGCCGCATGCGCCTCGTCAATAAAAATTTCGCGTGTCGCGCTCTGGCGGTAGAGTACACGAATTTCATTAGACTGCTTACCGGCGAGTACGGCAATCCACTCGGCGCGCTCGGGGTCGAATTTCAAGAGCCACGCCAGTTTAAGTTCGTCGTCAAGCGCCAACAGACAGGCAACGACATGCTCTTCAAATTCTTTCCAAATCAGCGGATGTTCGGGCGGTAATGCATAAGTTCTCTCTTCAAGAATCATCAAAGCGGTTTTATTTTGCTTCTTTCGTTTGTAGTGGTCAACCAAGAGATTACGTAAAATGCCGCAGAGGAGGCTTTCAGGGTCTTTTCGAATAGCGTTCGGCTTGTTACAATACCCTTCATAAAACCGCAGCCACGCTTCGGAGCAAATATCTTCGGCGTCGTGGAAATCATAAATGTGGCGGCGCGAATACCGCAACAAACGTGCAGCAAAGGCATCGAACAGAGTTTCAAACTGCGTGTCGGTAAACGGATTCAGAAGAGCATTCTATGCACATTAAATTTTGCGTAAACAAAATTTTACACGACGGCTATCTAAAAAACTATACTTAAGGGTATTGTGTTCTTATGCTGCTCTCGGCGATAGGCTTATCGAGCATGATCGCCCAAGAGATTCGCAAAAGACCACAGAGTGTGATGTCGGCCATGGAATATACGTCGTGACAATTACTAAAAACTCGCCTCGGCGTATTTCGATACCTTCGGTTTGTTTTTCGTGCTTTAGGTGGCAGGCTACCCAGAATTTGGATCATAAGTAAAAAACGCGCAAGTTTTTCCGCAAGCGCACACTTATTTGCATGGAAGTCATCGAGACACCGCGGCGGATTGCCGTCATGAAAACCACTTTTGGGCTTACTACTACCGAAACACGCATTTGCGAGCTGCTCATGCACGGTAACACACGCGACGATTTGAAGCGTCTCTTGGGTGTGAATGAAAATTGCCTCAAGTGGCATTTGAAAAATCTCTACGCAAAAACGGTCGGCGATGAAGCACTATGCCGCGATAAGCTGCACCGGCTGACGCAGTTTTTGTATCGGCAGCAAGGCGGTGAAACTACCCTTGAGGGTATGGAAAATACTCCAGAATGGGATATAAAGCGACATGCTTAAGAGAGTCGCGAAATTGCTATGCCTACCCTTGCTCGCTGCGCTGGAAACTCTGGCTGCCGCGAACATCAAAGAGATCTCGCACGCAGAAATTAGCCCCGACGGTTTCAAAGAAAGCGTTATTACTTGGGAAAGCCAAATCTCGCTAAATTATCTTTTGCGCATTAACGAAAATTGCCCGCGTGCGGCCGGCGGCGTCGCCGTCGATGCGGGTAAACACGAAATCGTTATTCAAGCCCGAGATCTAAAACCCGGTAAAAACGAAATCCGCATTTGCTTAGACGAACGCGGTGCTTTCAACGAAATCATGACGGCGATTTACCGCGAAGACTCACCGCCGCCTGCTGTATCAGCGATGCCCGAGCCGCAAGACTGGAACGGTAGCGACGCAATCTTGCTGAACTGCACGGGTTGCTCGGGCATCTATTACAAAACCGAAAGCGAAAAGAAATATTCTGGGCCGATCGCATTGCCCGCCGATGGGGCGAAGTTGAGCTTTTATGGTTTGAGCGCCGCCGGAGTTCGCAGCGTAGTGCAAATGTTCACGTATGAACCGAGCGAGGCGTCGAAACCGTGGAAGAACGCACGCACAAATCTGTCGCCGCTCGTCACGTCGACACTCGGCGGCATGCGCGACGTTCTGCCTTCGGGCTATGGCGCAATGCTCTCGTACGAGCAAGGGCCCGACGCGATGCTCTCTTTAACTCGCGCGTGGTATATTCCGGGGCTCAAGGCAGAGACCGGGTTCGTCTATCTCTCGAAAAGCGGTTCGCACGAACTACTGGTGCCGCTAAATGCCGGCCCCTTATGGGAGGTGGCTCCATTTCGTCGCCACGCCGGTCGCTTCTTCGTTGCGGGCATGCTCGGCGTCGCGTATATTTCTGCAACGGCGGGCAATTTCTCGAAGAGCGTCGTAACGACCGACGCGCAACTCTTGGGCGGTTATCGCTTACCGTGGGATGTCTTCGCGCTGCGAATCGCCGCTCGCTATTCTGCATATTTCGACAAGTCGATCACGCTCAGCGGCTTAGGCGGCGAAATCGGTTTCGAATATATTTTATTTTAAGGAGGAACTATGAAATTTCTACTAATCTTGCCCTGTTTGCTACTTTTTTCGAAATGTGCGCAAATCCAATCCGATTTTCGCGATGCGGCAATTACCGCAAACGGCGGCGGCAACTGCCGCACGTATCCGACGGGATATACAACGGGCGGCAATGCCTATACCTGCAGTTGGAATGGAACGGCGCTTCAACTGACCTGTACCGGCCCTACGACGACCGGTACGATACAGTATCCATCGCTCCAAAAATTCATAGACGAACCTAAAGTCGTCGGTCGATTTTTTCTGAACAAAATCACAATCACTGGTTCAGGGCCGTCGACATCGACGTATTCTTACGATGCTTCCGATCGTCTCACGGGTATTTCGGTCTCCGCCCCCTCATTAACCTCGATGACCTACTCGTACAGTGCATTCGACGCGCAAGGGCGTCCGACTTCGGGGCAATACAATATCTCGGCCTCGGGGTTCAACTGCGTGAACGCCAACATTGTACGCAGCTATAACGACTCTGCGCGCACGATGACAGAGGCCATAACGGGCGGCACGGGGTTACTGTGTTTTGCAATAACGACAACGTCTACCTTCGACGCCGAGACGGGCATCGACACGCTCGTCGTCGCATCGCCCGGCGGTACAACAACGAAGACCGTTACGGGAAAAGCACAGGTGTGCCTCTAACGTCTCAATACCTCAACACTTGGGGCGAGCCAGTCTCGCCCCTTTTTTTTTCGAAAAACTACACTTGAGGGTATGGAGTTTTACTCGGAAATGGGCTACTAAATCCCCATGAAAAGAAAACCGCTCTACCTGATGCTTTCGGCTTCACTCGGTCTTTTGGGGCACTGCGCCTCAGCTGCCTCAATGACCGCTGAGAATTCCATTCGACCTGTCATGACCGGTGCAGGCGGCTACAAAGCCGCGTCGCAATTCGATGTCGCAGCTTTCGAAAGGGACAACCCGTTTCCCACGATGTTCAATATGGCGACGACAACGCCGGGCCAAAGACTGAACAATCAGGCAATCCGACATTTGAAAGACTGCACACTGAGTTCATGGCGTATGTATACTATTTATGGCACTGGCGGAGGTTACGATCTTAACGGGTCTGCGCTCGATGGAGAGGCCGCGGTAACGAACGCCTATCCCGTAATTGATAAAATTTCTTTCGGTTCGTACATCGGCTTTCCGATCTTCGTCTTTTTCTCCAAGAATTACGCTGAATTTGAACCGGCGGGTATAGAGGATGGGAACAAATGAAACCTCGTTTTCTGAGCCTCATCGTCGTTTGCGTGAGCATAAATTGCGCCGGTGCCCGCAGCAGCATAAAAATGACCGACATAAAAGCGCCCGTTTCACTGTCGCCCGTAATTCGGCTCAAGGGTAAAATCTATATCAAGAACGATAATTTACAGGTCAAAAAAACCTTCGATCAGGAATTTTCTTATTGGGGTATTCTCTATAGCTTCGTACCTCTCTCCGATTCGCAAGCGGCCATCGCAGCGATTAACACGAGCTTGGCAGATTCTAAGGCCGACGGCATGATCAACTTCAAAGTAACCGTCAAACATTGCGGACTCAACGGCTTGACCGGCGCGGTGCTGGGGATTATCCCGTTTATGCCCGGCTGCCTGACCGCGCGTTATCAGGGCGAAATGGTCGCAATTTCGGGAGAAGGCAAATGAATCTTTATAGACGCATTCTAGTCGTTCTCGCTGTTCTTTTCGCTGCGCTCGCCGCCTGCAAAACACCGCCGAAGATCGAACATACAAGCCAAGACAAAACACTCGATTACTTGAAGCGCTGTAAGGTTTTGAAGAGTAAGGCGTATTCGACAGTGGGAGAAACCCCCGACGCCGCCGAACTGGCGGCGATGAAAAAAGACGGCGGCTCTGAAACATATCAAGTCCTCTTCCATTTCAAGAATTCCAGTGGTTACGTTTCAGAAAACTACCTCTTCATGCGCTTCTGGGATTGCACCGCACCAAATGTGCAACCGGCGCCTACAGCAGAGGCACCAAGGGCGAAGTAAGAGCCAATGGGCGGCACGGGGGTGCTTTGTTCTACAATAACGACAACGTCTACCTTCGACGCCGAGACGGGCATCGACACGCTCGTCGTCGCATCGCCCGGCGGTACAACAACGAAGACCGTTACGGGAAAAGCACAGGTGTGCCTCTAACGTCTCAATACCTCAACACTTGGGGCGAGCCAGTCTCGCCCCTTTTTTTCGAAAAACTACACTTGAGGGCATGGAAATTTTCTCTGGTCTATATTATAGAATCGAATCATGAGAAAGAATATCTTCTTGCTGCAAGCACTCGTGTCGTTCTGTCTTGTCCTATGTGCCGGCACCTCAAAAATGCATGCGGCCAACCTTGCCTACGACAGATCGTTGCTTGGCGTAGATGTGGACTTCGGCGTCACGAAACTCTACAAGTCCGGCTTTGACAGCACGGGTGGCAAAATCGGCGAGCGTATGGTCGGCATGGCCTTTTCATATACTTCAATCAACGACTTTAAACGCAACTGGCTTTTTGCTTTGGGTTTTTCCTTCGGCAAATCGCATGATTCTGACGCCTTTCGAAAAGCGTACTATGATCTCAAAGCCAAAGAAAGCTCAATGCCCGTCGGTTATCAGTTGAGCACGCTGACCGAATTGCACCACCTGAATTTCGTTTTTGGCAAGCATATTTCTCTCTGGCATAGCGTGTCTCGCAGAACCTATACCGAATCCGATGCGGCGGTCGATCTCATGACGGGGAAGAATTGCACAACGTACGGCAGCGTGCGCGAATGTAAGAGCGAGGCAATCGGCAGCCCCGTGACGACGGCGAGCGAATTGTCGTTGGTCATCTCGACCGGATATGGCAGCGGCAATTCCTATATCGATGGCGACTTGCGCCAGGTTGCTTTTTTCAATGCTTATCGGGCTGCGCTCAAAGAACTGATCAGTAAGGCGAACGCGTAGATTGCGGATGATGGGATATGTACAAGGAAGGGTGCGGTACATGCTTCTGTACAGCCTACTCGTCAATGCTTGCGTCGGCTATCGTCAGCAATTCGAGATCGCGCAAGAAGACATCTTCTATAAAGAACTTGTTTTTTACGAACGCACACAGATTCCATTGGGGGTGACGTGGACGGCCGGTTCGCCGCCAACGACAATACCTACGGGTTCGGTCGGCGTCCTCGGCGATGCAATCTATGTTTTTGGCGGCTTTTTTTTTAATGCGCCCCCCAACACTGTGGGTGTGTCAAATGAAATACTCCGTTACGAGACATCTACGAGCAGTTGGACTAGCGTCGGCCAAATTCCATGGAATACGTACGCTGGGCAAACCCCTCCGGCAGGGGTTTACGATCAATGGAACGGACACGTCGAATATATCGCCGCATTCGATTCGTTTTTTCTCGTCGGTGGTAGAAAATTTTTCGACGGCTGGACGAACTGGGTGGCAAAATACCATGTCGGCACAAACTCTTGGACACAACTCAATTCGCATCCCGACGGCGGCTCGGGCTTGGGCATTGCGGATCCCGCTATATTCCGCAGCGGTAATAACTTGAAGATGATAACGGGCTCCATGTGCTGCTACTCGGTACTCGCAAAACAATACGACTATAATCCGACTCTCGACTCATGGACGCAATATGGCTCGCAGACGTTTTCTTGGCAATCGCAACCCACAATACCTCCGTTTATCGTGACTTCAGGCGCAAATGTTTATCTTGTCGGCGATCGCATAGAATTATACAATTCCGGTTCAAATTCGGCAACCCTGCTTGGGTCGCTACCTGATACGCGGACGAACTTTTTCTATGCGGGATTCGGCAATCGAATATTTATCATGGGCGGAATTCTTTCCGGTTCACTAACGGCGACAACGTGGATCTTCGAGACGGCAACAGGTTTATGGACGCAAGGCCCTGCCCTGCCGGTACCGCTCGCCCAGTATGGCGGTAGGCAAGCGGTCACGGTAGGAAATACTATCTATATACTAGGGGGTTCCACGTCGGTGGCGATGAACTCCTTCACGAAGGCCGTCTATGCCGTGGACTTGCAGTGAAGAAAATGCGCCTGCACGACCATAGTAAAGAATTAAAAAAAACGCGCAAGTTTTTGCGAATTCGCTGCACTCTTCTCAAAACAGGAGGACGTATGCGTTTAATAATCTTATCAAACTTGATGGTAATTGGCACGGTTTGCGAAAAGCGTTGGCGCTGAGGCTCTACGAAGGCGTGCATATCAACTGCAATAAAACACGATGATTTCCCGCACGATACATTTACGCATTTCGCGGTTGACGTGCGCCGTCTGTCTATTCGGCGCAGTCAGTATGTTCGGACTGTCGTATGCTACAGAACCCGCCGACGCGACTGACGCACTCGATGCAGCGGCAGATGTAGTCGTCGACAAAAAGTTCGATTCCACGAAGAACGACGAAGCCGACACGGTGGATACGCACCCGATCTACAACCGACGCGTCTTATTACCGCTCTTTCTCAACGAGCAGAAAAATCCCGATGCGGAGTATCTAAGTCTCAGCATCCCTGAAACATTTTCAAAGCAACTTTATCGAACGGGTAAATTTGTCATTCTTAACCGAGACTCGGTCCATCGCCATCTAGCGACCATGAATATCAACCAAGGTGATCTTTGGCAAGACGAGAACTGCGTTCGCCTGGGGCGCGCGATCGGCGCGGATGTCGTCGTCGTCGGACGCTTTCAAACCGAAGGCGAGCGAGCCACCATCGAAGCCAAAGCGATCGACGTGCGCGCGGGCCGCATGAGCGTCGAAGACCGCGAAGTTATTCCAACAAACACTTCGATGTTCGACCATATCGACCGATTAGTCGTGCGTATGAGCGGCCCAATGGCAGAAAAAATGCAGCCGCTCGAAACACCGCCGCCACCGGCAGAAATCGTGCTGACCGAAGAGCAGGTTGTCGCCGAGGTGAAGAAGATCGAAGAGAAAAAGGCGGCAGAGAAAGGCGAGGCGTTGCCGCCGCCCGCAAAAAAATTCGAATTCACCGTTCGCGCGGGCGGCACTTTTGTCGTATCGCTGGGTTACACGAAAACCGTCTACCCGATTGGCTTCGGCGCGATGGTCGGCGGAGAAATTTTGGGTTTAACGAGTTTGTTTTTCAAACAGGATTGGCTGCGCAGTTTTGAAGTGGGATTATTTTCCGGCTACCTGATCTATCCCCCAAAACACAACTCTTACGGAGTTTTATCGCAGATCCCTTTGCATGGCAGCGTCGGCTACCGGTTTGACTTTGCCTGGTTCGGCGGAGTTGCAGTAACTCCTCTATTTTCAATGGGAATGGACTTCGGAAAGTTTTCGAATATCAACGGTGCGACGGCCTATCGTATCTTCGCGTGGAGCGCGGGCGGCAGGGCTGAGTATGCGATTAGCGAGCGTTGGTCGACCGCGTTGACGACGTGCGTGCTTTTCGAGTACGATCAGGGGTTAAACTACCAGTGGGTGAATTTCTTGAGCGCGGGGGTGAGGTGGTGAGGCAAATATACCTGCGTTTGTTTGTTCTGCAAATCTTGACCGGCGCCTGCACCGACATGTGGGAGGTGCCTTTTTAGAATTGTTGGCTGTTCCAAAGATTCATGAATATCGTCATTTGCTCATGAGTATTTGATGGGGTAAACTCAGCATGCTCTATACTTGGCCGGATTTTTGGAACCCTCGTAGCCACGGGTTCGGTTCGACTTCGCTCACCGTAGGAAAACCCGTGGCTACGAAAAAAAGCGCAAGTTTTCATGCCGGATTGCCGCTTGTCTATATGGCAACTATCCATATTTCCAAAATTGTCCCCGTCGCGGCGAAAATCCGCTTCAAGGGCGTGCTCGTGCAGTTCGGGCCGATGGTCGCTACCCGCAATTACTTAAACGAATACTCGATGCCGAAACCGGCACGCGCATACGTCAGGTTTTGTCCGCTATAAACAAAGCTGCCTGCCGCGAGCGTTAGCACCCAGCGGTAGCGCCGCTTATAGCCAAAACGAAAATACTGGTTGATGCCCAATTCGGGTACGATGGCGGCTGCATTCAAAGCCGGACCCGACACCTCGCGAAAAAATCTTTGGTAGTGTACGTAAAATCCTACAAAGGGCGAAAACGCATAGCGCGAGCCGAGAAAAATCGGCCGGTCGAGGCGTAATCCGCCGCCCGCAGAGAACATGCGCAGCTTGAGGTTGTAACCGCTGTCGGTGGAAAACTCCGGCATATTGCCCTCGCCGTAAAAAAGCTGCGTCACCCATGCCCACTTAAACCCATTGCCGAATTGCAAGCGTTCGGTGCCTAAGCCGAACTCGAGATGGCCAAACCCCCGCATCGCACCAAAAGGGATGCCGCCACCCCGCGACAGAGCTTCGGGCGACGACTGGCCGAACGCTGCGATGTTCGTTGTATAAGGATAACCTGCGGTAACCCACCACCGCGCAATGACGGGCCCGCCGGGGTGCGGCAGGTGCAGGCGGATTGTGTACGGCTGCGTTTTATTGCCGCTTGTTTTGAATATAGTCAATGTGGATTTACGGCCGTTAAATTTACATTCACCGAGCTTGCAACTTGCGTCCGTAGCCGTAATCTCGGGCATTAGCCGCTTACCCCAATATTGGTAATCCACCTTATATTTCTCGACGCCGTCGGCTTGGTCGTAGTTGATATACGCGTCGTATTTGAACGTGTCGATATCGAATGCGGGCGTAAATTCCGCTGAACCCGAGTCGGGCGAGCCGACAATTGCGACGGAATCTAAAAAACCTTTCGGCGGATTTTGCAAGCGGCGGATGAGCTTTTCTAAGCGATTATCGCGGCGATACTCGTCTGCATCGAGAGGTTCGAGTTTGTTATTTAACTCGTCAGAGATACTGCGAGCGAGTGTTGCCACGCTATCAAAAATCTCGGCGTTAATAACCGCATCTTCGTTTTTGGTGACAACAAGTTTCTTTTCGAGCGCGTCGACGCCATCGGCGGCAAACGTCACGATGGCTGCTCTGCCCTCTTTTCGCACCTTAAAGCGCCCTACGACCGCGACCTCGCAGTTGAGCCGCGCCGCGAAAGCAGACGCATTTTTTGCGTCCAGGTTCGCAAATTGCATGTTAGGGTCGATCTTACGCAGAAGCGTGACATCCAAAACTTCAAATTTGCCCGATTTTAAAATTTCTGTTTTGAGATTGTCGGCAGTCGATTCTGACATCCAAGCATAGTTTTTATTTTTGAGCGTGTTGTCGAATGGCAGCACGAGCACGCGCCGCTTGAGTTCGGCCGCGAATGTCGGGGTGAGCATTACCGCCACCACTAATATGCGCGAAATTATTTTTCTCAACTGACGACCTCAAGACCTTGGATTTTTGCGGCGATCTTACGGCCCCGACACGCAGCGAACATACGATGCGGCTGTTTTATTCTGATAATAAGGCCTTCCATTTGAAAACTCAATGTCGCGTGCAGAGGCAGGCGACGATGAATACGTGGACGAAGACCAGTAGACACCGCTGCCGGTCGCCGGAAAGTATGTTGCATTGATCGAAGGTCCGCTTGCTGTGTAATCGACAATCGTTTGGAGTTCTCGAACGTTGGGTAGCCGCCAAGTCTTACCTGCCAAAGACAATCCTGCACAATACGTAAGCGCTTGAGTCCATGTCGCCTGTGTGATACTACCAGAACACGTGGCGTCGTTATTTTGACCTCGCGAGCATTTTTGCCAGTACAAGCGCGTACCTGTGTCATGCACGGTGCCGTCGCCCAGGTCGGAGAACACCGGTGTAAACGTCCCACGACCGACGACGCAGCGTACCGGCATAGCGGTAGAATTGGGAATGTAGCCGGACGTAGCAGTACCCGTATAGACCGACCAGTACTGACTGGTATCCGGCGCGTATGCGGTCGAGGTAAAGTAATCGGCGGTTGCGGTATTCGGAAAATATAGCGAACTCACGGCCGGACTTGTACCGTCAAAGAGTGAGAGTGTGGAAAGCTCCTGCACATTCGGCAAGCGCCAAGCAGTGTAACCCGCATAGCCTTTACCGCCATTGGCAGAATTCAGCGCGCTACAGGCCGTAGTGGCGGCGGTGAAGTTTAAATTACTGACCGTACCTGTGCACGACGAGCCTGAGAGGCCCTCGCTACACGTCTTCCAAACCAAGCCCGTCACGTTATCGGTCGTTGTGTAATCACTCGTGTAGACAGCATGCGCTGTCGGCCCGGTGAAAGATCGCGCCGCCGGTATGTCGGCAAAATCGGCGTCTTGGTTAGGATAACTGCCCCCGCTACCCGTACAAGCGGTCGCCGCCGAAGTATCGTAACACAAGGTCTGCCCCGTATCGGCAAAGGGATACCCCGCTTGCACCGAAACCGTGTACTCTTTATCCTCGCCGTCATAATTTGCCAAAGTATAGACGACATTCTGTGTGAAATTTTGCGCTGTCACGCCGCTTATTTGTTTGACGCCGTTCACGCGCAGCTCGGTTGACGCCGAAAAAACTGGCTTCAAATTGGTTTTACTGCCTGCTACCCAGCGCAAATCGACTTGTATCGTGTTTGTACCAATGACCCCGGCAACACCGGATATGCTAAAAGAAGATAATTGTGGCGCGGGTACTTTGTCGAGCAAGTCGCCGGGAACTTGCAGTTGGCACGAAGATGATACTGCCGCAAGGCACAAGCTCAAAATCACGGGCGATCGTTTCACGAACGCCCAAGCGAGAGGTTGCCTTGCGCTACGGGTATAGCGAATCGTCCAAAATCGCATAACGGACTTTAGGACACCCTAAGCAAATCGTAAAGAAATTTTTTTGCAGCCGGTTTTTTGTACTCATACGTATTACGTAAAGGGATATTTCATCGAGGGAAAATTCCAAATAACTTTAAACGGAGAAAACATGAAAACAATTTCACTCGCCCTTTTAGTGGCAATCACTAGCGTCTTTATGGTCGCATCGATTTCCGCCGAAGGCAAAGCCGACGTCAAAAAATGCATGGCCGCTGCACGCGGAAAGAAATACACTGACTCCAAAGCATGCTATAAGCTGAAAGGAGCCGAAAGAAAAGAATGTCGCAAAAAAGCCGATCAAACTTTTGAAGCGGCAAAAGCCGCCTGCGAGGCAAAGTAATTGCAGTAAGGCGCGGGCAGCCAACATTGCCCGCGCTCGATAGCGGTGGCTGTCTGCGGCAGCTCCCCCGGCCGAAGATAGGCAATTATAATTGACGCCCGCCCACCACAAGCATATAATCCAGTAATGACAGATTCTGAAATCAAACAACTTTTTGCGCAAACCGACCAACGGTTGGCCGAATTGATTAAGTCGCAGGCGGAAACCGACATCAAGTTCAAAGAAACCGATCGGTTTCTGAAAGAAATCGGCAAACAAGTCGGTGGTATTGGCAACGTGAATGGGCGTATTCTGGAAGACCAAATTTTTTACGCGCTGGAGCGCCGCCCTAACCTCAATGGCATCGCGTTCGACGCGGTCAGCCGCGACTGGAAACGGCGCAAAGACGATAAAGAAGCGCAATTTGATATTGTACTCGAAACCGAGACCGCAGTCGGCGTCGTCGAGGTGAAGCAACGCCTTGAGCACGAAGACGTGGTGCGCTTCGCCGAGAAGACGCTACCCGCATTCCGTGATTTTTACCCCGATCTGTCAGCAAAAAAACTCATTGCGGCCGTCGCAGGGGCAACCATCGACGACGCAGCGTTCCAGGCCGCAGTGGGTTATGGCTTTTATGTGCTCACACCTGAAGGCGACACGCTCAAGGTCTTGTCGGACAAGGTGAAAGTGTACTGAATGCCAAGCGAAGCGATGGCTTACTGCCCGCCACGGGCGAATTTTTTCTCGTGGCGCATACCTAAGGAACCTCATACACCAACTCGCAGCCCCAGACGTGTCGGGTATGCCAACGCCATCGTTGCCCTGAACGCCTGCGTTGATAATCGTGTAGCCGTTGCTCGCTGCCCACGTCTTGACCGTCATCCAGTCGCCGTACTGCACCTCATACTTCGCCATCGCAAAGGCGGTGATTGAATCGATTGTTGTCAGGGGTGTGGCGACACCTGTGTAGCCGAGCTCGAAATTACTCGCTGTCGGCACACAGACCATCGCAAGCATATCGCCTGCTGTGGCTACATCGATTTGAGAACAAACCGAAGCATTCGCTTTTGATTTTTTATCCGCTTCTTCCCAGAAGTTCCCCCAACCCTGGCAGGTGGCTGTCTAAGTGAGCAGTGGAAAAATTTTCTTTAGAATACGATTCAATCTCTCTTTACCAAATGTGATTAACATTTCGAAGGCCAGCATTACCGAGACACAATACCACAGCATCGCCGTTGCAAATACGCCTGGATCAGTATCTCCCCTGAACCGGCCGGCAAAAGTAATAATTAGAATAAGGCTACCCCAGGAAAAAATGACGGAATGAATGAATTCCATAGAGCCTGATGTTGCTGCACGCCTATTTTCCCTCCGCCAAATTATTTGGTCCCAAATCACAGAAATCATGAGAACAAGAAATTCTATCGGGTTGGCAACGATGGGCTGGTAGAATTCAGAAACATCGAGAGAATTGCTGCCGTTGCTACCAGGTATAAGACCTAGAGCAATCGCAAACAGAAAAAGGCAAGGCAAAAAATAGGAAGCGATAGTTATTCCTCCAAGTAAAACAGCATTCGAGATTCTATCTGATAGGGGCATGCCGTCAGAAAGCCAGAATTGCCGAATGGGTGCAGCCAAGGCAATCACCACCATCTCGGCGACGATGTAATATAAATAAACGCCTATAGACCAATCGAAAAAGTAGACGCCGATGACTGGGATCGCGTTACGCAAAGCAATCGAGATTAACTGCCCAATGTTATCAAAGGTAATTCTTGAATTTTTCAATTCTATCAACAAGCGGCAATGTGCGACACACGAACCGTCAAGCGGAAATTTCTGATCAGTCTTGATGCGTACAACTTTAAAGCTGCTTCTCAGCAGCCTGTGCCGCATCACCGGTTATCAGTTCAAAAGACATGGCCTTGCCGTTGTTCACTTCAACCCACATGAGTGCTCGATTGTAATGCTGCATGAGCCATCTGCTCGTCGTGCGTTTGAGTATTTTCCAAGCACCGAAATCATCGTGACTTTCAAGCCGATCGACAGGCATCCCGGGCTCGAAATAATTTGAGACTCGCTGGCGCTCGTCGGGGTGAAGATTGTAAAGACGCGGATCCAAGCGGTTAATCCCCAGTTTATTGTATCCTCAAATGTCCAATCTCAAATTTGTTTTAAGCTGCAATTCGTAAATTGATTTTTGTCCGCAGGCCAATGCCCGAAGACAGAG
Source organism: Turneriella sp. (assembly GCA_019186965.1). Lineage (GTDB taxonomy): Bacteria > Spirochaetota > Leptospiria > Turneriellales > Turneriellaceae > Turneriella. The sequence goes on from JABARV010000020.1 coordinate 35,857, forward strand.
ACCTCGCGATTTCTGTGAAATCGCTTTGGTCACGGAGCAATCATTTGAAGCTCGAAAGAAATATGTTTTCGATAATGCTGAAAGTCTTTGTCAGAAGTAAGAATCGATGCTGAATTATTCACCGCGATAGCTATAATCAGAAAATCCACGTGGCTACCCTGAATTCCTGATCGTTGGCATTTGTTGAAGAATCTTGCCGCCAATACGTGGTCTGCATGCGTCGCAAGGAGCTCAGGGAAATGAGCTAATTGACTCGATAAGGCATCAAATTGCGTATCGCTACAGATGCCCGACAAAAGCTCCTGCTTGATAATACCGGGTAGAATAATACGGCCCTCGTCGATTATTCGTGCGAATAGGTTTTGCACTTCTCGGTTTGTTTTTCACGGCGCAGTACCAACGACCAAATTGGCGTATCAGGTATTACATTCACGGACGATTGCGAGCCTTTTTGTAATCATACTTTGCGTCAAAATCTATAGTTCCAAAAAGAGATAGAATATCCTTTTGGCGCCTTTTCTGAATGAATTCGCGTAATGCAGTATTAACTGTATCCTTTTTTGATTTGAAGTGACCTACTTTGAGCGCTTCATTTAGCAGCTTGTCGTCAATAGCCAAATTTGTTGCCATAGCATCCTCTTTTACACAGCAGTCCACACAATACATTGTGTCAATTATTTTCCCCGCCGTTTTGTATGCATGCTCTGGAGAGCCTCATGCGCCGCGGATTTCGACTTAACCCCGTTGAAATCCAAAAGCCACAGGCCGAAAACCTCGCCGCAGCAAAGGCGTCGTTGAGTTGCTGTCGCAAAAAACCCGTCTGGGTGCCTTTGAGCAAGAACTGCAACGGTTAAAAATTCGGCACCATCTGATCAAGCATGGCACGGCTGAGCTTAACGGAAGAGTCGAGCGATTCAACCAGACGATCAAACGCGACTAAGCAGGCATCTGCGCTAGGGTACGACCTTGGCCCAGATCATCACCAAGGTTGCGAGGTATGAGAGTTATTATAACAACAAACGCCCGCATACCGGCTAAACAGGTTGACGCTGCATGAAAAATTCTATGGAAAAAGATCAGCAAAACAAACTGCGAACGGTCACCGATCTCCTGGATTCTACATTTCATAACTGCTCAAAAATTGGTTGTAGGTGTTCAGGTTACAATTCGCCTCTCACAGCTCTGTTTTTCCATAGCTATATAATTGCGACAATAGCTATGGAATTTCATAGCTAAAAACTAAATTTAACTTTTTCTCAAAAAATTTCACTTTTTTTCGTAAAAGTGAGAAAATTTGTGCGTTTTCTGGTATTTAATATATAAGGGCGGATTGAAAT
>JABARV010000024.1 GCA_019186965.1 Turneriella sp.
ACTATTCCCCAAAAGTGCTGGAGTGGTCAAAAATGAGGGTAAAATTTGAGGAAATGCTGGCTTTTAGGCGTGTCAGCTGCAGTTTCTTCACACCACTGAGGCCGTAGCGGCAGGTGGTTTTTGAAAGATCACTACTACTTGTTTGTAGATACTCCCGTTTCTTAATTGACACGACTACCCAAAGGTAAAATTGCCGTATGCGATTTTTTTCTCCCTTTTTTGTCCTTTTAGTAGTTGCTCTTTTTAGCAACCTGTTTTCGCTCGAGATTTTTATCAACCGCAGCTATACGACCAAAGAGAAGCCCGAGGCAATTTTTTATGCCTCGGGGGAAGGGCCAATGTTTCTGCGTGTTTATCGTATCGAAGACGTGAATGCTTACTTAACAGGGCAGGCGAACGCGCATACCGCATCGCTTTTTAATGAGCGCATTATGCAGCCGGGATATTTTCTTTGGAAAAGTGTGATTGATAATTTTGAACACTCGCTCTATCGCCTTGCGCGGCGCTATATGCGGTCAGATTTTCGTAATATCCTCCGCGATAAATTAGGACTCCAAAAGCACCAGTTTCCGTTTCGTGATCGTTTTCCCGAAGAAAATCTCTTTGCGCCGCTTAAGTACCCCATTGTAAACTCGCAAACAATCGAAGTGCGTGCACGGTATTGGCATGCGAAAAAACACTACTTTGAAGGCTTAAAACCTGGGTACTATCTGGTCGAGATTTCACAGGGGAGGCATATTGCACACGCGCCCCTTGTTATCTCGGATATCGCCATGGTAACCAAGACATCCCCCTACAACGTACTTTTTTATGCAGTAAATTTGCTCACAGGAAAAGCGCTCGAAAAAGGTGGAGTGACTGCGTACAAACGCGAGAAGGTGGGCGATAAAGAAGTACATACTGCAAAGGCAAATTTTAACGTTAAAGAAGGGATTGCGTATAGCGAGAACGTGGAATACCTTAAAGATTCGCAAGGGACACTTTACGTTCTTGCCGATGGGGATAACTATGCTTTCTCAGATATTTATACGATGGATGTAAACCGTGAACTCTACAACTCTGCAATTTATACCGAAAGGCCAGTTTACCGCATGGGTGACACTGTTTCGGTACGCGCAGTTTTTGTGCGTAAACATGGTTCTGCCGCTCACGGTAAAGTTGCGTATAAAATCCAAAAAGGAAACGAGGTTATTTTTTCTTCCCAAGGAAATCTTACCCAAGCGGGAACAATTGCGTTTGATTTCAAAACGGAATCCCTAAAACCAGCACGGTATATAATCCTTATAGAATTGGGCGGAGAGAAACACTACGGCAGTTTTCTTATTGAACAGTATAAAAAGCCAGAGACACGCTCTAATTTAACCATCGACAAGAATACAATTTTATCGGGAGAAACTACTGTAGCAGAACTTAGCGCAGCGTACTATTCGGGCGAAGCGCTTTCTAAGGCACAGGTTGAAGTCGTTATTGAACGCAAGCGAATTAGTTATCCTTGGTGGTATGGATTTAGCGATGCGGATTACTACGGCGACGCGTACGATTATTCAGCGTGGGATTTTGTGCGAGAGTACGCAGTAACGCTCGATACAAAAGGGAAACTTCGTATCCCCATAGACACTACCCTTAAAGAATTTAAAATACCACAGGACGCTGATTACACATACCGTATCCGTACAACGGTTAAAGCACAAAACCGCGAAGAAACGCAAGCGGCTACCCGTTTCAAGGTATACCGAGCCCCCGTTGAGTTACGCTTAACGCAAGATTCGTGGTATTTTGCAGCGGGAAAACCGATTACCTTTACGGTAAGTGCAACTTCAATTTACAACCAAAAAGCTGTTGCGCAAGAAGTTAAAGCAGTTCTTTATTTGCGCGAATACGATTCTAAAGCGCGGGTATATAGAAATACGCAAGTTGCAGAACAAACAATTAACCTTGGGGCAAATGGTGTAAAGGCAGTAGAGTTTTCTGGCGTAAAACGGGGAGGCCTTTACCAAATACAAGTAAGCGCTGTGAATGCAGGGCGCATGACGGATGACACATTAGAGACGTATGTCTATGGGGATGATTCTTATTATGCCATGGATAGCACAGAAGGAACAATTAGTGTAAGCGCAAACAAAAAAGAATATTCTTTGTATGAGACAGCAGAATTCCAAATACAAATGCCTGCAGCAAAAAAGCTCGCTGCGTTAGTCGTTATTGAAAACGAACGCATTGTTAAGTATAAATACGTTCCTGATGCCAAAAGTTTATGGATCTATAAAGAAGAGTTAAAAAATAATCTTACCCCCAATTTCGATATCAGCGTTCTCGCGTTTGGTTTCGATAAGCATCCCCGCTTTTATTCAGGACAAACACAGGTTGTTTTGCCTCCCAAGCACCGTGCGTTACGCCTTGAAGTTGTAAGCGATAGGGAGCGTTACCGTCCTGGTGAAGAAGCAAATTTTGTGGTGCGTACCTTCGATTCTTCGCAAAAACCTGTAAGCGCAGAATTTTCTTTGGGTATTGTCGATGAAGCAATTTATTCTCTCCACGAAGATTCTTTAAAATCGCTTTCGCTCAAACTAAACCCCAAACTTGCAAATGCAGTTGTTACAGTAAATTCTCTTGCGTTTAGTTTTTATGGCTACGGTGCTGAGAAAAGTTTATACGCACTTTACCGTGAGCAAATGGCGGAATCGGCTGCTTTGCGCAAGGGTGAGGCTGAGCGCGTAAAAATTCGTAAAAATTTTAAGGATACTGCATTTTTTACTGCACAGGGAAAAACAAATGCGGCTGGAGTAAGTACATTACACGTGCGCCTTCCAGATAATTTAACCGAGTGGCGCGTTACAACGCACGCTAATACAAACGCCGGTCTTTCTGGAAGCCAGCGAACCAAAATCACCGTTTCAAAAGATTTTGCTTTGCGCCTGGCGCGTCCAAGATTTTTACGCGAAAGGGACAATGCAAAGCTGCGGCTTTTAGTTTCAAACCAGCTTAAAGAAAAACAAACAGCAACTTTTGAAACAAAATTTTCTGCGCTCAAATTACTTTCCAAAATTCCAGAAAAACTTGATATTCCTGCAGGGGAAGAGCGTTATTTTGATTTCACCGTCGATGTGCCGGAGTTTCCTAAAGATGCTAAGGCCAGTTTGCAGTTTATTGCCCGCACCAAAGTAGATAACGATGGTTTAGAAATTGAGCTCCCTATTTATCCTTACGGTGTAGAAAATTTTGTCGCAAGCCAAAAACTTTTCTCCGAAAACGAAAGTGCGTGGAAAACAAAGGTTGTCCTGCCGCAGGATGCACGTGTGGGTTTGGGTGTACTACAAATTAGTTACACGCCAGGGGTTCTTCCCTCTGTTTTGGAAACGCTACCGTATTTAATTATGTACCCCTACGGCTGTGTTGAGCAAACCCTGTCCACATTTTTACCTGCGCTATGGGCATCTTCTGCGGCGGAAAAACTTAAACTTCCTTTGCCCGTTAAAAAAACGGAACTTAAGGAAATTACCGATCAAGGTTTGCGTAAGCTCTACGGTTACCAACACGCCGATGGCGGTTGGGGCTGGTGGTCGGATGACCCAACAGACCTTTATATGACTGCGTACACGTTATGGGGGCTTGTGGAAGCTAAAAAAGCAGGAATTCCCATCGATAACGAAATTTTTCTAAAAGGGGTAAAATACCTTTCGCAAAAACTTACCGAAGAAGACTTGCGTAAGGAAAAAAATAGTTATGCAGAGCACCGCCTAATTTTTGCCGAACGCGTAGCGGCAATGCTTCCTATCGATAAAAAACTTAAAGACAAGATTTATGCCGACTGGAAATGGATTTTATCTGGAAACTTTAACGAACCCTCGGCGCTCGCTCTTATCCTCGAAGGGGCTATTGCCCTTTCGTGGAAAGATATCGAAAGCTTGGCATTAAAAACTCTTAAAAAACTGGAACATACGTCTAAACAAGGAGCATATTTTGAGCGCGCGAAAAAAGACGGTTATTTTTATTGGTACAACGACCGCGAAGAAACAACAGCGCAAGTTTTAAACGCCCTATTGCAATTAAAAAATTCAGAGAACAATGCATTAGAGGAAAAATTGGTCCAGTACTTGATTGCGCAGAAAAAAGAACAACGCTGGCGCAGTACAAAACTTTCTGCGCTTGTTACAAAGGGGCTTGCTTCTTATGCTCTTAAAACACAGGAAAAACTTACATCTGTTAAAGTGGTAGCAGAGGTAAACGGGGTAAAGCTTACAAAAACTTATAATCCCAAAAAATCAACAGCAAAAGACCTTGAATTTAATTTTACCCCAAACTCGAAAGAGGCAAATTTAAATATTTTGCGTACAGGAAATGGTTTCTTTCTTCTCCGCGCTGAATGGAAGCACTACCTTAACAAACCGCTTGCCTCTCCACGCGAAGGTAAATTTCGCGCCAATCGCCAGTACTTCAGCGTAAATAAAAATGGAAATGTTTACTCTAAAGGGAAAAGCCAGTATACATTCAAAGCAGGAGATTTGGTGATGGCGGAGGTAAGTTTAGCGGCGCCCAAAGGGAACGAATATCTTCTTTTGGAAGACATGATCCCTGCAGGGTTTGAGCCTTTAAACGATGCAGAGCTTGTGGACTTAGGTTCTTTGCGTTACGATACTTACGCAAACATGCCTTCTGCGGTAACACGTTTGGATGAACGTGTAGCTTTAGCGAAAACATACCTTTACGAAAATAATTTTACTCCACGTGCATTTTATCGAGCGGTATTTCCGGGAAAATACCAAGCGATGCCTGCACAAGGAGGGCTTATGTACTATCCCGAAACTTTTGCGTATAGCGCAGCGGATGTTATTACGATTGAGGATTAATTGAAGAAGATTCTTCTACAGGAGATTGCTGCACTTTTTGGAATTATATTCCCCTTTATTGCTACAAACAAAGTTGGTGCGGCAGTACGAGAAATTAAACCTAAAGAATATTTTGTATGGATTGTAAATCCCCAAGGACGCCTTAAACAATACGAAAAAGATTTTTTAGAAAGGCAATTAGAAAATGCCGAGGTGGCATTTATCTCAACAGGTGCGCTTTATAAAGCGCACCCCAATTTACCCACTTCTATTTGTAAAAATTCTGAGTATTTTCTTTTCTCTCCCGAAGATGCTCTTTTGCAAATAGGTTGTTTGGGAAGCCCAGACGAAAGAAGTATCCTTTTGGGTATAAAGGAAAGTATCGAAGCGCACAAAAAAAGTATGCGTGCCGGAGTAAATCTGCCTAACGAAAATTTTAAGTTTAAAATAACGTTGCCGCGCCAATATCGGTGATGCAAATACGTTCTAAATCGAGCTTTCGTATTTGCGCTGCTTGCAGCGTTTCACGCTTGGGTTGATCCCACTCTTCGTCGCCTAGATCGTACGTTCCCCAATGGATTGCGAGAAGTTTTTTTGCGTTTAAATCTTCGAACGCCCGTATCGATTCGTCGGGCGAAACATGCACTTCGCGCATAAACCAACGCGGGAGGTACGCGCCAATGGGCATAAGCGTTAAATCGATATCGGGAAAGTTATGCGCAATTTCGGTAAAGTGTGGCGAATACGCAGTATCGCCCGCGAAGTACACATTTTTACGGGGTTCGTAAAACGAAATCATCATCGAAGTCCAAAGAGTTTCGTTACGATCTGTCGCGCTTCGCCCCGAAAAATGCTTCGAGGGAAGGCAGGTTATTTTGAATTTATCCAGCTCGACTTCTTGCCACCAGTCGAGTTCATAAGTCTCGCGAAAGCCAAAAGACTTAATAAGCGGTAAAACGCGCAGCGGTAAAAAAACGGGAGGATTATCCCTTTCGGCAAGGTAGCGCAGTGCGCTACTTTCGGTATGGTCGTAGTGGTTGTGCGAGATAACAATTGCGTCGATGCGCGGCAAATTTTCTAATTCTACAGCGTATCCTGTAAGACGCTTCGGTCCCACAAAGCGGACGGGGGAGACGCGCTCTCCAAAGACGGGGTCGGTGATGATGTTTAGGCCGCCTGCTTGCAAAAGTACAGTTGCATGCCCCAGCCAAAGCGCACGCGCTTCAATGGGTGAAGGTACTAATTCTTCTGCTGTTAGGTGGCGTACCCGTGCAGGTATACCCCTTTCGCGGGGCTGTATTCCTTTGCGAAGCGCCCAAGCGGCAACGTCGAGCGCTCGGTGCCGCAAATCTCCCGATTCTGTGTCGTATTTTTCCAATGCCGAATCGGGGTGTGGTCCCCAGATGTTACGAAAACGCTGTCCGTTGTGGTGTTCGGTGGTGTACTGCGGCAGGCTACGGATGATAGAGCGTGTTTTAACCATGTTCATCCGCTTTCTTTACGCAGCTCCTTACGCAGAATTTTTCCCACAGGACTTTTGGGAAGCTCGTTACGGAAAATATATTCTTTGGGAATTTTATATTTGATGAGTTTATCCGCTAAAAATTCCTTAAGTTCGTTTGCGGTAGCTTGCATTCCAGGTTTAAGCGCGATAAATGCGCGTCCCACCTCTCCCAAGTGTTCATCTTTTATCCCCACAACGCATGCTTCGAGCACGGCGGGGTGTTTGTAGAGGATGTCTTCTACTTCGGCGGGGTACACGTTATAGCCCCCCGAAATAATGAGATCTTTTTTGCGGTCGACGATACTAAAATATCCGTCTTCGTCCATTTTGCCAATGTCTCCTGTATAGAGCCATCCGTCTTTTATAGTTGCACGTGTTGCTTCGTCGTTTTGCCAATAGCCAATCATGAGGTCGGGGCTTCGCAAAATAATCTCTCCCTCTTTTCCGGGAGGTAAAATCTCACCTGTTGTATCGTCTACAATTGCCATAAGCGTGTCTGGCCATGGAAGCCCAATCGATTTTTCTTTTTTGGTACCGTGGTATGGGTTTGCACACTTTGCTGTAACAGATTCTGTAAGCCCATAACCTTCGATAAGCACTCCGCCTGTTTTTTCTTTAAACGTAGCTTTAAGCGCTTCTGGAACAGGTGCAGCGCCGACAAAGCACCCGCGTAATTTTGCATTTTTAAGCTTTGCAAAATTTTTATGGTTGAGGATTGCGTTGTACATTGTTGGTACACCCGCAAACACGGTGATGCCATCTTTTTCAAAATGTTTTATTGCCTGTGCTGCGTCCCAGCGCGGCATAAGCACCATTGTTCCCCCCGAACTTAAACTTAAGTTCAACCCAACGCTCATACCAAAGCCGTGGAAAAACGGTAGCACACAAAGGCCAATGTCGTTTAAGGTTAAATCTCCCCAGTTTTTGGCTTGTGTCATGTTGACTGCCATTGCGTAATGCGAGAGCACCACGCCTTTAGAAACACCTGTTGTGCCGCCGGTATAAATGATTACCGCAGGGTCGGAGCTTGGAACCACAACAGTTTTTGGGTGTGGTTTATCTTTATACTCTTTTAATATTTTTTTATACGTTGTAGTTGCTTGGCGTTTTCCGTCGGGCAGTGGAATTTTGAGAGTCTTCTTTTTTATTTTAAATAAAAAAGATTTTATCGAAGGCAGGTAATCCGCAACGTCGCAAACAACCGCAGGCGTTGCCGTATCTTTTTTGAGTAACTCCATCATTTTATTGTGGAGTAAATCAAGGTATACAATGAGCTTTGCGCCCGAGTTTTTAAATTTATACTCAGCTTCGCTGGGGGTATCTAAAGGGCTTGCGGGTACAACAATTGCACCACGTTTTAAAGCTGCGTAGTACGCCACGATAAAGTGTGGGCTATTGGGGAGCATTAAAAAGACGCGGTCGCCTTTTGCGATGCCTTTTTTTTCGAGGAATGCGGCAAAAGCTCCCGCTGCTTTTTCTATCTCGTGGTAGTAAATTTTTTTTCCCAAGAATTTAACGGCAAGCCTTTTGGCGTGTTCGGTTGTACTTTTTTCAAAAAGCTCGGGTAGACTTTCTGTGGGATACGAGAGCGTTTCGGGAACGTGCGCGTCGTAGTGTTTTAACCACGGGCGCGGAATTGATCTGGGGTCGGGTTTAATAGGCATTTTTCCTCACTTTAACTTAGTTCTTGAATACTTACGTTTCTAAATTGAAATGGAACCTTTGCGGAATTCACTCCTGCCAATGAGTACGTTGAGAAGGAATGGTTTTTTTGCGGCTAAACTTTTTTTGAGCGTATTCATTGCAGTTTTAATCTGCATAGGTTTAGAAATAGTTATTCCCGCGCCGCCAAAAGTTTTGGCGATTTCATCATAATGCGAATAGTTGAGGATACAACCCACGTCGTCACCTAAAATTGTTTTTTGGTCGCGGTAAATTTGCATCCAGCAAGCGTCGTTTCCCACAATTGCGCCAATTGCCAGTTTATGCCTTACAAAGGTATCGAATTCAACAACGCTATATCCTGCTGAACCATCGCCGTATAAAATAACGACATCGTGGTCGGGACGCGCAACCTTGGCGCCTATAGCAAACCCAGCACCGACGCCCAATGTGCCAAAGACGCCTGGATCAAGCCACGTTAGTGGTGCGCCCGGTTTAAGCGTGTACGCTCCAGTTGCAACAAAATCTCCACCGTCGGCAACAAGGATTGTTTTTTTGGAAAGATAATCTTTTGCTTTTAAAAAGAAATCCACAGGGTTTATAAGTTTCATTTTTTCTGTTGCTTGTTTTTGGATTTCTGCTTCGCGGACTTTTTCGCGCCCTTCGAGGGTTTTTATCCACGGCGCAATTTTCTCTGCGTTTGCACGAACCCCTTTTTCTGCGAGTTTTAAAAGAAGGTAGCTTGCATCTACGCATGCAGCAAGGTTGGGTCTTTTATTTTTTACTAAATTTTTTGCATCCAGGTTTACATTGATTTGGTATGCGCCTCGGTTAATGTGCGCACCGTAGTTGAGGCGAAAATCTGCAGGAACTCCTAAAAGGATAACAAGATCTGCTTCGCGTAGCGCTTCTTTTCGTTTTTGCTTGAACTGGATTCTACTTTGTGTGCCTAAAAGACCACGCGCCATTCCCGATAAATACACGGGCGTTTTAAGGGATTCCAATGCTTTACTTATGGAAGTAACCTCTTGCGCACGTAGGACAGTCTGGCTACCCGCTAAAATAACGGGACGCTCTGCCATTTCGAGGCGGGTACGTATTTTCTCTAAAAGCGAATCGCTGGTATACTGTTCTTCAACTTTTTGTGGCTGCGGAATTTTAACTTTATCGTTACCTTTTAAAAGGCGGTAAACATGAAACTTTATGTATGCGCGGATTAACCTTGCGGAAATGCTATTTCCTTTAGGGGCGCCTTCCTCGTGCCAGTCGCGTACAATTTTTTCGTCGTAAAGTAAGTCGACAGGAAGCTCGACAAAAACAGGTCCTGGAATCCCAGAAGCCGCTTCGTGGAAAGCAGAGGTAAGCGTTTGCGCAATGTCTTTAACGCGTGTTACACGGTATGCTTTTTTTACGTTAGAAGAAATAAGTTTAATTTGGTCGATGTCTTGGAGTGCGCCGCGCCCTTTTAAGGCGGTAGCTGTTGCGCCGCCTAAAAGTACAAGGGGGGACTCTGCCATAAGCGCGTTTCTTAGTGCAGTAATAGTGTTGGTGACGCCAGGCCCTGCGGTAACTGCAGCAACCCCAGGTTTCCCCTTAAGGCGTGCCCATGCGTCGGCGGCAAAAACTGCATTTACTTCGTGGCGCGTATCGACAATGCGTACCCCCAGTTTTTTGGCCTCGACCAAAATAGGGGAGATATGCCCCCCGATAAGTGTAAAGAGGGCGTCTATTCCGTGTGCCTGAATTACTTTTGCTGCTATTTCGCCACCGTTCATGTAGGCAGAAGAGAACATTCTTACAGCGCGTCAATTGGTTAGGGGCCTTATGCGCAACTCGCGCATCGTGTATCAAAGAGGAGATTTTTTTGCAAATTTTTGTACGCGGTTCGCCCAAAAACGGTGGCTAAATTTTATTCGCTTGCATACTCACATATATTGCGCAAAATATCCCATGGGTCAAGAAAATAACGCAGTAGGTAATGGTAAGGTTTCCAGCCCGACGGATGCTAAAAGTCCACGTATCAATCTTTCGATGCGGTGGAGTATTGTTTCGCTACTTACGTTACTCATTCTTTTTTCGGCAGGACTCATTATCTTAGTCTCTTTTTTGGGAGGTAGGCAATCAACGCAGTTTTTGCTCGATACTCTCATGGAAGACAAGGCGTACCGTTTCATCGACAAAACCGCTCAATTTTTTGGCGAAGCCCATACCTTGGCGGGGGATGCTCGCGAGAGCACGGCGGCTTTGAATTTTTTTACTCAGCGTAAGCAGATAGAAAAAGACCTTTCCAGTGTTTTAGAACACCAGCCCTATTTTTCGAATGTGTACTATATCCGTGCGGGTAAAGTGTTGCTTGCACAAAACAAGGGTGTTCCAAAGGTACATACAGAAAATCTTCTGGAAGAGCTTGGTGAGAACTCTTCCGATACAGAAAAATTGGCGCTAACGCTAACATTTGAAGAGCGCACGCTTGCCCATTTAGAGAAATTCCCGTGGACTTGGCCGCAATATAGTACGGGAAAAAAAATGACTCCCTTGCACCGTACATTCGCCGGTGGGCAACCTGGATTTACCTATTGCTCGCCATTTAACCCAGTTCAAGGTATTCTCGCGGGCGGAATTTGTATCGATATAACTCTCGGTGATTTAGCGCTTTTTGTTGGTTCTGTTAAAGTTGGCGAAACGGGAGGCGCATTTCTTTTCGATAAAAATATGAACATCCTTGCTGCTCCGCAACAGACACGCGATTCTGAACGTTATATTAAAAGCGAGAGTAGCAAGATGGAGCTTAAAAACGTAATGCAGTTTGATAGCGCCGAACTTAAGGCTGCCAATGTAGCGATGAATAAGAAATTAAAAAAACTCATGAAAAAGAAAAAATGGTTAAAAACAAAAAAGCCATTTTATTTTGACTTTAAACTTGCAGGTAATCGGTTTGTTGGGCTTTTTGCGCCGTTCCCAGCGTATACCGGGCTCGATTGGCAAACAGGAGTTATAATTCCTGAAGACGAGTTTTTTTACTTTGTTCGCCGCAATACGCGCATTGTCATGCTTACTTCAATTTTTTTGGTGTTGTTGGCTGTTTTGATGGGATATATCTTCTCTCGAAAGCTCGCCCGCCCCTTAAACGAACTTTCAACCGAGATGGATAAAATCCAGAGCTTCGAGCTACATTCCGAAAAAACAATTGTGTCGTCGATAACCGATGTACAGAATATGGTTGTTTCTTTTTATAAGATGCGGCAAGGCTTGCGTTCTTTCGGAAAATTTGTACCTACAGATATCGTAAGGCAACTTATTGCGCAAGAAGGCGATGCGCATTTACAGGGTGAAAAGCGGACGCTCACAGTACATTTTTCTGACATAGAAGGATTTACCACGGTTTCAGAAAGTCTTAAACCCGAAGTTCTTGTCGACCTGCTTGCTGAATACTTAGGAGAGATGAGTCGCATTATTGCTGAAGAAAAGGGTACGGTTGATAAATATATCGGTGACGCTGTTATGGCTTTTTGGGGAGCTCCGCAAAACGTTCCAGACCATGCCGAACGTGCAGCAATGGCAGCTTTGCGTTGCCAAGCGCGTCTTGCCGAACTCGAGAAAAAATGGCGTTCCGAAGGGCGTCCTGTTTTTCGTGCGCGTATAGGGCTTAACACCGGAGAAATTATCGTTGGTAACATGGGGTCTGCGGAGCGTTTAAACTACACCGTAATCGGCGATGCTGTTAACCTTGCAAGCCGCCTCGAGGGGATAAACAAATACTATGGCACGCGGATTGTCGTTGGTGAGACGACTCAGGAGCTTATACAGCACCGTTTTATAACTCGCCTGCTCGATTTTGTGGCCGTCAAAGGCAAAAGCGAAGCGGTACGTATTTATGAACTTGTAGGCGAGAAAAGCCAGGTGGGCAAAGATGTTCTTGATTTCGTTGCATGTTTTGGAGAGGCGATTAATTTGTACCGTAAAAAAGAATGGGACAGCGCAGAATTAAAATTCCGTTTAGCGCTATCTTTGCGTGAAGATGAGGCATGCCATTTATTCTTAAAACGTATAGCCGAATACAGAGTCAATCCACCCGGCGAAAATTGGTCGGGCGAATTTGTTATGACAAGCAAATAGGGAGTTGTACAAATGTAACAGAGTGTATCTGGCCTCGAGCTTGCAGCACGAGTTGGCGCATGAGGCTCTTAGCAGTTTATGCTGGGGTTAAAATTTTTTTAAATTTCTCATTCGGTATGCGTCCCTTGCCATCGACGGAATATTCTGGTTTTATACTGCGCAAAAAATACATTGTAATTTTACCTTTGTTTTTGGCCAAAATTTTTCCACGTGTTTCGCAAACAAAAAATTTCTTGACCTGTAAATATGTCGCTTCGGAAATATTGATTTCTCCCGCGATTCCCGCAGACTCCATACGGCTGGCAGTATTTACTGTATCGCCCCATACATCGTACGCAAACTTTTTTTCTCCCACGACGCCTGCGACCAAATTACCGGTGTTGATGCCAATGCGTAGCTGCCAGTATGGTTGATTTTGTTTCTTTTTAATAAACCGCATTTGATCCATAAAATCGCGGATTTCCATTGCGGCGAGGCAGCAATCGATGGCGTGGGTGTTGTTTGGTATAGGAATACCGCCTGCTGCCATAAAGGAATCACCGATTGTTTTGAGCTTTTCCAGTTTATACCGTTCGCAGACTTTGTCAAAGTATGTAAAACACCTGTCTAGTTCGCCAACAAGCTTTTGAGGAGTCATCGCTTCGGCGATTTTGGTAAAACCGACAAAGTCGGTAAAAAACACAGTAGCCGATTGAAAAAGTATTGGTTCGGTTGAACCTTTGTCTTTAAGTTCTCGAACGATATCTGCAGGTAGTATGTTAAGTAAAAGCTGGTCGGATTTATGCCGTTCGGTTTCAATTTCCGATTCCGAAAGACGCGCTTGGGCGGTTGTATAGAAAAAATACACAATAAATGTGGCAATGAGCGTTGCAAGTACAACAAAACCGAGTTGTGAAACGATAGCATTGTCCGGTAAAGGAAAAAGCGGTGAATAACGCTGTAAAAACCAGTGTGAAAAGAGGATAATAAAACTTATACTAAAAAGGCCTAAACCTAAAATCATTTTTTCCCATGGTGTTTTTCCCGAAAGCGCAATAAAGGGTAAGGGTAAAAGCGCCAGTGCAAAAATATAGAAGAACGAATCCGCTTGCACCGAGATACCGACATAACCGAGAAGAAGTATGCCCCATAGGTAAGCTACCGATATGGGAGTAAGTGTACGCGTAAATTTATTCGCATAAAAGCAGGCGGTTAAAAGAAGTAAAGAAAAAGATGTTGGCACAAGATAGTGAAAAATAAAACCTGTGGTGTCGTTAAAGCCTAACTTGGATAACGAAAATAAAATTTTAACTTCGTTGAAAATCATAAACGAAGTTAAAACAATAAATACCAACAATAGTTGGTTTTGCATTATACGGTATTTCTTATCAATTTCAGATTCAAAAAAATGAGTACCGCGTAAGCTCCAACGGCGCCAAAGGGCAAAAAAACGCTCTTTAAGTTCAGATTTAATCCAAATATAGATGAGTGTAACGATAAAAAGACCAATGTTGCTAAAGACGAGTATTTCTCCCGCAAAACTAGTCATGTCGGGTGGCAAGGGACGCCAACCATCTTGTAGCGTAAAAAAACATAGCGCAAAAAAAGCGGTGGGTAAAAGCGCCATCGCATACTTAAAACGCACCGAGGCAACGGAAAAAAAAGCGGGAACTAAAATGAGGGGCAAGAAAACATAGTGTAAACCAATTTCGTGTCCCTGTATAAATGAGAGGTAGAGCGTGTAGATATTGCCAGCAACAAAAATAATTGTTTCAAAACGCGTGTTGGTATTTGATTTTGCTTTGAGGCGAAAAATTTGCAAAAAAAGGGAAATGCAAATAAGCGTCGGTACAAGATAAAATAAAAAATAAAATAGGTACGTTTCAACATGGCGTATTAAGAGAATAATTACTAATACGGCTTGTACGACAGCTACAACTATAAGCGCGATGGTGAACACCATAATAATCTGGTTTGAAATAACGTGGTTACGCCGCTCTTTTTCATCTATATATTTTTCAGCGCCTGCTTTCGCGTAGTGCATCCATACATCGTGGATGCGTTGAAAAACTTGGGTTAAAAATCCTAAATAAAGAATTTGGATACCAAACAATAAAATACTCAAGACAACAATAATCGCGTTAAGTTCAATTTTTATATATTCTGGTGCGGGAAAGTGTGGTTTCCATTTTAACGCAAGCGCTCGCATTGCAACCAAGAAAGCGACGTTGAACGCAAGGACTATCGAGGCGCGAAAAATATGGTTAGGGAAAGCTAAAAAGCCTATAGGTAAAAATGCTAAAACATAATAGAAAAGGCCGGTATCAAAACCAATGAGGAGCGAAAGAAAAAATGGAAAAAGAATAAATGCGAAAGCTGCAGCGGCAATAATAAAGCTTTGCAAACGGACAAAACGGCGCAAACTGTAGAAGATAAGGTTTGCGGCGATAAATGCGAAGCAAAGAGAAAAAAGTGGCGTGCGGTAGTGTGCATAACTTATATGTTCTTTCGCTTCCATATACCAAATAAAAATATGGATGAGCAAAAGAGCAAGGCACAAAAAAGCAAGGTTGAGCAAAAGGCCATGGCTTACAAACCGGTGGTGTCGCGCTTCAACTTCAGTGGCATTTGGTTTTGCGCCATAATTAACCAGCGCTTGGAATAATCGTTTCAGCATTTTGTTCCACCATAAGTTCATTTTCCATTTGTTTTTGCCAGCAAAAAATAATTTATTTCTGCTGCTATGTGGGTGGACCGGAACTCGCTGAGGCAAATTTTTCGCACATTTTGAATCGCTATTTTGGCTTCGCGAGTTCCGGCCTATCCACTTAGCCACCCAGAAAAATATCCCGTTTGGACAATCCCAGCCTTCTTTGGTATTTATTGCGGTAGATGCCTGCTGAAGTAAGGGTACACATAGAACGTCGCAATGATTACTAAGAAGTACCGCACGACGCGTAGAAGGTCACCCCAAAATCCTTCTTTAGGAAAAATCCAAGAAAGCGACAGGAATATTGTAAGAACAAAAACTTCGGCCAAAATAAAATGGAGTAGTCGCCATCCCAATTTTTTTGGCATCGTATAGTTTTTTTGGGGTAAAGCGGTTGCAAAATACAAGCCCAAAACACAACCGATTATTGTAAGGAAAGCATCGATTGAAAAAGGCTCAAGATGGCGTACCGGTTGCTCTTTCACCATTTTAATACTTTGCTGTGCTTTTGCAGACCAATAATTCAATTCAGGTAGAGTTTGGTTTTGGGTTAATAAAATTGCACCAGAAAGAATGATGCCACAAAACACGAGGATGACAAAAGTTTGAACGATACTTTTTTGTTTTAGAAAAACTTCGTGTGCACTGTGTTCCGCTTTGATGAATAAGTACAATAATACAAATCCAATAAGTAATCCGCTTAAAATATCTTGTAAAAAGTGAACTCCCAAAACAAGCCGTGAAAGTGCGATTAAAAATACCCAGATTACGGTAAAACCAAGAGTCCATAATTTGGGTAAGTGCCGAACGGTGATAAGAAAATACGCAAGGTATCCCCATACCACCACTGCGTTTTGGCTATGGCCTGAGGGTAGTCCAAACGAGCCCTCAAAAACATACGCAGGTACTTTATTTATCCAAAAAGGACGGGGTTGCATAAAAGCAATTTTAACGAAAGAATTTACCGCATAGCTGATAAGTAATAGCCACAAAAGTGAAAGCGCCGCACGGCGTTCAAGAGTAAAGAAAACAAATGGAATTAGTATAAAGAAGAAAAGTTTTTCGCCAGTAAACGTGATGGGTAGAAAAAATTTTGCAGATGGCATAATCGACTGTAGCCAAAGGTTCACTTGGCCTGTCGAATCCCAGAAAAATGCTTCCATAAAGCATACATTTAATATGTATTAACTATGTCAATGCGTATGCGGTATAAGCTTTTGCAAATCCCAACATTACTTGACTACATCGTCACAAAAAGAGGTTAATCCTCGCATGGCATTTAATAATCTGAATGAAGTATTTTATTACGCGAACGACACTTACGGAAGTCGTGAAATGTTTTTTGGTAAAGACGCCAAAAAAGAATTTGTCGGCGTTACTTTTGGCGAGGCGCTCAAAAGCGCAGAAAATGTGGCGATTGCCCTCATGGATATGGGCGTTGTACACGGCGAGAAAATTGGTTATTTGGCGGATAACCGTGTCGAATGGATTATCGGCGACATGGCAAGTATTTTGGTGGGCGGATGTACAGTCCCACGGGGAACAGATGTTACTCTCGATGAGATTAAATACATTATGTCGCACGCGGAGTGCCGTTTTTGTTTTGTTGAAAACGACGCGACCCTCAAAAAATTAGAGTCCGTTATCAAAGACACTAAAGTTGAAAAAATCGTTGTTCTTGATCCCAAATTTAAAGGGACAACAGAAAACATTTTTACGCTTGCACAGTTAATCGATGCTGGAGCAAAAAAACGTAAAGAAAAACTTCCAGAGCTTAAAAAGCGTGCTGCATCTGTTACTCCAGATGATCTTTTTACAATTATTTACACATCGGGTACAACGGGGCTACCTAAAGGAGTAATGCTTTCTCATGGAAACATTGTCTATAATATCAACGAAGTTCCAAAAGCAATTGGCCTTCGTCCCGACGACAGCATGCTTTCCCTTTTACCTGTATGGCATATTTTTGAACGTGCGGTAGATTATGGGGCGATCGCGAAAGGAATTCCAATTTACTACACGAACGTGCGCGACGTGCGTGACGATTTTGCGAAAGTAAAACCAACGTTTATGCCTTCTGCGCCGAGGTTATGGGAAAGCCTCTACCAAGGTATTGAGCAGCGTATCCAAAAATCTGAACCCGCACGCAAAATGCTCTTTGATGCCGCGTACGCAATCAGCAAGGCGTATAAAAAAGCAGCAGACTACCTCGCGGGAAACGAGTTGCAAATGAAACCTGAAACCGATTTTGAACGCCTAACGCGTACAGTGCAGGCTTTATTTGTTGCGGCAAATTTGCACATTCCCGCACGCCTTGCAGATAGAGTCGTGTTTTCAAAAATTCGCGAAGCGATGGGGGGTAGGTTTCGTGGATCTATTTCTGGTGGAGGCGCCCTCCCTGCGCACGTCGACGAATTTTTTAACGTCATTGGAATCCCTGTGTACGAAGGCTACGGCATGACAGAGTGTGCACCAATTATTTCAGTCCGTACCGAAGGACGCATTATCCAAGGGAGCGTTGGTTTTGTTCCCAACGGAACCGAAGTTGCTATATTAAACGAAAAAGGCGAACGCGTGAAAACTGGCGAAAAAGGGGTAATCCACGTCCGTGGCCCACAGATAATGAAGGGGTACTACAAAAATCCCGAAGCGACGGAAAAAACAATTTCTAAAGATGGCTGGCTTAATACAGGTGACATCGGATTCTTTAGTTTTAACAATACTCTTTCTATACGTGGGCGTGCAAAAGAAACAATTGTACTTTTGGGCGGTGAAAATGTCGAGCCAGTACCAATCGAAAATAAACTTTTGGAAGATGCGCAAATAAATCAGGTTATTGTTGTGGGGCAAGATAAAAAAACATTAACAGCGCTCATTTGGCCAAACTTAGAAAAAATTAAAGAAGTTTCTGGAATTGACGCTAATTCTTCGCAAGACCTCAACAAAAACAAAGAGCTTGTTGAACACATTACCAAGATAATCAAAAAACAAGTTTCTGGTGAAACTGGGTTTAAAGGGTTTGAACGCGTCTCCGATTTTCGTTTTCTACCCAAAGCGATGGAAGTGGGGGATGAAATTACAAACCTTTTTAAAATGAAGCGTAATGTCATTGCAGATAAATATGCGAAGTTAATCGAAAGTATGTACTAAGTTACGGAGTTTTTCCAACTGAAATTTTCCCATGGATAAGCGCACCCAACTCCTTGTTACCCTTTCGCTTGGTGTCGTTCTTCTGCTTTGGCTTTTTTGGCCAAGTAGCGCTAAAAAACATGAACGTGAACTTGCTGCACAGGCAAAACTTGCGGCGCTTAGTGCAAACCCCAATTCAGGAGAGTATCGCCTTTTTGTAGAACAAAACCGTAATCTTTTTACCGAGCCTAACATGTATTCGTTCGACAAACTCATGGAAATGGCAAGTTCGGGAAGGCTATCTCTTGTTGCGGAGCTTTGGAAGTTGCGGAGTAAGTGCGAAGGGGGAAACATCACCACCGACGAAAACGCACAGCCTGCCCATACAATGAATCCCGATGAGTGCAATATTCGGATCGAGAATTTTTTACGCGAGCAGTATCCCTCTTACGCTAATGAAAAATTAATTAAACTATTCCGTACGTACTTGCAATACGAAGATGCAATGCGCCGTATGCATCTTTCTGAAAAAATGCCTCTTCCCGAAAGGCTCGAAGCATTAAAGAAAAAGCGGCGGGAGTTTTTTTCTGAAAGCGACGCTAAACTTATTTTTGGTTATGAAGAAGCTCGCGCAGAAGCGCAAAATGCGTTAAACGAGTTTTATAGAAATTCTACCAATATGCCCGCAGACGAGCGGGTTAAAAAATATTATGAAATCCGCCGTAAAGCTTTAGGCGATTACGATAGCGCTTTTAATGAGCAAGAACCCAAGTATACGCGCTACGAAACAGAGCTTCTTTTAAGGGAAGACGAAATGCAGCGCAAAGGAACAACCGCTACACAAACCGAAGCGTTACGCGAAGAGTATTTTGGAAAAGAAGCTGCTAAACGTATGGCGGAGGTCGACCGTGAAGTACGTGAAGAAAGAAGCCGTATTGAAAACTACGAAGCGCAGGCACAGAAATTTTTACGGGAAAACCCGTCGCTGGGCGAGAGCGAAAGAGATAAAAAACTCACCGAGTTACGCACCAATGTTTTAGGGAAAGAAGAAGCCGCCGCATACCAGAGGCGCATGGAATACGAAAATTATCTTAAGGCGAATAATTTAAAATAGGAGCGGTGCGGTAGCTTACGTAAAAATGGTATCGCATAAAGTTGCGCTTTTTGTGTTGGTTTAAAAATTTTTATTTAGGGCAGGCTCTTTTAGCGATAGTTTTTGCTGTTGGTGTTTTCTTTAGCCTTAATCCATTTAATTTTTGGCCTGCTGGATTTTTAGCACTGTTTGCATTTTTCTGTGCAGCAAAACTACAAGAAAATAAAAAGATTTGGCAAATTATATTGGTAAGTTTTCTTTTTGCGCTTTCCCTTGCAATAATTACCTTTGGTTGGATAACTCCCGCTATACACCGTTATACAGGAGAAAATTATTTTTTAACTTTGCTTCTTGTTTTCTTTTTTGCGGTGTTTTTTCAAACAAAGCCTCTTCTTTTTTTTATCGTAAAACGTCTTTTTTTTCCTGTACTTAATTTTTCGTTTGTAGAGATTTTAGCTCTTTCGGGGCTTTTTGCCATAACGGATGCATTTTCACTCGAGCTTTTTGCATGGTCGTGGGGAAATACCATTTCTGGAAATGCATGGCTTCGGCAATGGGCGCAGGTAGGTTCGGTTTACCTGTTAGGTTTTATCGCAAGTATCCTAACCCTTTACCTGCTTCAATTTTTTTACACGTTTAAAAAAGGGTATCGCCCTTTATTCCAAAAATCAAAGGTTGGATGGATTTTGGCGTTCTTTTTTTTAACTGTGGGTTTTTTATTTTACCAATTCCCATTAAATACAGATAAAGGAAAACTTAAAACTCTGCTTGTGCAAACCAATATCGGTATGGCGCACGAAGTTAAGCGGAATGATAAGGCGTTTGCCACAGAAGCAATTAACCGCCTTTTTAACCAATCGGTAGAAGGGGAGTTACTACACACAAACTTAGATTTAATTTTGTGGGCAGAAGGTTCAATGCCGTTCCATGCGGCACGAAATACTCCTGAGAATGCTTCTATCTATTCGCCCTCTTTTGACGGAGTTCTCGAGTATTTATCGCGGCGCACGGGAGTTACTGTTCTATACCAAGCGATGGAGTACCAGAAAGGAAAATTATTCTCTGCGCTTATGTCGCGTCCCGAGGCGGATAGAATATATTTAAAGCGGCGCCTTGTTCCTTGGGGAGAGTATTTGCCGTTTGAGAAAAATTTTCCAAGTGTGCGAAAAATTTTTCCCGAAGCAGGAAAATTCTCTCCTGCAACAAAAAAAAATGTATTAGAAATAACGCTCAGCCACGAAGGCAGTTTATTGCCCAATTCACAAATTTTAAAGAACGATTTACCACTTTTAAGTACTCCCGAAAAAATAAAAGAAAAGTATGCTGAAAAAATGCGTACGCGAAATTTAACGATAACGCCGCTTCTTTGTTATGAAGCGCTTTTCCCACAGGACGCCGTAGGCTTAGAGAGTGATTTGATCGTAAATTTGTCGAACGACACGTGGTTTATGGATGGTTTTGCGGGACTTGAGCACGCAGGCGCTGTGTCTTTACGCGCAGTCGAAAATGGAGTGCCCTTTGCACGTGCAGCGTTAAGTGGAGTAAGCTACGCTGTCGATAACCGTGGTGAATATATCGCGCCTCCTACGGGGCAGGGTACGGTAGAAACAGCATACGTAGAAATTCCGCTACAAAAAAGATTTACTCTATTCTCATGGGGGAAAATGCCGCTTTTTTATTTTCTTATGCTGTGTGCATTGGCGCCGTATTTCATAAAAAAATTACGTTCTTTGGTAACGAAGAATGTAAATAGGCGCACCTTCTAACCTGTGGAGTTTTTCAAAAAAACTTTCTGGCCTACCTTGTATCTTATCGACGGCAACGTATGGCGCAACAAAGTTTTTCCAATGTGGACTATTTTCAAAAACGGTTACGGCTTCGCGTGCGTATGCGTAATTATCTGTTGCAAAGGTTAAAAGCGCATTTGGACGGCATATTTTATAGAGGCTTACCGCAAATTCGTGCGAAACAAAGCGGTGCTTGCGGTGGCGTGCTTTAGGCCAAGGGTCAGGAAAATTGATAGTTATTAAATCAAACGTATTTGCGGTAAACACTCCATCGAAGAACCACGCAAGGTCTAACACCATATAACGTATATTTTGGATACCTTCAATTTCTTGCTTTTTACTCGAGGCAACAATACGTCCCAGTTTTTTTTCAAGCGCAACAAAAAGTGTGTCCGGATTTATGCATGCATAAGCGCGGGTGAATTCACCCCAACCGCAACCAATTTCGAGAGAAAAATTTTTGTACTCAGTAAAGTTTTTACGCAAATCAATCGGTAGGGAAGATACGGCAAACGGCAAAGTGAATTTACCGCCGCGAGACGACTTTTGCGCTAAAATTGCCGCAAGTTTTTTTTGTAAAGGCGTTAACGTCTTTATGCTGCTTCCGGTATGTATTCAATTGTTATAATCGATCCCAAAGTGTTTGGGGTCAATTCTTTAGCGTATAGACCTTTAGAGTCGTGAAAACCTACCTCGAATTTATTGACGAGATTCGAGATGATGCGTAAACCACGGCCAAAACGTAAGTGTTCGATTAACTCGCCGTTTAGTGGTATTGTTGCTTTTCGCGCCTCGCGGTATTCTTTAAGGCTGCGCAAAAATGTAGATAAATCGTGCCCCTGCGGTAATTTATCGAATACGTCGTTGAGTTTGAACCCTCCGCCGTAGTCTAAAACAGTGAGGGTGAAAATATGGTTTTCCATTGACCATTTAAGGAGGATACTTTCTGCACCTGTTTTGGCATAGCTTGCAAGAATTGCATTGGCGACAAGTTCGTCTGCGACGAGGGTTAGTTCAAAAATGCTTTGTTCGGATAAGGAAAACGTGCTGGTTACTTTTTCAATATACGTGCGCACGTGTTGTACCGTAGATAAATCTGACGGAACAATGCACACTCCTTTGTTGTATTTATTTTTTTCGGATGGAATAAAATTGGGCGCAGCCCATTCACAAATGAGGAGTTCCATAGCGCTTTTGGGAAGGTAGGTTTCAAAGTGCTTGATTGCCATTTTTTTTGAAAGTTTTGCTTCCCTTCCTCCTTAATATTTTTGTACTGCGTTATTTAAGCGCAGCCATCTTTTTTAAACGGGTAATAACCCGTTCTTTTCCAAGGAGCGATAGATACACCGGCAACTCAAGCCCTTCTAAGCGCCCCGTCGATGCTAAACGCAGGCCCATGAAAAGGGGTTTGCCTTTAATTCCCAATTCTTTTCCCACAAGGCTGATTGCCTCTTTTACTAAATCGGGCGAGAGAGTACCTGTCTTTTCCCCCTTGGACATTTGCTCTATTTGACGTTCGAAGGCTAAAGATAACGACACAAAGTTTTCTGCAAGAAAGTATTCAGATGTGGCATAATCTTTTGGATCGGGTGTAAAAGGTAGGTAGAAATCGGGCAAGTAATTCTTAATTTGTCCCAAAGTATCTAAATAAACGCGCAACGAAAGTAATATCCCGCGTAGGCGTTCATTCTTTTCGCTCAACTCTTCTTCTGGAACAACTCCCGAATTTTTTACAAAAGGCAATATTTCTTGGATAAATTGGGCATCAGGCGTTGCGCGTATATGTTGGTTTGAAAGCCAGTTGAGTTTCGATTTTGGAAAAAGGTATGCTTCGAGGTCTTGGATCGACGCTTGCGCTAAATCGACTTCAGCGGCTTTGGTTAAATCGAACACGTCGAACATCGCCGGCGACTTCGAGCAACGCGCCACGTCGAAGAGCGACTTTTGTTCGTCGATGGTCATGTACTCGCGGCCGTCGGGCGACGACCAGCCCAAGAGCGCCATATAATTATTGAAAGCGCGTGCGGTGTACCCCAAGTCGCGGAACGCAGTGATGGGGGTTGCGCCGTGCCGTTTCGAGAGCTTTTTGTGATCGGAGCCCACAATTTCGCTCACATGCGCCCAGTGGGGGCTTTGCCAACCCAACGCTTCGTAAATCATAATTTGGCGCGGTGTGTTCGACAAATGCCCCACACCGCGAATAACGTGGGTTATGTCCATGAGGTGGTCGTCGACTACGACGGCATAATTATAAGACGCAAAGCCGTCGGATTTCACGATGATGAAGTCGCCGATGATCGCGGTGTCAAAGCGAACACTGCCTTGCACAATGTCGTCGACGATTACCTCTTTCGCGGGGGTGCGGAAACGGATGGTGTGTTCCATGCCCGCTGCTTTTTTTTCGTGAACCTCGGCGTCGGTTAAGTTGCGGCACTTACCGTCGTACACATACGGAAGGCCCATCGCCTCGCGCTGTTTTTTTTTGCGATCGAGTTCATCAGCCGTGCAAAAGCAGGGGTATGCTTTTTTTTCGTGGATAAGTTTTTCTGCATATTCTTTATACAAATGCAGCCTTTCCGATTGGCGGTAGGGGCCATGGGGGCCGCCCACTTCGGGGCCTTCGTCCCATTCGAGGCCAAGCCATTTGAGTGAGTCCAAAACTTGGTGGTAACTTTGTTCGGTCGAGCGTACTTGGTCGGTGTCTTCAATACGTAGGATGAACTTGCCTTTTTGCGCACGGGCATAGAGGTAATTGAAAAGTGCAGTGCGCGCACCACCGACGTGAAGGTAGCCTGTGGGCGAGGGGGCAAAACGGGTACGTACTTCTTTCACTTGTGTGGTGGTATTATAGCAGAAAGACAGGCGGTCAATGTGTTACGAGCCTGTGTGCCAACTCGCGAGTTGGCACACAGGCTCGTATGACTACAAAATACTTTGCAACTCACGTTAGTATCGTTATATGTCCGTACTATGGCACTCTTTGATGAAAAGTTAGTACAGACAATCACAGATCTTGTACGCAAGCAGCACCAGAAATTAGGTAGCGCATTGACAGCGGATAAAACAGCGAAGGCGAACGGTGTGGAACCATCTTTTATAGAAAACGTCCGTTTGCTGGTTGAGATTGCTAACGGGCGGCACATGCGCAGCGATGCGTTGCTCCAACGTGCTGAAATTGCACTCGAACAATTGCTAAATCTACTTTTTGGCAATGCCGTAGATAGCAAAGCGGTCTATCCACCCGACTTTTGGCAGAGCGATATGGGTGTTTTGGTGTCGCGTGTGCGCTGGTGGTTGTCGGTCGACGATTTGATCACGATTAGCAACGCCGCCGCGCTTGCCTTTGGCGAGAATAGCCAAGCCAACCGCATGCGTATCGCACGCGCTATCGACAACGGCATGCTCGATTGGGTACCCGATCCGTCGGTGGCAAACCCACAACAGAACCGCCGCGTGTTACGCCCGCAGGTAGAGCGTTGGGCAGAGCTGCAATCATTGCCCTAACTCAAACCGTACATTTAGTTTACGGCATGTTTAGTAAAAAATTAGCATGACCCGTTGCGTACGTTAAGTATCGCACACCCAAAAATTGCAATGAGGCGCGATTTGCAAAAATTCCAAAACCGTACATTTGACATCCTTGTCATTGGCGGCGGTGTAAGTGGTGCATCCATCGCATGGGATGCGGCGTTGCGTGGGCATTCGGTTGCACTCATTGAACGTAAAGATTTTGGCCACGCCACGTCGGCGGCGACTTCAAAGCTTATCCACGGCGGTTTACGTTATTTGGCGCAAGGCGATATCCCCGTTGTGCGTGAATCGCTTAGGGAGAGACGGTACCTCGAACTGAACATGCCGCACCAGGTTTTTCCGATGCCGTTCCTAATGCCCATTTACGATTTTACTCCAACAGCGCGCTGGATGCTTGGTTTAGGCTTAACGCTTTACGATATGCTTGCCTGGGATCGCAATTATATCGACGATCCAGATAAACACTTGGACCGTAAAAGATGGCTATCAAAAGAAAAGGCACTTATGCTCGAACCGGGGCTTAACCAGAACGGGCTTAAAGGAGCGTACTATTATTACGATGCATTAAACCGGCATCCAAACCGCTCCAATTTGGAATATATTCTTTCAGCAGCAGCTAAAGGAGCCATTGTCGCAAATTATGTTGCGTGCGACGATTTTATTGTCGAAGAAAACGAAGCGGGTAAAAAAGTTGTCGGCGTTGTCGCCCGCGATATGCAAAGTGGACGGGCATTCCCAATACGTTCAAAAGTTACTGTGAATGCCTCTGGCCCGTGGGGCGACATTGTGTTGGGTAAGCTGCGGCAAACGTCTGCGCACAAGCTTACGCGCTCCAAGGGTATCCATTTACTTTTTCCGCGTATCCATAAAAATACGACGATTGCGTTGGAGACGAAAAAAAAGGAGCACATGTTCCTTATACCATGGCGCGATTATACGCTTTTAGGCACAACCGATACCGAATTTACGGGAAATCCAGACGAAGTTGGCGTGACACGCGACGATGCACAAAGTTTTATCGACACATACAACGAATACTTTCCAGAGCGAAAAACTTTGGATGATGTTGTAAATTCATACGCGGGTTTACGCCCGTTAGTGGCTTCTTCTTCTGTAACAAGTACGTACAAAGCGTCGCGTAAACACGAAATAGTGTACCATAAAAAAGACGATAATGTCGACGGCCTTGTATCTGTTTTTGGCGGCAAATGGACAACGTCGCGTGCACTCGCAGAGGAAACCGTTAACCTCATCGAAAAAAGGTTTTCGTTTTCGCGGCATAAGTCGCTTTCGCACAAGACTCCTGTTATAGGTGGGGAAGTTGGCGGGCGCTTAGCGCACTATATCGCCGAAGCGCATAAAAAATGGGATAATATTTATCCGATTGACCTCATTGATCACCTTATTGAGATTTATGGTGCGCTTTACGAACGTGTATTAGACTACGCAATTAAAGATAAATCGCTGCTGCGCCCCATAGATAGCGAGTACGCTTTTATCCATGCAGAAATTTATTACGCTATAGAGCAAGAAATGGCGCTCACGTTGGATGATTTCCTTAGGCGCCGTTGTGGTATGGGCAATATGGGGTTTATCTCCGACTCCGCGTTATTATCAATCACAAATGTTATGGGGGACTTACTCCGCTGGGATAATACACGTCGTAAAGAAGAGGTTGCCCTTTTCAAAAAATCGCGTAGCCTTATTTTTTGAAAGCCTTCTGCAAGAACGCCGCTTGGCTGTTCGCGTTCT
Organism: Turneriella sp.; assembly: GCA_019186965.1. Classification (GTDB taxonomy): domain Bacteria; phylum Spirochaetota; class Leptospiria; order Turneriellales; family Turneriellaceae; genus Turneriella. The sequence goes on from JABARV010000024.1 coordinate 26,090, forward strand.
CTCTCGCCGTATCGCCCAAGTATATATCGTAGTGCCTGCATGGAAATTCGGTAATTTTCTTATTTGGGTGTTTTACGCGATTATATGCTTCTTGGATAAACTCAGGCAAGACTTCTTCGTCTTGGGTTGCAGAGACAAAATAGACGGGCTGCGAAATTTTATCTACCGACCCCATTGGTTCGTATTCCGCCATTTCGCTAAAGACCCGCGCGAGCATTTTATTTTTCCAACCGCCCCGCAACGGGCGTAGCGCCGCTTGCCAAAAAGGTGGTAGAGTAGTTCTCGATTTTTTGTACTTCTTAGAAATATTTTCTTTGCTCTTTGAAAAAGCAAATTCATTCGGTTTGCCAAACACGGTAACGTACACGGGTGGCAGACGAATCTTCGTTGTGCGTCTTAAAAACGAACGGAGTAAATCCAAGAGAGTCAAAAATACAAATCGTACTAATGTAAAATCTTTGGGTTCGAGATTCTTACTGTTTTTCAAATAGGGTACTTGAGCGATTACGGCTTGAATCGCATTGGGATAATCCGCCGCAAGTCTAACGACCACCCCGCCTGAAAAGCTGGAGCCCCAGAGCGCAATTCGAAGCGTGTTGACCGAAGATACGGCATGTCATGTCTTCGCTCGAAGAACTCAGCCACGCAACATAACTGCCGGGTAAACTTGCCGTCTGTGCAAAATAATTGCATGCACAATCGGCGGCGGCAATGCCAACTCCCGCGCAATTATACGGCGTATTCGTAAATTGACTAAAACTCGCGCCCACCACTTGCGTATCGGCAACGAATGCGTATAACTCACCGACTTCGTTATCGTCTCGATTATTCCAGTTTTCCGGATTCTCTAACTTATCCACCAAGCCGTAGTTGTTGCAATTAAAGAAGATGCCGAGTATCATGGCTATAACACAAATTCTACTCATATCATTCCGCATAAATTTTTTCAATCTCGTCCGCATAGATTTCAACAATCGCATGGCGTTTCAGCGAAAGTTTTGCCGTAAGCTCGCGGTCTTTTTCCCATATGGTTTCAAGAACGGCAAAGCCGCCGATGCGCTCGAACGCTTTGAAACCGTTTTGTGCGCTAATAAGCCTTTGTATTTCAGCGCGCATCCATTTTTGCGTCTCGGCGTTCTCTGCAATCGCGCGTCGTGTATCGCCTAAATTTTTGAGAGCCTCGACGCGCGGCACGATGAGTAAGCCTAAAAATTTTTTATCTTGCCCCACCACCATGCACTGTTCTATGTAAGGCGACTCTAAAAGCTTTGCTTCGATGGGCGTCGGTTCGACGTTCTCGCCGTTTGAAAGCACAATCGTCTCTTTGCTACGCCCGACGATTTTCAAACAATCGTTCGCCGTCATCACCACTAAATCGCCGGTATTCATAAAACCGTCGTGCAACACTTTGCGCGTCGCTTCGGGGTTCTTAAAATAGCCCGCCATCACTTGCGGCCCTTTGACGTGCAGTTCTCCTTTTTTGCCGAAATAATCTTTCCCCGGATAAATCACCGCGCCGGTTGCTATATCGACAATGCGGATTTCAGTTTCGGCATAGAGAGGGCCGACGGTGCCGATGACGGCATTTTCAGGCAAACGAACTGCAATGATCGGCGACGTCTCGGTCATGCCGTAGCCCTCTAAAACGGGTATGCCTATATCGTTAAAAAATTGGTCGATATGCTGCGGCAATGCACCGCCGCCCGAAATCGTCGCACGCAAACGACCGCCGGTTGCGGCGCGTATTTTCGAGAGCACGATTGCGTCTAAAACGAGCGCAGGAATAAAAGTGACGGCGAGCGTAAAGAGAGCAAGAACAATACTTACAGTACGCGCCCCCATACTTTGCGGAAAAATATACAAATTTTGCGCCTTGAGTTCGCGCAGCGCATTTCGGTACGTTGCGCTCAAACGTACCGCCGCATGAAAAAGCCCCTTGCGTATCGGGCTACTCTCGGCGATACGCGCGGCGATGCCGTTATAGATGCTCTCCCAAAGACGGGGCGCAGACGCCATAAATGTAGGCTTAACGTTAGACAAATCTGCCTTCAAATTTTTTACGTTGGTGTATGCCGTTTTCGCACCGCAAGCAATCGAAATAATCTCAAATGCGCGCTCAAAAATATGCCACACCGGCAGAATCGAAAGCATCACGTCGTTTTTTTCAAAACCCAACGGAAGATTGCGAATTTGCGACATAATATTCTCGTGGGTGAGCATGACGCCTTTGGGTTCGCCCGTAGTGCCTGAGGTGTAGATGAGCGTAAAGAGGTCGTTGGGATGTATCGCGTTTAGTCTTGAGAGCACTTTAGCTTTATCAAGGCTACGCCCTGCTTCAACGAGTTGCGGCAGTGAATGGATTTTCCACGGCGAATGCGACGTTTCAAATGCGGTCATGGTAACGACGTGCTTCACCTGCGGCAATTTATCCGTACACGAAACGAGTTTATCCCATACGTTGCGGTTTTCTATAATAACGATGCGGCACTCCGCATGGTTTACGATATAGCCGATTTCTTCGCGCGTCGCATCGGTACCGCGCGGTACATCCGCTGCGCCGTTCAAAATCACGGCATAGTCGCACAGCATCCATTCGAGGCGATTGTCGGCTAAAATAGCGACGTGTTCTCGCGCTTCCAGAGCGCAAAATTCGGCAAGCGCCGCCGCGAGATTCAATCCGTCTTCGTAGAGCTCGGCATACGTGGGGCCGTCGAACCCGTCTGGGGTGCGCGTTAAAAATGATTTCTCATTGGCGTACTCAGTAGCAGCGTAGTGGTAGAGCTCGCCGAGGTTTCGTAGGTTGCTATGTTGTTGCTTTTTCATGCCCAACATGTAACCCATTTTTTGGGCTCCGTCGCCCTAAATCATGATTCTGGTCGCATTTTTTTATATTTTCATGGCTGTTTTTAGATATTCGCTGGGATTAACACCCGTTTCAAGCCGAAATGCTGTATTGAATGCACTTTTTGAGTTGAACCCACACGCAAACGCAGTGCCGAGTATATTAACCTCTTTATCTTTCTCAAGACGACGACAAACTTCTTGAATACGTAGCCGATTGATAAATCGGTTAAAATTGATTTTTTCGTTGTCGTTGACGAGTTGCGACAACTGGTCGGGGCGCAGCGAAAAATGGGATGCTATATCGACAAGACGTGCGCTGTCGTTCAAATAAAGCTTTTCTTCAATAATACGCCCGCGGATTTGCGGCCACACCCAAGAAGCTTTGGTCGTCAACCGCTGGTACCGACGGGCATCGCGTCCCAGAAGTTCTGGAAACTGCGGCGTTCGCATAAGCGCGACAAATGCAATAGCGCACGAGAGAGAAAATAACACGATTGCAATTTCTTTGAAAAAAAACCGCTGCGACGTTAAAACCGCGCAGATCATACAAATTGCACCCAAACAAATTAGGGAAAGAAATACGGCAAGAGCGCGAAAAAAATACAAAACCGTCGGTGCAGTAAAAAATCGACGCGCAAACCAGACCGCAAAGGTGGTATACACCAAAGGGAGTGCATATGAGAGTACAAAAATAATTCTTAACTGGAGTGGTGGATAGAGTTGAAAAAGCAGAGAGGGTTCTCCAAACAAAGTCGCTTTTGTGGCCGCGGGCAAAATATAAAAATCGCGCAACCACAACACGCAGAGGATAGCAGGTAGTGCATGTAAAAGTGACTTTCGTGTAAGAGCAAAACTTGCATCGCCCGCGCAACGTATAAATAGATACGTAAACGGCCCCAAAAGTAACGCCGCAGGTAGATGAGACAAAAACAAGTGCGGCCACGTAGCTAAAAAGCCGCCAAGATACGCAGCCAGCATAAAAATAGCGGCAGCAAAAAGTAGAAAGAGCCCTGCACCCGTAATGCGTAAAGCACTGCGCTGCCGCCCTAAGAGTAATGCTAATGCCGTATAAAATGCAGTGAATGCGCCCCCAACACCAATGGTTGTTGTCACTGAGAGCATGAATAACCTTTTAGGCAATCTAAGGACACAAGAACGTCCTTAGATTGGCATAATCACTATTTCAAACTACGCTCTAAGATCTCTGCAATGTCAAGAGTCTTGACGCCTTCTTCTTGGCCAAGCTCCTTGACGCCATCGGTAATCATTGTGAGGCAGAAGGGGCATGCACTTGCAACTGTTCTCGCCTCTGTGGCGACAAGTTGCTTCGTGCGCTTTACGTTAACGCGCTCGTTGCCCTTTTCTTCTTCTTTCCACATTTGTGCGCCACCAGCACCGCAGCAAAGGCCGCGCTGTTTGTGGTCGTTGGGTTCAACCACTTTAGTGCCGGTTGCTTTAGAAATAACTGCACGCGGTGCGTCGTATGTGTCGTTGTAACGGCCTAAGTAACACGAGTCGTGGTACGTAATCGAGCCCAACTCTTTGGCTTTTTCAGGGTCGAGTTCGATTTTTTTATCGTTCACCAGTTTTTCAAAATAGGTCGAGTGGTGCTCCACCTCAAAATTGCCCCCCAATTGCGGGTATTCGTTTTTGAGCGTGTTGAAGCAGTGCGGGCAACCGGTGACGACTTTCTTTACACCGTAATTATTCATCGTTTGGATGTTCATGCCTGCGAGGGTTTGGAACAAGTATTCGTTTCCCGCGCGGCGCGCCGAGTCGCCGGTGCAGTTTTCTTCGGTACCCAAAATGCCGTATTTCACGTCGGCCTTGTTGAGGACAGTGGCAATCGAACGTGCGATTTTTTTGTTGCGGTCATCAAACGCGCCAGCGCATCCTACCCAAAAAAGAACTTCGGGTTCTTTGCCTTCTTCTTTCCACTTTGCCATTGTTTTAATATCCAAACCTTCTGTCCATTCTTCGCGCTTGTGCGCACCAACACCCCATGGGTTCGATTGGTTTTCCATGTTGGTGAGCGCGGTTTGAAGCTCACCGGGGAGATTACCTTCGGAAAGGACAAGCGCACGGCGCATACCCACGATGGCGTCGACTTGGTTGTTACCCACAGGGCAGGCCTCAACGCATGCATAGCAGGTGGTACACGCCCACAGCGCTTCTTGAGAGGTATAATTATCGATGACGCGTAGCTCGGGCATTTGCGCAATTTCTTCGTCTGTTTTGCCCGCTTTTTTTGCCGCATCGTACTTACTCATTTGCTCCATGAGCGCATGCTTTAAGTCGGTCATGATTGACTTGGGATTTAAAACTTTGCCGGTGCGGTTTGCAGGGCATTCGATGGTACAACGACCGCATTCGATACAGCTTAAACCGTTTAAGTGGTCTTTCCAGGTAAAATCTTGAACTTTTGCTGATCCCCAAGGTGTCACTCCATCTTCTAAATCAATGAATGACAATTGCCCTTTGGGAGTTTCTTTTTCAAACCAGAAGTTTGCCGGCGCCCAGATGAGGTGCGCGTGCTTTGAATTGGGCACAAACGCCATGAACGCAAACACCGTCATGATGTGCGTCCACCAGCCGCCGATAAACCATGAACCTGCGTTGGCTTGGTTTATACCCGCTGCAGTAAGTATGTTTACCACGGTTTGGCGGATGGGTGAAATGTGCGAGTTTGCATGCAGGATGGCGTGTGAAGCTTCTGCAACAAGCGTTGAAAGCATGAGGAGTGAAATCATTCCGATGACAATCATCGATTGCAAAGATGGCCGATCGAGCTCGTACGCACGGTACACCCAGCGGCGTAAGGCGAAAAATAATAGCCCCGCTAACACGAGGATTGAGAAAATATCGAGAGCATAGCCGTAGATAAAGTTAAAGTGTGGAATTACTTTTTCGATAAGTTCGGGGATAGAAAACTCGTACCCTGTTGTGCCGACAAGAGGCATCGTGTATGGCCCAAAAAATCCGCCGATGATTTGGCTTGAAGTATGTGCACCGTAGACGATAAAGCCGTAAAAGATGAAAACGTGTGCGAGTCCACGGATGGGGCGCTTCATAAGTTTTTTTTGCAGAAGAACGTTGATAATGACGTTGTTGACCTTTTGCATAAAAGTCGACTTGATTGCATAAGGTTGAGCGAGGTGCGAAAGACGCCAAAATTTGCGCACGGTGAAGATAGCATAAGTAAAAGAAAGGACACATGCAACGGAATAAATTGCGACTTGAGCGATTTCCATGAGTGCTTCTTTAAAAATGGAATCGAGTGTAAAGGAAATTATGACAAGTTAATGACATGAGGCTCTTGCTCTTTTGTGGCTTCTTTCTCGACAAGGCCAGTCGGGAAAAAAAACTTTCCGTATGAATAATCCAAGTTGGTCCGATAAACACGGTACACGTAAAAAGCTTTCTACAAAAGCAGGGGATATTTTCTATTACTCTCTCCCCGAACTTGCAAAAAAGCATCCTAACATAACGCGCCTTCCGTATTCAATCCGTATTCTTTTGGAAGCTGCATTACGCCAAGAAGACGGATTCATCATCGACGATAGCCACATCCAAAAAATTGCGGAGTATAATCCTAAAGCCGTCAAAGAAGAAGAAATTCCTTTTAAGCCAGCACGTGTTGTTATGCAAGATTTTACCGGTGTGCCCGGTGTCGTCGATTTAGCGGCGATGCGTGACGCAATGACAGGGCTTAAAATAGATCCTAAAAAAATTAATCCTGTACTGCCGGTAGACCTTGTTATCGACCACTCCGTACAGGTTGATTTTGCCGGTACCTCGGATGCGTTAGAAAAAAACAATAAACGCGAATTTGAACGCAATTTAGAACGCTACGAATTTTTACGTTGGGGTTCGGGCGCATTCTCTAATTTTCAAGTTGTGCCCCCCGCTACGGGAATCGTCCACCAAGTAAACTTGGAGTATTTGGCGAAGGTTGTGCAAACGCGTACACAAAACGGTGAGCTTGTCGCGTATCCAGATTCTCTTGTGGGAACCGATTCACACACCACAATGATTAACGGCTTGGGTGTTTTGGGATGGGGAGTTGGGGGTATTGAGGCCGAAGCGGTTATGCTTGAACAACCTATATATATGCTCCTTCCCGAAGTTGTAGGTTTTGAACTCAAAGGTTTTCTTCCCGAAGGCGCAACGGCAACCGACCTTGTCCTTACTGTTACAGAGATGCTGCGCAAGCATGGTGTTGTTGGTAAATTTGTTGAGTTTTTTGGCGAGGGACTAAAACACCTAACCCTCGCAGACAGGGCTACAATTGGTAACATGTCTCCCGAATACGGCGCAACCATGGGGTTTTTCCCCGTAGACGACGAGACCCTTCGCTACATGCGCCTTACAGGGCGCGATGAAAAGCAAGTCGATTTAGTCGAAAAATATACTAAGGCGCAAGGACTTTTCCGTGGAGAAGGTGATGCTATTCCCGACTATAGCTCAGTGGTTAGCTTGGACCTTGCAACGGTTGTGCCTTCTATTGCAGGGCCAAAGCGTCCACAGGATCGTATTGAACTTAAAAATGCAAAAACTGCATACCGCAAAGTAATGGCGGATGTCTTTAAAGATGACCCCGAAAAAAAAGTCGAAGTATCGCTCCACGGAAAAAAAGAAACGATTGGTAATGGTTCTCTTGTCATTGCAGCGATTACCTCGTGTACAAATACATCCAACCCTTCGGTTTTGGTCGCCGCAGGTTTACTAGCAGAAAAAGCCGCAAAAGCGGGGTTAAAAGTTCCTGCAACCGTTAAGTCGTCATTAGCTCCAGGTTCACGCGTGGTAACAAAATACCTGGAAGCAGCGGGCTTGCAAAAATCGCTCGATGCGATAGGGTTTAATACTGTCGGTTACGGTTGTACAACGTGCATCGGAAACTCAGGGCCGATTGACCCCGTTCTTTCAGAAGCAGTCAATGCAAATAACCTCACCGTGGGTGCAGTGCTTTCAGGAAACCGTAACTTTGAAGGGCGCATCCATGCAGATGTTAAGGCAAACTACCTGGCATCCCCTCCGCTTGTAGTCGCATACTCGCTTGCAGGCACAATGGACTTTGACTTTGAAAACGAAAAAATCCAAGGTAAAGTATTCCTAAAGGATATTTGGCCCAGCCAAAAAGAAATTAGCGAAGCGCGTGCAAAAGCGGTTACCTCCGACCTTTTCCAAAAAGAGTATGCGCATGTCTTTACAGGTAACGCGATGTGGAATAATATTAAAGTAGGGACGGGAAACACCTACCAGTGGGACAAAAATTCAACGTATATTGCAAAACCCAACTACTTTGAAAATTTCTCTCTTAAAGAACCTGGAATTCCAAACCTTAAAGGCATACGTTGTTTGGCGCTTTTTGGTGACTCTGTCACAACAGACCACATTTCTCCTGCAGGAAATATCAAAAAAGATTCTCCGGCAGGGCGCTACCTTATTTCACGTGGGGTTGAACAAAAAGATTTTAACACGTACGGAGCACGCCGTGGAAACCACGAAGTAATGGTACGTGGAACTTTTGCAAACACACGCATTAAAAATTTAATGCTTACAGAAAACGGAGTTACTCCCGAAGGAGGAAACACCATCCATATCCCTTCGGGTGAAAAGATGAGTATTTTTGACGCAGCGATGAAGTACGCCGAAGAAAAAATTCCGCTTCTTGTTCTTGCAGGAAAAGAGTATGGTACAGGTTCTTCGCGTGACTGGGCTGCAAAAGGTCCTGCACTCCAAGGAATCAAAGTTGTAATTGCCGAAAGCTTTGAGCGTATCCACCGTTCGAACCTCATTGGTATGGGTATTTTACCACTCCAATTCAAAAACGGCCAGACTGCATCTTCTTTGGGGCTTGATGGCAGCGAAGTTTTTAACCTCGAAGGCTACGATGATAACCTAAAGCCGCGTAGCGATATTAAAGTAACAGCAAAAAAGAAAGATGGTTCGGTGGTCGAGTTTACAACAATGAACCGTGTCGACACTCCTGTCGAAGTTGTGTATTTGAAAAACGGCGGTATTCTGCATACGGTACTGCGTAAACTGGGCGCAGCATAAATTTAGGTGCAATAAGAATAAAAAGGATAATTAAGTTAAGGAAGGTAAAAAATTATGGCAGAAGCATATATTGTCGATGCAATCCGTACGCCACGCGCACGCGGGAATAAAAGAGGTTCTTTGGCGGATGTCCATCCGCAAGAGTTGGTGGCAACGCTACTCAAAGAACTCCCCAAACGCCATCCCAAACTCGACGTTAAAAAAGTCGACGACGTTATTTTAGGCTGTGTTACCCAAATTGGCGACCAAGCGGCGTGTATCGCCCGCTACGGTGTGATGGCAGCGCACTGGCCGCAAGAAGTGCCAGGCTATACTGTGAACCGCTTTTGCGGCTCGGGACTCCAAGCGGTGAACGACGCGGCAACGTATATCCAAAGCGGCACGTTCGACCTTGTGGTCGCGGGCGGTGTGGAATCGATGAGCCGCTGCAAAATGGGTTCGGATGCGGGCGAGGTCACCGAAGAAAATATGGCCACCGCAATGTCGATTGGCAATCCCAAAATCGCTGAGCATTACAATTTAGTGCCGCAGGGCATCTCCGCCGACATCATCGCCACTAAATACAACATCAGCCGCGAAGAGGCGGATAAATTCGCCGAGTCGTCGCAGCAAAAAGCCGACGCGGCAATTAAAGATGGCCGTTTCAAAAATTCTGTTATTCCCGTTGTCAAAGACGACGGCACCGTGGTCGATAAAGACGAATACCCCAACCCCAAATGGGATTTCAAATACCTCTCGAAAATGCCGGCGATGTTCAAAGGCGTGGGCGAGAAGGTGTTCGACGCGATGGCGCTTAAAACGTATCCAGAACTGGGTTCGATTACCCACATCCACGGTGGCGGCAACGCATCGGGTGTTGTCGATGGTTCGGGGATTGTCCTTTTGGCATCCGAAAAAGCCATCCAACAGCATGGCTTAAAAAAGCGCGCACGTATCGTTTCGATGGCAGTTTCGGGCGAAGAGCCCACCATCATGCTCACGGGGCCTCTTTCCGCGTCTAAAAAAGCGCTCGATAATGCTGGCCTTAAAGTCGAAGATATCGACCTGTGGGAAATCAACGAAGCCTTTGCTGCGGTGCCGCTCTATGTACAAAAACAATTAGGCATCCCTATGGATCGCATCAACGTCAACGGCGGTGCAATTGCGCTGGGGCATCCTTTAGGCGGCACAGGAGCCATCCTCACAGGGACTGCACTCGACGAACTCGAACGCCGTAAAGCACGCTATGCACTCATCACGCTTTGCATCGGTGGCGGCATGGGCATCGCCACGATTATCGAACGCGTTGAAGGTTAAGCGGCCGTTTTAGGTGGCGCATCGTAGAGACGCACGGTCACTGAGCTTGTCGAAGTGTGCGTCTCTACAATGCTAATAGGCTGCCGCCCGTAGTTTTTGTGTCTCTAAAAATATCTTTGACAAATTTACCTAAAACCAATATATATCCGCATGTGGAGTCCTCAACCTCGCAGCACCCTTCGATACGCCTTCGGCTACTCGACACTCGACACTCGACACTCGACAAAAATCGGCTCTCTTCATTAAATAGATATTGCAGCAAATATAAAGCTGTATCGTTTCGGCTGCGCTCAACGATACGATTGCCGTGGTGCTCGGCGATACGGTCACACTGCAATCTCCTTCGCGCACTCTTACTCACTGTAATTATATCGCCGCGACCCGTCTTCGGGTCTCTCGCAGAGAGCGCAGTGAGCCTGTTGAAAAACCCGACTTGACTTTTTTTTGAATCTATGTATTGGTAATATTATGGCACGCTATAAAGAACCCGTAACAGAGCAATATCAAATGGTAACGCTTAACTTTGCCGATTTATT
>JABARV010000019.1 GCA_019186965.1 Turneriella sp.
TGCTTAATGGTAGACTGATTGATGTTTTTAACATGGTGCCTCTATAGATTAAATACCAGAAAAGGCTCAAATTTTCTCACTTTTGAGAAAAAAAATGCAGTTTTTTCAAAAAAATCGTGATTTTTTTACTTAAATCGCTCGTAGGGATAGTTACCCCCAGCAGCGTGCGCGGTGCATTAAAAGCAGTTGCACGGTGTTACATGCGCGTGGCCACTGGATAGAATTTATTTATAAAAAAGATTTTACATTGTGAACATTTTTTCGATATTGCGAACGCAATAAAAAACAGTTTTTAGGAGAATTTATGCCACAAATTAATATTGAAACTCTCGGGGTGCATGCAGGCCAAGTTGTCGACCCAACAACCGGCTCACGCGCAGTCCCTCTTTACCAAACTACGTCGTTTGTGTTTAACGACACAGACCATGCAGCCAACCTTTTTGCGCTTAAAGAATTTGGTAATATCTATACGCGCATTATGAACCCCACCACCGATGTGTTTGAAAAGCGTATCGCTGCGATAGAAGGTGGCGTTGCTGCGCTTGCAACCGCATCGGGAATGTCTGCAACAACGCTTGCGATTTTAAACCTGTCGCGCCCCGGAGATGAAATTGTCTCGTACGACAACCTCTATGGTGGAACGTATCAACTTTTCCACCACACCATTCGACTTTTGGGGCGCACAGTAAAATTTGTCAAATCGGGAGATTTAAATGCGCTTAAGGAGGCAATCGGTCCTAAAACACGCGCTGTTTTTACGGAAACAGTTGGTAATCCCAAATTGGACGTTCCCGATTTTCAAGCAATTTCTAAAATTGCGCACGACGCCGGTGTGCCTCTTATTGTCGACAACACCGTTGGAGTTGGGCTTGTACGTCCCATCGAACATGGCGCAGATATAGTCGTAATGGCAGCAACAAAATTTATTGGGGGGCATGGCACGTCGATTGGTGGAGTACTTGTCGATTCGGGAAAATTTGCATGGAATAACGGTAAATACCCAGACTATACCGAACCCGATGCAGGTTACGAAGGGATGAAATTTTGGGATGTGTTTGGAAATTTCGCTCCTTTTGGAGGAGTAAATATCGCATACATTATCCGCGCACGCGTTATTTGGTTGCGCGATTTAGGTTTTGCGATGAGTCCTTTTAATGCGTGGCTCTTTTTGCAAGGCTTGGAGACCTTGGCGCTACGCCAACGCCAGCATAGCGCAAATGCCCTTGCGGTTGCTGAACACCTCAAAAAGCATCCTAAGGTGTTGTGGGTAAACTATCCTGGACTTTCCGATAGCCCAAACCACGCCCTTGCGAAAAAATATTTAGGCAACCATTTTGGTGCCCTTGTTGGTTTTGGAATAAAGGGTGGTTTGGAGTCTGGAAAGAAGTTTATTAATTCAGTAAAATTGCTTTCACATTTAGCCAATATCGGCGATGCAAAGACACTGGTAATCCATCCTGCTTCGACAACGCACTCTCAGTTGACTGTGAAAGAACAGGCAGAAACAGGGGTTACTCCCGACTATATACGCCTTTCTGTTGGAATTGAAACGGTCTCTGATATTATCGCAGATATCGATCAGGCTTTGGCAAAAGCATAATTGTAGGGAAGTATTTCTTGAAGTATAAATTCGTGGGGTGCAATTGGAGCCACCCTACGAGTTTAACTTAAGAGTAGTTTCCACGAACGGGGGACAACCTCGATTTTTACATAATCTGCTGTATCCATTTCGCCATCAACCATAACAGGCGTATTAGGGATAACTCCAAATTCCATTTTTTTAAACGAAAGGTGGAGTACATCTTTTGACGTAATATGTTTCCCGCTAAAAAGTTTTGGAAAAAGCCGCAAAAGCGCTAAACGGTTTTGTACACAGGGGATAATTGCATCGAGTCTGCCATCTGATGTATTTGCCATTGGCGCCATTTGCATTTTGCCTCCGGTAAATTGCGAATTACATACCGCGATGAAGTTTGCTTTATATATTTTTTTTTCTTTATCAGTGTTGAGGGTGTATGTACGGGGAGTGTGTAACGGTATTTTAAGTAGCGTCGCTAGAGTGTAAGATTTTTTAAGCCTTATTGCTAAAAGGTTTATATCCGAAATTAATCCCAATGCCCAAATATTTATGAAGTAGCGTGTTTTTTTTGCACTATCCTGTTTAAACTCAAACTTGCCACAATCGAGAATTTTACTTTGTTTTTTTTTAAACGCCTCCAAAAGCCTTTGGGTTGCTTTCTCGAAAGAGTCAATGCCAAAGTCGCGTAAAAAACTATTGCCGCTGCCTGCGGGTAAAAGTCCAATAGGATGTTGCAATTTTTTGGATTTGCTTGCATTAAAGAGAGCGCTGAGGCCTAACGAAAACGTACCATCACCACCCATAAAGATTAAACTTTTTCCGTTACGGTATTTGGATAAAGAGAGGTCCCCAAAATGTGCGGCGTTTTTCGAAGGGTAGAGTTCTATAGGAATACTTGGAAATTTTTGTTCCCAAATTTTTGCAAATTGGCTTGCAAGAAATTCTCCCTTACTTTTTCCGCTATTCGGATTATAAATAAGTGCAAAGGTGCGTAGAGGCATTTTGCCGCGATCTGCTTTCTTCATTGAAAGAAAAGCAAAAAAAGGGGGGCCAAAAAGTTACCCCCCGAATGAAATCAGCTTTTGTTACACACCCGTTGTTTTTACCGTAGTAGCTTATTTGCTACCGTGTTCGATAAGAGAAACAACGAGCCGAGAGGAAAGGTTGGAGTGAGCCAACATCGCCGTACCACTCTGTAACTGTATCTGATTTTTTGTGAACTCCAGCAGTTCTTCCGCCATGTCAGTATCGCGCAGGCGTGAGTCTGCAGCGACCATGTTTTCATAGCCTTGTCGGAGTGCATCAACCGTAGTTTCAATACGGTTGTAGTACGCTCCTAAATCTGCCCGTTGCCGGACTAATTTGTCGATCGCGTTATCGACAGTGCCAATCATCTCGTTCGCCTGAAAAACCGTCGCGAGGGGTTTTTTGGCTGCCTTTGCGCCTTTGCCGGTGTAGAATCCAAACGCTCGGCCATTCATTGTTTTTATGAACGCCTGGATGCGCTGGTCTTTATTCGGCCCGACGTGAAAGAAAATTGACCCTAACTTTGAGCCGCGCGCGTAACGCCCAGTTAAAAGTTTCATGCGGTTAAATTCGGCGGATGTACCAATGCGATCGATTTCGTCGACCAACTGTGATACCTCTACCTGAATTTGCTGTCTATCCGAATCGGAATAAATTCCGTTTGCGGATTGTACAGCCAGTTCGCGAATACGTTGCAAAATGTCGTTTACTTGACCCATGTTACCTTCGGCAGTTTGGATGAACGATAACCCATTCATCGCATTGCGCTCAGCCTGTTTCAAGCCTCTAATTTGTGTACGCATTTTTTCTGAAACCGCAAGGTTCGTCGCGTCGTCGCCCGCACGGTTAATACGCTCGCCGGTGGCCAGCCTTTCTATCGATTTCTCGAAGTTGCCGTACACCTTGTGCAAGTGCCTATTAACCGCTAACGCGGGCAGATTGTTGTTAATCTGCATCTTCTCCCTCCTTGGAAAATTTGAAGAGATGTCCTAAAAGTTGAAAATTACGTATTTTTTGGAGTGCGAAGCACTCCAAAAAATACAGAAAATTTTAACTTTTTAGGTTGTCGAATAGCCGCGTCAGCGGCGTATTCGGCAATCTCTTCACCCAGTTATGGGCACACGCTTTTATTCATGTGCCCAGAGCGACGGCGCCGCGTGGGCACCTGAATCCTTTTCCATAGGAAGGGGAGTTCTTTTTCAATCGGCTGTGTTTTTCCATAGCTATTTAAAAATCTATAGCTATGGAAAAACGGAGCTATACCCAAAGCATAACTTGCCTTAGTCGAGAATAACGGCACAATCCATTATTAACTACAACTAAAATATTTAAACATAGTGTAAGTTTACGAAAATAAAAATAAGTTACATTAAGTTAAACACATATGTAATGGGTGTAGCAAAAAAGTACAGTTTTTACAAAAATTATGTATTTACGGCAAAAAGCGCGTAGTCACGTGGTTTGGTAAGTAGTGAGCTATATGGAGCGGTACGGGGGAATGTCTAAAAAGTCGCGAACCGCGCCTATGGGGTGCGGCGAAGGCGCGAAAACAGGGCATTTTGGGACGTTTTGCAAGCGGCTTGCTCGTCAAGCCGCAGTGTTTTCGCTCATTCGGCGACTTTTTAGACGGTCACGCAAGATAGTGAAAATTTCTATTTAGTTTTTATTTTGTTTGGCCATTTAAAAGCATGGTGACAGTATTGCTTGCCTTAAGCGGCATTTGGGCGATTAGAGCTGTGGCTACAATGCTTGCGTTGTCTTTAACAGCTGCTAAAATCGATTTGTTGGCAATGTCATACACTGCAGCGTAAAAATCGACATTTATGGTTTGTGGTACAGCCATACCACTACCTTTTTCAGCGCTAACGAAAACAATAGTGTCAAATTTACCGAATTGGGCTGAAAGCTTTAAAATCTCGTCGATAGCTGCTGCTTTTAAATTTTGTGGATCGACAACTCCTCTATTATTTAAACCAAAGTCAGTATAGATTTTGGTCACTCCTTTTGCATTTTCAGGTAGGGTAGGAAGTATCTTTTTTGAACCGACTTTGTCAGCTACTGCTACTTTAAAAGCTGCTGCTACCTTTGCGTCACTTGAAGCGTTATCTTCAACAACGACCAAAACATTTTTACCATTTAGGTTAACTTTAGTTGTTTTATCGGGAAAACGTACATTCCCGCTGCTACAGGCGATAAACGATACGGTTGTGGCACAAACCGCTAAGAATTTAACTGATTTCATAGAGCTCCTTAAAATTAAAAATTTATTAGGATTGCCTAAAAAGACAAAGTTTTTTGAGTTTATTAAGCACTCCTTATGGATACTGTCGTGCCCTAAACTTCGCGTCAATAAAAACTTGACTTCGTGTTACCGTCGTACGAGCGTCTTACGATGGATTGGTCACAGTTGATGGTTCGTGCCTTGGAAGAGGGGAGCATTCGCGAACTACATTTATATCAAGTTCCGGTGCTCAAGAATGTTGAAAACTGGAGCCAGGTAAAAGAAATAGGCAAAGTCGATTTTCGCGGTAAGCATTCAGACTATAAAGGGGCGATTGTGCAGTATGGACAAAATTATTATTTTCTACCTAACTCTCGCATCGATGCCCTTTCTGTATACCGCAAATGGAATTTTAAAAAAAATATTCGCGTAATAACGGAAGCGGAAGTAAAAAAGAAAGCAACTTGATACTTCCCTTTATGGTGGCGTAAGGATTGTTATGGGTTACTCGAAAAAGAGGTAAAATGTATCTTTACGCCCGTCCAGTATCGCAGCTTGTAAAACCCCAATTTGTTGCGCAGGTCGAAAGTTCGCTCACCAAGCAAATGTTTTGGAATATACGCTTGGCAATCATTGGTCTCCTTTTTGGGATGCTCCTTTACTACGGAATGTTGATGGCAGATGGCGGGATTGAAAAACATCTTACGTGGTTTACTATCGAATTTGGTGTCGGAATTCCCATGATGGTATATTTTTTTTTGGGCGAGAATTGGATTAAATCAGCGCGAAAAAAAGCCATTGCAGCTAACATGCAAGCGTTATTAATCGCTTTAATTATTGGTGTTGGTTTTTTTTATCAGCTTCCTACAATCCAAAACCCCAATATTAAACTAACCGCGTTTAGCCTTATTATTGGGGTAGTTGGTGCCGCTGCTTTTACCTTCGCATGCAACCGTTTTACTTTTCTTCTCTTCTCCTTGCCATGGCTTTTGCCGATAACATTCTATTTCTTTTTTGTTTCGCGTGATTTGGGTTCAATGATTTTAGGCGGCATGGTTGTTCCTTACGTGGGCGTTCTTACTTTTCTTTGTTTGAAAGATTATACGCGTCGGGTTGAACTTATCCATTCTGGACTAAATCTTGTTGAAGAAAAAGAACAGGTCGTTGTCGCTTCGCAAAAATTGCAAGTGAGTCTTGATCTTGTTAATAAATTGAAACAACAGCAAGATGGAGATTACTACCTGACCTCGCTTCTTTTAAACCCGCTGGGTGTAAACGCCGCCGAAAAAGATAGCAACGTTACTGTTGATTTTTATACGAAGCAAAAAAAAGAATTTGAATTCAAAAGCCATAAACGTAGAATAGGGGGAGATATCTCTATTGCGCATACTCTACGTTTTGAAAATGCTCCGGTGACGGTCTTTCTTAACGCAGATGCAATGGGTAAGTCAATGCAAGGCGCGGGTGGAGCGCTTGTTTTAGGGGCAGTTTTTCAATCAATCATAGAAAGATCTAGACAGAATAAGCTACGTAAGGCAGATACGTGGATAGTAGATGTATTTTTGGAGCTACAAAGAGTTTTTGAAAGCTTTGATTGCTCGATGCTCGTTTCTATTTTTTTGTGTGCTTTGGAAAATAATTCTGGAAAACTTTATTACCTAAACGCAGAACATCCTTGGGGAGTTTTGTACCGCGAAGGTAAAGCCGCTTTTTTACAAAACCGCAGTTACTACCGCAAGCTTGGAACGCCAGGCTTACAAAGCGATATACAAGTTGACCAAATGCAGTTGCAAGCAGGTGATGTAATCCTTTTAGGGTCGGATGGACGCGACGATATTGAGCTTCCCGGACACGAGGAAGGCCACCGTGTTATCAACGAGGACGAAAGTATTTTTTTAAAGCATGTCGAAACAGGGGATGGTAGGCTTGAAAAAATTTACGAGCTTACAGCTTCCTCTGGCGAAATTACAGATGATTTCTCTCTTGTACGCATAGAGTATAAGAGAAAATCTGAAAATCCAAAAGCAACGAAAATTTTGAAAGAAAAGAGTATATCAGAGCTTTTGCGTGAAGCAAAACAAAAAGTAGATATGGGAAATTTTATGCAAGCAGCAGAATTGCTCAAAAGCGCTTTTGGTTCCGCATCTGTAGGGCCACGCGCATTGCGAGCGATGCTTAATTTAGCGATGCAGGCCAAAGACTATCCTTTGGCAATACGTATCGCAGAAAAATCTTTAGGTATAGAATCCGAAGACGCAGAAATTTTTTACTTGGCGGCGGTTGCCGAACGCAGGCTCAACCGTTTAGAAAAATCGTTGGAGTATGCACAACGGGCGTACCGAACCAAAAAAGAACCCCGCGTTGCGGTTTTAAATTTGCTTGCAGAACTTTACATCTCGCTTAAGCAAAATGAAAATGCGCGTGCTATCTTGCACGAATTATTGGAAATAAATCCAGAAGATACAAAAGCAAAGCGCATGAGCGAAATTTTAGGGTAACATGCCTCGGCGGTATATACATATTAACTCTGTAGACGATATTGATACAACCAAGTTGACTCTTAAGACAATTGAAAACCGGTATATCGACCAGAGTGGCCGCAGGTATGCCACGCGGTTCAATATACGTACTCGAAAAATTGAAATTGTGCCAATCGCTTTAGGGCGTGAAGAAGCTATTTTTTTTAAGCGCCAGGCTGGCGGTATACAGCATACCTCTGAAAATGTTTCGCAGGAAAAAAGTAGTGAGCGGCGAGTACATCCTAACCCAATGAAACTACCTTCTTGGGTAGCTTCCATGGGGATTGAACCCAAAACAGAAGGCGTAGATTTACAGAGCTTTTTGGGAATCGCCGAAAAAGAAATACAACGCAACGGAGAGCGGTTTCGCGGTCTCATCCAAAGTTTAAAGATGTCGTCTGTTCTTGAAGATTTAAAAGATAGCAACCAACACGATGCAATTTTGGAGATTACCAACATTTACGAGCGCGATATACAGCAGCACGCAGGCCGTGTACAATCGCTCGTTGTAGAATTTATGCGCTTTCCTAAACCTTTGGCGAGTTATCTTGGCCAAATTGACCGTAATTGTAAAAAATATGTTGAAAAGTTGGATGTAGAAAAGCAACGCCGCTACGCGATGGGGTACCTTCTCTCGGGAGAGATGTTTGCGCTTCTTAGAGGCAGTTTGGATTTGATTGAAATGATTGAAAATTTAACAAAAGAAGCAAAAGTAGATAGGTTAAGTTACGATCGTAAAAGCGCTTTTGAATCAGCAATGCAGACGTTAGAGTTTCTTAAACAGTCCCAGCGCGAAGAGCTTGCGGTGTTCTTAGGTCTTCTCGTAAGTGTAGATGTTATATAGAAACAACAGTTCACAAAGTTTTTTAAAAAACTATTGAGTTTTTGCAGCTTCACGCTGGCGCTCTGTTGCAGCGCGTTTGCGGATATATTGGACTTGTTTTTCGAGTTCAGATAAATCTTTGCAGGTAAATTTTCCTTGGTCAAGGCGTAAGTTTTTATCGGAAAGTAGAGTGATGAGGTGCTCTTCCCCTTTTTCAGCGGGAAATCCAACCATTTTAAGAAGTTCCTGCGAACCGAAATCGAAAACGTAACTCATCTTTGGTTGTATTGCAACCTTTTTCTTTTGAACCTGCGTAAGTAACGTGTCGTACATACGGCCAACAGGATCGGGAATAAGCAAGTTTGCGAGTTGCCGGTACGCTGCCCAAATACGTTCGCTTAAAAGGGTAATTAATTTTGTGGCAAGCTGTGGTTGTGCTTGCACCATGCCTTCAAAGTTTTGTTTATTGATGGCAAGCGTTGTGACATTCCCAAACGCTACGGCAGAGGCAGAACGGGGTTTGTTCTCAAGTAGCGCCATTTCTCCGAAAATATCGCCTGGATTTAAAACAGCAAGAAGCACTTCGTTCTCGTTGACCACTTTTGTAATTTTTACGCGCCCCCCTTGTAAAATATAGAGTTCGTTGCCGGGTTCGTGTTCGATAAAAATCATCTCACCGTCGCCAAATGTTCTTGCAAGGGCGTTTCCTATTGGCGCCGGTACAGACATGGGGGCGTTCATATTCTGTAGCGCCATTTTGGCCTGTGCAGTGAACGTACCGTTGGGATAGAATTGTATATACCTTTGGTATGCGTACGCCGCGTGTTTCATCTCTTGTTTGCCAAAGTAGAATTGTGCGACGTTGAACATCATCTGTGGATCTTCTTCAACAACGCTGTGGAAATTGAGTTTTGTAATTGCACGGTCAATAATGCGCAAGCGTTGTGAAAAATAGCGGATGATCTTCATCGCGATAGGTGCATTTTTTTGGATTAGGACACCAAACTGGTCGCGCCCGACGTTAATCATCGAAGTAGGCGCAAGACACTGTGCCGTTTCGATATGGGGATGCCCACTCATCGAAGAGACAACACCAAAAAAATCACCAGGCCCTAAAATTTGGCTCGCTTCTTCGCCGGGAATAGGCATTTCTGCGCTAAGACGCACACGTCCCTGGCGTACAATAAAAAAACCTGGGGCAGCCTTGCCTTCGACAATTACAAAGGCGTTTTGTTGAAAATTCGCAATTTGAAACATAGGGGGTCTCTATCCCTATAATATTTATCGGCAGACATGCTGGCAATGTGAACAAAAGAATATGCCGCCTATATACGTACTCAATAATTGGCGCATAAAGCATTGGTAATTAAGGTATGGAAGAAGGAATTGCTGAAAATGCTCTAAGCACGATAGTCGTCCAAGATAGGTCTTCTTTAACGGGGGCAAATAATGCCGATATGGAAATTTTGGCAAAGCTCGACGAGAAACTCCGTTTTATCGAGCAAAAAAAAATCAACGCGAACGATCCGACATATTACTTAACGTTAGACCAAATTTCTCTCGCAAACCCGACACTTTTTGCGGCATCGATTAAAAAAATAACCGACATCCAAAACCAGGGAAAAAATCGCGTCGCGTATCTGTACCCAATTTTGCTTTCACAACATTCAAAACCTACTTTCCAGTTATTCTTAATATACCCACCTAAAAATCGGGTGGGCATCAGAGACGCAGGCTCGCTTAGGCGGGCAGCAATGGCGAAATCGGAGCCGCTATTGCGTTCTATTTTAGAAGCAAAGCGGTCTAGACCCACAGACATTGAAGAGGAAGACCCTGGAGCTCCACTCCTTAAATTAGACGGCTCAAGCGGAGCACGTTTTTACCCCGATTTTTTTTCGTTAGAGTATGATTTACGGCGACTTCTTAAAAAAAGCTTCGACAAGGTACAGCTTCCGTATATCGAAATTCCCGATTTCTTTGTTGATCTTAAAGATTTTTTTGCACGCTCGCCAGACTTGGTCGACAAAATTGGCGAAAAATACCATATTGTTATCGATCAACTTGAAGTGGACGAAAACGGGAACTATACGCGTACCCCCGAAGTAATTCGTCATTACCGTATCCTCGCCGATGGGCTTGAAAAATTTGCACTCAATATTTTGGTAGAGAGGGCTAAAAAGGCGGGAGCGACGGACTTCATTACGGCAGCAGAAAGTTACCGTGCACAGTATGTTATCCCTGCAGAGCCTGGACGCAAACAAAACAAAGAAAAGGTCGAGGCTTTGGTGCATCTTGTAGAAAGGTATCCTTTCGAGCGGATCCCTACTAAAGAAGCTTCGCTCAGCCGTAATGCGGTAAACGATATTCTTTCTTGGCTAACGGTACTTATAAGGAAAAAAGATCAACTTGTAGAAAGAAAGCAGCAGCAAGGTGTTGAAAATTTATTACAAAAAATCGAAAACCTTGTCCAATCGTACACAAAACAAAATTTAGATCTTTTACAAATTGATTTACGTCGTGAAATTTTACGTGCCGTTAAAGAAGAATCGCAAGCAATGGCGTTAGAAAACGATTTTGAGAAACGGCTTACAACGCGGTACGGTTCTTACAAGGTTACTCAAGCAGACGGTTCTTCATATTTTTACTTTGTAGACCAAAAATACATGAGTTCAGTTCTCGAAAATTTGAGTCGTGCAATGAAAACGGATAGTTCTGCAGCGGAGCGCTTCGATATTGCCAACAAAATTTTTGAACAGCTTGTGAAACGCAAAGACCCTGCGCTTGACCATGCTCTCTCGAGCGAGGAGCGAATTTATTTATCGCAAATGAAGACGCATAACGTAAATGAAATAAATGAATCCATGCGTTCTGCACTACGAGCAAACCGCTATAATATACCGCAGGGAATACTTGTGTCGCTTATTTCTACAATTTTATTCTCCGTAGCTATATTTTATTCAACCCAGCTTTTTTGGCTTGTATTTCCACTTTTGTTACTCTCGGTTATTTCTTTTTATCGCATAAAATTTAACCGCAAGACCTCTTCACGAGGCTCTATGCAAGAAAGCGAAAGTAAATCACGGGACGATTCAACAGATAATTCTGTATCGAGTGCCGCAAGTGCACAGCAAGACGCGTTAAAACAAAAAGTAGCGGCGTACGGTTCGGCGATGGTTTTTCCGTTCTCTCCGTCTAAACAATCCGAAAGAGTGCTTACCGAAGATGAATTTCGCGCAAAAGTAAAAATGGCAGCGCCAGAAATTAAAAAGAATATTCCAGAACTTTCGAAGTTGACAGGTAGCGCATTAGAAGAAGCGACGTACGAAGCATTGCGAGAAGATGCAGTGTGCATAATGGTTCCAACCGATATCGTGAAAAAATCAGTAGGAAGAGTTCCCATTGCGCTTTACATTAACTATAAAGACTTTGCAGACGATAAAACTCGTACAAAAATTGCGGATGAATACCGACAAATTTTTAAACCAAACCTAAAAGATTACGAGCAAGAGTTCTATCGGTATCTAATAAACACTTTGGAAATCAAATACTATACATACCTAAAAAAGCATATTAAGAAATAAAATTTTGTAGATTAACTAACAGGAACAACTTCGGCAAAAACATCTGACCAATTTGCTTGGGCCTCAAGCGCAGTGAGGTTGGCAAAAAGTCCCATAATTGCGCGATCGATAAAAAGTACGTCTCCAGGAATTGAAATGTTTTTAAGTTCGTTAAAGTTTTCTCGGTTATACGCGATAATTTTTTGGATTGGTTCAGTTTCTTTTGTGAACTTAAAAGGTCGATTTAAAAAAATGGGCGATAGAACTTCAATAAAAAGGTCGATGTGTTTTTGTGGAACTGTATTGCCATCTTTAAGTTTTACTTGCATTGCCTGTGCAATTTGACCAATTTTTTCTAATTTTCCCGTGCGGCATGCATCTAACACGCCCATATACCCTGCGTGGAGCCAATCGGGTAATTCTTTTATGCTACCAAAATCGTACAAAATTAATCCGCCATCTTTACGGAACGCATAGTTTGCAGGGTTGGGGTCAGATTGAAGCTTACGCAAACAAAGAAGTTGTTCGATAAGCGTACGCATGAGTAAAACTCCCCATGAATTCTTCTGTTCTTGCGGGTATTTCCTTGCCTCTTCAATAGTAAGGCCAAGCGTAAGTTCTGTTGTTAGCACACGCTGTGAAGATAGTTCGGATACTGGCGCGGGAATTGTGATATTGCGGTGGGCTTTGTAGAAAGTGCGGAATTCTTCTAAGCGAGTTTTTTCGCGCCGGTAATCGACTTCTTCAGAAAGACGCGCTTCTATTTCTGCAAAGATATGGTCCAAATTTGAAGACATCACCGATTCGAGAACGAGTTCAAAAAGGCGACGAAGATTTTTTAGATCAGAAAAAATGACTTTGTCAATTTTAGGGTACTGAATTTTTACCGCAACCTCGCGTCCATTAAGCATAACAGCGCGGTGTACTTGCCCAATAGAGGCGGCAGCGAGAGGTTTGGAGTCGATGTGTTTTACAAGCGTGCGCCAATGTGGTATATCGGCGTCTAAGGTTTGGAACATTGTTTCAGCGGCGATAGTGGGTGCATTCCCTTGCAAGGTTTTTAACACGAAGGTGAGTTCTTTAGGGAGAAGCGCTTCTTGTATTGATAGCATTTGTCCTATTTTCATTGCGCCGCCTTTGAGTTTGCCCAAAGTGTCTGCAATTTTTTCGGCGTTTTTTGCCCACGATTTCGCCAACCGCATCTCGCGCGAGTCTTCGCCAAGAAATAGCCCCAGCGCCTTTTCACCAACAAGAGAAAAACCAACGCGCCCAGCCAAGGCGCCCATTTTTAGAAGGCGTCCCCAAGGTGAGGTTGTTAATTTTTCTTGTTCAGCCATAAAATTCTACGGTGTGGTTTATAAGTTCGCCATTTAAATAATTAAATTTTGCTGAGAAAAATTTTTCTTGGTTGAGCCATTTTAGAAAAATTTTGTCACCGGGCCAAAGAGGAAGGTTTAGTACTTCGCTATCTTGTACCCAAACAAGTTCGCCTTCAGGACATTCTTTTTTTACTGTGCCCGAAAAATGTTCTGCTGTGTAAAGAAAGCAATACCAATCGCGTCCATTCGAAAATTGTGGGAATGTCATTATTCCTCGTAAGCGCGGAGTGATTTTTAAATTACTTTCTTCAAAGACTTCACGGATTACGCACTCCTCAGGAGATTCACGAGGTTCAAATTTTCCGCCAAGACCGTTGTATTTTCCGAAGTGTACATCCGTCGGCCTTTTATTCCTGTGCATCATGAGGGTTTTACCGCCATTTCGGATATAACAAAGCGTCGCTAAAATCATTCCACTATCCTTGGGTCGTAGAGTATGTTCGCGATTCGGTTTGCTAATCCTTCGAGAAGCCGTTCCTCTGCGCTAAAACGTGTATCAAAAAACGGTTCACCCGTATTGTACATGGTAGAATATTGCACCTCGTGCCTTTCAGAAAAACTGTCGTCTGTGTTATCTGAAATTTCATGTTGTGCACGAAGATAAATAGAAGCTCCAATATATAAATTAAACGCAGGGGTTTGGCTTGTACGTCCAAACCCTGTTGGCTCTTCTGTATAACCCAAAATTTTTCCGTAGAGTACTAAATCTGCCGTTTTCTTGTCGTCGGTGGTATACATAGAAGAGCTTGTCGAGAGCACAGCTTGCAGTTTTTCTTTAAGGCGTCCGGTAAGCTGCGGAGTAAACGTACGGTTGTCAAAATTTTGGATATAGAGCGAACGTTTTTTTTGGACACGGTAAGCTTTATATTGTTCGGATAAAGGCGCTGCGGTGGTATCGCTATTTTGTTGTGTAAGCGATACGCAGCTTTTGCAGAAAAAAATTGTAATATAGAAAAAAAAGGTAATAAATTTATACACGGGAGTTTGAAAACGAAGAGAGTAATCCAAATCGCGCTTTGTTGACGCCTTGTTCCTTAGCGTATAAAATAATTGCAGCTAAAGTTGCAGCTTTTTCTATGTCGTTTTGTGGAGCGGTAAATTCGCGTTGTAAATAACGCGTATAGTGTTGGACTTCGACAAATTTTGGATCGATTATTAAAGCCTTGAGCAGAGGAATATTTGTATGGAAGCCGTTGATGATAAATTCATCTAATTTATTGGAAAGAAGGGCGCGGGCGGCGTCGCGGTTTTCTGCATGGACAATAAGCTTTGCGATCATATTGTCGTATTTTCCTGATACAGAAGAAGCATTCTCGACACCGGAGTCGACGCGTACGCGCTGCGAAGCCGTTTCAAAATTATGTCCATGCGTTGCCATGGGCTCCACATATTGCGAAATGGTGCCGGTTGAAGGTTGGTATGTTCCATCGCTTTTTTCTGCACAAATTCTCGCTTCGATTGCATGCCCTTTTATTTCAAGGGAAGAGTAATCTGTGGTTCTTCCTTCGGCAATACGAATTTGCTCGTATACTAAATCGAGTCCTGTAACCATTTCGGTGACAGTGTGCTCTACTTGTAAACGCGTATTCATTTCAAGAAAATAAAATTCGTTTCTTGTCGAATCGTAAAGATATTCCATTGTTCCCGCGTTTGAATACCCAACGTGGTTTGCTAAACGCACAGCAGAAGCATGCAATTCTTTGCGCACTTTATCTGGTAGGTTTGGCGCAGGAGCTTCTTCAATTATTTTTTGGTTATTGCGTTGTGCGCTACAGTCGCGATCGAAGATAGCGTAATTTTTTTTTGCGGCGTTCCCCAGTATTTGTACTTCAACATGCCGCGCTTTCACAAGGTAGCGTTCAATCACGAGGGCTTGGCTTTTGTAGAGCCTGTCGGCTTCGCGCAGTACTTTATCAAACGCGGCTGTAATTTCGGATTCTTCGTTGATGATTGCCTGCGCTTTGCCGCCACCGCCTGCTGCCGCTTTAAGAACAACGGGAAGTCCGACGTTGAGGACAATACCACGCCTTTCAGTAGCACTTAGTTTAGAAGCGTCTTCAATCTCGTTGCCAGTGAGCACTGGAACTTTTGCTGCTTTTGCTTCGAGACGTGCGGCTGTTTTGTCGCCCATACGGTCCATTGCGTCGGCGGATGGCCCAATAAAAATAATTTTTGCTTCTTCTACCTTGCGTACAAAGTGTGAGTTCTCCGACAAAAAACCGTACCCGGGATGGATTGCATCCACAGAATGTTCTTTGCAAATTTTTAAAATACTTTCTTGATCTAAAAAACCGTTTGGGAGTAGCACTGCGGTATTCGCTTCGCGTACGTACGGGGAGTTTGCATCTTCGCTTTCATAAACAGCGACGGTTTCTATTCCCATATTTTGTGCGGTACGTATAATACGACGCGCAATTTCGCCACGGTTGACGATGAGTAATCTTTGAATCATTCTTCTACCGTCTGGTTTAGGAGTCGTCTTGTCTGTTCAAGCCGTTTTCGCATCCGTACAAGCGAAATTTTTCCGTAAATAGCGTCTTGCGGAAAATTGAGCATCGCGCTAAATTCCCGTTCTGCTGTTTGGTAGTCCTGCGCAAAAAAAGAAGATTCTGCGTAGAAATAGTGTAGTTCTTTTTTATACGGAGCTTTTTGGTTAACGCTACGAAACCACAACGTTGCGTCGTAGTATTTTTTCATCGCAAACGCAACTTTACCCATACCTATTAGCGCGTCGTTAAACCCAGGGTCTTGTTTCAAAGCGTATTTAAAAGCGTTGAGAGCTTCGGTTGTTCGTTTTTGTTCTAATAGCGAGTCGCCAAGAGCAACAACGGGGTCCAAGCTATAAATATCGTAGCGGTACGCACGCAAAAAGTTGTAATCTGCAGCGTCTCTTTTCCCTGCAATTTCGTATCCTTTTCCTAAATAGTAATAATTTTTGCTGTACTGTGGAACAAGTTGTGTACATTTTTCAAACTCTGCAATTGCTTCACGGTGCTGCGAAAAATAAAGGTAAACACGACCTAAATTAAAACGAGCGGGAAAAAATTGAGGTTCGTGCGTACGTAATTCTTCAAAAATTTCACGTGCGCGATCCATGTCGTTCGCAAGAACGAATGCTAAAGCTTCATTATTTTTACGCGAAGAAAGGTCCTCCGCGTCTTCTGCCCACAAAAAGCCTTCACGGTTTACAATGCGTGGCCTTGTGTCGGATGTTTTGCCTGTCTCTTTTTTTTTCTTACGTAAATCTGATGCAGTTATGTGTTCGGGGAATTTTTGCGCACTTTTATCAACAATAACCCAACCCATGTCGAAATCGAGTTGGGTAGGTTTAAAGCTCGACAAAAATTCGGGCGTTACGCGTGGATGGTGCATGCGTAGTGCAGAATCGACTTTGTCACGTGGCGGTTTTGCCAAAAGTGCTATTGAAAAAAAAGTAGCTACTAAGAAAAAAAAAGTAAAACAAGGTTTCGGATAGTAAATCCTGAAATTTTTACTTTTACAACGCGTGTGAAGAGCCTCGCTTGTCTGCATAGAGTTTATCGCGCCATTCGAGTAAATCCGCAAATTCGTTTGCCAAGTCGTTTTGCGTAAACGCAGTACGCAGCGCAGGCTTTAGCGGAATATATTTATCCGCGACAGGCTTTACAAAACTAAGCGTGCCTGCTGCTGTTATATCTGCGTATGTAAAAGTATCGAAAAGAAAACGTTTTCCATTAAGCCTTTGGCGAATTTTTAAGAGGACTTCGCGCACCTTACGTTTTTCTTCGGGGATAATCGCATGGCGAAAATCATACTTCATAGAAAGGTATGCAGCTGCCAAGTCGGCTAATGGAGAAAGCGTGTTTTTTGCAAATTCGGGAATAAAATCGGGAAGCGCAGCACGCTTTGCCTCTTCACTTTGGCTAGTTGTATCGGTTGCAATAATGCGGTTTGCCTTGTTAGCGCAGTCTGCTAAATCGTGCCAATTGCGTATTTCATCAGCCAAATCCAATGGGATAAGCTTTTCTCTATGGCCAGTTCTATCTGCATAATTTACAATGTGCCACGAATCGCTAAAGCTGCGGTTTTCGGTAACTAAAACAGGTACGGTAAGTTTTCCTGTATAGTTTTTTGTCGCAAACCGCAAAAGAGCGTTTGTGATAAGCGGAACATGTTCCGTGTATTTGTAGCGGATAATATGGTGGTCAAGCGCCCAACGCGCTTGTTCTGACCAAGGGGAGTAACTAATACCAAAAAGTTGCGCGGCCATTTTTACCGTAAGAAAATTAAATGGACAAGCGCAAGAACGGGAACGAGGATAAGGATGGTGTAAAGCATATACCCAAAGAAAGAAGGCATTTTAATTTTTGCTTCTTCGCACATCGCTTTTACCATGAAGTTGGGAGCGTTCCCGATGTACGTATTGGCGCCGAAAAATACCGCTCCAACCGATATTCCCACGAGAATGGTTTCGTTGATTGCTCCGCTTGCCGCATGGACAACAGAACCAGCCGCCGCGCCAATACTTGCAGTAACCCCTTGGCCTAACGCAAAGAATGTTGCGTAAGAAGGTGCGTTATCCAAGAAAGAGCTTAAAGCACCTGTAATCCAGTAGAATTGCCAAGGCTCAGAGACGCCCGTTTCTGCGCCACGTGCTTTTAAAATACATAGCGCTGGAATCATTGTGATGAAAATACCAATAAAGAGCGCAGCAACTTCGATGATGGGGGCAAATCCGAAGTGGTTTTTATCGCGTGGAGTATGTGGTTGAAAATGGGTCAAGACGCGCATGTTCGCTGTAGACTTACCCTCTTTTTCAATTTTTGCCAGAAGCGCCTCTTCGTACTCACGCGTTTTTTTGGCTTTTGCAATATGGTCTATAAGAAAAGAGATAAGCGCAAGGCCAAGCATCGCTGGTTGCTGTAACCACGCCAGCTCAAGAGGACCGTGTTCGGTGTGGTAATCTTTTAAAAACACAACAGACAAAAGCACGCCTGCAATAAGCAGAAAGTTAATTCCACCACGGATGCGCAATTTGGTCTTTTGCGTGTCGTCTTTTACTAAGTCTGTTTTGTTTTCGCGTGAATACTGGATATTATCCCAAACAAAAAACACAAGGAGTAAAATTGAGGCAGCTGTTAAATAGATGGGCCATAATTTTATCAATGTCCAAAAAAATGGTACGCCGTAGAGGTATCCCATAAAAAGTGGGGGATCTCCCACAGGTAGTAAAACTCCGCCGATATTGGATACAAGAAGAATAAAGAAAACAAAGATATGCGTCGTGTGTTTGCGCTCTCGGTTCGTACGGATGAGAGGACGGATAAGGAGGACAGACGCTCCTGTAGTACCAATGATGCTGGCGATAAGGGTTCCAATCCCGAGTATCGTAGTATTGGTAAGCGGCGTTGCCTTAAGATCGCCTTCGATGTAAATGCCCCCCGAAATGACAAAGAGGGCTACCAATAAACAAATGAATGCATAGTATTCCTTCAAGGTCTCAATAATAACTTCAAAACCTAAATGCCCTTGCGTTGCAAGGTACCCAGCCATGATAAAAGCTAAAAGAAGGCTGATGACTGCCTTTACGAGGTTCGATTCCCATAGGTGTGGAATTACTAAGGGTAAAATGGCAATAGAAAGTAAAATTATAATAAAAGGAATAACAGTAAAAATGGAAAGTGTTTTTCCTAATTCTTTTTGTGCGTCGACTTTGGCGGGAGGAATTGCTGCGTGGCTTGCGGTATCTGTAATTTTATTTTCTTTTTGGTTTGTCTGTGCCTGCACAGGCGCTGCGGTTAAATTTCCCACGAAAGCCAAAAGGCTTACCGCAAGAAAAACAACAATTATTCTCCGTAGTATCATATTTACCTTTCCTTTTATTCGAGTATTTTAAAAGACACGCGCCGGTTACTGATGCGCCCGCTTACAGTTCTATTATCAGCGATAGGCTCGCTATCTGCAACGCCACGCACTTTGATATTTTGTGCACTAAATCCACGTTTTATAAGCGCGTCCTTGACGGTGTTGGCGCGTTTAAGTGAAATTATTTCGTTAATTTTGCGGGTACCCAAAGAACAGGTGTGGCCAGTAATTTCTAAACGTAAGTTTTCGTTCTTTGTGCGCTCTATAAGTGCGTCGAGAGTTTTTTCTGCTACGGGAGAGAGCGTGGTTTTCTCGGCTATAAAATTTAATTTTGTCGCCTCTATAAACGTTTTTAGTTCAGCGGAAACCTGGTGTTGGGAAGTGGGAGGTCTTGTTTCCACTTTAGGAGATAAAGGGGCAGGGCTAGGCAAAGCACAATTTATTTTGTGCGTAATGAAATAGTATGCAATGGCGAGTAAGATGAGTAAAAAAAGAGCGAGTAAAATTTGTTTTAACGCAGATGGCTTCTTTGGGGTTTCAATGGGTAGAGCCTTATTTTCTATAGTTACTTCAGGTTTTGTTGGTATGGCTATTTTGGGAGGAGTGCTTTGCTTTTGGTTTTTACTGCGCGGGGCCTTTTTAGACGCTGCCCACTTGCGTATTTCTGTACGAAAGAAAGAATCGGCTTCTTTTGTAAATTTATAGTGCTTTCGTATATACTCCATTGTCGATTTTTCAATCGCCGAATATGTATTGGAGTCTTTGACCACCCTAAGCAGGGTTTTGGCGTCTTGTATTGAAATACGCCCGTCACCTTTTCCCGAGGTGAGGCCCTCTGCAAGCTCGACAAGGCGCCTGTCGTATTTTTTACCTTTGATTTTGGTGTAATAATTGAGCGCCATGTTTTCTACTATTGCCTATGCCTATAGGCTCCTCGTTTTTTTTGCAGACGATGTCAATAGATTTTATGAATGTAAGTATTGGCTCATGAGGTTCTTAGAGCCTGTGCGCCAACTCGCTGGAGCAATTTTTTTGCAAATTTTTGTACGCTATTTTGCACAAATTCCTCCGCGAATTGTGCAAATTCGCTCTGCAAGGGGCGAAGACGCCCGAATTTGTGCAAAATTTCGCACTTTTAAGCGAACCGCGTACAAAAATTCGCAAAAAAATTGCCTCCTATAAGCGCTGCGCGAGTTGGCGCACAGGCTCTTAGGGATACCGCACAAACCGCTAGGTATTTAAAAAACTTAAACTTAACTGTGCGAGCTTTCCTGTTTGTTCAAGGGGAGGCATGTGCGCAGCATTCGGAAGTACCACGTAGCGAGAATCTTTTATAATGCGGTGCATCCAACTGCCGATAGACTCTGGAAAAAAGCCGTCACGGTCACCCCAAACAATCAGCGTTGGGGTACGGATAGAGGCAAATTTTTTGACTTGCTCTGCTTTTTTCTTTTCAATAACGTCACTATCCGTGACATCTCCCATAAGATCAAGGAAGATTTTGTGGTACCAGTTTCGGTTTGCCGAAAACTTCATGAACAGGTAGTTTTTCACAGGAAGCGGCGCCATATTAGGGTTTATAAAAATAAGACGAAAAAAATTACGGAAATCTTCGTACGAAGATACCTCGAACGGGTTTTGGCCATTGAGTATCCGTTCGTAGATGTTATCCCCGTCATGCGTTGGCACAAGGCCTGCCGCAGAAATCATAATAAGCTTTTGTATACGGTTTGGTATTTTTATCGCTAATTCAGCGGCAATTGCACCGCCCAGGGAATGGCCGGCGAGAACAAAACGGTCGCAGTGCATCTTATCGATAAAGCGTAGAAGCCAAGACGAAAACTGGTCGGGTGTGTACACGACACGCGCAGGTTTCTCGCTCTCGCCAAATCCGGGGATATCAGGCGCAATTACGTGGTAGCGGCGCGAAAGTTGGTGTGCGTACGGTAGAACGCCATCTTTGCTATCCGAAAAGCCGTGCAGTATGATTAACTTCGGCAACTGCGGTCTACCCCATTCAAGGTATTTTACCGTGATGTCTCCCAAAAATGCGCTTCCCAGGCGTGCGCCGGTAGCTTTACGCCGTGTGGCAATATAGACGTTGTATAAGTTTTCTCCCAAGTTCCAGCGGATGCTTTGTGGAACAAAGCGGGTATAAGCAGCGTTGAGGAAGTAATCCAAGTCGATGCTTTGGAAGAGGTTGTTTTGCTTTTCGGCAAACGCCGCGAGCGTAGGCATGCGCCATGCCAACGATGGCTGTTAGAGCGTATAGCAAAAATGAACACTTGTTCATTAGTTGGCGCACAGCGCAGTGCCTCCGAAGGCAGAACAACGATAAACGGTATATCGCGACTTGGCATAAGTAGCGCCGGATTTCCATAGCTATGGGAAATTGTGGGAAAGTATTCGCAATTAATGGATAGAATAGCAAAAATTTCAATATTATGTCACATTAGGGGATAACTATCCAGAAGTAATCGCAAAGATTCTGTGCAGATAATGAGAATCATTATCTATTGTGTTGACCGTGTAGCAGCGATTCAGAGGGTGTCGCTATGGAAAAGCATAGCACTCCCCCCTGTGGTGAACTTCTTAGTTGTGGAAAGGTGGCTCGCGCAGATATTTTTCCTTGTGGGCATATTGTTTTGGCGTTCGACACACTCAAAATTGCGTTTGCGCGTGAAGACTTCACCGACTTCGCGCATACTATTGCGCTGGCTCTATCCAATTTATCGTACCGTGACATCGAACGTGCCCAATGGGGCCTTTTTATGTAGCAACCGAAAAAAGCCCACAAGTTCATCCAGACGGCCTGCCTTTTCATTAAATTCGGTAGAGAGGTTTTTTACCTGGGCGCTTGTTGAAACGACGCGCTCGGTTGTTTCGCTAATATGCGTTAAGTTTGTGTTTAGTGCGTGGCCTGTTGCTGTAGCTATATTTTCTGTAAGTTGCGAGTTCAGTTTACTCTGCTGGCTTATTTTTTCAAATTCTGTATTTACGTCTGTAACGGCGTTTTTACCACCTTCAGTCTTTTGGCGTGAGAGTCTGATGGCATCATCTATTTTCTGAGAATTTCCCTTTGTTTGCTCGGAAAGCTTGGAGATTTCTGCAGCGACGACGGCAAAGCCCCTGCCAGCGTCTCCTGCGCGGGCGGCTTCGATGGTTGCATTGAGGGCAAGCAAATTTACTTGTTGCGCAATTTCGTTAATGAGTTCGACGCTTGCATTAATTTTAACGCTCTGTTGTTCTATCTCGGTCATGCGTTCTGCAAGTTCTTTCACTGCGTGTGCGCCGTTTTGTACTGCGGCTGTCGATTCAGCACTGTTAGCATGCGCTTGCGTTACAGACTTCTTTACGTTCTCGATACGTGTCGAAATTTCTTTTATACTCGCTTCTTGCTCATACGCAGATTGGTTAAGTTCTTGAGATGTTTGCGCAAGCGTGATAGCGTCCGTTTTCAGTTGGCTGGCTTCGTTACGTATTTCGCTTACTACTAAATGCCACTTTTTTACCTGTTGATTAATTAAGTTTCCAATATTGGAGATGTCTTGGGCACCAAATTGTGGAACAGAGATGGATAAATCTCCTGTAGTGATCTCTTCTATTTTCTGCGTTGTTTCGACAAGCGCTGCCTTAAAAGTAGAGTGTGTTAAATACGCCGTATAAAGCGCGAAAGCAAAAATAACGCTTATGGCCCCAATACTATGCGCCACGGGATTTGCTGCAAAAATTTTCGCAGCAGTGGGCACATGCAACAAGTAAGAAAAGAAATAAACCGCAACAAGAGTTAATCCCAATGCGCCGCAAAGGAATCTACCTGAAAAGCTGAATGTCCTATATTCATTTTTTGAGAGCGAAATAGAGCTGAGGATTGGAAGCCGTTGGAGTGAAGCCATTGTCGCTTCGGTGAGAGTAACCGTCATGTACCATGAAAGCATTCCCCCTGCTGTGGGCAGCATAACTAAGTTTGCTACCATTATTGTAGGTACATCGTGGCGTGCCATGAAAATAAAATAAAGCGTGAGCATAGCAAAGTACCAGCGGCATAGGGAGAGAATACCCTCGAAAAAAGGGTAATGCAAAAGGCGTATTTTGAGTGCTTTTATTTTTTCTGGCGAAGTTTCGTTTTCTAAGGAGCGCAGAAGAGGGGTGAGCTTAATCCAGCGTACGAAGGCGTGGGAGAGAAAATCTTGCACCCCTGCGTACCCCATACAGAAAATGAAATCGATTATTTGTTCTTTTGAAAGATTGCCGATAAGTAGAAAAAAATATCCAATAAAGGGTATAAAAACAGCAACTGTCAATGTTTGGTTGTGCAAAGTGAGTTGCCAGAAAAGTTTTTTGCTTTTTTCCATGGTAATTTTACAACATTTCTCGATAGATTATCGGGCTCTACTTTTGCTTTTCTTGAGGATTATCAAACGGTTTGGTATTAAATTTGTGCGCTAAACGAAAGCTTGGATTCTTATTGAGCCCAATAAGCCAGATGCTATTTTCTCGAAAAAAGTCATTTATATAAGTATTCCTACGTATTTAGGCAAGTAAATCCGCCAATTGACTTTTTGAAAAAATCGGTTATATTCACGCATGATTTGTCGAGGGAACACCAAAAAGGAGCATAAATGCAAGCAACAACAACAAGACAACAAAACCTTGCGGAGAAAATAAAGCTCAAAATGGCACACCTTTTTTCCATGAAAGAAAAACAGCGCCTTGTTTTAGGCGAGTTTTTGAATTCAGAGGTGATGAACTTCAACGAACCTGCGCATGGTATCGAACGGTATAACCTCACCTACGGGCTTGATCTTTTAGGTTCGCTTTCAGGGCGCGTAATTTTAAATTTAGAAAGTAGTTTGGCGCATGCAGTCGCGGCGATTCTTTTTGCAAGCGAAGGGCCAATATCCGATGAAGACATGGATGTCTCGATGCAAGAGCTACTCAATATTTTTGGAGGCCACCTTGTAACGGCGTTTAATGAGTTAGGGCACGATTTAGACATTGCAACGCCAGAGCGCACCACGGAAGATTTTTTAAGCATGGAAGGTGTCCGCCGCATCTTGTTCCGCTTTTCGTGTTTGGGGCGCATTATACAATTTGTGGTCGTTCTTAAAAGCGAGTAGGGGATAAAAATGGAAGCTGCAATGGTACCTTATACATCTTTTATTGCAGCGCGCCGTTTAGGCACGGGCGTTGAGGTTGCCGACAGGGCAATGGACGACGGTGATGAAATATCCATCATTCTTTTTGAAATTGGAAAAACACAGTTTGCCCTTCCCACGCTACGTGTTGTCGAAGTCGTGCGTGTTTCCGAAATTGTAAAAATTCCACGCTCGCCATCTTTTATCGAAGGGGTTATTGAAGTGCGCGACGAAGTTTTGCCCGTCATTGACATGCGCAAAAAATTGGGAGCGTTTGCAAAAAAATACGACGAGTGGACTATCATCATCGCGGAAGTGCAACACCTTAAAACAGGATTCATTGTAGATAGCGCAAAAAAAGTAATTACCCTAACAGGCGACGAACTCCAAAATTTGGGTTCTGCTGTAACCGGCGCAGAATCGCGTTACATCTACCGCACAATAAACCGCGACAAAACGCCGATTGTCATTTTAAATTTGGATACTCTTATGAACGAATAAGAGATAGAATCTTTAGCTGCAGTTGAAGAGGAGGTGCGCACATGACAGCTCCTGTTGTTAGTACAACTGCGCTCTGGGGAATTGCAATCCAAATTAGCGCAGAAGCAAAATTCCCAAGCATCCTTATCCGCGAAATTTACCGGCGCTTGGCGTCGCAAGAAGACAAATGGGGATTTAGCATCGAATCAATTATGCCCGACATTTTTCCGGGAGAAAATTTATCCGAAGAGGCGATTGATAGCGCGTATAAATATTTAATCCGCATTACATACACAAAAAGTAAAGCAGAGCTCAAGAAAACTCTTGCGGCGTTGCTTAAGGGCGTGTCGGGAATTACCAAAATAGGTTTAGGCGAAATTTTACAAAAAAGTCCCGATGTAACTTCAAGCTCTGGTAGCGAGAGAAACGAAAGTGAAACAGGGATAGCAGAATTTTCCTCCGTACAGCGGCGGCAAGGTTCAATGCGCGTCGACCTTGCTAAAATTGAAGATTTAGTAAATTTAATAGGCGAACTTATTATAAACAAAAACCAAGTCGACGCTTTGTCGAATAGCATCGTCGGTTGGGTAGAGAAAGCACAACTGCAAAGCCAAGACAAATCGCAGCTTTCCGATTTTCAATCGGCGAAAAGCCAATTGAGTTATGTAACGGGTAAGCTGCGCGACTTGGCGCTGGGAATCCGCATGGTTCCCATTGGGCAGGCCCTAAAAAAATACCCCGCAGCGGTGCGCGAAATGGCGCGTAAGCAACAAAAAGAAATTCGCGTAATACTCGAAGGCGAAGAAACAGAACTGGATAAAGCAATCCTCGAAGAAATTGCCGATCCTCTTTTGCACATGATACGCAACTCGGTCGACCACGGCATAGAGTCGCCCAACGTACGCGAAAAAAATGGAAAGGCAAGGGAGGGAACTCTCCTTATACGCGCCGAACACGAAGGCGACCGTATTGCAATTTTTGTCGAAGACGACGGCGCAGGGCTTAACACGGGAAAAATTTTGCAAAAGGCTGTGCAAAAAGGAATCGTATCGGGAAAAAACAAAGACCTTCTTAGCGAACGCGAAATTTTCCATCTTATTTTTGCGCCGGGGTTTAGCACCGCCGACAAAGTATCGGAGCTTTCAGGGCGTGGCGTCGGTATGGATGTGGTCAAAAATAATATACAGCGTTTAAACGGCACCGTCGATGTCGAATCGGCAGAAGGCGTGGGTACGCGAATTACGTTAAAGTTGCCCCTTACGCTTTCTATTCTTGAGGGGCTTCTTTTAGAAGACGCCGAGCAAAGGTATGCAATCCCTCTTATCGCAATTGAAAAAGCATACCAAGTAGATCCTGTGGATTTAAAGCGCGTGGGTCGCTATTGGCTCATCGAAAAAAATGGCGTTACGCTTCCCGTTTTTCGTATTGCCGAACTTTTCCATAACGATACACAGATGGCGGGGACGTACTACCTCATCGAAGCGTCTGCCTCTGGCGGCAAGTTTGGCCTTATGGTACAGAAAATTCTTGGCCGCCAAGAAATTGTATTAAAACCTTTGGGCGACTACTTGGGAAAAGTAAAAGGAATTAGCGGAACAACAATTTTAGGGGATGGGCACGTCGCTCTTATTTTAGACACCAAGACCATCGCCGATTCAGTCGCGAACATTTTACACACGCCGCAAGCGGAAGGTGTGCTTAATAAAGAAGAAAAAGAAAATCTCCAAGAGGCGGATGTATGAGTGCACGCATAGACACAGCAACGCTAGACGCGGAATTGTTGAAAGAATTTTTCGTCGGTTGCGAAGAGCACCTTTCGGAAGCGGAAAATGCGTTTATCGATTTAGAAAAACACCCGCAAGATATGGGGCTCATCAACGATATTTTTCGCCACTTCCATTCGGTAAAAGGCGACGCAGCGGCTTTGGGGTTTGACGCAGTGCGTATCCTTGCGCACGAACTTGAAACGATACTCGACAAGTTGCGCGAGCACACGCTTTCTGTAGCGCCAACGCTTTTAGATTTGCTCCTCGAAGGGCTCTCCCTCCTCCGGGCGCAAGTAAAGGCAATACAAGATAACGCAAACCTTCCCGA
The DNA here is from genome assembly GCA_019186965.1 of Turneriella sp. Taxonomy (GTDB): domain Bacteria; phylum Spirochaetota; class Leptospiria; order Turneriellales; family Turneriellaceae; genus Turneriella. The sequence goes on from JABARV010000019.1 coordinate 26,664, forward strand.
CACTTCTGGAATTATTGTACGACTAAAAACGTACAGCCCCGAAGAAGAAGAAACCTACACAGGTACAGAAGAAAAAGAGGGTATGTACAATGTAAGTACAGCCGAGCTTACGCTTGCAGAAAGCGGCGCGGCGTTACTCAACGAAGAAAAAACGTACACTGTTTTTCGTACCGGAAAATTGTGGTGCGCCCTTGATGTTACACAAAGCAATGAAATTATCGCGCCGCCGCACATAACGCGTGTACCCAACGTCGAAAAATTTATCGAGGGGGTCATCAATCTGCGTGGCAGCATTGTTCCAATTATCCATTTAGGGCGCCGCTTGGGTATCGACGCCGATTTAGGCGCGGATGCAAAAATTTTACTTCTTATTATCGACGAAATGCGCTTGGGGCTTTTGGTGAGCGAAGTTGCGGGAGTGCGTACATGGACAAAAAGCCGCGTGCTTAAACCCGAAAGCGTTTCCTTTGACCTTAAAAAAACTTTTGTCACAGGTGTAGTAACCGAGATGAGCCGCATCGTGTTACTTTTAAACGTCCTTGAAATTATTCGCCGCAATGGCAATTTAAAACAACAAAATAAGCAGGGGGCTTTATGAAACTGGGAATTCGTGGAAAACTAACATTAGGGTTTAGCATCGTTACGGTGATGCTGCTTATAGTCGGGTTTTTAGGGTTAAGGGCGCTAACAAAATCAAATGACGCTCTGGTTGAAGTTTCTGAAAAAACGATGAAAAAAGTAACATTGTTAGGTGAAGCTCGTGCTGCCTATTTAAATATTGTACGGGCGGAGAAAAATATTATACTTGAGAATCTACGTTCACGGCAACAAGAACAAATCAAAACGGCTAAAGAACTTCGTGCACGTTTTGTGCAGCGTTTGGAAACAGTCATTCCTATTTTAATCGTTGAAAAAAGTAAAGAGCAATTACAACAAGCATTACAAATTGCTAAGGAACACGAAACTATTTTTAACCAGATTACCCTTTTAAGTGCCGCAGGTGCTAAGGCGCAAGCTATTGAATTGAGTGATCATAAAGCACGAGAAAATGTTACAAATATCATTGCTTTGATTGAAGAGGTCATCGCAACGCAAAATAGGCTTTCAGAGGCTAGCCGTATTGAAAATGGTAAATCGTATAGTATCACCCTAATCACGAATATCGTCATCATTGTCATTGCGGTTGCGCTTGCGTTTGGTTTTGCCTTCTTTATTATCCGCAACGTCCTCAACGGCATGAATAACGCGCTCAATTCGGTGGCGACAGTGGCGGCGGGCACCGAGCAGGTGTCGAGCGCAGCGCAGCAAATATCGCAGGGCGCATCGGAGCAGTCGGCGGCGATTGAGCAAATTTCTTCGTCGCTCGAAGAGATGCTCGCGACGATTAAACAAAATAGTGATAGCGCAAACCAAACCGAAAAAATTGCTCTCAAAGCCGCCGATAGCGCCCGTGAAGGCGGTACCGCCGTTACGCAAGCGGTGAAAGCGATGGGCGACATCGCCGAGCGCATCGGCATCATCCAAGAAATTGCAGGCCAAACGAGCCTTTTGGCGCTTAACGCGTCGATTGAAGCGGCGCGCGCGGGCAACCACGGTAAAGGCTTTGCCGTCGTCGCGGCAGAGGTGCAAAAGCTCGCCGAAAAAAGCCAAGCGGCAGCGGCGGAAATCAGCACACTTTCCGAGTCGAGCGTTTCTGTTGCTAAAACAGCGGGCGATTTGATTACAAAACTCATCCCCGATATTCAAAAAACGGCCGAGCTCGTTTCTGAAATCAATTCGGCGAGCGCAGAGCAAACCAACGGCGCGAACCAAATTTCGTCGGCGGTGGAACAGTTCGGTTCGGTGATTCAAGAAAACGCTTCGTCGTCGGAAGAATTGGCGTCGACCTCTGAGGAACTCACCGCGCAGGCCGATCATTTGCGCGACATCGTCACTGAGATTATTACAGGAAAAGTTGACCAAACACACGGAAACGAAGAAAACGGGACACGGAGTAAAAAAGTTCAGGATACGAAAAAAAGTCTTCGTTCGTTGAGCCATGTTTTAAACAGCGAAAAACAGGCCCTAAATAAATCAAGTTTGCGAACACCCAAACATATAACTAATGGAGTTTCGGCACAACCAAAAATGGATAACCATAAAGATGGTTTTGAATACGAAATGTCGAACGCAAAAGACGATACCGATCATGAGTTTCAAAGGATAGGTAAATAAAATGGTAGGGCTTGCTTTTAAAACACCATCGCTTTCAGATGCAGTGTGGGCTAAACTTTCTCCTGTTATTGAAAGCGAGGTAGGCATCCAAATGCCTATTGATAAAAAGGCATTACTGCAAAATCGATTACTCAAAAGATTACGTATTTTAGGATTAGAAACCTTTGAAGAATACTGCGACTATCTTTTTAGTAAAGATGGACAAGAACATGAGATGACAGCGTTTCTTAACGAGATTACTACAAACAAAACCTATTTTTTTAGGGAGTTTCGCCATTTTGAAGTTTTGAACGATAGAATTATTCCAGAATTTCTTGCCACACAAAAAAATACAATAAAGCCGTTTCGTATTTGGAGCGCAGCGGCTTCAACCGGCGAAGAGGTCTACTCGATAGCTTGTATCATTGAAGAGTATATGCGTACGGAGAATGTGGTAATCCCGTACGAGATTTTAGGTTCGGATCTTTCAACGCGAGTACTCTGGCATGCGTACGACGCGATTTATGACGAAGAACAAGTACGTATGATTTCCCCCGATTTGAAACGGCGGTATTTTCTAGAGAGGAAAAATTCAACAATCCCAGAACTCCGTGTTTCTCCCGAAGTGCGTGCACATGTAAAATTTTGTAAAATTAATTTAATGAGTGAAAAGTATCCACACATTGAAAAGTTTGATGTGGTGTTTTGCCGTAACGTACTTATCTATTTCTCACGTCCCGATATCCATAAAATTATGAAACGGATGCTTGAACATTTAAAAGACGGGGGATACCTAATTACAGGCCATGCGGATGCAATTCCTGTACCAGAGTTGAAGCTTAAGCGTATAGAACCCAGTATTTACGCCAAAGTGTAGTATGGATAAAAAGCGTATCACGGTAATGGTTGTAGACGACTCTGCGCTAATACGCAGTGCTCTTAAAAAAATTATTTCTGAAGATGCGGACTTAGAGGTAATAGGAGCGTTTAGCGATCCTTTTTTAGCGGCAAATGCGTTAAAAACACAATTACCCAGCGTAATGATTTTAGATGTCGAGATGCCGGGAATGGACGGCCTGACTTTTTTAAATAAAATAATGACGCAGCGGCCCATCCCAATTATTATTTGTTCAAGCCTTGTAAGCGAAGGCTCTGACACGCTTGCAAAAGCGTTGAGCTTTGGCGCCGTCGAAGTTATACAAAAGCCTAAAATTGGAACACAAAAGTTTTTTGAAGAATCTAAAATTCGAATTACCGACGCTATTAAGGCAGCGTCGCAAGCAAAGTTATCTAACCTAAAATATATACGCAAATCGAGCGAACGGTTTGTTCCCCCACCACGCCTAAGCGCAGATGCGGTGCTTCCAGTTTCTTCACACATACTTAAAGAAACAACAGAAAAAATTATTGCCGTGGGAGCTTCGACAGGCGGCACAGAGGCGCTCCGCATTTTTATCGAGCAGCTACCTATAGATGTCCCTGGGGTTGTGGTTGTGCAGCACATGCCCGAAAAATTCACACGTTCTTTCGCGGATCGTTTAAACGAACTTAGCGCGGTTACAGTAAAAGAAGCAGAATCCAACGATACCGTGCTTCGTGGCCAAGTGCTGATTGCCCCCGGAAACAAGCATACTATCCTTAAACGCAGTGGGCACCGCTATTACGTCGACGTTATTGATGGAGATTTGGTAAATCGCCACCGCCCTTCGGTGGATGTACTTTTCCGTTCGGTGGCAAACAGTGCGGGCAAAAACGCCGTGGGCGTAATTATGACGGGCATGGGAGACGACGGCGCACGAGGGCTTCTCGAAATGAAAAAAAATGGCGCGTACACAATTGCACAAGACGAAGAAAGCTGCGTGGTGTACGGCATGCCCAAGGAAGCGGTTAAAATGGGGGCGGTCGATAAAATACTTCCTTTAGAGAATATCGCAAACGAGGTATTGAAAAAAACAGCGGCTTAGTATTATTTAGAAATATAAGTTAAATATTTTGGAGGACAAAATGGAAACGAAGAAAAGAGCGATGATTGTGGATGATTCTCGGTTAACACAAAAACAATTGGCGCAAATACTAACAGATTGCGGGATTGACGTTACCGATATTGCATCGAATGGACTCGAAGCGGTAGACAAAGTGAAAGCGAAGCAGGGTGCGTTCGATATAATAACCCTCGACATTACTATGCCGCAACTCGACGGGGTATCTGCGCTTAAACAAATTATGGCAATAGATTCTAACGCATGCGTACTCATGGTGAGCGCAATTGGCAAAGAAAACGTGATTAAAGCTTGCATGGCACAGGGCGCGCGCAATTTTATTGTAAAGCCTTTCCACGCTGAAAAAGTTAAAGAAATTGTCCGTGCTACTGTAGCAGCGTAAGGAAGCGGTCTGTATCCGTACCTTTTGGGTATATCGAAGCAAGCGGATAGTTGGCTTTCTTACTAAAGGAGAAAGATGAAAAAGCTATTACCATTATTCTTTGTTCCGGTGCTTTTTTTGTGTTCGGTGGCTATAGGCGCTGCACCACGTAAAGGGCCGTTAAAACCAGTGGCGGTCGATGCCCCACCTACAAAGGGAGCAACTCCAGAAGCTGTACAGCCTGCGGAAAGTATACAGATAGAAAAAAAAGAAAATTGGTACGATTCATTTAAATTGTCTGGAATGATTCGCGTACGCCCTGAATCCAAACAAAACTTTGGATTTGACGATACACAAAAATACGACTTTGTGGGGCAAAAAACATGGCTTACTGCAGAAAAAACATTTTCAGATAAAAGCAAAGCCGTGGTGACGCTACAAGACGTGCGTATATGGGGAGGGCAAAACCCCACCAATACTGACACAGGGACAGAGCTCCAAGCAGTTGATGTGCGTGAAGCGTACCTACTCCTCAAAAACTTTTTTTTCACTCCGTTTGATTTACAAGTAGGGCGGCAAAAGATTGCTTACGGCGACGAAGTTTTGGTTGGTTATTCCGATTGGGGAAACACAGGACGTTCTTTCGATGGAATCCGTTTTATTTTAGATTCCCAATCGAATAATTTACAAATATTTTCAACTTTTCTTAAAGGTGGGCGCTCGAACGACCCAAGTAATCCTAACGCTGCTTTTACAAATCCAGGCCCTAACTCAGGCCCGGGCGTTAAAATGAACATGTACTTTAGCGGTATTTACGATGCATGGAAAATCCATCCCATGTTCATGCTCGACACATACTTTTTTGCACGTAACCAAGACAACGGTATTACAGCAAACCAACTTTATACGGGGGGATTTCGTATTTCAAACCGTACCGAAAAAGGTAACGCAAACCCCAAAGATGCTGTACTTGATTACTCCATCAACACCGCATACCAAGGCGGGTATAACGCAGGTAAAAAAATTGAAGCGTACGCAGTGGTGGGCTTCTTGGGCGTGATTTTTAACGCAGGCGCAAAAATGCGCGTGGGTGGCCAAGGCGCGTACTCGAGTGGCGGTGACAACAGCGGTTCAACGTACCACACATTTGACCCTCTTTACTCAACCGCACACATGACGTACGGGCAAGCAGACATGGTAAGCCTCCGTAACCTAACCGGCTTTGGAGCTGACTATACAGTATGGTTTACGCCAAATTTAAATTTACGTTTGGACTACTGGTATGCAATGCGGACAAGTACCGACGACGGATGGTATGCTGTTTCGGGGGTACAAAGCGCAACGCCTGTTTCTGCGTTTAACGGACAGGCCCAACTGTACCACGAAGTTGACGTACGGTTAGATTACAAAGCGCGTGACTTTTTGCTTTTTCAAGCAGGGTATGCGTACGCGCTGCGCGGCAAAGCGCTTAAAGACGCAAATAAAAACGCTGATTACCAATATGCGTATTTGATGTCGACAGTGCTTTTTTAAATCTAAGAGTTTTTTTAGATAACGCCGACACTCCAGCATTTAATCTTTGACGGTGTGTCTTTGTACTCCTTGACGGAAGTATGGCGCTTGATGGAAGTATGAAGTACAACACAAAAAATAAAACCGAAAACAAAGTGGAAAAAAAGGCCGTCGAAAAAAACGGTATGCAAGTGATGCTCGACGTGTTGGAAAAAAACGGCGTCGATATTTGTTGGGGCTACCCAGGCGGCGCTATTTTACCTTTTTACGACGCGCTCTATTCTTCTAAAATGAAGCATATTTTAACGCGCCACGAGCAGGGCGCTGTACACGCGGCAGAAGGTTATGCAAAAGCTACGGGAAAATTGGGTATGTGCATCTCGACATCCGGCCCGGGCGCGACAAACCTTATCACGGGAATTACCGACGCGAAACTCGATAGCGTTCCTATACTTGCCCTTACAGGTCAAGTAGCGACAAGCGCAATTGGTACCGATGCATTCCAAGAATGTGACGCGTACGGTATGTCCATCCCCATTACGAAGTACAACGCGCTCATCCGTCATGCCGACGATGTGGCGCGCATTACTCAAGAAGCCATCACGGTGGCAACATCGCTGCGCCCTGGCCCTGCACTCATCGATTTCCCTAAGGACGTACAAACGCAAAATACAAAAGTAACTAAGCCCGTAATGCGTATTAGCGAAAGGCATTATAAAAAACCTGAGCTTAAAGGCGACTTTGACCGCCTCATCGACACGCTCACGAAAGCCGAACGCCCGTTGCTTTACGTGGGCGGTGGTGCGGTTATCTCAAACGCATACAAAGAAGTGCGTGCACTTGCCGAAAAAGCAGACATCCCCGTTTTCACCACTCTCATGGGCTTGGGCGCTTTTCCCGCAGAGCACGCACTTTCGCTCGGCATGGTGGGCATGCACGGCACCGCGTACGCGGCGAAGGCCGTTGAAGAAGCGGATTTTATTTTGGCGTTGGGTGCGCGTTTTGACGACCGTGTGGCGTTGAACGCTGGTGATTTTGCCAAGCGCGCCATCCGCGCGATGGTAGACATCGACGATGCAGAAATCAACAAACGTGTGCCAGTGGACATCCACATTGTGGGCGACTTAACCGACGCACTCATTGAAATCAATAAGCGCTTAAAAAAAATCACGCGCAAAACTTGGGTCGATCGCATCACCAAACTTAAAGAAGAAAACCCGTTGCGCTTTAACACCGACCCGGGCGCGATTAAACCGCAGCAAACGATTTACGAACTGTGGAAGCGCACCCAAGGCAAAGCGGTCATCGCCACCGACGTTGGTCAACACCAAATGTGGGCTGCGCAGTACTACGCGTTCAACGAGCCGCGTAATTTTATCACCTCGGGCGGTTTGGGCACAATGGGGTTTGGTTTCCCCGCAGCCATCGGCGCAAAGCAAGGCCGCCCCAATGACGCAGTGATTTTGATCACCGGCGACGGCAGCTTCCAGATGTGCATTCAAGAGCTAGGCACGATTGCGATGTACCAAATTCCGATTAAAATTTTACTTTTTAATAACGGCTTTTTGGGTATGGTGCGCCAATGGCAAGAGCTGTTTTACCAAAACCGCTTTTCGCACTCGAACATGAACTACAACCCCGATTTCATTAAAATTTGTTCGGGGTACGATATACCCGCTAAACGCATCGACAAAGAATCAGAGCTGAACGCGGGTCTCGATTTTCTTTTGAACACAAAGGGCTCTGCGCTTTTAGAAGTGGTTATCCCCGAAGCGGAGAAAGTGTTCCCCATGATTCCTTCGGGCGCGGCGTACACCCAAATTGTGGATTTTGAATCACAAAAAGAAAAAGGTAAAGAAGTGCGTATGCAAATCAACCAGCCGCGCAAAAAGGCATAACAACTTTGCTCTAAGCGTTGGCTCATTGGCAAAAGGCAGCTTCAAAGCGATAAAGCCGGTACTTTTTTTAAGTGCCGTGTTGCTTTTGAGCTGCTCGACGACTGCCGCCGACAAACGTCCGCTTTGGGATAAACTCTTTGGCTCAGGCACGCACGATAAAAAAGTTTTTTTAAGAACGATCGATAAACTGAATAGTTATCCCGCGTACGCATTTAGCGAGGCGTATGCGACAGACATACTCGTTGCGTACAATTCGCAAAAAGCAGGCTCTAACTGCTGGTTCAAGTTCTATTTTTACGACACCGACGCCACCCGCCAAACCGAAGAGCTATCCCATTTTAGAACGCCGGTGTTTCGGTATGGCAACTGGGTGGGATATTGCCCCGCCGGCGACGTCGAAGACTTTGCCAATAAGGTGCGCTATATTTTGGTCGGCGAGGGGGATGTGGGGTGAGCCTGTTGAAAAACCCGACTTGACTTTTTTTTGAATCTATGTATTGGTAATATTATGGCACGCTATAAAGAACCCGTAACAGAGCAATATCAAATGGTAACGCTTAACTTTGCCGATTTATTT
>JABARV010000007.1 GCA_019186965.1 Turneriella sp.
AATAAATCGGCAAAGTTAAGCGTTACCATTTGATATTGCTCTGTTACGGGTTCTTTATAGCGTGCCATAATATTACCAATACATAGATTCAAAAAAAAGTCAAGTCGGGTTTTTCAACAGGCTCACTTGGTTGCCCCTGCGCCTTTTTCAAATCCTAATAATTATTACCATATTGCGAAAAGAACGGCAGAAGAAATTTCGGGAGCGTTTTGGGCAAACCAATTTGAAAATACTGCGAACGCCGACGCGCATTATTACGGCACAGGTCCCGAGCTTTGGGATGCATGCGGAGGTAAAATAGATATTTTCGTTGCTTCTGCAGGAACCGGCGGAACAATTGGCGGAATTACCAAGTACCTTTCGGAAAAAAATCTACATACCCAATCGTACCTTGTAGACCCTACAGGCTCGGGACTTTTTTCGTATATCACGACGGGAGAGTTTAAGGCGGAAGGAAATTCTATAACCGAAGGGATTGGGATAAACCGTCTTACCCAAAACTTTGCACAGGCGAAACTTAAAGGGGCAATCCAGGCATCGGACCAAGAAGCGATTGACCTTTGCCACTACCTAGCTAAACGCGAAGGGCTCTTTTTGGGAAGCTCTGCCGCTTTAAACGCCGCAGGTGCTTTACGCCTTGCAAAGGGGGCACCCAAAGGCGCGACAATTGTAACCATTCTATGCGACGGGGGAGCGCGTTACCAAAGCCGCCTTTACAACACAACGTGGCTTCAAGAAAAAAAACTTTTGCCGCGTACAGTCGATGGAGCATGGTACAGTGCGTTACCGTAGAGGTGTAAATTATTTTTTTTCTAAAAAACGCGCTATCTCTGGTAGAAAAATTTTCTCAAGCGTAGCGTAGATTTCTTTTTTAAAAGGAACAATTTGGTTTGTTGCCTCCGCCATAGGTATAAAATTTACGCGGGCAAATTCTTGCGTGTGCGTCGTTAAAATGGCGTCTGCCAAGGGATGGTCCCAGTACGCAAGATGCCATTTTTGCATTTGGCCGCGGTAGAAATCTGTCATGCGCGGGATAACTAGCTCGGGGGGGAAATCGTAGTACATGTAGTCGGGCGCCTCGTAAAGGAACTGTGCATCTTTTATTCCTGTTTCTTCTGCAAGTTCACGGTGTGCCGCTACGCTAAAATCTTCCCCTTCGTCGACGCCCCCTTGTGGGTATTGCCATTTCCCTGGATTATCAAGGCGTTCACCGACTAAGACTAACCCTTTTTTGTTGAAGACAACAATACCCACATTGGGCCTATAAGGGAGGGTTAAACGGTCAAGGGGTGGTGTCTGCATGCGCGATACTATACGCTTAGTAAAGTCCCGTCAATAGATTTTTATCCTTTCCAATGTATAGAAGACGAAAGAAAAATGGTTTACAGAGGTAGTCCTGCGTTAGACTCAAGCAAAAGGTAGTAAAAAACCTACTTTGGAAACTTTTTAAGGAGACTTTATGAAAAAGATTTTAGCTTTAACCGCTGCAATGGCAATTTCGTCAGCAGCTTTTGGTGCGAACGTGAAGGCGAGTAAGTTTGGTGTAGATTTTAGTTATGCAAATCAGTTGCCTACGCTCGGAGTAATGTGGCATGTAACCGATATGATTGCATTGCGCCCATCGTTGGGGTTTAGCAGCACAACAACTGACCCTAACACAGGTTCAACGACAGTATTAAATTTTGGTATTGCAGTACCCATTTATTTGGCAAATTTTAATGCATTAGATTTGTATGTTGCGCCCGGCTTTACGTACAAATCTACGAACACTAAACCGGCAACAGGCTCTTCTACAACTGCCTCAGATATCGGTGTTACTGCAGCGCTCGGCCTTCAAGTAAAAGTTACTGACCAGTTGCACCTTTTTGGTGAAATGGGTCTTGGCTATACAGGCTCCAATAACGGTGGTAGCCCTGCTGCAAAATCAACTGTGATTGCAACTGGTACTACATCTATCGGCGCAACTTTCTACTTCAACTAATTTAGCCACGTAGAACACGCTTTCTGCCCATTATCGGATGCGCAAGCATCCGTGGTGGGCTTTTCTTTTAGTTTGGCATCCTCCATCTTATTTAGCATATATACCTCATGTTGCTTTCGATGGATAGCCTCACAATCTACCGCCGCTTAAAGTCGAGCAAAATGCCCGAGAAGGCCGCAAAAGAAGTCGCAGATATCCTTACCTCAATTCGCGACAACGAATTGGCCACTAAACCGGATTTAGAAACTGCACGACAAGCTCTCAAAAACGATGTTGAAATCGTAAAAGCACAATTACAAACAGAAATCGAAAAATCCAAAAATGCGCTCATTATGTGGATTGCCGGTCTCATGGCTGCACAAACGGCGGCAACGGTTACTCTAATAAAGCTATTGCGTTAAGGTTCTACTTTCAAAACCACTGTATCGCCGGCCTTTAGGTGGTTGGTTGCGTTTGGAACGTTGCTTTTTGCTTCCAGAATATCAAAATCAGCACGTATAACTTTAAATTCACGCGTATTTCCCATTTTGTCGAAAATGGCGAGGGTTGTGCCTTTAGAAATCCTGTCCCGTTTCCCTGTATTTACTAAAATAGATTCTCCATCTTGTATGCGTAAAATATTGGCGCTTAAGGGGGCGTTTTTAAAAACAAAAGTAGCTAACCGTACCGACGCTTTACTCAAATAGTTGCGCCCTTCTGCTTTAAAATTTTCGAGTGCAACACGAATTCCCGAATCGGCGTCGACAAGCTCTGCTTCTACAGAGATGCCGTGGCGGGTTTCTGTGAAAAAACCTGTTAGTACAAGCCCAAGCGTACGGCGCCTAAAAGGTTGGATGTTTTCTTCGGCGTCTATAGCCGTTTTGTACGTTGTTTTTAGGATGCGTAGGTTCTCAGGAGTAAAAATTTGTGCCTCGGGTAAATTTACCATTTCGCGAGAAATCGAGCGTACACGCCCGTAGTCTTGCAGTGCCACCCGTGTCCTGTCAGAAAGCGCGACGCCCCCTAAAGGGTGGTCGTGCAGTGGATCTTTTGTACGGAAAGGGTATACATGGATGGGAACGGGGTTTTTATTATGTTCCGGGGTAGGAAATCCTTCTTTAACGTACCAAATACCGCGGCGCTCGCTTTCAAACTGCTCAACCCTCTCGCGTGCCTCGCGGCTTTGTGTCGCGCCGCGTAAGAAAAAGAGTTCGTCCGACAACCTTTCATAATCTTTTTTGCGGCGGAAATACTGGGTTAAATCTTCGTGTACGGCGATATACGCAGGGAAAAGGAATTCTGCCCAACGCAAATTTTCTAAAGCAAAGGCGTCGCTATTTTCGCGCATTGCACGTTTTGCAATTTGGTAGTGGTAACGCGCTGCTTTTGTAAGTATAGGATGCTCGCGCCTCTGGTTTAAGGAAAGGCGCAAAAGTTCTTCTTGGTGTCGGGTAAGGTCGTCGTCCTCGTTGCGCCGTAAATAGGCGTTCAGGTATTCTTCCGCGCCATTAGCATGGCAAAGCGCGTAGACAACGACTACGCTGCGCATTTCTTTTTCGGTTTGGATAAGTTTGTTTAAGTAGTCGCTCGCTTCGTTGCATTTTCCTGTAACTGCCAAAAGTTGCGCGAGCATTAAATTAACCGACAGGTTTTGCGGGTTGTTTGAATACGCGTGCCGCAACGCGTCTAATGCACGTAGAGCAGCGTCGCTTTCGAGAGAAAATATTCCGCTTGGGGTATCTTTAAAGAAGGCGTCGATACGCGCACGGGCGATAGCGACAGCAAGTTCGTTATTTTCAGGAATGAGGGATTGTATTTTTCTAAACTCGTCCTCTGCTTTTTGGAACTGTTTTAGTTTCAAATAAAGCCCAGCAAGCCGTACACGCGTTTCGGTATGCCCCGGGTTGTTACGTAAAATACCGTCGATTTTACGCTTTGCTAAAGCGTATTGCCCGTTATCGATAAGCACCTGTGCGCGTAAGGAGTCTGCGTCGGAGTTTAGCCGTTTTTTGTTTTCAACGGTACTAAGGCATTTTTCAAACGCAGCGTTGTTTTTAAGTTTTAGTTCAATACGTGCGCACAAAATAGCGGCTTTGTCGTTTTCTGCATCTAAACGAAGCGCCTTTTGGATTAATTCTTCTGCGCTTTTAGTCTCGAGAGAGTCGTTCAAAATTTGCGAAAGTAGAATTAACGCCGGCACGTAATTTCCGTTGCGCCGTAATGATTCGCGTGCCATGTCACTTGCGCGTATAGTGTCGCCTTTAGTAGCAAGCTTTACCGCTTCGTCGTAATAGTACTGCGCGGAGTTTGGCGCTGCAAAGCGTGTTGCGGCAAAAGTAAAGAGTAAAAGGACAAAGAATTTTTTCATGGTATAAAATATCCGTTTAAATCAAGCCCGCGCCGTTCACGAAAACGCGCCATTACACGCAAGTCGACGTATTGCCCGCGCACCTGTTTTTTCATTTTGCTCTTGTATCCCAACAAATAACGGACTTCGTTTTGCGAACGTAAGATATTTTCAATTTTGGGATCAATTTCTAGTGCACGGTAGTACATACCGCCGGTTTTTTCAGCGAGTTCTTTAAGGGTATCGCGTGCGTCGCTTGTGTAAGCAGGGTTCTCAAAGCTTACGACAAAAATAGGAATATGGTTTGCGCGTGCATAATCTATAATCCGTACCTTAGTATACGGATTGAGTGCGTCGTCGTCCATTCCGCCGTCGGTGATATAAAGCACTGCGCGTTTCCCCTCTTTGTTTAATAAATCGCTTAAGGAATCGTAAAGCGCAGCGCTTGCTGTTTTCAAAGGCTTTTCTGTCAAAAAATCTGGGTTCAATCCTGTTCGAATCGACTTGAGGAGGGCCAAGCGCGAGGCGGTAAAGTCGCTTTCGCGGCGGATATCTTCGCCGTGCGTTAAGATTTCAAAGCGATCTTTTTCGCGTATTTTGGTAAAAATGTGGTCGAGAACCCATGGTAGTTGGGTCTCGTAGTCTTTCATGCGCGTGCTTCGAGAAACAAGGATTGCCATTTGTAAAATATCTTCAAACTGGCTAAGGTACGCCGTATCCAAATTTCCTACGGGAGCATCGTTTTCTAAAACTTTAAAATCTTCTGCTTTAAGCTCTGTTAAATAATTTGTTTTTCCCGCGCTTGCTCTATTTTTTTCGCCTGTCGCTACGGTAACATAAATTCCTATAATAGGAAATTTTGCAGCATTTACTTTTTCGACATGCAAATAGAGTGGGGCAAATTTTTCGCTTTGTGGAACAAACTGTATAACTTCGCTTGCTCCGTAGTCCGCGACGTATAAATTACGGAAAGCATCGAAAGAAGCTGCATACGCTCGTGCAAACTCGACAAAGCGCCCTTCGTTGTTACGGTAGCCTTTAAGTGTGTCTAAAATTTCGCCCGCAGTGTTCATTTTTAAAATTCCTGCGCTCTCGTCTGCAATAAGAAATACGCTCTCGTCATCGTCCCATTCAATGTGGCGTGGCTTTTTAAGTTCGCGGGGAGAATATTCTGCGACAATACTGCCGTAGCGGTCGAAGTGTGTAACGCGTCCAGCGGTGGGTTCGGTAATCCAAATCGCGTCTTCGTTACACCACACGCCAAAAGGCGATACCAAACTATCTACATCCTGTGGCCTTTGGATTTCTGCAATAAAGGCGCCGTTGTCTGCAATACGCTGGAGCCGATTGTTTTCTGAATCGGCGACGATAAATTCTCCCTTGCGGTGGCATAACCCTGCGGGTGCGCGAAATTCTAACTGTCCGCTGCCCGATTTTCCAATTGCTTTTGGATTAAAAAAGTATGAGAAGAAGAGGGGAGCCTTTTTCTTAAGCCGGTGTATTTTATCCTCTTTAAAATCTGAAATCCAAACTTCATCTTCGTTTTGCGCAAACGCCATTGGGTAGCCAAGTTTTCCAGAAATACGGTGTTGGTTTTCAACAGGCTCGCCTTGTGCAGAGTACGATACCATGCTTCCAATATCAAAATTCCCGAGCGAAAGTACGGCGAATCTGTCGGGGTTAATTAACCCTACAAATGTTGGCCGGTTGTAGCGGTAGCCTTGCGTGCGCGGCAATACGCGCAAGAACTCTGTTGCTTTCACCGTTTGGTTTTCATCCACTGAAGAGAGCGCTTCAATGCGATTTTTAAGAGTAAGGTCGTGCGGCATTGTACGCGCTAATGCTTCGTATTCATCGAGGGCGTCGCTCAATTGTCCTGAAAAATAATATGCTTCTGCAAGAAAGCGGCGTGCCCAATGGAACTGCGGATTTATGCGTAACGCTTCTGAAAGTTTTTCTACAGCCGCGTCAAATTTGCGGTCTTGAAAAAGAAGCCAACCTTTTTGGAATTCTTCGTCAGCTTGGTTTTGCCTAATCCCCAGTGCGGGGGCAAAAACTGCATACGCAACGGACGCAGCAAAAATTATTCCGAGCGCAACAAAAAAAAATCGGAACCTACGGATAAATGAGGCACTATATTCTGCCATGAAAGATGAGACATAATCCCATGGGGGCGGCCGTTCGTCAAGTGTATTCTGCTATTGGAATTGGCGCATGATGCTCCTTAAACACTTGCCACTACGTCGTGCGGGCGTAACCTTTTAGGGATGTAATTTTCGTGCAAAGGAATTTCAACACGTGCGATGGTTTCGTTTTTGAAGTCTGTCGAAATAGACAGCGCATGCGGATCGATTGACGAAGATTTAAGCGCCATAAGGCTTAAAATTATACCTAACCCCGCACCCTCTGTTTCATCGACGTTTTCCATCATAAACTCGGAGATATCTTTACAATCCATTGCTTGGCGTAGTTTTTCGCGCACCCGCATCTCTTCTATTTTAGACATGGCTAGATTGTTTTTGACTTCGATGATGATGCGATCGGCATCAAAATCGAATACGGTTTGCACGTTAAGGCTTGCCTGTTTCGCTTTTGTCCCGTACTCAAAAGGCATGGTTTCGCTAATTGCCTCACGGAAAAGGCGCATACCGCGTTCGTAATCAGCCGGATTTTTAACATCGAGATTATTTTCAAGAAAAAGTAGTCGTTTAAAATTCGCTTTTGCCGCGTTGACTGTAAGCTCTTTAATAAGCATCGCAATTGCAGAGGCAAGCTCTGGCCTTGAAAATTGCGTGAGGACACGTTTGATAAAATGGCGCATAAAAAACTCGGTAACAGGAATAAATCCGTACGCTTTAACAATAAGGCGCTCGTTTGAGGCGACAACTTTTTCAACGGCATCCAAAATTTTATCGGAAAGTACGATAGGTCTTTCAGGCATAGTCTGGGCATTTTAAAAAATATAGTAAAAATGTACATTCATTTACTATTTATCTTTACCAAAAACTCTATACAGCGTGTCGAAGTTGTAGAAAATTTTTTTTAAGAAACTTTGGCGAGACTTTGGAAAATCCTAAATGGAATTACGTAAAATTAGCTTAACGTTACCTGCGGGTATAAGGCTTGATAAATTTCTTTTCGACGCTTTGAACGAAAAAGGAGAAGGTTTGTCTCGTTCGCGTATACAATCGCTTATTGAAGAGGGTAACCTTTTAGGGTTAGGTGCGGCAAAAACAAAGCCATCGTATAAAGCCAAAGAACCCGTCGCGATAGAAATCCACCTACCTTCGGCCAAAGAGGTGGCGCTAAAGCCGCTGAAACTTAAAATTCCTGTTTTGTACGAAGATAAATATTTAGCCGTCGTGCATAAGCCGCAGGGGATGACAGTCCACCCGGGGGCGGGAACGGCTGATGATACTTTGGTGCATGCTCTCCTCCACAATATCGATACACTTTCGCCGAGTAAAGACAGGCCAGGGATTGTGCATCGCCTCGATAGGGAGACCGAAGGCGTGATGCTCATCGCAAAAACAGAAGGTGCGCGCGAAAGGCTTTCTGAAGCTTTCGCCGAACGAAAAATTTCAAAAACGTACGAAGCGCTTGTTTGGGGAAAAGTTACGCTTCCCAAAGATGTGTCGGGATTTATTTGGCGCGACATCCACGACAGAAAAAAAATGCGTTTTGGAGAAAATATTCCAGAGCGCGTAAAGCGTGCACGTAGTGCAGAACTTCTCATCGAAGAAGAAGAGCCGTTAAAACATGCAACACGCCTAAAAATTAAACTTATTACGGGGCGTACGCACCAAATACGCACGACGTGTGCGTACTTTAATGCCCCTATTATTGGCGATACGCTTTACGGTAAAGACGTTGAAAAAATAAAACTTTATAAATTGCCGAAAGCAACGCAGCAAAAAATTTTTTCAGGCGGCATGATGCTCGTCGCACGTTCGCTTACCTTTACGCACCCGTTCCTTAAAAAAAAACTTACCTGTTCAATCGACTTACCCGAAAAATTTTTGCTTCTTAGGGATGCACTGGGATAAAATGGCGGGTGGATTGAAAAAAATACAACCATTACTTGTTCCTGTGTTTTTACAATTACCTTGGTATATCGTAATTTTTAGTATTGCGCGTTTTGCAATGTATGTTGCTTTTGTAAAAGATGCTACACACGTCTCTCGTGACGATTTTCTTACGTTGTGGTTAACGGGGCTTCGTTACGATTTACGCATAGCAGCTTCGGTGGGGCTTGTACTTTTGCTTTTTGGAGTTCTGTCACTAATTCCATGGAAGAGGTGGCGTGCTATTTTAGTTAGAGCGATTCCTTTTTTAAGTGGTATAATTTCTTTTTTCGTTATTTTTTTAACAATAGCAAATTATTTTTACTACCAAACATACCATACACATATCGATATATTTGCCTTTGGAATAATAAACGATGATACAAAAGCTGTTCTTATCAATATGTGGGATGATTATCCTATTGTTTGGGTGTTTTTTGCAACGGTAATTTTATCGTTTGTAGGTTATTTACTGGGGCGAGTAAAAAATATTGATGTGCCGTACAGCTCTCGCGAAAAGATCACCAAAAATATTGTAGTCTCTATCTTTGTTGTGTTGCTCCTTTTCTCTTTAGCACGTGGTAGTTTTGGACTCTTTCCTTTTGATCGCGATACTGCACCCATGCCACAAGACGGAGTCCTGAACCGCTTAACTCCTAATGCTATTATGGCGTTGGGATGGGCGATTCAAGATTATAAAGATGATCGTGATTTTATTGTAGTCAAAAATTCTGAGAAAGAATCACTTCTTAAAAAAATTGGATATCGCTTCACTTTATAAACGAACGAAGAAAAATTTGTGGCTTGCTAAAAATCCGCCGCATGTTGTTTTCAATTTTATGGAAAGTTTTGGGAGTAATGTTCTTGTGTTAGATAAATTTCCAGAAAATAATCTTTTGGGGAGTTTAAGAGATGCTTTCCAGAAAGATTTCGTCTTTGAACGGTTTGTTTCCGAAGATAATGGTACTGCACCATCTTTGGCGGCACTTTTTTTTAACAGTACTTCGCATAACATTAGCCATAATTCAGCACAAAAAGTCGTACTCAAAGATACTCCTTTCAAAGTTTTTAAGAGTCGAGGCTACCAAGTAATTTTTATATCCCCCGGCAATTTAATGTGGCGTAATTTGGCAAATTATTTGCCGCTCCAAGGGGTAGACAAAGTTTTTGACCAAAATACACTCATGAAATTTTATCCCGAGTCGAAAAAAGAATTAACACCTTGGGGTTTGCCGGATGAATATGCGTACCGGTTATCTTTTCAACTACTTGAAGAATCCAGAGAACCGCTTTTCCTCGTTGTTTTAACAGTGACAAACCATCCACCGTACGTTGTACCAAAACATTATACCCCATACCCTGTAAAAATAACGGAAGAGGTAAAGGCGCACATCGAAGGAAGCGAAGAAGAAAAGTTACAAATTTTGCGTACATTCCAGTATGCATCTGACGCATTTGGACAATTTATCCAACAAGTTAAAAAGTCACCCTTTAAGAAAGAAAACACTCATCGCTGCTACAGGGGACCATTCGCTGCGTCGAGTAAAAGCATACCTCCCTCAGGAGTTAGCTTTAGATAGGGCGGTTCCATTTTATCTTTATGTACCACCAGAGGTTCAACAGCATACCGAGCTTAAGTATGCACCTTTACGCGTAGGTTCGCATAAAGATATTTTTCCAACATTGTTTTCATATTCTTTGTCGAATACAGAATATCTTGCATTAGGGGGGAGAAATCTTTTAGCGCGGACGGATGATACTTCTTATGCATTTGGGTATAATTCTACCTTGTGGATTCACGATTCTGGTGTATATCCTTTAAACGTGAACGGTAGAAAGTACGCATGGAAAGATAAGCGCTCGCTTTATGTTTTGGAGAAAAGTTTTCCCGTAGAAAAAAAACAGCAAGAAAAAATATTTGCCTATCCTGCTCTTTTGCGTTGGCACACCAATGCAATGGTTAAGGGAACTATTGAAAATCCAGTTCAATAATCCATGCGGTAATGGATGGAAAGTGAAGCGATTGCAGCGATAATGTTGGCAAGGTTTCCCGCAATTAGGGGGTGTATCGTACCACTTTCACCAAAAGCAGTACCGAAATACATCAAGAAAAAATAGATAATGGTAAAAATCATCGAAACAGCGATGCTCGTTGCAGCATTACCTTTTTTAAGACGGCCGCCTACCATCCCGCCTAAGAAAACAATAAAAAAACAAATAAGAGGATAACCCGCATGCCAAAAAAATTCTGTGAGAAATACCGCATACTCTCCCCCCAATTCTTTGCGCTTTTGGTATAAATCATATACATAAAAAATAGAGCGTTCTTCTGAATCACGGTCGATATAGAAATTACGAAAAGATTTCATTGTTTCGGGAAGAGGAAGAAAAAGATTTGTATACGTTTTTGTTTCAAGGTACGCCCCTTGCGAATTGAAAAGGGACATTCTGGCGTTTACAAAATTCCATAGGTGAGATTTTCCATCAGCAGAAATTGCTTTATCGGCGTCAACCATCCGTGATACGATTCCTTCGGAATTGAGTTCGAGTAAATGGAAGCCCATGAGAGTGTTTTCGTACCACGCACCATAACCAATTGTGTAATACCGGTTATCGAAGCGCAAGGTTAAATCGTCGCTATACGTGTATTTTTTAAGCCTCGCCGCAGGCCCCTTGTCACGCAAGATATAGCTAATATCGACTGCTTTATACGCAGAAGGATACGCCACGTACTCGTTAAACAAAAAAAAACGCAACCGAAAGGAAAATAGAAAAAATGAAAAGCGGGCGTAAAATACGCTTGAAAGAACGCCCTGCAGCCATAATTACCGTTAGTTCAAAATGGCGGTTGAATTGTGCAATGGTGAACGCTATGGCAAACATGAGCGCAGGAGGAACGATAAACGTCACGAACGATGGGCTTACGACGGTATAATACTGTACAAGAAGCCACGTACCGTGTGTGTTACCCGCAAACATTTTAAGCGAGTCGATTATTTTAACGATGACTGCAAGGCCAAAAAGGAGTAAGAGTGTCCCTACAAAGGTTTTAAGGAACGATTTGAAAATGTACCTGTCGAGGATATCCATTAGAGGCTTTGCGTATTAGTCGAGTGGAGGCTTTTATAAATCGAATACAGGGTGTACCGCTTCATCGACACGTTCACCGCGTAACAATTTTTTACAAATTATTTTACCTGCCTCGACGCCGGGTTGGTCGAACGGGTTTACCTCCCACAGGTAGCCCAAGTACGAAACAACATGCATCCAAAAGCAAAACCAACGCGCCATTTGTGCTTCGCCGATGTCGCCTAAAATATATTCTGCCACGGGGCGCTCTTTTGCAGAAAGGGCAGCTTCGATGCTACGCATTTGCGCGGTTAAAATTTGGCTAAGCGATTTATCTGCATAGTCGCCACGCATATCGGGGGGAACAAGCGTGTCGCGGCTTCCGTAGCTTTCGGTGTGGATAAAGCAGTGCAAGTGGTTATTCGACGCTTCCATAAAATACTGCAATAGCGAGTGTTGGTCTTCTGGTCCTTGGACAACCATGGGGAGCGCTGCGATGTGCGGTTTTTTCCCCAAAGATTCTGCCCAAAGTTGCACAAGCCAGCGTCCCCAAGGAACAAGGTCAGCGGCGTATACCCAAAACGCTACGCCGGTAAAGCGTGCGGCGAATAAATTGTAAAAGTGTATCGCTGTTTGCTTCGCGACGTTTTCTGCGACGGGGATTGCAAGTTCCCATTCGGCGTTTGCTTCGGCGAAGGCGGTTAAAAATGCTTTCACGTTATAATCGACGAAGAGTGCGGGCATCATACCTACGGGGGAAACAATGCTAAAGCGTCCTCCCAGGGGTTTGGGTATAAGGAATGTATTTTTTTCGTTTGCGCCTAAATCTTTAACTTGGCCTATTTCACTCGTGACAAAAAATTCGGGAAGCCCCGGGAAAAATTGGCGTAAGAGCGAAAGGTTTGCGCGGGTTTCGAGGGTTGTACCCGATTTAGAAACAACCAGCACCGCAGCTTGTTTTTTTTCGGCGATTTGCGCGATGTGTTGCATCGACATGGGGTGGGGGCCTTCCCAAAAAATGAGCCTATCCGAATGGGGTACGGTGAGCGCTTTAAGCGCGATACCCCCCAGGGAAGATCCGCCGATACCAATGACGATTAAATTGTGTATGTCGATTTGCCTAAGCTCGGCAGCCCATTTTTCAATGGGACCGAGCGCGTCGGCTTTCATGTATTCTGTGGAAAAAGCTGCAGGCCATTTTTTACCTCCGGCGTGCATAAGCGTATCGAGCTCGTGCGCCCTATCCAGCGATTGCCAGTTCATCCAAGTTTTGTTTGCAGAAAAGCGGGTTAATTGTGCCATGTGTGTATTTCGGCGTGTGGTGCCTGTTGTAAAGTATTTTGGGTTTTCAATTATGGAATACTCCTTCGGGGTGAATCCCCAAACCTTCGCGCACAAGCGTGGGTGGCCATGTTCGCACGTCGATAATGGTCGAGTACACGCCGCCAATTTGGCCGCAATGCACCACGGCGTCGACGCGGCTTTCGTAGCGCTCCGCAAGGCTTTCAAAATCGTGCATATTTTCGGGGGGCATGTCGAGCGAACTTCCCAAAAGCGGTAAATCGAGCTCGTTTAAAACAGCGGCAATGAGGGGATGTTCAACTATGCGGATTCCCACCGAGTTTTGTTTTGTGACTGTGTAGTG
Organism: Turneriella sp.; assembly: GCA_019186965.1. GTDB lineage: Bacteria > Spirochaetota > Leptospiria > Turneriellales > Turneriellaceae > Turneriella. The sequence goes on from JABARV010000007.1 coordinate 13,086, forward strand.
GGGTAGGCTTTTGGCCGCGTCAAAAATGAGGGTGTATGGGCCGGGAAGGATTTCTTTGAGGAAACGAAACACTTGGTTACCCTGCGAACGCACGTATGTGCTCATTTGCGAAAAATCGCGGCAATAGAGGGTGAGCGCTTTATTTTTGGGCAACTCCTTGATACGCTGTATTTGCGTAACGCTTTCTTTATTTTGTGCGAGGGTTACAAATGCATAGACGGTGTCTGTGGGCAAAACCAAGAGCCCTTTATTTTTGAGGAGTTGAACAAGCTTTCTAACGAGACGCGGTTCAGGATTTTCTGCGTGTAGGTAGAATTTCATGAATTAGTTTTTCATTTTTGTGCGCTAAGCGCACAAAAATGAAAAAAAAATTTTAGAGCCAGAGCATTGCGCCAAGAGATATACGCCAGCCGCTGGAGTTCATGTCAGCAGCAGAAACACCTGCGTTTTTCATTGTATCGGGAATTGCGGCCTTCAATGATGCCCACTGGATACCGCCTTCAGCAAAGACATACAATGTTGGTATTATTTTATACGTTAAGCCAAAAATAGTATGCCCGCCCAAGCCATAATAGACAGCATCATCTGTTTTAGAAACTCCGCTTGCCATGTACTCTGTTTTAGCAGTATTACCTTCATATCCATAACCAAAACGGACATACGGTGTGAGTGAAATCAAATTACCAATAATATCCGCATAGACAACAAGCTCTCCACCTGCGCGTAAATGTTTCGTTGAAGGTGATGCCGATGGGCCGCCTGAAAGGGAAGCGTAATCAAAATAAGGGCCAGCGCCAAAGGTGACAAGCATTGGCAAGCCAACAGTAAAGCGTGCGAAGCCACCAAAGCCAGTACCAGCATACTTTGTTTTTGGGTTTGATGAGCCTTGCTCGTACGAAACAGACTGGTAGTTGCCCTGTACCCCTAATTGAAATATCGAGAAAGCGGGTGCTGTGAAAAGCCCCATTGCCAAAAAGGCAAGAGTAAGTTTAATTTTTTTCATAATCCTCCATGGCAAAAGCCATTGTATTGATATATATACGTTTAGAAGCGAGTAAGCCGGTCAACCAAAAGTTGTAAAGTTATACTTTTTGGCCTTGTACTCTGCCAACAAAGTATTATATAAGGAAGAATTATACCAACGAGGTTGTTATGCGCCACTCAATAAAACTAACTACGCTTTTGCTCTTTACCTTTTTCGTAGGGGTATACTGTGGGGGGCGTGCCGACAAAGCGAAAACCGATAGCGGCATTGTGGGGACGGGGGAGGTGAGTAGTGCGCCACAGGTGAACACAATAACGCCTGCCAATAACGCAACAGGGGTTTACACAGATGCAACCATAAAGATTACTTTTAACACGCAAGTCGATGTATCGTCGGTCACGCTGACCACGAATACAACGTGTACAGGGTCAATCCAAGTAGCGACGGATAGCAGCTTTTCAACCTGTGTGCCAATGGATCAAAGCGTGCAGCAGTCGGGTACGCAAATCACCGTGCGTGCAGCAAGCCTGTGGACGGTATCGGCGCAGTACTATATCCGCATCACGACAGCGGTTAAGAACACGGGTGGCACGCAAATGGCAGCGCAGTATTCTAGCACATTTACCACGGGCACCACGTTTTCTCCTCTCTCGGGGGAATTTGGTTCGGATTGTTCTTCTGGTATAAATACGATGGCAGATGTAAGAAGTGCTGCGAACGGCGCCCCAGGCTTAAACCTTTCTGTACCCAATTTAACCGTCACCGCTATCGATAAAGATAGCTATTTTTACGTGCAAGCTTCGGGAGCCACAGGCCCTGCTGTGTTAATACGCGATACTGCGCATAAGGCATCGGCGTTGGGGCTTCAAGTGGGCGATGTTGTTTGTTTAACCGTCGACGAGCGCGATGATTACAATAACTTACAACAAGTTAAAACGATTACCGCCATCAAGAAGACGAACGCCGGCTCAACACTTGCAGCACAAACCATCAGTGGGGTGGTGAATAACGACGACTACGAGGCAGAACTCGTTAAAGTCGCGGGTACGCTGACAACGAAATCGACAACCTTGGCCGGTGGGGGGTATAACCATGTCATCACGTATGGCGGCAACACGCTCACCATCCGTGAAATGGACGGTTCGGGAAAACTGACGAATTTTGTCCAAGGACAAGACATTGAAGTGACGACAGTGGTGTCGCAGTATAGCACGGATTACCAACTTTACGTGGATAGCTCCGTCGGCACTGTGAAAGAATGGACGGGGGGAACTTTTAACGTATCGGGAGCGTCGTCCACAAGCACAACCGAGGTGAAATTGACTTTCAACAATCTCCCCGATGCGGCAGCGCAAACGGCAGGCAATTACACTGCGGATAATGGCCTTACCATTTCGGCAGTTTCTGTTTCGGGGGTTACAGCAACGCTCACGACATCTGCGCAAACCACGGGGACAACGTACACGGTGACTGTCACCAACGTGAAACGCCAAGCCGATAATGCCGCTTTAACGACAAACAATGCTGCGTTCACCGGTTTCTTGCCACCTGCCTCCTTTACAACGGGGCAAGTGGTCATCAACGAGGTGCATGCAGCCCCTTCGGGGGCCAGTGCAGAGTTTATCGAACTTTACAATACAACGGCGAGCGCAATTTCTCTAAAAAATGCAACGCTTTGGTATAAAGCTGCCGGAAGTGCTCCCAGCCAGTCGGTAACGCTCAGTGGCAGTATTCCTGCAAACGGCTATTACACTGTATTGGCTTCGTCGATTGCCTGTGGTGGAACAACACAAGTTGGGTTGGGTACCATTACAGGACTGAGCAACTCAGCAGCGGGTGTTGTACTCACTGTGGACGGCACGAAGCCCACTGCGACAACCGATACAAACATCCGTGATGTGGCGCAATGGGGTACAAATTCAATTAACTGGGGTGAGGGAGGTACAACGGGACCAGCGCCGAGTAGCAATAAATCGGTTTCGCGTGCGCCCAATGGTGTCGACACGAACAACACCTCGAACGATTTTATTTTAAGCAGCGCGGCAGACGGCACTTGCGGCGCCAACAACTGGGCTGGTGACGTTACGGCACCGACGGTATCGAGCACCGTACCCGCCAACGCTGCAACAGGCGTTGCGGTTTCATCGACACTCTCAGCCACTTTTTCTGAGTCGATGCAGGTTTCCAGCGTGAGCACGACAAATTTTTACTTAGTACAGGGCGCATCGTGTGCGGCAACACCGATTACAGGCGCAATTACGCCTTCTACACTCAATACAGTGTTTTCTTTCCCTTCGGGAACTTTGAGCGCAAGCACACAGTATAGTTTGTGTATAAAAACGGGAGTTAAGGACGTGGCGTTAATAAGCCTTGCAAGTGATGTTGTAAGTACTTTCACCACGGCAGCACCCGACATAACCCCACCCACCGTCGCGAGCGCAAACCCCGCCAACGGTGCAACCGGCGTTGCGTTAAGCCCTTCGGTGAGCGTCACTTTTGATGAAGCGATGGATGTCGCCACGGTAAACTCTGCCTTTACCGTAAAAGCCACCAACTGTTCGGGTGCAACGGTTTCTGCGGGTACACCCACTGCCAGCAACGGCAACAAAACTTTTACGTATGCGTTAAGCGGCTTAACCGCAAGCACGGGCTATGCCTCTTGCGTGACGACAGGAGCCAAAGACGTGGCGGGTAATGCGCTGGGGTCGGCGTACAGCGCAACGTGGACAACCGGCACGGGGGGACAAAATTTTGCTATTCAAGATGGCGGCTTTGAAGCTGGAACAGACGGCGTTCAGCCAACGGGTTGGACTGGTGTTGTTGGAGCAACTGTTTCGTCCGCAGACGCTCGTACAGGAACAAAATCTTTACTTTTCAGTTCTAATCCTGGTGGAAATTCAACCGCATTTGATATTCCAAATAGCCTAAAAAATGCAAGGGGCGGTAATACTAAATTGGTCTTCTGGGTTAAAGGAACCGCTGATAAAGCACTTGTATTTACTTTTAATGGTACAAATACTGGACAACGTCGCTGTGGCCCAATTACAACAAGTGATATAATCGCTAGTAATAGTAGTGCATACGGTGGGCCAACAGGTGAAATAAATACAGCAGGTGCATGGCGAAAGTGTACAATTGATCTTACATCAATTATTGCTGATTTTGATGCGGCGAATCCTATTCGACTCAGGGTAGGTAGTTCAGGTAATTACAATGTCTACCTCGATGATTTTGAATTTGAGCCATAGAAATTGTAGCTCTAAATCCTTTTGCAATTAAATATTGCCATTGATTCTTAATTTGTTTCCTCGTAGCCACGCACTAAAGTGCGTGGCTACGAGGAACTACTTTAGTAGGCTTTCTATCGAAATATCTTCATCAATATCAGGCCAGTGGATACCAATGCCTTTACCGATAAGGCGCCAATTTTTGCGTTTTTCATCAGTTGCATGCGCTAATCGTGGAAACCATTCTAAAGGCACGCTTATTTTTCGACCGTCTTCAAGAGTGACGTGTAACAAGAACTCATCGCAGAAAACATCGCTTGCTAAGTTAGTTTTTTCAATTGTGGTTAAAGAATTCATACCATTCCTCCTTAAATTCAAGATGATTATCCTCAATTAGCTTTCTTAATTTATTGAGTTCAACTGCAGAATATCCATTTGACCTTGCGAGTTTTATTTCCGGTTCAAGCCAAAATTTAGCGTGTTTATCAGCATTTTCTATATGGATATGTACTGGTTCATCATTCTCTTTACTAAAAAAGAAAAACCTGTTGCCAGCAATTCGCTTAATTGTAGGCACAAAATGAGTCTTTTTATTTACTTTTTAGCGGTCAAGTTTTATTCTTATTTGCTGTGCCCCCTGGGCGTGCGAACCTGTGCGCCAACTCGCGCAGCTATGAGAAAACCATTCCGGTTGACATACTATCTCAGAGCTATGCTTTGCAATGTGGGCTGCCCTAAGCCGCTCACAAAGAGGAAGTCTGGGGAGTGTTTAAAAAATCACCTACGACGCGAAAACGCGTACGCCGAGCGCTACGAGATTTGTAAAGCCAAATCTCGTAGCTGTTTTCGCTTTGTAGCCGTGCCTGTGCAGCACGGTTCGTGACTTTTTAAACACTCCCCTACTGGTGAAAATCCAGCGCTGACCCGCAACCGTAATAGTTATCATAAACACCCCCTAACGGGGGTGTTTATGATGCCTTTAGCCGGGAACTCTTGCCGATATGCCCCGAGGACACGGGCATGAGGCGAAACGCCGCTCGAAAAATATTTTCCATTTCGGTGGCAAGCGGGCTCCTAAGGGGGCTGTATGAAAATACAACAAATCGCGCTTGTCTTTATGGCAACGCTCATCGCGCATTGTGCGCAAATCAACAAAGAAGAAATCGCAGGAGAAACACCTGCCACAACCAATCCAGGTGGCGGAGGCGGGGGTGGGGGGACATCCACCTTGAACGCGCAACTGGCGACGGGAGTCGTCGACGCTCCGTGCAACGGCCACACCGGCGACGGCTGCCAATCGTCGTTTAGCGACCCAACCAAAGTGACAAGCGGCGTCAAAGGCGCAGGCTGGGGCTCTGGTTCATTCGATGTCTATTCAATCTCTGAAAGCACCGCCGACGGTGGTAAATACGCAACGCTCATTCTCGACTGGCAGGGTGGGACAGTAAAAAATGTTCCAGGGTTGGATTTCATCGTGTACGAAAATGCCTTTGAGTATGCGGGTACATACGGCACGCGTTTTATGGATTTGATTATTGTGAGCGTCAGCCAAAACAACACCGACTATTGCGGATGGCCTGTGGAATACAAAGGCAAAAAAGGAAGCGATAGCTTGGCCGATTTCCAAAACGGAAGCTTGACGGGGGATAAAAATGCCTACTCCAAGTGGCCAGAGGCATGGATACACTTTGCGGGAAAATCCCCGACGGCGTGGAACAAAGACACCAACCCCATGAGCTACGACGATTTATTCGCCACCAAGACCACCGAATATTACAACACTGCAACGCCACCGGTGCTGATGTATTCGCGCACCGACCTCAAGGGCGGCGGCGATGGATTCGATTTAGATAATTTGACGACCGATGCCGCCACCTGTACTGCAACTGTGTTGAACAATATTGTCACCAACGGCTTTAAGTACATAAAGCTCCAAGCGGCGCGTAGCCTTATTAACCCCGATACCAGCGCTCTTTATCCGCACGAGGCGATATCGAACGGGCCCGATATTGACGGTGTCTTGGCGCGGCACGTTGTTCCGTAGAATTTTTTTTGGTTGGGTTGGTAGAGACACACCTTGCAGAGACGCGCTACAGCGCGTCTTAACGTGTGTCTCTGTAATGTTGGTGGCGTTGGGGTTATTGAACGCAATCTACGCCGAAGATGTCCCCGCCAAAAAAATTAAAACACCTATCCGCCTTATTTCGCACGGGGAAAATAAAACCGCCGGAAACTACCGCGTCATTCCTCTCGAAGATTCTACCGACGCCTCGCTTTCGGATAGAACGTCCGATGTATTGCAGCGGCAAACCGGCGTTGAAGTGAACCGTGCCGGCGCACCGGGGACACAAAGTATTTTGGGGATCCGTGGCTCCAACCCCGATCAAGTGGAATTTTTTTTAGAAGGCGTGCCTCTCCCCAAGCCGTACAACGCGCCGCTCAATTTAGAAATATTGCCGCTTGCGCTTTTTCAGTCGGTCGATATTTTCCCGTCGTTTGTACCATCGCATTTACCCGCAACCAATTTCGGCGGTGCGATGGATTTTCGCGTGCGCCGCTCTAAAGGAGATACTCCTGAGTATTTAACCGAGTTACGTTTGACGTCTCTTTTGGGCTCTTCGCTTTCGCTGGCGCGGGTGAGCAGGTTGGGGTTACACTTTGCGAGCGCAGAAAATAGCCAAAACTATTACCGCTATAAAAGCGACAATGGAACGAGTGAAAATTTAGCCGACGATAAAATACTCTACCGCACCAACGAAGATTTTAGCCGCTTTGGCTATACCGGTTTTATGGACGCTAAAATACACGCGTGGACCATCAAAGCTCTTTTGGATATAAGCCATGCCAACCGCGGACTTCCCGGCGTGGCGAGTGCGCCGCTTTCAGCCGTGCGTAAAGTAGACACCCGCGCCTCGGTAGCACTGACTCTCGAGCGCAAGATTGGGGATGCGCAAAAATTATCTTCGTTCGTTTCCACAACGCTGGAGAAAACACGCATCGACGATCCAAAAACCGAACTTTTTTTTTCCCGCTCGCAGGAGTCATTTGCACCACAGGCGTTGGCAGGCGTTTCGTATGCAATCGGTTTAGAAAGTTTCGATGCCTCTTTCAACATCCGGGGAAGTACGCAGTTTTTATTTTTGAACGAAAATAAAATTGCCGAACGAAAACGCGCCGATGCTGCCACATCTTTTTCGTACGATATACGCTACGTGCGTTTGGCAGCGCAAGGGGGATTGAGTGCGAACGAGGACAATGCATCCGCAGGCGCGTTTTATGGCACGGGGGATAAATATTTTTACGGTACGGGACTTAACGCATCCGGAATTTTTACCCTAAGACCTCTTGCGTGCCTTTCTTTTTTCCAAAACAAAAATTTTAGTGACGAAATTTTGGAACTCTACGCGCAAGCCTCAAGTGCGTATCGGGATCCGTCGCTCTATGAACGCTTTGGCGACAACGTGTTTGTCACCGCCTCTGAAAAATTAAAAAGCGAAAACGCCATCACCAACGCCGCAGGTGTAAAAAGCAGTTTTGGGTGTGTTTGGGGTTTTACATGCTCGCTGCGTAGCGAAGGGTACGTCACCGGCGCACACGACTATATCATCTTCACGCAAAATTCGTCGCGCACACTCATTGCAGTCAATGCATCGAGCGCACAAATTTGGGGAGTTGAAAACGAACTGCTCTTTGATAAACCGGAGGTGTTTATGTTTTCGTTGCGGTACTCGTACCTTGATGCAAAGGACTATGGAAAAATTCCCTACTACCAAGATAAGTATTTACCATTCCGTCCCCGCCACCACGCGTACATAAGCGCAGCGTGGACGTATCGTTCATTACGCTTCTTGGCTTCTTTAGATTACCGAGGCGCAGTTTTTCGTGACCGGTACAACAGCTACGCGTATTACCTTCCCTCGAAGACTCTCGTGGATTTAGGCGTTGAGTATTCATTTGTGCGTGCAGCAAAGCACACTTTAACTTTTACCGCGAAAAATATATTCGATAACACTGAGGTCGATTTAATTGGGTATACAGTCCCCGGAAGGTATTTCGTATTCAAATGGATGGCAACATGGTAAAGCCCCACCCCCTACCCCCCTCCCCACGGTGTAGGGAGGGGAAACTCTTTTTCAAATTTGTGCGCGTAGCGCACAAAATAAGCATATTATTGTCGCTCTCTCTTTTTCTATTCTCCTGTGCAGATTTTTCGCGGCCACCAAAACCCGACGCGCCGGCAAGCGGTGTTATCCTTGCTGTGGGTTCCGATTTTTCGACGGGGTTTTTGAGCGCCGTTCATCCCACCACGTACAAAGTGTCGCGGGACATTGTGCCTCTCTTTAACGACTCGCTTGCGTATTACAACGCGCTCGATCAAGCCACGTACGTTGTGCAGCGTTTGGGTTCCGATGCGCTCCGTAAACTGCAGAACACCACCGACTACTTAACCGCGTACGAAAAATCGGTGGGGGTGCAAGCAAATCCGCAAGACTTGGCGTTTATGCCGTCGGGGCAGATGGCTCTCACACTCTACAACCGTAACAGCATACAAATATTAAACCGCAGCAACGGAAACTTAGTGGCAACGGTTGACTTGTCGTCCTTCGCGGACGGTGATGGTTACGCGGAAGTTTTTGCCGTCGCGTACGTTGCGGGTGCGCTTTATGTAACGCTGCAACGGTTAAACCGCACCGCCACCGATGCGACATGGCCGCCCTGGGGGGATAGTTATCTTTTGAAAATTGACGCCACCAATTTTTCCCTTTTGAAATCGACCCTTCTTACGCATTCAAACCCCGTTTCACGCCTGCACCATAACGCGGCACGTAACTCGCTCATTTTTGCCGCCCCCGCAAAATTTTATTTTGACGCAGCACTCGACGGCGCATGCTTGGAGTACGACCTCACTACCGATGCGCTACTCACTCCACCCATTACCGAGGCGCAAGCGGGGTTTGAAATTTCCGATTGTGAAATCCGTGGCGATGGCAGCGGGGTTCTTTTGGGGAACAATTTGAGCCGTGACAGTGTTCTTGCGCTTTTCGATAGCACGACGCATACGGTGACTCATGTCGCGGCCAGTTTGTCTTCGACGAACGGCGGTTATTTTTCTAATTTTCTTTTGCACTCGAACGGCAAGGTATACTTAGCCGACCGCAACATCTATGCACCCGGCATCCGTGTTTTTAGCGGGGTGGGATTAACCGAAGAGACCACGCACGCCATTTACACGGGACTCCCCCCGTTTCAACTTACCGAGGTGCCGTGAAGCAATGTTTTTCCATAGCTACAAGTGCTATTGAGTAATACCTTCTTCTTTTAAAAGAGATTCCTGTGCATTTATACGCGGTATTTTTTTCTCTACTTTTACATACGTTCCATCGCTTTGGAGGAAGTACGCGTTTGTATTATCGTCCATGTAAAGCGGAATAATGTTGTGCACAATTTTTTCTTTGAGTATTTTGTTTTCGACGGGAAACATGATTTCGATGCGGCGTAAAAAGTTGCGAGGCATCCAATCTGCGCTTGTAAGGTAGACCTCATTTTCGCCTTTATTGTGTGCGATAAGGATCCGCGAATGTTCTAAAAAACGGCCTACAATGCTGCGTACGGTTATATTTTCCGAAAGACCTTTTACCTGTGGGCGTAGTACACAAATTCCTCGGATAATAAGTTCAATTTTAACCCCTGAACAAGACGCGGCGTAAAGCTCATCGACAACGTCGCTATCGACAAGAGAATTCATTTTAGCGGTAATGTGCGCTTTGTTTCCAGATAATGCGTTTTCTTTTTCGCGGCGAATAATTTCGATAACTTGTTTTTTAAGGTTTCCAGGCGCTGCGGATATTTTGCGTAAAGTCCCCAGTTTTGAAAATCCCGTAAGTGAATTAAAAAGGTGCACAACGTCACGCGCAAAGCTTTTGTTTGCGGTTAAAATTCCAATATCCGTGTAGATGTGCGCCGTCGCAGCGTTGTAGTTTCCAGTCGAAAGGTGTACGTACCGCATAACCTTTGTACCTTCTTTACGGACAACAAGCGTCATTTTGCAGTGTGTTTTAAAATCGACGAGGCCATAAACCACATGCACTCCCGATTTTTCCATTTGTTTGGCCCATTCGATATTAGTCGCTTCGTCAAAACGTGCACGCAACTCGACAAGCGCAGTGACTGCTTTTCCATTTTGCGCTGCGCGGATTAAAGATTCAACAATGCGCGAATTATCGCCCGTGCGGTAGAGCGTCATTTTAATTCCTATAACAGCAGTATCGCTTGCAGCGTATGCAATAAAGTCTTCTACGTGCGTAAAAGTATCGAACGGATGGTGGAGCAAAATATCGCCACGGCGTATTGCCGCAAAAAAAGAATCTGCGTTTTCGTACGAAAAAACACGTTTTGGAAAAAATGGGGTAAATGCCTTGGTTTGCAAGGTTTTGTTGTGGAGAAGGTCTTTGTGCGCGTAAAATGCAAAAAGGCTAGGAACACAGTATATATCGATATCTTCTACATCGAGTGCATTTTTTAAAAGTAGATGGAGAAAATCGGGTATATGGCTATCGAGTTCTAACCGTACTACCTTTCCTTTCCCTCTTTGGCTTAATTCGCCTTGAACAGAATTAAGAATACTTTCGCTGTCTTCCTCTTCGAGGCTAAGGTCTGCGTCGCGTGTCAAACGAAAAGTATACGAATCGCTGATTTTAAACCCTTTAAAAAGTTTGGGTAAAAAGAACTTAAGAAATTTATCCGCGTGTACGTATACATCTGCCTTGCTACTTTCTGGCACACGAATAATTTTAGGTAGCGAAGGAGGAATTTGCAACAGAGCAAGAAATTTTTCAGAAGATTTTTTCTTTTTGCGTTGGAGCAAAATTGCAAGGTAAAAACCTAAGTTTGCAAGGTGGGGAAATAGCCGTTCTTCGTCGATGGCAAGCGGCGTAAGTATGGGGAATACCTCTCGCGAAAAAAATCGGCCTAAGGATTTTATCTCATGCTTCTTTAGTGTTTTTGGATGGACTATATTTATGCCAATTTTTTGTAAAGGGTTATGGAATTCGTTTTCTATAATTTGCGTTGCCCTCTGGTAATATCCATGGACTGCGGCGTGTATTTGCGACATCGTCTCTGCAGCATTTTCGTCCGCACCATTTACAAAAATTTTTTGTTTAACAGTAGGGACGCGTACCATGAAAAATTCATCCAAATTGGATTGGCTAATTACAAAAAAACGGATTTTTTCTAAAAGTGGATTGTCGGTATTTTCTGTTTCTAAAAGGACGCGCTCGTTAAATTTTAGCCACGAAAGCTCACGGCCAATATAGCGGGGGGGGGAGGCGTTTATTGTGTTGGTGTTTTGTAAAAAACTTGGCATTAGACTATTTTTTTATTGTAAGCCTGTCGCATGCCGCTAAGCTGCGCCATGGTCAAGAAACTTGTGTTATGTACGTTTTTCATTTCTCCTTACGCGATTTTTGCACAGCAATCAAACCCTCAAGAAGAATTGGAGTCTGCGGTTTACGCAAACGACGCAAAACGGATTAGGGCTGCGGTTAAAGCAGGTGCAAACCCCAACGGCGGTAATTATGCAGGGCATTTTTTGGGAATTGCCGCAAGTAATGGTAATTTACTCGCAGTAAAAGCTCTGGTTGATTTAAAAGCCGATGTCAATAAAGCAAGCTCAGGCGGATGGACTGCAGCTATGGGCGCCGCCGATAACGGCCACCTCAAAGTACTTAAATTTTTAGCGTCGAAAGGCGCGGATTTAAACGCTTCTACGCGGCAGGGACGCACTGTGCTTATGCGTGCTTCTTACCATGGCGAAGATAAAGTTATTGCATTTTTACTCAGTAAAAAGGTAAGCGTACATTCTACAGATTATAACGGTGTCACAGCGCTTATGCTCGCAGCACAGGCAGGTCACTTAAGTACAGTAAAAATTCTTCTTAAAGCAGGAGCAGATAGAAATGCGCAAACACACGACAAAAGAACTGCGTTAAGTATGGTTAGTTTAATCCTCCAAGAAGATTCGCATACGAGTGGCGGTAATACAAAAAGTGAAATATATAAGCGCTATAAGCCTATAGAAGCGTTGCTTAAAGCGCGTACTCTTGGACCTGCAAAGGCCAAAAAGCCTGCAAAGGGCAAAAAGCGCAAAGCTAAAAAACACCACTGAGCGCTGCCGTAATGGGTGTAATTTATTCAGTGAAAGATAAATTTGTTGCATGGGCGAAAGCCGATGTACGTGCAATTTATGTTAAAGAAAAAATTTGGCCGCCGTTAGAAAAGTTTTTAATTTCGGGTCCCACGTTTATAGGGTTTCTATTGGGGCTTTGGCGGTACGAGCCTACGCACGAATACTTTGGAGTAGGCTTTCAATCTTTGGTAGTTTTTGTTTTGTATCTTGCAACCCTTACGTTTTTTCAAACGGTAGATTCACTCTTTTTGGATGCATTCCCAATAGTTTTAGCGTCAATCCGTTCACTTTTATCTGCAGCGTACCTTGCGGTTACTTTGAAGCAATTTATAGAGTGGCGAAAAGGAAACGTAAAAATTTACACAGTGGTAAAAAATTTACGTAACCGTTTCCAAATTTCTTAAACATAGTGTCCGAAAGCAAAAAAGGCAAAAATGCCGCCAACGATTTAGAAACTAAGCGTCAAGTTTATGCATCAGGTATTCCACACCTTCCCGATTTAGAAATACAAAGAGCCGTGCGTGTAGCTTTAGAAGAAGACAAGGCGGAGTTTGATGTAACTACGAACGCAATTTTTTTAGCACAACAAAATACACAAGGCCGTATTTTTGTAAAAAATGATTGTGTCGTTTGTGGAGTGCGTTTGGTAGAAGAGGCATTCCGCCATTTTAATCCAGCAATTACTCTTGAATTTTTGAAACACGATGGAGAAAAATTAAAAGCGCAGGATACAATTGTTCGTTTTCAAGGAGATATACGTGGTGTATTGCGTGCTGAACGCGTTGCTCTTAACTTTTTAGCGTTTATGAGCGCTATTGCAACGCGTACGCGTCGTGTTGTCGACATCGTGGCTCCTTACGGTGTACGTGTTTTAGATACACGAAAAACAATCCCTACGTTGCGGACTCTTTCTAAATACGCTGTCGTCATGGGGGGTGGTTTAAACCACCGGCACAATTTAGCTGAAATGGGAATGATTAAAGATAACCATATTGCGGAAGCAGGTTCTGTGTCGAAAGCAATCAATGCTTTCCGTAAGCATGCTCCCAAAATTCCGTTGGAGCTTGAAGTTGATACAATAGAACAATTGGAGGAAGCACTACCGCTTAAACCCGACATGGTACTACTCGACAATATGGATTCAAAAACGATGGCAGTGGCGACAAAGTTAATCCGCGAAGCAAACCAAAAAATGGGAACAAAAATTACTTCTGAAGCTTCGGGAGGCTTTAGCTTAGAGGCGATGGGACGTTTAGAAAATTCGGGTGTGGATTTTGTAAGCCTGGGATCAATTACCAACACGATTGAACCTCCCGATTTTAGTTTAGAAATTTTAACTACGTAAGGTGCTAATGGCTTAAGTTGCGTATAGTTTTTTTAAGCTATCTTATTCCCGCATCGGTTGGGTTGTATCGGTAGAGTTCTGTATAAGGTAGACCAAAGCCATCCAAATCTTTAAGAGTAAAACTTATATAAATTGTTTGCTCTAAAAAACTTAAGCGGTCGCGTAAAGCGGCGCCGGTGTAAATTGTGCGTCTTCTTGCAGAGAAAGTAAGGCGAAAAAGCCAACGGTGTAAGTCGTGTTCGATACCTACAGCATAACTTTCCAAATTGAGGATGCGGTCTTTGCGTGATTTTTCGCTAAATGGATTTAACGATTCGACAAAATCGTCGAAGAACGGAACGTATGCGGGGCTTTTAGTTTGGTAGCGTTCGAATTGGTCGGCAAGCGAATTGATTGAAAGCCTAAGCCGCCATAAATTGTGAACGAGAATATCCGTCTCGAAACCTAAACGCAAGCTCGATTCAGCGATATTGATAAAATTGTGGCGGTACGTAGACGTAACTTTAAACATTGAAAGCTCGCGTAGTAGCGGGAGGCGGTACCCGCCTACGCGGTAGTAAAATTGGAAATCGTTGGTTTTCATTGTGTCGTATTGGATTGAGTACGCCGCAGCGTCTAAAATTCCAAGGCCGTTGAAATGGTTGTATTTGCGCTGGCTAAGCCCGTATAAGTTTACAGTAAAACCGCGGATAAAGTCGTAATTGGCTTCTGTACGCGCGACAAGGTCTGACCAGCGCTCCTGCTCTAAAATGGGGTAAGGGTATGCGCGTAGATCACGCGTCGCCATGAGCGAGAAAGACGCGTACGGGTTAAGGTCGGACATAAGAGAGGTTGTAACTGCTTGCATACGGTTGTGGCCAAACGTTAAATCCATGCCTTGGTCGGCAAAGGAATAGCGCTGTGTATAAATTGCTTGCGCGTAAAAAAATGGATAGCCTATACGTAATGTATCGTTTGTGAAAAGGTATGCATAACTTTGCCGCGCAAGCTCTTTTTGTAAAAGCGCGTCGTTTTGCGACGAATAACTATAGAGTAGGCCAACTCCTGCGGAAGGAATAAAATTTATCCAAGGAAGAAGACTAAAATAAAAACTTACTTGGTCGTACCCTTCGTTGCGCAAAAATTGGCGTACGGGCGTTGCGGTAATGTCTTTGTATTGCTGGCTCAACTGTGCGTTCAAGTTTACCGTGTTCATAATGCCACGAAACATACCTTCGTTTCCGCGCAAAAGGAAAGTCCTGTTTGAAAAAGTAATTTCGGGAGCCATATCGTAAATGGGCGAGTACTTGGACTTTGAATCGGGATCGGCTTGGTACCACAGGAGTTGCCGTTGTGCACGTACCTGCAATTGTGTATCTTTTCGCGTATACGCAATGCCTGTTTCCCAGTTAAGTAAATTTTTTTGTATTGACAATTGGTTAAACCGCGGCCGGTAAAGCGCGTTTAAAGTCATGTCGGGTTCGTAGCGTTCGCCAAACTCCATTTCAAAATTGCGGTGCTTGTAGTGCTCGAAACGAACATACGCGCTTAAAGCGCTGTCATCTTTTTCGGAACGCTTCATTGTAGTTTTTATATCCGCTTTAATTTTATACCAAAAAAATTGAGTCGTACCGTAAGATCCGTCGAGTTGGCGTACCTGGTTTGTAATGTTGCCGTCTGGAGTTATTTCACGCGCCTTGAAGTTCGCAATCGATGTGTTGATATTGTATTTTAAGGCAGATGTATCCTTTAAAAGGTTTATTCCGAGGAGGTAGCCTGTTTTTTCGTACCAGTCGAACATTATTTTTCCCGAACGTGGTTGCCACGCGCTATCTTCTTCAAGTGGATTTGAAAAGCGCCACGTATTTTGGAAAAAATTTCCTTTGGTAAGATTGTTCCCGTACTGGGTAATTATTCCTGTTCCGATATCCGACTTGAGGATAAGCGGCCAGTAAAAAATTGGTGTGTGTCCCACGTAATACACGGCAGAGATAGCGGCGATTTCGTTATTTTTGTAGAGCCACAACTTTTTGGCCTTGAAATAGTAGTGTGGATACTTTTCATTACACGAGGTAAAAAAAGCATCGCGAGCAATATAGCGGTTTGGTTCAACTTGTTTGATGGTGCTTCCCGATATGTAAAAAGGGTCAGCGACGGCTTTTGAAGAATACACAACACCTGCGCCGTGGTTATTGTCGTAATAAAATTTTTCTCCTTGGAGCCGCGTTGTTCCGGATTCAAAAGACACACGGCCTTCGCCGAAAATCTCCCCTGTTTTTGTGTTCATTTTTATTGTTTCTGCACGTAGAATTACATCTCCCGAGCGGACAATAATACCGCCGCGCAAAATAAAAACACCCTCTGTTCCTTCTGCAACAGTTACGTACTCTGCTTCGGAAGCGCGTAAAATCTCGATGGAGTTTTGTGGGGTTTCTTTAAGGGGGGCGGCAAAAAGGCGTGCAAAAGGCACAAAAAGGAAAAAAATACCCACGAGAGCGGATACTCGGAGAATAGAAAAAATCCGCCTTTGCACGTATTTTATCCTGTGGGCTAAAGACAGAGCGTCAAACAAAGTATAACTTGAACTGCCTCAAAAAATCGTCGCTTAAATAAAAAACACATGGCTTTTTCTGTGTGGGGTGCGTAAACTTTAGTCCTGCCGATACAAGCGCAATACATTCTTTGTGGGCTTTTAAACGTATACCACCATATTTTGTATCCCCCAAAATAGGCGCACCGTACGCTGCAAAAAGGGTGCGGATTTGGTGGAATTTTCCCGTTTCTATCGAAACCTCATAGTCAAAAATACCGTCTGTAGCAGCAACAAGCCTTGCTGTAAGCACGTACAAAGAAGAATTAGGTGCGCTACTTTGGATGGCTTTAAACGTGCCCTCGTAGCCCTGTTTTTCCATAGCTCCCGTAAGGATTGTGCGCCCTTTTCCGGGAAGCTTTGTGCTTGTTAGCACACGGTATTTTTTCTCAAATTTTTGTAGCCGGATTTCTTCTGAAACACGCGCCGCCGCTTTCGATGTGCGTGCAAGCACCATAAGGCCAGAGGCGGGTCTATCGAGGCGGTGTACTGCCGCACAAAAAACATTTCCGGGCTTTTGGTATTTTTCTTTAAGGTATGCTGCAAAAATTTCGTTAACCGATAAGTCGTGCGTTTTATCTTTTTGTGATAAAATTCCTGGAGGTTTAAAAATGACTAAAAGGTGGTTGTCTTCGTACAGGATTAAAGGAGCAAGGGAAGAAACAATTTTATCTTTAGATAAAACGATTTTCGATATACGAGAGTACTCAAACCAATTTTTTGCCAAAAGCGTAGGCAATGTGTTAAATACATCCTCCACACCCCCAGATGAAAAAGCAAGATACGCGTCCAAACCAAATTTTAAACCCCAAATCTACCCATAGGGAAAAAAAGGATTTAAAAATTTTTCAAAAGAGAGAGCTACTCAGCCTTTTAAAGGATATTCCACAGGTAGACGCAGATAAAATCGAAAAACTTTTATTCCATTGGCAAAAAATGCTCGAATCGGAAGACCGTACCGACCTTACGCGTCTAGAAAAAGCGCACGATATTGCGCTTAAACACTATCTAGATTCTGCGTTGCCGTTAAAGTTTATAAAGTTGCCTTCGCCGCTTTTAGACATTGGCACAGGAGCAGGTTTCCCCGGGCTTGTGCTTAAAATACTTTCTCCAGAAACACACGTTATTTTAGGGGAGGTACGTCCTAAAAGGGTCGAGTTTTTAAGAAGTGTTATCCGCGATTTAAAACTAACCCAAATTGAAGTGTTTGCGCACCGTATTGGGCCACAGTTTCCACTGGAGATACAAGGCGTTGTTACCCGTGCACTGGAAAGCGCGCGCGATACCGTGTACCGTGTTGCTCCTTTTCTTCCCCAAGGTGGAAAAATAATTTTGCTCAAAGGCCCCCGTGGCGAAGAAGAAATTGTGGATGTATCGCGTGAGTTTAATGACTTTAAGCATAAAGAGACATTTAACTATACTCTTGCGCAAACCCACCACAAAAGGCAGCTCATTATCTTTGAGCGTGTTTTTGAAAAAGTACGGCAAAGTGGAGAAGTTGCTCGGTCTACTTTGCCTTCTAAGATAGGTACAAATAAAAAAACAGAAATTACTTCACGCGCAAACCCCGTATTCAAGATGCTCTCTTCCTTGGAAAATTCACGGAGTATTGCGCGGCACGAAAAATACCTTGTAAGCGGGCAAAAACTGGTAAACGAGATAATCCACCGTTACGCTAAAAACGTACGTGCGCTTATCTTCGATGCTACAAAACAAGATTTAAGGATGGCTGCAAATTTTGAAATCTTTTCTCTTGCTCCTGCACTTTTTCGCGAAGTTGATTTTTTAGGCTCAAAAAATACTCTTGCGCTTTTAAATCTCCCTAAGCTTGTAGAATGGAAAAAAGATACCATCCCTGGAATTACAGTTTTTTTGCCCTTCCAAGATCCGGGAAATTTAGGCGCTGCAATACGCTCTGCAGCGGCGTTTGGCGCAAAGCGCGTTGTGCTTCTTAAAGAAGCTTCTTCTCCTTTTTTGCCCAAAGCGGTGCGTGCTGCCGCCAATGCGCTTTTCGAGATTGAAATTTTGTACGGACCCAGCCTAACAGAACTTTTAACGATGCCTCTTGAGTTGTATAGGCTTGATGCAGCTAAAGGAGGAAAAAATATTTCAGAGATAAAATTTCCCAAAAGTGTAATGCTCGTCGTGGGGGTCGAAGGGTATGGCTTTATAGAAAAAGGACAAAGTATCCCTATTGAAATTCCTATAACAAGTAAAGTTGAATCCTTGAATGCACAAGCAGCTCTTGCCGTTGCACTCTACGAAATTTCACGCCGCTTAACCTAAAATGCAAAGTGCAAATATTTGTCCTCTTTGTAGCGCTAATGGATTTTTTCATTTAGAAAAAAAAAGTGAAAATGGAAAACTGTATAGAATACATACGTGTACGCATTGCACTCTCTGGTATATTTCTCCAATGCCTACTCCTAAAGAACTTATAAATCTCTACCAAGGAGAGTATTTTAAAAAGCGTACAGACCGTGGTTACGCCGACTATACGTCGGATAAAATTTATCGCTCTGTTATATCAACCCTTGAAAAAAATTTACGCGATTTAAATTTTTTTTCATGGGAAAAAAAATTAGATAAAAAAAATCTACTCGAGGTGGGCTGTGCGGCAGGGCACGCTGTTGAATATTTTTCCCGCCGTGGTTGGAATGCGTTGGGAATAGACATTGCGCAAGAAATGGTTGCTGCAGGAAAAGCAAAAGGACGCCCGCTTCTCTATGCAGATTTTCTCACACACGATTTTGGTAGTAGTCGGTTTGGTTTAATTACGCACTGGGCAACTTTGGAGCATTTGCCGCAAGCGGAGGAATTCCTGAAAAAAATGGCCTCGCTTTTATCCCCCCAAGGAAAAATCTTTTTAAGCACTTGTAACACGGGATACTTTGCGCGCCGGTATAAAAATATGTGGCGCTACCTCAATGTTCCAGAACACGTTTTTTATTTTAATAAAAAATCTCTGCGGCTTTTAGCGCAAAAATGCGGTTTGTACCTTACGCATTCGTTTTCGTACGGTTCAGGTTATACTGCGCGTCCAGGTGCAGGATTTTTATACCGCTTAAAAAAGCGCGTTTTCGATTTTCTTGCACGCTACTTACACTTAGGCGATATGCTTGTTGTTTGTTTGGAGCGCAAGTAGAGTGAAAAATTAAGACCGTGGATAGCTTGTCTCAAAAACTTTAAGGGCCAGTGACGCAACGGACATAATTGTTATTAGCCTTGCCGTCGCCACCAGAGCCGCCATACGTGAAGTAGACACTCCACGCAAGACCAATGGAGGCAGCGTAGGTAGTCGACGACCAAAAGCTGTTAGGACTTGTCGCAGGAAACGCCGTTGTGTTAATCGAAGGGCTGTCTTTGGTCCTGTCGACAATACTCATGAGTTCGTTTTTTGTAGGTAGTCGCCAATCGCTTTGACTGGCACGGGTTAAGTTTTCGCAATACGCAATGGCGTTTGCCCACGATAGTGGTGTCGAGATGCCAGTAGCGCAGTTTGTGCCGCTTAGGCCGTTGGAGCATTTTTCCCATAGCAAGTTTGTTCGGGTGTCGAGTACGGTATCTTCGGGTTGATTGCTGAAACTGGTTACTGAGCCTACAGATGCGCCGGAGACACAGCGGATATAGTAGGCGTTTGACTTGTTGTCTGGAAGAGATGGAGCAGCATAAAAATAAACAAGCCACGCGGTTGCAGCGGAAGAAGCAGAGGCACTCGATGACCAATAGGGATTGTCGGTAAGCGTCGCGGGAAAATACACTGCGTCGATCGCTGGCGAAGACGTTTCTAAATAAAGTAATGTCTCAAGTTCCATGCCCGTAGGGAGCCTCCAATCGGTGCGGCCTGCATATCCTGCGCCACTATTTACGGTGTTTAAGGCGGCGCATTGGCTAATTGCGTTGTACCATGTTAGCTGTGCCGCAGTACCAGTGTTGCAAGTTGCGCCTGTAAGTCCTTCGGAGCAAGTTTTCCATATAAGGCCTGTCGTGTTATCTTTTGTCGTATAGTCGCTTGTATATGTGGCGTGCTGCGTGGGGCCGGTGAAACTACGCGCGGAGGGTTTATTTACGTAGTGCGTATCTTGCCCTTGAGGGTAGCTTGTATTACCCACCCCGTATACCTGCGAGCAGGCGGCATCGGCCGTCCATTGAGAACCATCGTAATAGTAACAACTGGTTTGTCCCGTATCGGCGACGGCAAAAGTCATGGGACGGATTGCTGTGGAAAAACTACGCTGTACGGCGGTGGCAATGGTGTTTGAAAATTGATCTTTAAGCCCTGCTGCTGCAAGCGTATAACGAATTTGTGAGTTTTCGGGGAACTGGACCCAACTGAGGATAATTGTGAGCGTGTCGTTCGTGTGCGATGTAGTACTCCACGCAAATACGGTGCCAGTGTTGGTTATGTTTTCGTAATGGTTACCTCCGTCGGCCGTCCAAATTTCCGTCGTGAGCGACTGCGAAAGTGCCGTGTTCATGCTTTTACTAAAAACAAGTATAATTTTTGCGCGGCAGGGATTTCCTGTGCAAGGCACGACACCCGTTGCTGCGTCTGCGGGGGTAGAGGAAACAAGGGTCGGCGGTGTTGTCTCGTCTTCAGAAAGCTCGTTTGGAGTTTTTGAGCACGAAAGCAAAAGCACAGAAACTAAAAATGTGCTTATAAAACCCATAAATTTTGGTAGGCTATGCTTTAGCATGCTGCGTACTTTTGGCACTTAAACAAGAAGTGTCAATGTTTTTTTAAATTAAGCTAAAAGGTGATTGGTGCGGGATAGATCAGGTGGGGTACCGTAATCCATTGGCGGCAAAAGCCTTACAATCCGAAAACAAACGGATTGCATCGCTTCTGGGAAAGAGCATTTTAGCGTCCACAAATTGGGCTGAGAACGTCTCACATAAGGGGTGTATCCCCAATACAAGGAGATAAAATGAAGAAAATGTTTCTCATTCTTGCGGCATCGCTTTTTGCGGTTGCAGCACTCTCAGCAAAAGGCGAGTGCCGAAGCGACAAGGAAAAACTTTGCGCAAGCATCAAAAAAGGTGACCACAAAGCAATGTGGCAGTGCATGAAAGAACACGAAGGTGAACTTTCAGACGCGTGTAAAAATCGGATTGGCCAAATTCGTGAAAAAAACCGCGCGATTAGAAAAGCTTGTAAGGCAGATTATAAAAAACTCTGTAAGAGCGAAAAACCCGGGCAAGGTCGTATCATCCGCTGCTTAAAAGAAAATGAAGCACAACTCAGCGAAACCTGCAAGAGTGCTTTGGCACAACCAGCACAAGTCGATTAATTTTGTTCGAGTGCGTCCGAAGCGCAAAATGTTGGTGCGCTTCGGACAGTGTTGTCGGGCTTTCCTCAGGCAATGAAAGCGTGAAATTGCGCGAGTGCATAGCTGGATCCAATGTCTCAGGCTTTTACATTTATATTTCCGTACTACCCGCACCCACTCTAAATATGTGCATGTAGCACCGTGCAACTGCTTTTGATGCACCGCGCACGCTGCTGGGGATAACTATCCCTACGAGTAATTTTAGTAAAAAAAATCACAATTTTTTTGAAAAAACTGCATTTTTTTTCTCAAAAGTGAGAAAATTTGAGCCTTTTCTGGTATTTAATCTATAGAGGCACCATGTTAAAAACATCAATCAGTCTACCATTAAATACTATTTCCACTTGGTCGAAAAACCGTTGGGAAATTATGCAGATGCACACGCGTTTTTTGCGGTTTGCCGTGCGCAAGGCCGAATTTCGGCGCGGGGTGAAGCGGCTTTATAATCGCAGTAACGGAAAG
>JABARV010000025.1:0-5140 GCA_019186965.1 Turneriella sp.
GCAACTGAAACGTGCGCGTTAAAATTGATATTGTCGCGCCGTCCGCCATCAGTCAAAGTCTCTGTACCCCAGCAACTGAAACCGAACAACGACAATATGCCCCGAGCGTGTTAAAGCCATCAGTCAAAGTCTCTGTACCCCAGCAACTGAAACTTTTTCGTGCCATTTTTTACCTTTTCTTTTTAAACACCATCAGTCAAAGTCTCTGTACCCCAGCAACTGAAACATTGATTCGGGCGCTCGTTATTTATCAGATACTACCATCAGTCAAAGTCTCTGTACCCCAGCAACTGAAACACGATTGCCACCGCCCCGTATGCGCGGCGTGATACCATCAGTCAAAGTCTCTGTACCCCAGCAACTGAAACTGCTTTGTGACCGCCGCTTTGATTAAATTGTCAGGCCATCAGTCAAAGTCTCTGTACCCCAGCAACTGAAACGAACGCGCTGTCGGCGCAAACGCAAGGTCTATTCCATCAGTCAAAGTCTCTGTACCCCAGCAACTGAAACGCGCAAAGGCTTAGTTATTGCGACGCTCCCGAGTGGCCATCAGTCAAAGTCTCTGTACCCCAGCAACTGAAACTCTTCGCGTTTGCGAGCGACCATCGATGCGCAACCATCAGTCAAAGTCTCTGTACCCCAGCAACTGAAACGCGTCGTGGTACATCGAAGCGGGTCAGCTCTACTTACCATCAGTCAAAGTCTCTGTACCCCAGCAACTGAAACACAAGTGGGCTGCTCAAGTGAAAATAGTATATCTCCATCAGTCAAAGTCTCTGTACCCCAGCAACTGAAACAAAGACGCGCAAGATTTAATAAAGTCAATGTCCGTCCATCAGTCAAAGTCTCTGTACCCCAGCAACTGAAACCGATTTCTTCGATAGCGGGTGCGGGGTATGTTAATACCGTACAAAAAAGATTTCTTGTTTGGGGTATTTTTTCAGTTATATTCTTATTCATTTTTTTCTCCTTTTACTAACTTTAAATTTTATTCCATTTATTCTCTAATTATGATTCAATAAAACATAATTGTAGATTCGTAACTCTTTTAAAACCTCCGTCACGGCTTACTAATTGGCAATTATTTTCAATAGCCGTTGCTGCAATAATGGCGTCGGGTAATTTTTGATTAAAATCTTTTCTAACCTCGACGATTCGGTTTATTAGCTGAGTGTTTTGCGGTTCAATCCCAAAAACATAATTTTCCGACGTAAATTTACGCATGAGTTCGACATCGCCTTCCTATAAATTCCGAAATACATAAAATTCTAATTGAGTAATTATGGATATTCCCAAAAAATTAGCATTCCCAATACAGTCGCGAATAGCGGTATTTCCTTGAAAGTAACCGACTATCGCGTTAGTGTCCAGCAAGAATCTATTGCCACTCATCTCTTAACTGCCGTTGTTCTGTTAGTGCATCACCCTGCCATTGCATTTTCCCAAAAAATTTTAATATATCGGGTTTACTGGTTTGCGGCATTTCCTCAGCGACAATAACCACCGCCTCGACACGACTGTTCGGCCTCGAACTCTTCAATCTTACTTCAAACTCGCCGTTTTTGTCTGTGTTTTTAATGATTGTAAAAATTTCCATACTATTCTCCCTTCTAACTATGCGCCGACAACGCGAGCATAGTAAGCACTCTGACTTTTTCAGGGTCGTCGTAGAGTACCTTTACAATGGTTTGATAATCCGCTTCGCCGAAGCGCTGCCCTACGGAACAGATACTATCGGCAAAATAACGCCTAAAATCTTCAGCGTCGGATTTCCCTCGAATCTCCATGCTATACCCTCACGCCCACAAACGAACCGCACCCAGGACACGCTACAATAAAAGGTTCCTTCTACAAGCTTTTTGCTTGCTTTTAGTTTCCTTTAACTTCAGAGACTTGACCGAATTGCGCAAGTATTTCTTGTGCATCACGAGTAATGCTCTCCGAAGGTACTGTGGTGTTACGGTTGCGGACACCAAAGTTATTTGTGCTGTCTTGGAAACTCGACGCTTGCACACGCACACTCGTTTTTCCTCCTTGTTGAAAAATCGTTGCTTGTATTTGGTCGAAACTCTCTACATTCGAAAGCACGCGTAACGCAGCATTGCTGGTTGATTTTTGTGCGCGAATGAAACCTGCTCCCTTGTTTGCATCCATCACGTTATAGTTTTTTTGTGCGATAAAGCTTTGTATATTGTCAAAAACTTGATTCCGTTCTTGGTCACTTGTCGCAACAAATGTTCTTTGTGTCACACAGCCGACGACGAAAAATCCCATCGGCAGCAATAAAAATCGTAATTTCATATTAATCTCCTTCACTTCATAATGCCTGTAGCATACACCATGCGCCGCATTTTGCGCGACATATTTGTGTCGTTTACGCAGTGAAACGAAAAAGCTGGCTATTTTTTGGCTTCACGAGTTCCGGCAAGCGCTTCGGCGAACACATCCGACGTGCGCCATGCACGCTTCAGGCTCTGCGAAGAAATGCGCAGCCTGTTTGCTCCACCCATGAGCGCGGTTTTGGGTCTGCCCAAGTCGTCACGGTTTAGGTTCGAGGGTGGATACGAAGTGAGAAAGTGTAGTTGCACGAACCGGTTGCCAAACTCTGTTTCTGGTGTTTTTGCTTTTATTATGGTTTTTTCTTATTCAATCTTTGTGGAGTATTGTATTCTAACGTAAACTGTGAAGGATTATCTAACGCCTCTAACTCGATATCCGCATCGAGTGTTGGCCAATGAAATTGTGACGGTGCAATTCGTTTGATTTCATGCAATTGCTCGACGGTTGCACGCTTGAAAACGGGATAATCCGCAAACGTGATAAAGTACTCCTTATCGTCGACCAACAACCAGAAACCCAACCGTTCAATGTTGGTCACTTCAAACGGCGCTATATCTTCGATAGTGCCGTCGCGCCGTTTTACGGGAATCCACTTGTCGCGCATCAGATTCATTGGTTAAACGCTTTCCCTTTCTAACCCCGTATCGTGATTGTACAGTATTTTTATCCGCTGTCCTTTGCTATTTACTGCAAAACCAGAGTATCCAATATCGTTTTTTGATAAGATGACGAAAACTGTATACTTGCCCTTTAACGAGAATTGCTCTTTTGCTTGCTTGATTGCGGTTGTGGTGACAGGGTCGGTTTTGTCTTCCACTGCGGCAATATAAGCCGGCAGATTGATCTCGCTCGCCGCCCAAGAACGTGCCGTCCGTCTTCCGTCCTCTGTCTTCTGTTCTCTGATAGGTTGACAGACACCGTCGGCTAATGTCGCCAGCACAACTTTCACCGTCTTTTCCTCGCTGTATCGGCTCGGGGCATTGAGGTCATCCCAATCGCCTTCGTTCTGTGCAGTATATCCCCGCGAAAAATTTATCGTATTTTGTGCGGCTAAACTTTCTTTCTTATTATCCTTTTGTTCGGCGGTATCAGTCCAATCTTGCAGCGAAGCGGGTACGGATTGTTCGCCGCCGTAAACAAACTCGATCATGGCGTGCGCGTCGTTGGGCATTTGCCAGCGCTTGTGTTCGGTGAGCCACTTTGCCGTCAGCCAGAGTTTCGCGTGATCGCCGAGTTGCCCTTTCAGTGATGTGTAAGCGACGACCGCGTCGGCAACGGTGTTACGCAGCCAACAGACGCATTGTCCCTTGTCCACAGCCTCTTTTATCAACGATTCGATATTCTTCTCGTCATGGACAAATTCGACATCCACTGTACGTCTGACTTTCGCCCGTGTTTCAACTTGTGTTTCTGAAATTCCGCCGCGGCTGACTTGGGTGAGCAGCGGATACTTTTCTCTTTCTTGCAAAGCCGCCTTAATACCTAAACCATCCGCATAACTTTGGCAAAATCTTTCGCGCAACGAAAATGGTAAGGTGGCCGAAAGCAATACCACAGGCTGCCCGACACGCGCCTCGGCGGCCAAAAGCTCGCAAATCAAAAAATCCACAAAACGTGCCCGCACCCGTTGCACAAGCTCATAATTAAATCCCCATTGACGTGCTGTTTTTATCCGATATAGTTGAAGTATGGCAGTAGCATCGGCAAATAACCAAAAGAAAATTTCGTATCGCGCAAAAGAGGCCTCCAAGTGTCCTGTGTGTTCAGCAACACATTTTAAAGAAGAATTACTCTCCGGCTCTGGCCGTTTAATTGCAGGCAAACTCACGCAAGAGTTGCAACGCCTTTACGAAGATAACAAAAAATGGGGAAAAATTAATCCGCTCGTATACCACGTGCAAGTGTGCCCCAAATGCCTTTTTGCCGCATTCCCAAAAGACTTCACTAGCGCAGCTGCCGAAGAAATTCTTGCAATCAAAAACACTCTTGCGCACCGGCAAAAAATTGTCGAAACGTTTTTCGGTAAATACGATATGGGCGAAAATCGCCACCTTGTGCACGGGGCTATCAGCTACATACTTGCCGTCGATTGCTACCACCTCCGCGGAAACGCCATTGCACCTACTCCCAAAAAAGCGGTCGCTGCACTACGCGCAGCATGGCTCCTTGACGATTTATATAAAGAAGCAAATTACCGGCCATACGACAAATTACGCGATTTTTACTACGTTGAAGCTGCCCGCTACTACAAGCGTGTTTTGGACACAATGACATCGGGAATTGAACCCATGGAAGAAGCGGCGTATATTTTAGGACCATCGCTCGATTTCAATTGGGCGTTTGATGGAGTCATTTATTTAAATTCGTATTTAACACGCAAATTCATCGAACAGATGGCCTCGAACCCCAAAGACAAGTACGCGATCATGGATTCATCGCGCCGCTATTTATCCAAACTCTACGGTAGCGGAAAATCATCCAAAAGCCGCCCTTCGGTGATTATCGACTTGGCAAAAGAGCTCTATGACGAAATGGGTAAAATGATGGAAAAATTCCGTTGCGAATACGACCCCGCCTTTGCAGAACAAAAAGCCAAGGAAGCAGAAGAAGCAGCAGCGCTGGTTGCTAAAGCACAGGCGGGCGGCTAAAACGAACAAGAGGACATCCTGTCCGCCGCCCGCTCAAGCCATCCATGCCATAGACGTGCGGCTAAAACGAACAAGAGGACATCCTGTCCGCCGCCCGCTCAAGCCATCCATGCCATAGACGTGCGGCTAAAACGAACAAGAGGACATCCTGT
>JABARV010000025.1:5150-33043 GCA_019186965.1 Turneriella sp.
CCGCCCGCTCAAGCCATCCATGCCATAGACGTGCGGCTAAAACGAACAAGAGGACATCCTGTCCGCCGCCCGCTCAAGCCATCCATGCCATAGACGTGCGGCTAAAACGAACAAGAGGACATCCTGTCCGCCGCCCGCTCAAGCCATCCATGCCATAGACGTGCGGCTAAAACGAACAAGAGGACATCCTGTTCGCCGCCCGCTCAAGCCATCCATGCCATAGACGTGCGGCTAACAAAGAGGACATCCTGTCCGTTACTAATGCGCCTCGCCCTTTTGCCGCATTAGCAGCATTATAACCACAACAAGGGGAAAAGCCGCCAAGAAAAACACTCCGACCAACTCTGAACCCAGCCCAGCACTTTTTCCTAACGCCGGTATAAACTCCAACCCCGATAGCTCTTCTCCCAAAATGGGTTTAATTTGTTCCGCGATTACCCGCAAAAGGCGCTGCGAGATAGGCTGCACGACAACGAAAAAAACAACCAAATCTAGAAAAAGATAACCCAACGCTGCGTACGCCCACCGAAGCGATGCGGCAATTCCCAGCGCTTTGCGTTGCACAAGACCAACACCCGCAAAAAGTCCATAAAACGAAATGAGTGCAGTAGAAATTTTCTCGAATGTTTGCACCCGATAAATTGTTTTAATAGGCTCGATTAAAACTTCAAATTGTATACCTGAATTTTTAAATTCTGGAACTATTTTTTTTATCTGCGGCAGCATATCGATAAAAGACGTAGCAATAAATATTGATACAACCATATAGAGAGAATACGCAAGGTAAAGAGATGCAAAAATAATAAGTAAAACTCCAAGCGTTTTGGTAGTTCCATCAAATTTTTCATTTTTTTGCGCGGGATATTCCGTTGGCATAGCACTGTGTCCTCGTTTTTGTCAACGTGCTTGTCAAGAATTTTGCGTAGAACCATTTGCCAATGGGTTACCGATTTAATTTGTGCCCAAAACTAAAATTAACCTTGAGGAAAAAATGCAAATACTAACACCAAGCGCCATGGAACTTACAGCGACAATTTGTTTTGCGCTAGCGATACTCCATACTTTTTTGGCGTCTAAAATCGCAAGTCTCGCGCACCGTTTTCCCGAAGGTTCATTTGCAGAAAACATTATCCACTTTATTTCTGAAACAGAAATTGTCTTTGGTCTTTGGGCAGCGGCGCTCTTTACCACAATCATTGCGCTTACAGGAAGTTTTTCAGGCGCAATCGATTACATCCAAACGCTCAATTTTACAGAACCAAAATTTGTTCTTGTAATAATGGTTATGGCCGCCGCAAAGCCGGTAGTTTCTCTTGCCGAAAGCCTGATTAACTCGTTAACGCGTTTTTTGCCACTCGATGAAAAAATGGCGTTCTACATTATAGCGCTTGGCGTTGGCCCTGTTTTAGGTTCTTTAATTACCGAACCTGCTGCAATGACCCTTCTTGCACTTATACTCAAAAAGCGTCTTTTCGATAGCGGTGTTTCTAAACGCTTCGCTTACGCAACCATTGGTCTTCTTTTCGTAAACGTTTCCGTGGGCGGAGTTCTTACGCATTTTGCCGCGCCGCCGGTACTTATGGTTTCTGCAAAGTGGAACTGGGGCTTAAGTTATATGTTTACACACTTTGGCTGGCGCGGCCTTTTAACGTGCATGACAGGTGCAGTCCTTATCGCTACCCTTTTCCGCAGCGAACTACACAAACTTAAAGAACGCGAGCAAGCAAAGACCTTCATACCATGGTGGCTTACAGTCGCACACCTTTTTCTTCTTGCCCTCACGGTTTATTTTGCGCACTATGAAAATATTTTCTTTGGCGTCTTTATGTTTTTCTTGGGACTCACCGTTGCAACACGCGAATACCAAGAGCCACTTAAATTACGCGAAGGACTCCTTGTGGGTTTTTTTCTCGCTGGGCTTGTTACCCTTGGAAGCCTACAAGCGTATTGGTTAAAACCGCTTCTTTTATCTTTAGACGGGGCAGAGCTTTACTTCGGCGCAACTGCACTTACGGCAATTACCGACAATGCCGCGCTTACGTATTTAGGTACCCTTGTACCAGACCTTTCAGAAAATCTTAAATTCGCACTTGTCGCAGGAGCAGTATCGGGCGGCGGGTTAACTGTAATCGCAAACGCCCCCAACCCCGCGGGTGCAGGAATTTTACGTTCAAGCCAATCTTTTGCCGAAACAGGAATATCTCCCCTTAAACTATTTTTGGGAGCGCTTTTCCCTACCGCGCTTGCAGTTTTGTATTTTTGGATTATCCCTTGAAATACTTCGTAAGTATTGCGTAAACTTCGTCCGAAGTGCGCAAAGCCAAATGCCCTACTCCCGGAAGCTCTTCGAGGTATACCTCCGCTTTTTTACCTAAACGTCCAAAACGCTGCCAAAACTTTTTTTTAGCAGATCTTCTTTTTTGTAACGCGCTTTTTCGGCGTACCATACCGTCGCCAACAAGCTTGTTGAAAACGCCGTCAGCTTTTTGCGTAACTCCCCCCGCAACAAGTACATAACGTACTTTTTTTTGTAGTACAATATTTTCTGCAGGAAGCCCCGACTGCCCATGGCTTAAATCTTTAAGCCCACGGCTACGCAAACCCAAAACAGACGCTGCCATAAGGGTAATCGGGTTAGGAATAAACTGCAATACCTGTTCGCTTTTTTCCGCAAGCTTTGCTAATGGCGCTCCTTCGTGCGGAGTGCCCAACAAAAACACTTGCGCCAACAGTAAAAGCCAGCGGCGCTCCTGTGCACGTGCGTGGTAAATCGCCGCGTGGGCAATAAGCCCACCCATGCTGTGCGCAATAATGGTAATACGTTTAATTTTTGCATGGCAGTTTAAAAGTGCCTCTATAAGGTTTGCCAATTTTTCACCATTCTCGCTAACTGCAAAACCACTGTTGTAACGCACGTAAAGCGGTTCGACTCCATAATCCCGTGCGAGACGGTTTCCAAAGTTGAGCGGCGTATTTTTTTTGAACCAACCCAGTTCTGTGTCTGAATTACCATGGACAAAAATTACTACATGCCTCGCTTTGATGGGTTCGTGGAGCGAACGCACTTTTCCTTGCGAGTAAAACCCCATCTCGGTTGCAAAAGAGCTTGGTAACTTATCGCCGATAACGCCTTGAAGCGCTCCTTGAATTTGCGTGGGCGTAGGGAGGGCTTGGCCAATTTTTTCTATAATTTTTTTGACAGGACCTTTTTCCATAAGTTTATAAAAACTTATTCAACCTATCAAATGCAAAGGAACCGTGGTAGATAATCCAATTGTGGCTATAATCGGGAATAAGTTCAAACTGTAATCGTGGTAATGGTTCCCGCCAGCGGTTTACATCCGACTGGTCGATATGGAAAAGAAGATCTAAATCTGCATAGACTAAATCGACAGGAACGTTACTTTGTGCATCGGGGAGAGAGCTTGCCACAGCGTTTGCTGCACCGTCTATATACCCAAAAGGATCAGAAAGAAGATTCATTCCGTAACGCAGCCCCACCTCGGGATGGGTAAGCATTCCGCGTATGCCCCCCGTACTTTGCGCCAAATCTTTTTGTATATTCTCTAATTGCCGCCGCAGTTTATCGGGATTAAATATATTGGGTAAAAGAGGATTTACTGCAATCGCACGTTTTAGCTCTGGGAAATACGCTGCTAGATGCATTGCGACGAGAGCTCCGTACGAATGGCCCACGACAAGACTTTCTTTAAGCCGCGCATTCTCGATAAATTCACGCAACAGCGTTACATTCGCGGCAAAATTGCGGCGGCACTCTCCGCTTAACCCAAAAACTTCCGGTACGTAGACGTAATATTTTTCTGCAAGGCGACCAATAAAATCGCGGTAAAGGTGTGGGTGCGCCCCATACCCATGCAAAAAAATGGCTGCTGGTTTTTTACTCTCTCCTATTTTTTGGAATTTCATAGCCCAAATTTAAGGATAGAGCTTGGGTGAGAACCCAAAAGATAAGTGGCTATACTCTTTTTTCTGCATACGTCATTACAAGATACGCCCGTGCATCTTTTGCCGACTCGTTTCGGTAAACGTGCGGAACATCGGCAATAAAATAAATTGTATCGCCCTTTCCTAATTTTATTTTTTCTTTACCTACTTCAATTTCAATCGCGCCTTCTTCAACCGTCAAATTCTCTGTAGTACCGGGTGGATGCGGTACCGCTTTTTCAACACACCCCGATTTCAAAGTAAGTTCGTAAAATTCGACGCGGCGCGACACATCAAGGGGGAAAAGCGCTTTCGAGAGAAATTTCCCTTTATTTGACGATAAAATTTTTAAGTCTTCTGCCCGCAAAACCTGTTGCGTTGTGTCGCTACGTTTCGAGATTAGCGCAGCAAAGGGGACATCCAAAGCGCGGGCAATTTTCCAAAGTACATTTATTGATGGAGCGCTTCGAGCCTGTTCGATTTGGCTTAGCATTGCTTTAGAAACCCCTGATAAATGCGCCAACTTATCTAAAGATAAATCCATGTCGGAACGCAGCCGTTTTACGTTTTCGGCAACAATCCCAGTGAGGCTTTCTGTGGATAAGTTATCCGATTTTTCTTTTGTTGAAGCTTTTTTTTGCATCGGGTGGAATATCTTAGAATAAAGCTCAGAATAGAAAGCTAAAAAATAGCCTTGCGAGTTATAAGGAGGAGCCTGTGCGCGGGGGACGCGACGCCTGCCGCCCATGCGCCAGTGGCACCCGCTAAGGCACCGACGAGTGCGCCGCGCCATCCGTACATTTTCCTCAAGCATAAACACTCCTTTATCACCATAAAGTCCTGTTGCCTTCGCTCGCACAATGATCGCGTCCGCTTCTTCTGCGCTTGCGGTCCTCAATTCTGATGAAAAGCCCGTCTTAGCCTCAGCATCGGTATTGAACCCTATGCCTTTACCAGCCATGAAATTAGCCGTTCTTTCAACGTTATTAACAACGAAATTTTTTATCTCATTCCAGACGGCACTCGCTGCATTACTGACGAAATTCCCGATAGGATTTATTAAGGCCCTAAGCACTTTTGAATCGGATAATTTTTTCGTTGTCATTAATAGCCTCAATGAGATACGCTCTCGTTTCAAGAGCAATACTTACCCTCGGCGGGGAGGTCGGACGGGTGTGGACGCGTTTTGGGGGCTCTTTAGATTTGCGAGTTTATTACCCTTAAGCTAACTTGAGAAAACCGCAAGCCTCGGGAGTACTCCAAAAGTCTTGTTTGTCTGACTTTTGGAGCAACTCCCTGCCAATCGGTCGTTGACCTCTTGGTCGGCGACTAAAGCGCTTCGCTGCTTGCTGTTTTCAAGATACAGTCATGAATGGTGTGGGTTAATAAGATCACCGTGTACCCCAAAAATGCGTCCGCACCCCTTATGAGGCTCATAATAGTGTTTTCACTTGATTTTTAAAAACGCAAGATAAATATGCCCTATGGAAGTTTGGGAATGGATTAAAGAAAATCCAATTGCATCTACATTTATCGCCATTGGCGCCTTTTTTGTCTTAGTCATAATACGCGACCTAATCCAAAGGAAACGCGCTATCCAACGGAACTTTCCCTTAGTTGGCCATTTACGCTATATGCTCGAAGTCATTGGGCCAGAGTTGCGGCAATACTGGGTTGCCAACGACAAAGAAGAGATGCCCTTTAACCGCGCCGAAAGGCGTTGGGTGTACACAACAGCGAAAGGGCAAAACTCTAACTTCAGTTTCGGCACAACCGAACAATTATACGAAGCAGGGTATCCTATCATTAAGCACGTACTTTTTCCTTTCCCCGAATCCAAGGCGACGATCATCAACAACGACCCAACGGCAATTCCATGCCTAAAAATTTTAGGAGAAACGCACGGCCGTAAAAAAGCGTGGCGCCCCCCTTCCATTATCAATATCTCCGCGATGTCGTTTGGTTCTTTGGGCGACCGCGCCGTTACCGCGTTTAACCAAGGGGCACGCGACGCCAACGCCTGGCATAGCACAGGCGAAGGTGGTTTTTCTAAATACCATGCGCATGGCGCCGATGTCTGTTGGCAAATTGGTACGGGATATTTTGGCGCACGTGATGAAAAAGGATTTAACCTCGACATCCTCGCAAAAAAAGCCGCAGAATATCCACAAATTCGCCTTATAGAAATTAAACTTTCTCAAGGGGCAAAACCTGGCAAAGGCGGAATTCTACCGGCTGCCAAAGTAACCGCTGAAATTGCTTCTATCCGAGGAATACCGCAAGGTAAAGATTGTATCTCACCAAATTTCCATAGTGAATTTTCTAACGTCGACGAGATGATTGCATTTATTGAGCGCATCGCAGACGCGACAGGGCTTCCGGTGGGTATAAAAAGCGCAATCGGTGAACTTAAATTCTGGGAAGAACTTGCACGTAGAATGCACGAAACAAAAAAAGGTCCAGATTTTATTACCATAGACGGCGGCGAAGGCGGGACTGGGGCGGCGCCGCTTACCTTTACAGACCACGTATCGCTTCCTTTTAAAACAGGGTTTTCGCGCGTGTACCAAATTTTCCAAAAAGAAAAAGTCTCCGAACGTATTGCGTTTATTGGCGCTGGTAAATTAGGTTTTCCCGACCGTGCTGTCGTTGCCCTTGCGATGGGGTGCGACCTTATCAATATTGCACGCGAAGCGATGATGGCCATTGGGTGCATCCAAGCGCAAAAGTGCCACACGGGGCATTGCCCCACAGGAATAACCACACAAAACTGGTGGCTGCAACGTGGTTTAGACGTAAAAGACAAAACACAACGCATGTCGCGCTTTATCAAGGGTTTTCGTAAAGAACTATTGACTTTGGCGCATGCATGCGGTTATGAACATCCCTCGCAATTTATGGGGGAAGAAATAGAAATCGGCGTGGGTTTAAACAAGTTCAAGACGCTCCCCGAACTACTGGGCTACCAACGTGACCCCATCGTATTTCCGGGAATGCAGAAATTGGCGTCTTAAATCCATAAATTGCTTGACCCTCTTTTGCTTAAAAAGACATCGAAGTATGAATTCTCTCCACGCAAGTGCGCTAAGCGCTGAACAAGCCCATTTTCTCGAAGACTTATACGAAAGCTACCTTAAAGCTCCGCAAAGCGTTTCAAACCAATGGCAAGATTTTTTTCGTGATTTGGAAACAAGCGATTTAAGCACCCGTGGCGCAAGCTCCTACGGCCTCTTAGACGGCGGTAGTGGCACTCAAAACACTATCGATATTTCGCTCCTTAAAGAAATGGGAGTACAAAACCTCCTAAACTCGTACCGCAGCCGTGGGCATCTGGCAGCAAACCTCGACCCCTTGGGAATCCGCAAAGTAGACCGTACGACAATCGAAGACAGGCTACAAAACCTTGCATCAGAAGATCTCGAAGCAAAATTTGATACCGAAGTACCAGGCTTAGGTGTTGCCCGCCTTAAAGACGTGATTAAAGCATACGAAAAAATTTACTGCGATAGCATTGGCATTGAACACTACTACCTCGATAACGTACAAGAACGTATCTGGTTGCAGTACAAAATGGAAGTTGGAGGATTGAACAACGAACTTTCCAAAGAACTGCGCTTGCGAATTTACGAGTGCCTCTACCGCGCAGACTATTTCGAAAAGTTTTTGGGACGCAAATTTGTCGGTAAAAAACGTTTTTCTCTCGAAGGAGGAGATGCGTTAATCCCCATGCTCGACGCTGCGGTCGAAATTGCGGGAAAAACACAAATGAACGGTATCGTTATTGGAATGGCGCACAGGGGACGCCTTAACGTCCTCGAAAATATTTTAGAAAAACCGGCACAATTTATTTTTGCTGAGTTCAAAGAACAGGCGGATGTACTCACGTACGATAACGCCGACGTAAAATACCATTTAGGGCATTCCTCAGAACGCGTTACGTCGAGCGGTAAAAGAGTACACCTTACATTAATGTTTAACCCAAGCCATCTTGAGGCTGTTAACCCCGTGTGTATGGGTTCTGTACGTGCAAGGCAAACCCTCAATAAAGATAATGAACGTAAAAAATACATGGGCATCCTTATCCACGGAGACGCCGCATTTATGGGGCAAGGTGTTGTACCCGAAACCTTGAACCTCATGAACGTCGAGGGATACAAAACTGGCGGTACGCTCCACATCGTCGTTAATAACCAAATTGGGTTTACTACAACTCCAGAGGAATCGCGCTCGACAGGGTATGCGACCGACCTTGCAAAAGGATTCCAGCTTCCCATTTTCCACGTCAACGGAGACGACCCCGAAGCATGCCACCGCGTTTTAGCTTTGGCGATGGAATACAAAGAACGCTACCAAAAAGATGTTGTGATTGACCTTATCTGCTACCGCCGCCACGGACACAACGAAACAGACGAACCTGCGTTTACACAACCGACAATGTACGAAACTATACGCAACCATCCCACTCCTGTGGCGATTTACGAAAAAAGATTACTGGAAACAGGAATCACCGCTGCTGAACTTGATACAATCAAAACTAAAGTCAATGAAAGTTTAGAGAAAAGTTATACCGAGACTGTTGAAAATAATGTCGAAATCAACGTCGACACAATGAAAGGGCTTTGGACGAATTTTTCTAAAAACGAAGTTGCAGATCCAGAAACTAAAATTACCGAAGCTGAAATAAAAAAAATTTCTGAAGCTCTTGTAAAAGTGCCAAACGGATTTACTCCGCATAAAAAAATCTTAGCAACTTTGGAACACCGTGCGAAAATGGCAGCGGGAGATGCTCCACTCGACTGGGGAATGGGAGAAGCATTGGCGTTTGGCAATCTTCTCAATAAGGGGATTTCAATCCGTTTAAGTGGGCAAGACGCGGAACGCGGCACGTTTGCGCACCGCAATGCTGTCCTTTTAGACACAACAACTGCAGCAAAGTATGTATCGCTCAACCACATCCGTGAAGGCCAAGGAAATTTTGAAGTCTTAAACTCGCCTCTTTCGGAATACGCCATTTTAGGTTATGAATACGGTTATTCACTTTCTTCCCCTGGTTCGCTCACTATTTGGGAAGCGCAGTTTGGCGACTTTGCAAACGGCGCCCAAATTATCATCGACCAATTTTTGTCGAGTGGAGAAGTGAAATGGAACCGTATGTCGGGTCTTGTAATGCTGTTGCCGCACGGTTACGAAGGCCAAGGGCCAGAGCACTCGAGCGCGCGCATCGAAAGATTTTTGCAGTTATGCGCAAAAAATAATATGAGCGTTCTAAATCTTACATCGCCAGCACAAATTTACCACGCACTTGTACGGCAAGCATTACGCCTACAGAAAAAGCCACTCGTTATTATGACTCCAAAAAGTCTTTTACGCCACCCGCAAGCAGTGAGCCCACTAAGCAGCATTACAGAGGGCAAATTTGAAGAAATTATAGACGACGCCTCTGTTGACAAGACCAAAGTATCGCGTGTGCTTTTATCAAGCGGTAAAGTATACTACGATCTACTCAAGGCACGCGCCGAGAAAAAAATTACGCACGTCGCTCTCGTACGGTTTGAGCAACTCTATCCTTTAAAATATGATTCTATCACAGAAATTCTTGAGTCGTATAAAAGTATGCGCGAACTTATTTGGGTACAAGAAGAACCCAAAAATATGGGCGCATGGTTTTACATTAAAGATCGCTTTGACGAACGCTTAGCTAACGGAAAATACAGTACTCTTTTGCGTGCAATTGCACGCAAAACAAGCCCTTCTCCCGCAGCAGGGCTTATGAAAGTACACGAACGCGAACAAAAAGAGCTGATGGATCGTGCATTGGGGTAGAGTCTATCTGTGAGGGGTGGGTGCCTCTTCTTTGACAATATAGAAAGGTGTACGCCCTCGCGCTAAAGCGGTACGGTAATTGTCACCCACACCAGTGGATGCTAAAAGGAAAGCGAGTAATCCTCCTAAAAATAAGAGGACTATCCAGAGCGTTACTGTCATCTCGCGATAAAAAATAAAAAAGGCAAAAGCAAAAAACACACCTCCGACCATATAAAGCAACCGATTTCCTAACCACGAAAAATTTTTCATGAGTGTGCCAATAAATCGAACCGAGGCGCGCACATTGTACGCCGATTTTCCTTCTTTGCGTACACGGCGTTTGACAGCGACAAACGATTGCGGCACATCCGCTTTGGCGATCATTCTTTCAAATAAGGGGTACGGCTCTTTGTGTGCCAAAACGGCAGCAAGCGCATGGCGGCAAATGAGCTTAAAATTACCCATCGTGGTGTGCAAAGGGATATCCGAAGCCGTGGTTAAAAGCCTGTGCACTAATATACGAAAAAATGTGTACCCATAATTTTTTTCCGCTTCTCGCTTTGCATGCACAATCGCAAAACCCTTTTCAGCTTCAGAGATAAAGTCGGGGATATACCGAGGGTCGTCTTGCAAGTCGGCGTCGATGACGACGATGTAGTCGCCGCACGCGTTCTCTAAACCTGCGAGGATGGCAATGTGCTGGCCAAAATTGCCGCTGAGCTTAAAGCCGCGTACTTGATGCTTTACTTTGCGCCCCAAGGATTTTTTTTGTGTTTCGGCTAAAATTTTCTGCCACGATGAATCGGAACTCCCATCGTCGACGAACAAAATTTCGAGCGGCTGCCCCGGTAGCGCTTCTTTTATCTCTTGAACCAACCGTTCAATGTGCACTTCGTTGTTAAACACCGGAGCAATAACAGAGATTAAACCGCGTTCGTAAAGCATTGGGTGCGTCTCTAAAAAAACAATACACGATGTATAACACAAACGAAATTGGCAACAGTGCTCTATTTAATTTTCTCACCCCTATTCTCGCTTTTTACCCGCGTGCGTAAAGGCGAAGGCGCGCTGCTGCCTTTGGCACTTTTTCTCGTCTATGTGTTTGATTTTGGACGCGAAACATTTTTTGTAAAAGCAATCGTCGGTTTTTTTGCACTCGCGCTCATGTACGCCTTAAACGACATCCACGACGCGCCTTTCGATTTACGCGATGCGGCACGCGCCAACGTGTGGGTCAAAACACTCGCTGAAAGGCAAAAAACCGCGTATGTTATCCATGCGGTAGAGCTGGCCTTCTTTATTACTTTACTCATTGCCTATTTGAAACTCTCGCCGCTCATTGTGAGCGCGGCGTTTTGGGTCAGCACGGCGTATAATTTGTGGGGTAAGAGAGTGCGTTTTTTAAGCGATGCACTTGTGCTGCTCTGGGGGCCGACATTTACGCTTCTTTTATCAGTCAAAATACCCCTCTTTTTAGCAATCAACACAGGTCTTATGTTGCTCATGGGGCATACATTCCAAATGGCACGCGATAAGCATGTCGATGCAGAAAATCAAATTCAAACGACATGGTTGTCTGCACCCCAATGGGCGGTGGCAATTTTTTACGCTACCGGTGTGGCGGTACAACTCTGCTTTGTGTTAGCCGGCTTTTACACCGCAGCATTTACCGCTACGCTTTTCTATCTGGTGCCGCTTTTCGGTGGCTATACCCCAAAGAGTTGGCTCGTGCTTAAATTTTTGCAAACGGTATCGTGGATACTTATTTTACTATGAAATTTTTAAGCTCAACGGTTGCGTTTTATTTTGCGGCGTCGATAACATTTATCTTTACTTTTTTTCGGGCCGTATTTTTTATCCTTCCGCAGGGTATATTGGAAAACAGCACAGGCACTCTACTGATTCTACAATTCAAATTATTTTTAATTTTTTTGGGATATTCATTTCTTTACATAATACAAAATTCAGGCAATCAAAAATTGCTTATCTTTGCGGTAGTTGTTCTCGCCATCCGTTGGGCTTACACGGTTATCGATAAGAAAAAAATTCTGCCCCCCGAAGCATACCCCTTGATGGCAGTCAGTCTGGTGGGTTTACAATTTTTTGCGGATTTATCTTTGACTTACTTTATTTTTTCTCTCTTGATCATTCTCGTTTTCATGCTATTACACACAATCACTTTGCGTTTGATTGCAACAGCACTTACATTTATTGCAGCTCTCTATTTTTTAGATAAGTACGAAATTATATTCTCTATTCTCTTCATGCTGCTTGGTTTGTGCCTCGTCAAACTCACACGTAAAACATGGCTCACCCGTGCCGAAGCAGCGTTGGTATTACTTTTTCTCATACCGCTTTTTCAAATCGGCGTTGCGTACTTGCCTGCAAAATTCACCACCGACCATGCAACCCGTTTTACCGACAAGCTTGCGCTCAGTTTTTGTGAAATGCCTGCAAAGAATGCGCTCTTTGCCGTCCATCCCGAATGCCCGATGGCGATGTTCACAAATCAATGCCGCCACGGATTTATTGGAGAATACAATAGCCAGACTCTCCAAACACACTCGAGGATAAATATTCTCAACGACAACTACTATGGCCGCCCCGAACAAATTGTTTGCCACGGTAAAAAAATTTTTGTCGGCCTCAACGAAATGTGGGCAAACCGACGCTATGTAGGCCCCAACGCTGCAATTATTGATTTTACAACTACACAACCTATCATCACGCGCAATATCGGCCAAAGCGACATCGGCAACTCACTGCTCTATGACCCCATCCACGACGCACTCTTTATGGCAAGCGAATGGGATAAACGCATCTACCGGTGGGATTTCTCAAAGAACACAATGAATACCACTATCGGCGATCATTTACCGAACGAGTGGTATTCTGTTTTTACTCGAAGTATTCATAGCGGTTCGCGCATTCTACACCACGATGGCTATTCACGCAATCTCAACACCGCATACGCAGCAGAATGGATTAGCGGTAGACGTGTACATGAAATCGATTTAACTGCACTTCAACCCAAGCGTACACTCGTTGTAAACGGTGGTGCCTCTCTCGGTGCCACCGTCGACGATACGGCGTCGCGGTTGTGGGTATCGCACTTATGGGGAGTTTCGGTGTTTAACTTGAAATCGGGTGCGCTTCTTAAAAAACACCGCTTAGGTTTTATGAACCGCCCTGCCGTGATCGATTTTAACAATAACTTAGTTTTTATCGCGTCGAGTTTAAGCGGGCGTATCTATGTCTTTAATCGCGTGACGATGCAAAGGGTCAAGGCCATTGCCGTCGGCATAGGCCCGCGCTATCTCTATGTATCGAATCAAACAAACCGCCTGTATTATGGTACTATTGCGGGTTCATACGCGCTCGATTTAGGCGGTATGGAATGAAGAACGCCCATCCCCGCCTCTCAATTATTCTTCTCTGCTATAAAGCAGAAGAACACTTTGTGTCCTACGCGACAGAAATCATCAACGCGTTCAAAAAAGTACATCCCCCTTTTGAAATAATTTTAGTCGCCAACTACGACGCGCACGATACGGCGGATAAAACGCCCGCCATCGCACGCCGTTTTGCGCAACAATACAAGAACTGCTGCGTGGTGGCGCGCGCCAAGGAAGGCGGCATGGGGTGGGATTTACGCAGCGGCCTCGAGGTGGCGCGAGGAGAAAAAATGATGTTCCTCGACGGCGACGGGCAAACGCCGGTGGAAGACATGGTGCGCCTGTGGAATTTTAGCGAAGAAAAGATTGCCGATATTTGGGCGCTCTACCGCACGCCGCGGCGCGACGGAACCATACGCAAGCTCATGACGCTTATTTTTAACACCACCATGCGCATCCTTTTTCCTCGTTTACGCGTGCGCGACATCAACGCAAAACCCAAAATTTTGACACGCCGCGCTTATGAAACCATCCAACCTAAAAATAACGATTGGTTTATCGATGCTGAAATTTTGCTCGCAGCAATGCACCGCCATTTTACAATTCGTCAAATACCCGGCGCCTTTTATGCAAATACTTGGCGTGCGTCGTTCGTAAATCTACGCGTGGTGCTCGAATTTATGGCCAACATTGTGAAAGCACGCATCCAGTATTGGTGGGTGATAAAATAAAATGGAATTACCGGCACACCCCAATAGCAATAGCCGTTTCAAAATACCTTTCATTATCGCGCTCCTCTGTTTTATTTTTTACTCGGGGTTTGTGCCTTACGGAAAAATGCGTACAGCATCGGATAAATTTAACTACCACCGCAATGTTGCACTCTCGTTTCTTCAAGGTAAGCTCGACATCGCCTGCCCACAAAAAACCGGTTGCCACGATTTAGCAAGGTATAACGGTAGGTATTACATTTACCAACCACCGGTACCTGCGCTTTTGATGTTGCCCGCCGTCGCGATTTGGGGCGCAGCGACGCCCGACGCGCTCATTGCCGCTTTTTGGGGCAGCCTAAACGTTTTTCTTTTCGGCGTTTTCTTGATTACGCTGCGCCGTAAATACGAAGACGGACTGAACCCACGCGAAAAAATTCGTAACCAATTACGCGCAAAAGTATCGCGTGAAGAAATTGTTTTTATGCTCGTGTGGGGGCTTGGCACCGCGCATTATTATATGTCGATGTTGGGCGATGTGTGGCACATCACTGCTATTTGCGGCCAAACGTTTCTTTTGGCAGCGCTTGCAGCAATGCTTTCAGAAAAGGTGGGGTGGCGTATTGGGGCAGCAATTTTTTTTGCGCTCGCTGTTTTTACGCGACTCAACCTCGTGATGGCGGCGCCGTTTTTTGCATACTTCCTTTGGCGCGAGAAAAAAAGTATTTCCCATTTTTTCTACAAGGGTGTGCTTTTTGCGCTCCCTACCATCGCTCTGGGAATTTTATACCTCCTCTACAACCAAGCGCGGTTTGGTAACATGTTGGAACTCGGCGTTTCGTATATGAAACTCGAAGTTGTGTCGGGCGTTGCTGAGCGCGCAGCAAAATATGGCGGTCTTTCTATTTATAACTTTCTTCACAATTTCTACACCGAACTCTTGCGCCCCATCGATTTGGTGCGCCACTTTCCTTTCATCGAAGTCAATCCGCATGGCTTTGGCCTCTTTTGGGCGACGCCACTTTTTGCGCTTGTTTTTGTAAAAGCAAGAGACTTGTATCGTGTCTATAAAAAGCAAACATCCCCCACCGACAGCGATCGTTTCACCCTTGCCGCACTCCTCACGGCGCTTTTTATGGCGGTCGTTATTTTTTTAATCCCTAGCTCGGGGTATATGCAGTTCGGTGCGCGGTACACGTTGGACTTTCAAGTGTTTCTTTTTATCGCTATTGGGATGTCTATCGGCCACTTCTCGCATAAAACACTTTGGAGTCTCGCTATTTTATCCATGTGGATTCAATTTACAGGTTCGATTCTTTTTTTGCGGATTTTTAAACAAATGTAATACACTTTATAGCGGTTCCATAATTTATCCATAGCGACGTAAATTATTCTTGCCGGTGAATGCAATAACGCATTTATTAGCCATAGCGCATGTGTCTCATCTCTTTTTCAAAAACTCAAAGCTATTCATCAAAGCAAAAGCTCGACCGTTTTGATGGCGCTCCCCTTTGGGCGTATGTGAACATCACCGATCGCTGTTCGCACAAGTGCCCTTGGTGCTACGGCGGATTTAACGCGAACCTCAAAAACGAAATGCGGTTAGAAGATTTTTCCATAATTATTGAAAAATTACAAGCGATGAAAATTTTACAAGTGACTCTTTCTGGGGGCGAACCCACCGAGCATTCACAGTTCAAAAATTTTATACGCGAGCTATCCCAAAAAAAATTCTTAATGCACCTCGCGACGCATGGCGGCACGCTGGCGCATTTTGCCCCTTTCTTGGCAGAGCACGGCATGAAGCAGGTGCAAGTCAACTACCAGGGTAAAGAGTTACACGATGCGCAGCACGGCGTCAAAGGCGCGTACACCTCGCAGCGCGAAGGCATCGCGGCGGCGTTGCGCGAAAATTTAGAAGTGACGGCGACGATTACCGTCGGCGAATACAATCTGAAGAAAATCCCGCAGCTTTTTCGCGAACTCGAAGCCATTGGCCTTCCACGCCTGCGTATATGGGACGCCACCGGTCGCGGCAACCGTTGGCGCAAAGACATTGAAGCGGTAAAAATTTTTGAATTCTGCCGCGATGAGGCTGCCAAGTTGGGATTTACTTTCGTGCAATCGTACGACCCCGAATTTGAGGGCGACACAGGTAGCCCCTGCCCGCCGATGTCTGGACTTTTTTTACACATCAACACCAAAGGCAAGTTACGCTTTTGCCCCGCCGTACTCAAAGAGCCCGACGTGGGCGATTTTTTGACGGATACGCCCGAGGTGCTGTTGGCGTCCAACCGCCAAAACAACAAGCGCCTTTTGGCCGTCAATGGTGGTCGCCCTTGGTGCGTCGCCCGCGACGAGGCGTATGCCTAACTTAATTCAAAATGCCAAAGCAGGCGTCTATTTCGCGCGTAGCCTTTACAACTATAAACGTGGTCGGGCAAAACCGTTGTCGGCGGTCTTCGTCGTGTGTAACCGCTGTAACTTGCGCTGTAAATACTGCAACTCGCCTTTCTTGAAAGAGCGCGAGCTGTCGCTTTCTGAAATCGACACCCTCTTTACCAACTTGCAACACACCGGCATTTTCCGCTTGGGCCTCACAGGGGGAGAACCTCTCGTGCGCGAAGACATTCAAGAAATTGTAAAACTTGCAATCCAGAAAAAATTTTATTTGTCGATGAACTCGAATCTTTTACTCTACCACGAAAGGCCACACGTTTTTGACGAGGTGAAATTCATCTTCACCAGCCTCGACGGCCCACCTCAAGTGCATGAAAAAAACCGTGGTAAGGCGTCGCAAGAAGGCGTCGTCGATGCGATTATCGATTTACGCCGCCGCAAAAAACCGGTGGTCGCCATTTGCGTCGTCGACCAACAAGATTTTACCGACATCGAATACCTCATCGACTTAGCCGAGCGGCACGATTTCAAGCTACACTTTCAACTTCGTGGTTCCATGCCCGAAGTCTCAACAAAAAAAGTTTTGCGGGGACAGCTTGCGCCACAAACCGACAACGACGCCTACCGAGATGTATGGCGAAAGTTATACATGTTAAAGAAACGAACCAAAAGCATCGTCAATTCCAAAAATTATTTTGAAAAAATTTTGCACTGGAGCGACTACCATCAGTTTGCACAAAAGACTCAAAATAAGTCATGCGCAGCGGGCTACGGCTATATTTATATCGCCTCAAACGGATTAGGGTATCCGTGCTGTCTCATTAAAGACACCACACAAGGTATCGATTTACTCACCCAAAATTGGATAGAAAAATTTCATGATAAAAAACCTTGT
Source organism: Turneriella sp. (assembly GCA_019186965.1). GTDB lineage: Bacteria > Spirochaetota > Leptospiria > Turneriellales > Turneriellaceae > Turneriella. The sequence goes on from JABARV010000025.1 coordinate 22,301, forward strand.
AACGATTGTATATCCGGCCCTTATCTTGAATTTAACCTGCTCTATAAAAACCCCCTCGCGTCGATTGTCGATTTGATGGCGGGTTATGGGCGGGGATGATTTTTTGATTGACAATTCAGTTTTTTATATATATATAAATATATATATGAAAACTGCAAATTTATTTAAAAACGGTGACAGTCAAGCGTTACGCCTACCCAAAGAATACCGCTTTAACGAAAAAGAGGTGCTCATCACAAAGCACTCAGACATACTTTTAGTGATGTCTAAAACGACAAATCCGTGGGATACAATGGCTGCATCGCTGGAAAAATTCGGTCCCGATATTTTTGAAAATGGCCGCAAGCAGCCACCGACACAACGTAGGAAACGAATTTGATTTACTTACTAGACACTGATATTTGCATATATACAATTACCCAAAAATATAAAAAACTTATCCGCCGATTAAAATCGATTGGTAAATCCCACGAGATTGGAATCTCTTCAATCACATACGCTGAGTTACAATTTGGTATTCAAAATAGCAGCAGAGTTATAGAAAACCAATTGGCGTTAGTCGAATTTTTAGCTCCCTTAAAGACTTTCGATTTCGATGAAAGAGCGGGTATCGAGTTCGGAAGCGTCCGCTTAAATTTACAAGAAAAAGGTAAACTTATCGGCCCTTATGACATGCTCATTGCTGCGCATGCACGATCCTTAAACGCAACATTGATTACCAATAACGAAAGTGAATTTAAGAGAGTTGCCGGTCTCCACGTTGAAAACTGGGTGAAGCTTTAGAACCCACCCTTGCGAGTGACTTCAAACGGTGTTCCAGGCTTGTATCCCGTTTTTTGCATCAACAACACCCACAGCGCTTTTGCGGTCATTTCGTCGTCGTTCATCCACGAGCCGTTTGCGCCTTGTGCATAGCGCAAGAGTATAAGGTCGGTCGGTTGAATTTTGTCGGCTGCGCCAACTAAGTATAAACCGACGATGAGGTCAATCCACACGGGTGACATTTTTTCAACACTGCGCAAGTTCGACAATGCGATGGTTGCAAAGTTACTTCTTAGTTTTTCAACTTGTATATTTTTTGTATCACACCGTTGCGATTCAAAAATCGCGAGCGAGAACATCGCCCATGCGGTGGCGGTGCCGCCTAATTTGCCCCACTCTTCTAAATGGTGGCCAAAGTTCCACGGCACACCGTACACGTCGCAATAAAGCGCGGTGGGCAAGAAGCGCATGATGTGGCGCGGCACTCGCACGCTCAACTCGTCGACGCGGTAGCGGTCGTCGAGGATGCGCAGTAAGAACTCGGCTTTGCGTGGAGGAGTTTTCAAAAACTTGCGCCGCTCGTTTTGGGTGTCAATGGACAACCTAAAGTTTCTTTCAAGCAGGTCTAATGTGACGACCGCGCCAAAGCTCAAATTTCCCTTTCGGCTTTCCAAAAACTTTACCGCGCGCTTAATGCGGGTGTCGTACGCATCGGCACTCACCGACAAGGCGGTGGCGAAAAAAAGTATTAAGAAGCGAAAGAATTTCGTACTCATTTATTAATCATGATACGATAAAGAACGATGGAATGGATTTATGGCCATGACTCTACCGTACCTTTGCCCATGATTCAAATCTTCTGTGAGTATATGTGCGCATTGTGCGAGTTGAGCAGCGGACACAATTAAAGAGTCCCAAAAAGATAATAGATAACGTCGTTGGATTTGAAATGCATCATCAATGAGGTGAGTGCTAACGGGGATTACATTCCAAACATAATAATCCTTTACAATTCTTTGGGCTTCACTTGTTTCTATCTTGTTCTTGATTAGCGTCACATAGAACTCTTGCAAAACCTGCATACTGATGCTTGGCAAGCGTATTTTCTGCCACAGTGACGCCAACAATTCACCGGCTTCTAAAGATTTTTCTGATCGATCGGCGTTTACACCATAAAATAATATGTTGGTATCGACAAACACGCCTGACTCGATTATTTCAGAGAGACGGCTATTCATAAACACTTTCCCTGGAGAAGTCCTTCTTGCCTAAAGGCACTCCCTTCTTAATTACCTTCAGTGCATGTGCTCTTGCACTTTTAATCTCTGCACTGTTCGTTGAACTCGTCTCTATAAGTTCAGTCACCCACTTTGACAGGGATTTACCCTGTTCAACGGCGATATGCCGACCTCTTTTTAGAGCTTTCTCGTCGATTCTCAAAGTGATATTTTTAAGCATGAGTGAGTTTATCTACTCACTAATTAAATCGTCAACACATAAACACATAAACACAATAAGATACTGTGTCGCCGCCGAACGCGTCAAAACTAAAACGGGTCTTTTTTTATCGGGTGACTTGAAGATATACCAACGAATTTCGCCGTGCTGAATAGTAAGTCAAGTTAATTCGGCCCAAAAAAGATGGGCTGTCAAATAAATTAATATACAGCGACTGCAAAACTCTTGACTTTACGTATGTATTTGCTATAATCTACGAACTACCCTGAAGAGTATACTATGCGCACCCCCTTCTCTACAGTTTATTTTATAGAACACATCGTACCCAAGACTGTGCGCGACAGCCTGTCACGATACCGCAACCGTCGGTTTCCCTTGATGCCCAGCGGTTTTCAAATCCAACCACCACGCATTGTCAACTCTACCGCCGAAGCACAGGCGTGTCTTTTAAGCGGCAAAGAGCCTGCGCTCTGGAGAGAAGCGGTAGTCGATACTCCTCTCAATAAATGGAATTTGTCATACTTGACAGAAGTGGGCGGCAATACACCAGTCAAAATTCTTGCGCTTGAAGGCATGGGTAATGCGGCAGAGCACACCCTCGATAAAATTCTATCTTTTAGAGAGTTTGTGGAACACCATCTTAACTCGAGTTATTTGCGTTTCGGCGATTTTATCGACAACACACCCGCGCTCAAAGCCGATTTGCCCACAGACCTACTGGCTACGATAAGCGGAAAACAAAGCCGCGTCAATTTGCAATTTTTTTTAGGCGCTTCCAAAGCGTACACGTCGCTCCACTCGGAGATGAACTGTAATATTTTTATTCAGGTGTTCGGCAAAAAACGCTGGGTTATTTTTCCGACAAAAGCGATGCGCGACTTGCAGCCGGTGTCGGCACGCAAATTTTATTTTTACAGCGCGTTCAACGCTCTTGCCGCGAAGCCTAAACCTTCCTCATTTAATGCAACCATAGCATGGGATATAACCCTCGAACCAGGGGATATACTTTTAATGCCGCCTTGGCTTTGGCATAGTGTCGAAAATCTCACAACGTCGTGTAGCATCGGCTATAAATTTAATCGGTTAGGGTATGCGTTTCGCGCTTCGCCGCTTTTAACGGCACTCAACCTTTTAGCACGCAACCCTTCGTATTTTAGCTACATCTACCAAACGTTGCGCACAAAGAAACACCCGATTCTATCGACGTAATAAATTATTCTAAGCTCGCGTACTTTGCTATTTTTTGTAATTTATGACGCATGTGCTTTCTAGCAATCCGTAAATCGTATGTATTTTGAAGATTTAACCAAAACTGCGGCGTTACGTCTAAAAACTTACCGATTTTAAGCGCAACCTCCGGCGTAATGCGTCGCTCGCCACTGACTATTTTAGAAACGGTAATCGGTGTAATTTGCGTTTCTTTTGCCAATTTATATTTTGTAATACCTAACGGTTTTAGAAACTCTTCTTCTAAAATTTCGCCCGGCGTTATATTATTGAGAATTTTATTATTCATGTTAATGGTAATCGCATAGTTCCACGTTTATAGCATTGCCATTTTGCCACTGAAAGCAAATTCTATATTGATTGTTGACCCGCACGCTATATTGCTCTTTTCTATCGGCTTTTAATTTTTCTAGTCGATTGCCGATGGGTACACGTAAGTCTTCAATAACATGAGCGCTATCAATCGCCAACAATTTGCGCAAAACGGCTCGTTGAATTTCTAATGGAAATTTTCGCGACACCTCCTCGTTGAATATTTTTTTCGTTTCCTTATCTTTGAAAGATAATATCACTGAACAATATTATCGCGTCTTGATATGTATCGTCAATCAAAAATTGCCTCCCGATTGTATGATTGCAAACAAGAAGTCGCCACCCTGTTCGCATTTACTATAAGTCCCTATTTCCTCCCCGTCAACAAGTCGACGACACGCCGTGCGCCGCGGTTGGTACTCACAAAATTAAGAAACCGTTTACCCCACCCGGAGAAACTTATGCGGATTTTCACTCCTCCCAGCCATGTTAAAAAACGATCGCGCAGCGGCCGGTGCGGCCAATGCCGCCACACATCAACGATGAGCACAACGCGGCGCGACGCAGAGCGGTTGTAGCCTTCGTGTTCGACTTCCGGGCAAAAAACAAACCACTCTTTTTCGACCCATGGTTGTATTTCTTTACCCACACGAAACGCACAATCGGGCGGCACAAGCACACCCATGTGCATACGATAAATATCCATGGGGAAATTTTTATGCTTAGGAATATCTGTTTTGGGATCTAATATATAAAACCCCACCGCGTAGAGTCCGGGTATATCTTTGACGAGTGCCGTTGTTTGCGGACAAAGTGCCCAATTTTCTTTATAGATATATCCCGAACTCATCAAAGGAAAACCGCGCCAACCGGTAGGGGTGATGTGGCTATCGATGGTCGGTTTTTGCCGCGCATCGGCGACATTCAGGAATTCTTCTTTGATAGCATCGTAATGCTTTGAAATTTCCTTGAGATAGGGGAATTGGTTTGGGTCATAAAACATAAAAAGCTCCTTTAGGATTAAATTGGTTTTTGTTTGTAAGAACGTTCGGCAGGTGCGCGATAATACTCTTCGAGCGATGTCGGCGGCACTGAAAAAAATCCTAATTTTTGTAATTGAAATTCGCTGAGATTTTTTGTGAACTCACTGGGAATAGCACGCGGCAAGTCGATTTTTTGTTTTTGGTAAGCGGGCGTCATACCCATTGCGAGTGCATGCCGCCAAATATTCGTATGATTGAAACCACCCGCGTGGTATAACCGCCAATCGAAATAAAGAGCACTCCCCGCCGGTGCAACAAGTCGTGTTGCTTCACGATAAAATTTTTCTTCAGAAGGTTGCGTACGATTCTTATGCGAGCGAGGCAAATACCACGTAGCACCATTTTCTTCTGTGAAATCGTCGAGCAAAATAAAAATTATGATAAAATCTAAAATGTCGGGGTACTTGTCCGAGCGTTCATGGTGGATACGGTTGCCGTAATTTTTCCCGTGTGGCGGTAGCGACGATGAAGTGTAAACGTGGATAATGCAAGTATCGCCCAAGAGAGCGTTCACCGGTTCAAAAAGTTCTTCGACTGAAACCAAATCTAAAAAAGCGCCACCGTAAATGGGCGCGGCGAGCAAGAGGCCGCGGTCTTTTTCATTTTTATCTGCAAATTTTTGCGCTTCTTGATCCAAACAGGCTTCGAGCTGTTTTTTCAATACGGTAATACGATGCGGCTCTAAAAACCCATGTCGAAGAATAAACCCTTCTTCTAAAAATTGTTTTTTTTCTTGTGGCGACATCGCGTACTACCACTCGTTAAATACGCGTGTACGCTGCGAGCAATATGTAAAAACATGAGTAAACAAACGGTCCTAATTACAGGTGCCTCGTCGGGCATGGGGGCTGCCATAGCAAAAGTTTTTGCTGTGCGCGGGTTCGATTTATTGCTTGTGGCGCGCGACGCCCAAAAACTACACACTGTTAAGAAGTCATTGAGTCGTTGGGCAAATATACAAGTGCTTATCTGTGACTTGACCCAATTGAATACTGCTCAAAGGCTTTTTTCAACTCTCCAAAAAAAGCACCGCCAAGTAGACATTCTCATCAACAACGCTGCAGTGGGTACATACGGTCACTTTGTCAAAACAAACATACAACGTATAGAAGCCGAAATAGCAACCAACATACGCGCTCTCACCGAGCTTACGCATTTATTCGCTGCACAGATGCAAAAACAAAAATCTGGTAAAATACTCAACGTCGCGTCGGTGGCGGCACTGCAAGCGGGAGCGCAAATGGCTGTTTATTACGCGAGTAAGGCCTATGTACTCCATTTCACTGAGGCTCTCGCCGAAGAGCTCAAAAACGAAAACGTTCAGGTATCGGTTGTATTACCCGGTCCTCTAAAAACCGATTTCAACACCAAAGCTGGCGTACCTTCCAAACGCGGAGTTCTAGCACGACTACTGCGCCCCATGTCGGCTGAAAAAATTGCACAACTTACCGTGGATAAATTTCTTCAAGGCAAAACAATGATTATCCCCGGCTTCATAAACCGATGCCTCTTTTTTGCATACCGTTTTTTACCGCGCAGCCTACCGCGCAAGATGGTTAAACGGTTAAACGCACACCCGATAGAATAAGCAAATAAAAAGAACGCTACACGCCTTAAGAAGATTGACGCCCTGCGACAAAAGGTGAAACTCTCTCGTGCCGTCGCGACAACTACAAGCTTATCTGAGCGACCCCAAGCTCAAACACCAGTGGCAAAAAATTAAAAGTATTCCTTTTCCAATTCGTATATCGGGCTATGACATAACAAATGAATGCAACTTGCGTTGCGAGGGTTGTTTTTTCTTTGAAGGCGAACTTTCTTCGCATTACAACGCGGCAAAGACGCTCGACGAATACCGCATTTTTTTTGCGATTGAAAAAAAGCGCGGCATCACCTACCCCCACTTTGCAGGTGCCGAACCCGCACTCGTGCAAGACCGTTTGCGCGTAGCCGCCGAGCATTGGCAGCACGGACTTATCTATTCAAACGGCACGGTAAAACTCGGCGACGAATTGCCGTTTAAGATTCACATTTCGGTTTGGGGCGGCGAAGAAGTAGATAAAAGACTGCGCGGTGGCAAGGTTTTAGACCGTGCGGTTCGGAATTACCGAGGCGACAAACGCGCGGTGTTTATCTATACCGTAAACCCGCACAACATTTGCGATATACCCGTCGTCGTTCAAAAAATGGCCGATAACGGACTCTCTATTTCGTTTAACCATTATAGCGCGTCGCGGCAATACAAAAATAAAATACGAGCGGGTGCCGCCACCGACGGAGTGAAAAGCACGTTTCGGTTAAGCGATCATCATTTCAATTTACTATTTACTCCCGACACATTAGCGGCAGCGCAGGACACCATTACGCACGTGCGGGAAGATTATCCCAACACGGTTATTTTTTCAGAAGCGTACAACCGCTTTGTACACCGTCCCGGTTCGCTTTTTGAATTAGACCCCCAAACTGGCCGTGCGACAAATTGTGCAATCCTCTCATTGCCTTATCACCGGCAATACCACACCGACTTTTCACACAGCGACGACGAGTGCTGTATCGCCAATGTAGATTGCAGCCAATGCCGCCACTATGTTTCTATTTATACGCTTCTTATGAGTAAAGTAAAAAACTCCACACAAGATTTAACATCGTTTCAAGAATGGCTCGATGTCTATTATACGTGGTGCCGTTTGCATTTCGTCGATTGGAGTACGTCAACTACTTTCAACAATGCCGAAACTTGATTTTTCACCACGCGAATCCGCACGCTTTGGCTTTCGCTTTTTTAGAGCAAGCACCCCACGCATCGACGCGTGGAAAGACTTTTTAGACGCATGCTATAACGATCGGGCAGATGTAGTCATTCTGCGTGGCGAAAGTAATCTTATTCATGCATTTCACCAAGAAATATTGCCTTTTTGTCATGTGATCTTGGCAGACGAAATTCTCGAATTTCGAAAACCACTCAATCCTAAAACTCAATCTGACTTTTTAAAATCGGGTGCTGAAATTATTGAGTTAACTCAACAGACAGCTTATCTTTTAGATGATGTTGTCGAGCACTGCTATGAAAAATATGCTAACCATTACCATAGAAACCCTTGTCTCAATCATGAAAAAATTTTACCAGGGCTTGTTGAATTTAGCCATTCGTTCTTGAGCGATACAAAGAAAACAATTTTTATTGCTCGTAACAAACAGCAAACAGTGGGGTATTTGTGTATGGAAATTAAAGGTGGCGTGGGCTCAACCGTTATCGGCGGTTCGTCTCTTACTTTACCGCCGCTTGCACGCCATAAAATTTTATGCGATATGACGCACGTGGGCGATGCGTGGCTTATCGAACGCGGCGTTAAAGAGTTTCACGCGTTCACGCGTACCGACAAAACCTACATTCAGAAACTATTGACGCGCAATATGCACTGCCAAGTTTCAAAGTCGTTAGCGACGCTACATGTCAATTTCTTCTTCGATAAAATGCAAACCGAAAGCTCAAGCGCAGAAGATACGTTTAGTGCGCAGCGTGTAAGATATGCTCAGCGTAACGTCTATCGACTGCGTCCTCAAAGCAAAAGCTCGTATCAAAAAAGTTTTACTTTGAATGCCGCAGAGAGAACATATACATACACCGCAGATATTGACACAAAAGGTTTGGCAGCTATCGGCTACTCTATTCTACCCTCCACACCCGCACCCGTTTAGCGTACTTGTCCAACTTGCGTGGAAAATAAATCGAACTAGGCACCCATGTCTCGGGAACGCTCGCCTTTCTATCAAAAAGTAAAGTGTAGCTTCTACCTTTGCTTTGTAAAAGTTTTTCAATGTTATCGGTGAAACCATCGTCCAAGATAAAAAATGTCTTTCGAGAAGACATCCAACTTTGTAATTTTTTTAAGCCTTCTTCTTTTTTATGCCAACTTAAAATAATGTCGATACTACGTTGTGGCTGATGTTCGGCTATCGTTGATAATTCAACAAATCCCAAGCTGGGATTTGCCACGTACGCCATAAGCGGCGGCAGCGAGGTATTTTGTTTTTCACGTGCAAATTCAGGAATATCTTTCGAGAAAATAAATTCTTTATCTTGAATTTGAGAGTTTTCAAAGAATCCTGAACTAAAATTGACAATGATTACTATCGCTAAAAAGATAAGAATAAAAAATCGTAATTCAAAAATTTCATTCAAACGCTCTTGCAGTGTTGCAATCACAATCGCAAAAGAAGGTAAACAAAAAAGCCAACCGTTGATGCCGTCAGCTCTACCATTTACCAAAACATTGATTGCAAAATAGATCAATGGCAAACCGACAACAAATATTTTTATCGGTAAAAGTATTTTTTTCTTCACAAAAAGAATATATCCCCAAAACAATAGTCCCAAACAAACAAAGCCAAGTGCAGCCCCCCATGAACTATATCCATTTACAAACGAATGCGCAAACGTACTAAAGAGCACTCGATACCATTCTGCGCCAGAAAAATAATATACGGGTAAATGAGTATAAATCGACACAAGACTGATAAATTCGTGTACCGAACGAATATCAAACAAGTGGATTGGAACGACAACATAGACAACAGAAAAGACCACCGTGATAAACAATACCACGAGGAAAAAATTTAACCAATCTTTGCGTATATAATTTATTAAAAAAAATGCCAACAAAATAGGTAGTGCGGCAAAAGCAACAACCAGATGAAACGACACTGCCACGGCAAAAGAAAGTCCAGCCACGAATAAATACCGTCGTTTATATTTGCTACCCTGCTCAGAATAAAGCACCCAACAATACAAAGCCGCAGCGAGGAGTCCCACCGCAATTAAATGCACCTCGCCGATGAGTGCCTCTTGCCAAAACGCAAACGAGAACGCAATAAACGCAGTGGCAAGGACCGCTGCATGCCCTTTCGTGAATAAACGCTTTAGAGTACTATAGACAAAAAAGAGAGTCAAGAATGCGCCGAAAGCGTTCATATAACGCAAAAGCGCTAATGAGGAAAATCCATAATTATCGTGTAACAAACCGACGATTAAATGCGGCAATGGATGATTAGGATGGTAACGTCCAAAATCGGGTAGTACTACATCATTCTGAAACACCTGAAACGTTGTCGCAAGGTTATAATAACCGTCTATGGCAGCGGCGTAAATATACGACTCAGGGCTCAACAACTTCAACGGAAAAAAATGCAACATCGATGCAAAAAGCGCCAGCACACCAATGAATGCAGCATGGGTGTGCAAAAAGTTTTTAAGACGCGGCATTTCTACCCGCATCAAAAAACACCATTGACTTCTTGCAACGCGCTACCATCCACCACCCTACGATAATAACACGTCGCGCGGTGCTCGCCTTTTGCATTTTTCGTGTGGCAGGCTCCCGCGTGTGATTTATGTACCAAGAATAAAAGACTGTTCTGCTCGCAGTTGACGCGCACTTCTTCTAAGTGTAGCACGTCGCCGCTCGTGTCGCCTTTACGCCAAATTTCGCCGCGCGAGGTGGAGTAAAACACCGCGCGTTTTTCAATGAGGCTCAAGCGTAACGCTTCTTCGTTGACGTACGCAATGAGAAGTACTTCGCGCGTCGATGCGTCTTGTACGACGACCGGCAAGAGCGGTACACCCGACGCGGCGATGCGCGGGAGTTTTTGGAAATCGAGCGAAAGCACGAGCGACTCTTCTAGAAAATTAACGCCGGTCATGGGTGCTAAATCAGAGTTGTGTGTAGGTCGCCAATTACTAATTGTATTAGGCTGATAAATTCAATTACAGAATTCTGCATAGCTATGGAAATCCGTCGCTAAACAAGAAAACACTACTTTTTTTCTAAAAAGTGAGAAAATTTACGTGTTTTCTGGTATTTAATATATAGGGGCAGATTGTTATCTACGCGAAAGTTAATCCGCCTGACAGGAGGAATTACAATGAAATGCAAAAAACAGC
>JABARV010000006.1 GCA_019186965.1 Turneriella sp.
CTATCAGACAGCATGATAGCACTTATGCCTATATATGTCAAAAAGCTTATAAAAGAAATAAGCAATGTTAAAAATTTTGGTCAAAAACAAGTATCTGTTGTAAAGGCTGAGTTTTTCAACAGACTCTTGCCGCCACCCCCACATGGAGCACAACGAGCAAAACCAATGACACGCTCATTTTGGCGGTGAGCTGGGTTCGCTTTCCCGAAAACTCGCAGATTCAGTGGACACTGGATAAGGCGAACCTGAAAGACACGGGTGGTTACCAGTTGGCGGCCGATGTGGTGCAGGTGTTTACCACTACCGCACCACCACCCGCGTTTGCATGGGCAGACACTGGGCAAACGCAGTGTAGTTCGACCGCAACTGGCGACGGTGCGATGGCGGCTTGCTCGCAAGCAATCACCGGCCAAGACGGCGACTACGCCGACAAACCCCAAGCGCGCAGCTACACCGCTTCGTCGCCCGGTGGCAACGACATCGTGACCGACAATGCCACCGGCCTTGTGTGGAAAAAATGTAGCGAGGGGTTATCCGACGGCTCGTGCGCCACAGGTACGGCGACAACCATGACGTGGTACGCTGCGATGAACCAGTGCTCGGCGCTCAATGCGGCAAACTACGCAGGCCGCAGCGACTGGCGGCTGCCAACGAGTATGGAATTGGAGACGTTGCCGAATCTTGGTACGTCTTCACCCGCGATCGATGTGGCGTATTTTCCGGGGACAGTTTCTTCTACTTCTTGGAGTTCCTCTACCTACGTATCTAACGTTAGCAACGCGTGGAACGTCAACTTCAGCAGTGGCGACTCGAACTACAACAGTAAGACGACTATCGACTATGTTCGTTGCGTTGCCGCCGGACCGTCTTTTATGGCTGCACCCTACACCGACAACGGCGATGGCACCGTCACCGACAGCCGTACCAACTTGCGTTGGCAAAAGTGCTTTATGGGTCGAAATAATGATGCCAGTTGTAGCGATGCGGCAGCTGCAGACATCGACACTTGGGTGAATGCCATCGCGTATTGCGAGGGCTTGACTCTCGGTAGTTTTGGCAATTCACTGAATTGGCGGTTGCCGTCGAAAAACGAACTCGTGAGCATTGTAGACAGAAGTAGGTCGAGCCCTGCGATCGACACAGCGGCATTTCCAGCGACAGTTTCTACCTCTTATTGGAGTTCCTCTACCCACGTATCTACCTTTACCAACGCGTGGAACGTCAGCTTCGCCTATGGCTACTCGAGCACCAACACTAAGACGAATAGCCACTCCGTGCGTTGTGTCGCCGACGGGCCGTGACCTTCAGGGGCGGGTCTAAGACCCGTCCCTGAAGATTGGTTATTTGGTGATTTGAGCCTCACACCACCTACGGCCACGGGGCTGTCTAATTGGAGCAAAATCCGGGCGTTTCGACTCCGCTCAACGACCGGATTTTGCAAAAACATTAGTGCTTACGGTCACTGAGCGGAGTCGAAGTGACCGTAAGCGAGCCAATTGGACATCCCCGCCGGGGGGTGGGGCAGACAAAAAATGGAGGAACTATGACAAACAAATTTGGATCGAGTGCCGTGGCGACGCGCCATGGCGTAGAGACGCGACGGTTGGTGCGACCGAAGCGAGCGCACAGCAATCGTGAAGGTCTCCGTCTTCGGTGCCTGTCGAACCGAATGCGCCGACTTTTTTAGATGCCTTTACCTTCGGTATACAAAGTATCGCAACTTAAATCTTGGTCATTCGGCCATGCTATGTACTTTTTATAGTTTTTTACTTGGTTAAAGTAAGTTTCATTTTTTAATTCTTGAAACACGCCTTTATTTAGATATTTAGACATATCAAATATTTTACTTTCATTGTTGGTAAAGGTAACTTTTAATTTATAGGTTTGCAATGGCTGCACATTTATAATCTGTATCATTTTAGCCCCTCAACTGTAGTTACTTTTTCACCTTCGATGGCTAGTCGCCAGTTAGCCATTAGGTCTTCTTGGCGAAGCTCGACCCACGCTTGAATTAGCTTCATTTTATTTGCGTTGATATTGCCAGCTAAAATTTTGCCATCAGGAATACGGGCACAGTCATTAATTTAACACTATATCTGAAAGGTCAACAGTAATTTAATGAAGAAACCATCAATGGCAAAACTTTAAATTGGCGACTACCATCTAAGAACGAACTCGTGAGTATTATAGACAGAAGTAGGTCGAGCCCTGCGATCGACACAACGGCATTTCCAGCGACAGTTTCTAACTTTTATTGGTCGTCGAGTACCTACGCCTCTAATGTTAGCAGTGCGTGGCTCGTCTACTTCAGTAATGGCTACTCCAACAACGGCAGTCTGTCCCGAATAAAGACGCTCTGCTAAGAAAGTATGCAAAGTATGCGTCGAATACGCTCAAAAAAGACAAGCGCGTTAATATTCGAATTTCGTCTCGTGACTTTATTGAAATAAAGCGCAAAGCCACAAGAGAAGGGCTTCCATACCAAACTTTAATCGCAAGTTTGATTCACAAATACATAAACGGGCATTTAAGAGAAACTTAAGAACTCGCACACATCACTCCGGAGCCTCATGCGATAACTCGCGCAGCGTTATCGAAGTAGGCTGCTTTTGGTACTTGTTAGGCGACGAAGACAAGGCGAAGTACGCGGCCATCGGCGAAAGCGACCGCATGGCGTTGAAATTCCAGAGCAGTGATATGCTTTTGACACCCTATTTTCAACCTTAAAATATGCCTATGGCTAAGATTTTCGTCGATGGAATAGAGTACGAGGTCGACGAGAAAAAAAGACTCATCGACGCCCTTCGAGAAAAGGGCGTTGAAATTCCTCACTATTGTTACCACCCTAAACTTTCTGTTGTAGGCATGTGCCGCATGTGCCTCATTGAAATTGAAGGCGTTCCCAAATTCCAAATTGCATGTAATACGGCAATTAAAGACGGCATGAAGATCACCGCTTTTAGCGAGAAGGTGAAGAAGGCGCGAGAAGGGGTTTTGGAGTTTCTTCTCATCAATCATCCGCTCGACTGTCCTGTGTGCGATAAATCGGGAGAGTGCGGGCTGCAAGATTATACTTTTACGCACGGCAATTCAACAACGCGTTTTCGTGAGCATAAACGCAACACTCCTCAAGAAAAAATTGGAACAAATTTACTTATCAACCACAACCGTTGCATTATGTGTTACCGTTGCGTGCGCTTTGACAAAGAAGTTGTTGGAATTCCCGACTTAGAAATGGTAGCACGCGGCAACGATACGTACATTGCATATACAGCACCTGAAACAGAAGGAGAGAAACCACCGTACTTAAGCCACAATTACCAAGGCTCCCTTACAGATATTTGTCCCGTAGGTGCGATGCTCAATGAGAATACGCTTTTCCAATCGCGTGTTTGGTGGTACGATTCTACCGACTCGTATTGCCACGGCTGTTCAACTCTATGCAAAATAAGTGCGGATGTAAAGGCAAATTCGCTCTACCGTTATATGCCGCGCCGCCTTCCATCTTTGCAGCATGTTGGTGAAGATTATTGGGGAAGCCACGACTATTTTATTTGTGATTACGGAAGGTTTAGCAGCCGTGATTTTTCAAAAGATAGGCTTAACCACTATATTGAAATGGGGGTAGAGTCTACATCCGCCAAGGTGCTGCCAAAACTTTGGGAGAAAATACAAAACGCGCAAAAGATTGTTATCTTGGGTGGCGCAACAGAATCGTGTGAAGACATCGATGCAATTGTGTCGTTAGTTGCTACATGGGAAAAAGAAGGTAAAAAAGTGGAGTGGGATTTCCGTAGTACTTTACAAGCTTTCCACAAAGACGAAACAGAAAAGTGGGATTTCCTTTTGAGCAAAGATTTACGCCCCAATGCAAAACATTTGCGCGAACTTAAAAAAACGTCGTTTGCAAGTTTTAGTGAGCTATCAAGCGCAGTAATAAATGCAGATTTAGTTCTTGTTTTAAACGAACTTTCTGCGCCTTTTGCATACCAAACCGGCGTTGTACGTCCGCAGGTAAAAGGGCTTAAAGTCCCTGCAAAAGTAGAGGAGAGTGCGCTTTTTAATCTTTTAAACGGTGGAAATTCGCACGCTGCTGTTTGGGGAAAAGTTGCGCTTTTTACAACACACGAAAATACCGCAGCACACTTGGCGGCGCTTTCGTTACCTGTGCTTGCATTTCCCGAAAAAAAAGGTATGTTCCGCGATAAAAATGGTGAAACTAAAGAAGTTACGCCATCTATCAAACCCATATACGGTTTAGTGAGCATAAAAGAAGTCCTTTATAGAGCTAAAGCACAAGTGCAAGAACAGGTGGCAGTCTAATGGCGACTCTTCAAGTCCACAAAAAATATAAACTGCGTTGGTACGAAAAATTTTATTTCATGTCGATTTCGGCGGGAATGTGGGTTACTCTTAAGCACTTTATTAAATCTGCAATTTTGCGCCGGATGGTCACGGTTTCCTACCCAGAAAAAAAGAAACCCCTTTCATCGCGCTTCCGTGGACTCCACCGGTTAAAACGTAACGAATTGGGACAAGAGCGTTGTACCGCGTGTTTTTGTTGCCAGTGGGCTTGTCCTGCAGATGCAATACAAATTGTCGCCGCAGAAGTTGCTCCCGAAAGGCAATACCTACACCCCGAAGATAAATACGCAAAATCGTTTCAAGTCGATTTATTGCGCTGCATTTATTGCGGGCTTTGTGAAGAGGCATGCCCTAAAGGGGCAATTTACTTGGACGGAGGAATTCCGATGCCTGCAGATAGCCGCGATGGTTTAATCCTCAACAAAGAACAAATGCTCGAAGCACAGGGTGGAAAAATACTCGGAGAGCGTCTTTGAGTTTTATTGAACGCTTAAAGCAAAGAATATTCGAATTTCGTAAACGTATCCATAAAAAGGGGAATGAGCGTGTGACGCTTCTTGTAATTCCCCACCAAACTAAAGCAATGGTTAATATGCAGCTATCAAACTATGTTATTGCATTAGCTATATTTTCTCTTGTTTTTATTCTGGTTGCATCTATCCTTGCAGTTGGTCTGCAGCGTGATATCCAAGGAGAAGCAGATACACTACAAGACCGTGATGCAACTTTTGTAAATGAACGGGAAATTTATTTGCGGAAATACCATGAAATGGCTTTCCAGCAAGACATCCTCAAAAAGCAAATTAGTAAATTATTTATGCAGGCAAAACTCACCGAAAATGAGCAAACTGTTTTCATAGACAACAACGAATTACGCGATAGCGCAGTGCAAATTCTTGATAGAGAAGGGGAAGACTATGTGCGCTCTCTTAGTTATAAAGAAAACCGTGCGATTAAATTTTTAAATTTTGAAACAACGCTTAAAGTTGCACAGGGGAAAACCCAAGAAGAAGGTTTTTATTTTTATCCAGAAGTTGTACTTTACCGCCAGCTTAAACTTGATTTAAAACAAACGGGAAATGCAGTAGGGATGCTCAGGCAACTCCTCAAGGAGCGTAACCAAGTACAACAAGCGTTACCTTATTTTTGGCCGCTTACCGGGGGAAGGTTTACTTCATTTTTTGGCGGGCGTATTTCTCCTTTTGGAAGCTCGCAAGATTTCCATACGGGGATTGATATTGCCAATGCAACAGGAACTCCCATCTACGCCGCTGCGGATGGACGTGTCTACGGGTGTGGGTATAGCGGTGGTTATGGGCTTGCAGTGCGTGTGTCGCATGCATACGGTTTCCAAACTCTTTACGGGCACATGAGCAGTATACTTACCTCTTGCGGAGCGTATGTACGTAAAGGGCAGCAAATAGGCCGCATTGGTGCGACGGGCCGCGCAACAGGGCCACACCTGCATTACGAAGTACGCATTATGGAGCACCCCATTAATCCAATGCCGTACTTAACGAGCGGCTGATGAAAATCTCTGTTTGCGTTATCGGTTTAAACGAAGAGAAAAATTTACCCGATTGCCTAAAGTCCGTGAAAGGGATTGCAGACGAAATTGTGTACGTTGATAGTTTTAGTAGTGATAAATCGTGCGCAATTGCGAAAAAATTTGGCGCACGTGTTTTTAAGCAAAAATTTTTAGGACACGTGGGGCAAAAAAATTTTGCTGTAAAAAAAGCAAAAAATGATTGGATCTTGTCGCTCGATTGCGACGAAAGACTAAGCGATAAAGCAGTAGAGTCTATCTATGCACTTCTCGAAAAAGGAGAAAGTGGCGCTAATGGAGTGAACGCCTATTCTTTTAATCGGAAAAATTTTTATATCTATCGCTGGATAAACCATTCGGGGTGGTATCCCGATACCAAGGTGCGCCTTTTCAACCGCAAAAGTGCCGAGTGGCAGGGAGAAAATCCGCACGACAGGGTTCGAGTTTTAGAAGGAAAAACCGAATGGCTTAAGGGAGATATACTCCATTATTCGTTTACCTCTATTAGCGACCATATCCGCACCTTAGAGTCTTTTTCGACGATTGCCGCACAGGAAGCTTTTAAAAAAGGCCGCAAGGTGTCGCTTGTGGGAGTTTTTTTTCGCTCGGGTTGGGTAGTTATTCGTAAATTTTTTTTCGAATTGGCGTTTTTAGACGGCGCGGCGGGTTTTGTTATTACGTATTATTCTGCAGTGTCGACGTTTTCAAAATACATCAAACTTTATATGCTGCATAAGACGCCTCACCCCCAACCCCCTCTCCACAAAGTAGAGAGGGGGCTGAAGAGCTCCTCTACAAAACAGGTGTAAGGCGTGGCAAACCAAAACGTTTGGGATAACCACTATGTACGCAGCCGTGCGCAGCAGCTATACCCCGATGAAAACGTGGTGCGCCTTTTGAAAAAAGAATTTGCAGCAGTAGCGGCTAAAAGCTGTGCCCTGGATTTAGGTGCGGGGAGTGGACGGCATTTACCGCTTCTGCAAGAACATTTCGAGCACGTCTACGCGTGTGATTTTTCGCGCACAAGTTTAAGCCTCTACAGTGAAGAGAAATTGCATAAAGCGCAAGCGAAACTACCCGAGTTGCCGTATGCCGACAACAGCTTCGATTTTATATTATGCTGGGGTGTGTTGCATTATTTAGCACAGGAAGAGATAGCCGTCGCTATTGCGGAGATACGAAGGGTGTTAAAACCCAACGGTAGTATTTTTCTCACGTTGCGCTCAGATAAAGACACGCACCTTAAAAGCCAGCTCTCAGCGGGAGATCTGCGAGAAGGGCATGCACGTCTTTTTAGTAAAGAAGAAGCGCTCACACTTTTTGAGGGAGTTTCTCAAATAAAGTACGGTTTTATATTACGCCAAATTCTGGATGAAGAACTTGTGGTTGCACACCACGTCCTTTGGGTAAAGCGGTGAGAAAAAAAAACAAAGCGCGAATAAAAAAAAGAGATATACCGTGCCCCGTGTGCGCAGCCACCCAAGCAGCGTTCAAATACCGCATTGAAAGGCACGCGTTCGATGTGTGGGTTTGTCTTTCATGCGCATCAGAATTCCAGTATCCACTGCCCAAAAACGCCGATACATTTTATGGAGAGGGTTATTACACAGGAACTTCAGCGTTTAATTACCAAGATGAGCGGCAAAAAGAACACTACCACAATTTTGTCCACACTGCTCGCTTGAAAACAATTCAAAAATTTTTGGGTGTTCTGCACCCAAAAATTTTGGATGTGGGTTGTGCATTTGGCGCTTTTGCGCGTGCAGCAGTACGCGAAGGGTTTGAGGCATACGGCATTGACGTTTCGGCCTTTGCAGTCAAAGAAGGGAACAAAATTTCTGCGTACGAGCAAAGCTCGGCAAAACTTTTTGAAGGAAGTCTTACAAAATTACCTGCGCGAGAGAAGAGAATTTTTGCTCGCAAAAGTTTTTCAGTAATTACTCTCGTTGAAGTTGCCGAGCACTTGGGTTCTCCACGGGCTGCTTTTAAAACGGCGTACGAATTGCTCCACGAAGAAGGAATTCTTCTTGTGCAGACAGCAAACTTCGAAGGCTGGCAGGCAACCAACGCAGGGAGTAACTACCATTATTATCTTCCAGGACATTTGGTCTATTATACCGCAATGGGGTTGAAACAAATGCTTTCTGGAATTGGTTTTCGCGAGTTTGAAGAATTTTTTCCTGTGGATTTTTCTCTTTACGCAAAGTGGCGTAAAGCGTGGGGAAATGTCTCTAAACTTCGGGACATGCTTTGCTATCCAAAAATGACGTATTACCATCTACTTTCTAAATTTAAAAAAAAGGGAAAACCGTTAACGAGTAGTTACGTACTGTACGCCCGTAAGTAAAGGCTTATAGTTAAAGAGATTTTACAAAATTCGCTGCAACGGATAAAAGTCTGTTTTACTTGACATCGGAAAGGGCTATTTTTTGTGGGTCTATGCGTCGTTCAATATAACGGACATTTGGTAAGTTATCCGATGCTTAAACAAAAGGAGTAAAAATGAAAATAAATAGTATACTTGAAGCGATAGGGAATACCCCCCATTTAAGAGCGAAGAATCTTTTTCCCGATGCGGAAGTTTGGGTAAAGCTCGAAAGGCAGAATCCGGGAGGAAGCCTTAAAGATCGCATCGCACGCGAAATGGTAGAAGATGCTGAAAGGCGCGGAGCGTTAAAGCCTGGTACAATTATCATCGAACCTACTTCGGGAAATACTGGAGTGGGGCTTGCCCTTGTAGGCGCGGCAAAAAAATATAAAGTTATTCTTGTTATGCCAGAAAGCATGTCTGTTGAACGCCGTGCAATTATGAAAGCATACGGTGCGCAGATTGTTCTTACACCACGCGAAAAAGGAACACAAGGGGCAATCGACCATGCCATTGAGCTTGCAGCAAAAACTCCAAATTCGTGGGTGCCACAGCAGTTTGAAAACCCCGCTAATATTGAAGCACATATAAAAGGAACAGCGCAAGAAGTACTCAAAGACTTTCCCGAAGGGATTGATGTAGTGATTAGCGGGGTGGGTACGGGTGGACACATTTCTGCATTTGGAAAAATACTCCGCGAAAAGTGGCCTAACCTGCAAATTTTTGCGGTCGAGCCAGCAGCTTCACCCGTCATTTCTGGCGGAAAACCTGGACCGCACCCTTTACAAGGTTTGGGAACAGGATTTGTTCCTAAAAATTTAAAAACAGAATACCTTAACGGAGTAATCCAAATTACGAAGGAAGAGGCGTTTGAGTTTGCGCAGCGTTCTGCGCGTGAAGAAGCGCTTTTCGTAGGGATTTCAAGCGGGGCAGCTTTAGCGGCTGTTGCGAAAAAATTACCCGAACTTAAAAAAGGCTCTCGGATTTTAACGGTAAACTACGATACCGGCGAGAGGTATTTGTCGGTCGAAGGTTTGTTCCAAGGTTAAAAGGCTGGGGTTGTTTAAAAGTTTCGAACCATTTGGCGAAAAACTTTTGGAACAACCCCTTTAAATTTATAGTTCTGTTTTTAAACGGAATTCTGTACGCCGGTTTTGTTCGTCAAAAGGTTTTCCGCGTTTCGCAACCACAGGGTTTGATTTTCCTTTTCCCGATGCAGAAAGACGTGCTTTATTGATCCCACGGTGGATAAGCCATTCACGCACACTTTGTGCGCGTTTTTCCGAAAGTTCTTGGTTGTAATTGGTGTCGCCATTTAAATCGGTGTGCCCAATAATTTCAAATTGTGCGTTTGGGTTTTGTTCTAAAAATTCAAGTACTATACCGAGTGAAGCCTCTGACGATTTTTTAATTTGCGCAGAGTCGAAATCAAAATAAATAGAGCGTATAGAGATACTTGCATTTTTCTTTAGTTTTGTTAAAGCCAAGCGGTATGTGCCGTCGTTTAATGTTTTTAAATCGGTATCTTCTGTCGATGGAAGGTAGCCAGTGGATTTTCCCGTTAGGCGGATATTTTCGTTGCGAAGAATTTTTTTTGGAGCGTTAAGAATAATCGGTTGGTCTTTTGCTCCGCTTTGTTCTACCATGTAGGCTGCTTCTTTTTCGGAATCCTTTTCTCTAATTTCAAGTTTCACATAGCCTGGGATATTGGCGTTTGTTTCTTTGTCGATAAGTTGCACTTTCCATTGCTTGTTTGGCGTTAAAGCCGGAGTTTCTTTTTTTTGGACAGTGATTTTACTGGGGGGGGCGGGTTCAATATTTAAATCGTAGTCCTTTTTTTCGCGGTTGAATGTGCTTGAGATATAGTATTTTCCATTTGTAACAGCAAGAAACGCCTCGTTACCTTCGGTGTTGACATCTCCTGGGACAAGCTCTGGATTTTTCCAGATGCCATTTTCAAAATAAGTTTGGTATATATCCCAGCCGCCTTTCCCGCCAGGTCTACGCGACGAAAAATAATATTTGTTCATTTCTTCGCCGGGAACAAAGGCCGTTTCTTGGTTCCCCGAGTTTATTTGTGGAGGTAAATCTTCAATAGTGTTTCCATCTGTGTGCAAGTCTAACATGCGAATCCGTGAGCGTTTCATGTCGCCAAATGGCCACGTGGAAAAAAAAAGGTATCTTCCGTCGCGACTTAAAGAAGGAGATTTTTCATTCCACTGTGAATTGATTTCATGGACGGCTTTTGGGGCAGACCATGTTTTACCATCCCATTTTGCAAGATAGATATCGAAACTTACACGGATGTTGCCATTATAGTCACGTGGGATTTCTACGCTTCCATCGCGGTCAGAGGCAAAAAGTAAAATTTTTCCGTCGTATGATAAAAATGGTGTTTCGTCGTTAAATTGTGAATTTACCGCGTGCAAAGGCTCGGGAGACGACCATTTGCCGTCTACAAGCCGCGAAAGATAAAGATGAGAATAGGTGCTGCCTCGGGTTGAGGAAAAAATCATCGTTTTTCCGTCGGGTGAAAATGTTGGCGCAAATTCTTGCGCATCTGTATTTATTTGCGTAAGCGATTCATGCTTTTGGATATTTATAGCACTTGTATCATCCCAGAAAAAATTGGTAAGTAAAAGGATGCCTACCATAATAACGCGAACCCCAATCCGTTTGATATTACGCCCCATGGTTGTATCTCGGAGTTTTTCTAAAGACCTTGAGTATTTTTTCCCTTTACGTTCTTAATCAAACCTTTGCAAGGTAGAGTGTGCCGAGCGCTTCGAATTTAGTTTTGTTGTGGAATCGCTCCGAAGAATGGAAGGCTCGGTTAGAAATGGTTGAGAAGGCGGAGCGATTTGTTTATATTTCTGTTTTTTATATTGAGTACGATGTTTTCGGTAAAGAATTTTTGCTCGCGCTTGAAAGAGCGCTTGCGCGAGGGGTAAAAATATACCTGCTTATCGATAGTTTTGGGCAATGGTTAGCCGGGCATGTTATGCCCAAAAAAATACGGAGAGCCCTTCAAGAAAGACTAGAAAATTTACGTAAAAAAGACGCTAAAATAATTTTTTATAAACCGCCGCGCCGCACACAAAGAATGTTAGGGGGAGGACAACACGTTAAAATACAACTTTCTGATTCTGGCGTCGCCTTATTTGGGAGCAGTAATGTTAGCCATTCGTCCTATATAGCGTGGAATGACTTTTCTGCGCTATTTCAAGGAAGTATTGTTTTGGAGTTTATAGAAACTTTAAACGCGCTTGGGCTTAATGCCAGTGTAGAGCACCAAGAATTTTTGAAAAATAAAATCCAAACACTACAAAAAAACGTTTCGTTGGGTTACTTATTTTTTGACCCTAATTACTCACAAGGAATTTTAGGACCACTTCTATGGCGAAAAAAAAATCCAATTACAAAAGAAATGTTATCTCTCATCGAAAATGCGCAAGCTTCAATACAAATAACAAGTTTTTATTTTAAACCCACGCAAATCCTTTTGGACGCACTAATTGCCGCAGCTAAACGTGGAGTGCGTGTTGAAATATACCATTCGCACCGCAAAGCTTTGGACGCGACCGACCTTGCATGGATTGCCGCCGCAGTAAAATTTAAGAAAATGCTTTCGGCGGGGATTAATATTTTTGAAAACTTACACGGCGAGCATTCTAAAATCCTTCTTGTTGACGACAAAGTTCTCGCGTTTGGAAGTTATAACTTTGAAGATGCAGCACACGATCGGCTTGCCGAAGCGATGGTTGTAACAGGCGAGAAAAAAGCGATTCAAGCGGTGCAAAAAATTTTTACTAAACTGCGCTACGATAAATCAAACATCCGTGTGAAAAAATTTTGGAAGCAAAGACTTTCGTATCCGCTACGGTTTAGAATATTTTTCTGGGGGCGTTTTAAGAGGTGGCTTTAGCATAGAGGGCGACAACGATAATAAACGCAAGCGCAGCAAGCGCAAGTGAGGTATGGATTGTCATAAGGCTACCGACAAGCCCTACAGTAATTCCGCTAAAAAGCCTAAAACCCGAACCTACCATATTGTAAAGACCCAGAACGCGCCCTCGAATTTTATCGGGAGCGTACATTTGTACCAAAGTTTGCGCCATGCTACTAAAGGAAAGTTCAAAGAACCCCGCGCAAAAAAGAAGCGCGATTGCAAAATAATAATACCGCATAAGGGCAAACCCCAATAGTGAAAGTCCCCAACAAATCCCAAGAATAAAAACATTAGAGGCACGGAGCTTAAAGATACCGCCCTTGCTTTCTAAAAGAATGCCAGCAAGAAGAGCGCCGGCGGCGTCTGCGCTTAAAAGGACTGAGTACGCAGTGCCAGGGTTGCCATTACCCAAGTCGGCGGCAAATTCGGGCATTTGCGCTTGGTAGCTATTCCCTACAAAAAAAGAAGCCGCTCCCGTTATAGCAATCATTGTGACAAGGATGGGAATAGGACGGACATCGCGAAAAGTTTCAAGAATATCGGCAAGTCCCTTTACCGGACGTTTAGGAATATCTACGCTTGTTCGGTAATTACGACCATAAGGCGCACGGATAAGCCACAGTAAAAGCGGTAAATAAAAAGCGGTGTTGATAAACATCCCCATTGTCGAACCTACGCCGAGCATTAAGATGCTCCCCACACCAGGGCCAATAAAAACGGCGAGATAGCGCACAGTGGACATAAGGCGTACCGCGCTGGGTAAATGTTCTGCGCCTACGATGTCGTAGAGAAGAACTTGGCTCGATGTCATCCAAAACACACCGGAGATACCATGGAGCGTTAAAAGAATCATTGCATGGTACATTTGGAGCGTGTCTGTTACAAAAAAGTAGCCCCAGCCAGCAGAGACGACAGCAAAAAGCGCTCCACCAATTTGTATAAGACGGCGCGAATCAAAACGGTCGTTTAAAGAACCCACGTAGACCGAGAAAAAAAGGTATGGAACCCAGTGCGAAATAATGGCAAAGCCAGCAAGCGCGGGTGATTTAAACTTTTGGAAAATTACGTAATAGCTAATAACGTGTTCAACGTTATCGGCCATCATCGTGAGCATAAACGTCAGAAGAAAAATACGGTACCCGGGAAGCGAAAGAGCGTCGAACGCTTTTTGGTTTTTCATAGGTTTAGATTTTTATTTCAAGGACAATAGGGCAGTGGTCAGATCCCATGTGGTCGTTTAAATGCCGCATATCTATAACATCTTTGTAAAGAGGCTTATCGACAACAAAGTAATCGATCCTCCACCCAATATTGCGTTCGCGGGCGCGGCTTTGCATTTGCCACCATGTATAACTTACTTCGGTGGGGTAACGCGTACGAAATACATCGACCCAGTTATCTTTTATAAGCCTATCTACCCAAGCGCGTTCTTCGGGACGAAAGCCTACGTGTTTTTCATTTTCTTTGGGACGCGCAAGATCAATTTCATTATGCGCGACATTTAAGTCGCCGGTAAAAAGGACTCGTGATTTTTTATTGCGTAGAGCCCTAACATAGTTGTGGAAATGGTCGTAGAAGATAAGTTTTTCTTTCCATGCTTCGTCGGATTTCCCTCCGTTGGGAAAATAATTTCCGAAAATATATAAATCAGCGGCCTTAAAACCTAATACGCGTCCTTCGTGGTCTTTCCAGTTTGGCATTCCACGCATAATTTCAATATCGGGGAATAAATTTTTACGGATAAAAAGGCCAGTTCCTGAGTATCCGGGTTTTTCGGCGCTGTGGTAGTACGCGTTGTAGCCTTGTGGATTAAGTAAGTTATCCGATAATTGTTCGCTTTTAGCTTTAATTTCTTGCAAAAAAAGTATATCAGGGTTTTCTTTTTTTATAAGGTCGTCGAGGGCACCTTTTTTTTCGATTGCACGGATACCGTTCACGTTGAACGAGATAATTTTCATTAATAATAACCTATGTAGTATGTCACATTTTATGCTCGAAAGAGGTCGAAAATAAATAAACTTTAACGCTATTGAATGCCGAAGTAATAAAGAGGGTGAAAGCGTTTGATTTTATGTTTCGTAAAAATTGGCGACCTGTTTTAGCTATATTGTTCGCGTTTCAGCCAATTTTTTCCCAATACTTAACCCCAGAAAGTACTTTAAGAGAAGTTCCTCCAAAAGCGCCAGAGCCTATACCGGAAGAAAAACCTAAAAATCCAACGCCACCGCCGACGGTTATTCCTCGCGTTGAACCCATCGTCCAAGTGCCGTACGAAGGCCAGTTTATCGATTTTGCCGCTTATGCACGTGAAAAAAATATTATACTCACTTGGCATTTTTTAACTGGGCGTACCAAGGATTTTCGTGTACAGGTATACCGTTTTACCCAAGAGCCGCGTGTTATACACGATATTTCGCAAGGAGTTTTAATTGCAAAGCTAACGGGAGATATCAACATATACGAGGATGTACCTGCGCAAAAAGGTGCGTACTACTATGCGATATTTGTAGAAACTCCCCGTGGGCTAGAGCCAGGTTCGTTTACTCCTGCGCGTAACCTTGTAGGCCCCATCTATTTTCGCGCCAACGAAGTAGAAAATCCACTCTCCCAAAATATACCCAAACCGCCGCCTAATGTAACGGACGACAGTTTAGTAGGTACGCAAAACGATTACGATAGCGAAAGCGTAGAAGATTACGATGCACAAAGTATTAACCTTGTTTTGCGCAAAACATATTTACGCGGCAAACATAAGGCGACTCTTCGCGCATTACGCCCATACTTACATAGCCAAAACCAACGGGTTAAGGCGAAAGCTATTTTTTATACTGGCCTTGCGTATTACCGTTTAGGCCAAAGCGAACGCGCCATAAAATATTTTGAACATCCGCTCACGCAAAAATACTACCGGCGCAATGCGGAGTTTTGGCTAAATCAAGTTATGGAAAATACGAGGTAATATATGCGCAGCACTATTATATGGTTTGGAGCAGTTATTTTTGTTATTGGTGCAGGAGTGTTCTTTATCGAGCGCGAATATCTTTCCAGCGATAGAAATGCGCGTATACGTTTGGAAAAGGGTAAGTTGCAATTAGAGAGGTTTGACGAAGATGGTTTACGCAAGGGTATCGACGAACTTACCACGGTGGTTGCACAATACCCCGATAGCATTTATTCGCGTTTTGCCCGCTACCATTTAGCCGAAGCGTACGAGCGTTTGGGTATGCGCGATGTAGCCTTAGGCAAGTATAAAAAACTACTTGAAATGCCAGTTACAGAAGAGCTTAAAACAAAAGTAAAATTTAAAATCGCAAAATTGCAAATTCTACGTAACTATTCGGATGAAGGCATTAACCAACTTTTGTCGTTATTGAACACAACCGGTGACAAAGCCTTGCGTGCAGAAATTTATCTTGAAATTGGAAAATACTACCACCGCAAAGGATTTACAAAAGATGCATTAAGAAATTTCCAAAACGCCCTTACGGAAAATCCTGAAAATGCAGAGGCGCGTGCGGCCTTGGGTATGGGCGATACAGACTATAAAAATTCGGTAGCACTCCACGGTATTTTGGATAAGCCACAACCACAAACTGCTCTAGACGAAAAAACTTTAGAAGGCGAAAAGACTGTAGTAAATAATCCAAAATTTGCTTCTCTTTTATCAAGTGGAATAGATGCGTTTACCAAAGGTAATTACCGTAATGCAATCGGCATACTTACTCCAATCGCAAAAACAAATGCGAGGGAAAGCGAAGATGCTCTTTATTACTTGGGAAACGCTTACTTAAAACTTAAAGAGTACCGTAATGCAGTACACTTTTTGAATGCTGCTGTAAGCAACACTTACCGTGAACGCGATGAAGCGGCGTTTATAAAAAAAGGTGAAGCGCTGTATTTGAATAACCAATTCGAGCGGGCGCTTAAAGTTTTTCGCTTTGCCCATTCGCATTACCCCAACGGCAAATACGCGCAAATTGCTGCGGATTGGGAAGCGGAAACAAGGCGTATGCTTGGGGAAAAATTCGGTACAAAAATACACGATAACCCCTTAGAAGACGATTTTGGTACCGAAGATAGCGACGACGATCTTTGGGAAGAAGAAGGGTATACACACGCTGCACCCCGTTCCAAAAAACCAATTGCGCGAGTAGACGATAGGGAAGAGATTACTTTAGACGACGATACCGAAGTAACCCCTTAGAATTTTAACTCTTCGAGCATTTCGTCGATTTGCATTTGTAAAGCAGGATCTACGTCGATAAGCTCGCGCACTTTTTGCTCGGCGTGCATGACCGTTGTATGGTCACGTTTTCCGAATGCGCTTGCAATAAAACTTAGTGTTGCGCCTTGAATAAGCTTTTTTGCAAGATACATGGCTACATGCCGCGCCAAAGCCACTTGCTCTGTTCGGTTAACTCCCAAAATTAGCGCTTCGTCGACGTGCAATGTGCGTGAAACAACGCGTAAAATATCGTCTATGGTAACATGGTTTACTCCATTCTCTTGTGGCAGGGCTTTAAGCGACATTTTGGCCATTTGTAGATCGATGGGGCGCTTTTCGTGCTGTGCGGTAAAATAAAGGGTGTTGAGTGCAGACTCCATGGGGCGTACCTGTGTAGTAAACCGCGTCGCAAGGTATTTGATAACTTCGTTGGGTATTACCATTCCTGCTTCTTCGGCTTTGGTTTTTAGGATTGCGAGGCGTGTTTCAAAGTTGGGAGCTTTGACGTCGACGATAAGGCCTTGTTGAAAGCGGCTCTGCAAACGGTCGTGCAGTTGTGGTAACGCTTGCGGGGGACGATCCGCCGAAATGACAATTTGTTTTTTGTTTTGGTAGAAATAATTAAATGTGTGAAAAATTTCTTCCTGTGTGAAGTCTGCATTTTTGCTAATAAATTGGACGTCGTCTAATAGGAATACATCGACGCTGCGGTACCTTGTACGAAAGTACGAAAGATTTTTTTCGCGCATTGCTTCGATTAAGTCGCTCTGAAAAATTTCAGAAGGACAGTACTTCACTTTAAGCCAAGGGTACGCTGTTGCAACGTGGTTTCCAATCGCCATCATGAGATGGGTTTTTCCAAGACCCACAGAACCGTAAATATAAAGTGGGTTATGGTAGCTGTTAGGTTTTTGTGCTGCGCCGTATGCAGCGGCGTATGCATGTTCGTTGGAAGGGCCTTTGATGAAACGCTCGAAGGTGTAGTTGGGGTTTAAGTCTATACGGTTTGGGTATGCAGTTTCCCCCTGCTTGGGCTTTTGCGCAGTTTTATTTGTAAGCGGCGCTGCTTTTTCTATTTTTTGGCTTATGGCGAGAATTTTTCCTTGGAAACCCATTTCCAAAGCATCTTCTTGGATTGTCTTTAAGTATTGTGTCTGGATATGTTTTGCGATTTCTGGAGAAGGAGCAATTAAAACGAGATCTTCCTTTTGCATTTCAACTTTAGTGTCTGCAAAGAAAATTTGAAAAACCTGTTGCGGTAGTTTCTTCTTTAATTTTGCAGATAAAGGCTGCCAAATTCGGTGTTCAGTGCTTATATAAGGTGAGTCGACGGCGTTTCTTGTTGTTGGATCGGTGTTTAGCATAGGGAAGCTTTTAGAAAACGTCCAATACAATCAAGCGGCTTTAAAGGCAATAGCTGCAATTTCTCATCGATTTAAAGGAGGGTCACTGTATATATTTGTAACAAGGATTATGTCACATCTTTTTGTGGGAGGTTTATTAGCTTTTTGAAAAACTATGCGTCTAGAATAAGAATAACTTCAAAATCTTCGTAAACAAATTGGTAGCCTTTCTGCGTGGTGTGTCCGCTAAATTGGAGTGGGTAGTTCTCGCCTTTAAGCGCAGTTGGCAGTGAAAAATCGTAGCGGACGGGCGATTGCCGTTGGGCTGCCCCCACAACAATATTTAATAATTCGCTAACCGTGTCCATTAGCATACGGTCTTCGTCTCCTTTAGCGATGTCGAGTTTCTTCATTGAAATTTCAATACCGCGTTGTGTGACATTCAAGTAAAGGGTTGCTGGGAAATCTCCCGTAAGTTCCATTTTTGCGGTAACGCTTTGGAATTTTTTGGGTAAGGGTATTAACTCCTTAATCGTCAACTCTTCAACGCCAATAAAGTCGGCAAACACGTGCCTCAAAGTTTTTACAAAAATATTAAAATCCAGCATGACGAAAAAACATCTCTATTTGGTTCCACAGCCGAGGGCCACGCACGGGCTTTTCAACATAGCTATTAACCCCCGCCGCTGCCGCTTGTAGTATTTTTTCACTGTCCGTGACTGAGGTAATCATAATAATCGGAATTTTGTTGCCAGTCGAGCGTACTTCTCGAACAAACTCGATCCCGTCTAAAACGGGCATGTTCCAATCGAGAAAAACAAGATCTATTTTATTGTTCTGCATAATCTCCATTGCATCTGCACCATTGGCTGCGTGAAAGAATTGGATTTGGTTTAAGGCATTGCTCAAATTTTCACTAACAACTTGTTCAACTATTGTTCGCATCAGTTCTGAATCGTCGACAATTAAAAGCTGCATGCGTTACTACCGTGGCAAAACAAACCTGAAAGTTGTTTGTGTTTTTGTTGCTTGAATAAAAGCTTTGCCGCCCATTTCGTTAAGTGCCGTGACAATGTATTCGATACCAAGTCCGCGTCCTGACTCAAGACTTACCGTGCCGGTCGATGCCGTCAATCTATTTTGGAGAATTTTTTCAAGCGGTATTTCTTCTGCAGTTTTATCGGTAAGTTGGGGAAAACCGCTGCCGTCTTCGGAATACACGAGTTCAATATTGTGCTCGCCAACGTGGGTTGTAAGCGAAATTGCGAGTTCTTCTTTTTTCCCCTGTTCAATCCGTAATTTAGGAGGTTCTATCCCGTGCGAAAAAGTATTGCGAATAAGCTGCACAATAACATTGTGTAGCTTATGAAGGGCCTCGTGGCTTCCCTGTGCGAACGTAATTTTTACTACCACGGGAATTTTCTTTGAGAGCGCTTTTTCGTTGATTTGTTGTTTCCAAAAACGGGAAAGATTTTTAAGCTGAGTCTGCGAATTTATAGCGTCTTTGTTAACCAAGTTCTTTATTCGGATTAAAAGATTCTCACGTTCGTTAATAAGCACCTCTGCAGCGTTAATTATACGCGAAATTTGTGTACGCTCTTCTTTTCTTTTTTCGATTTCTTCTTCAGAATGTGACTGTAATACCCCCTCAAGGGTGTGTAACACCTCCGCGAGTTCCGTAAAGTCTAACTGTAATGCATTACCCTTAAGAGCGTGTACGCGTTGCGCGTAGTCAAATAAATAAGATTTACTGGCTGCGTCAAAATTAAGGATAATATCTTTTCCCCGTGTTAGAATATCTCTTTGTTGGATAAAAAAATCTTCAAGTATACGCGACGGTATTTGCATCCACTGGATAAGGACGTCGAATTCTGAGCGTTTTTTTGTTTCCGTTTGGTGTATTTTTTCGCGTAGATTATATTCGTCTGTTTCGTCGATGATACTTATAAGGATGCGTTTTGTTTGGCCTTTTGCGGATGCCTCCAATAAGCGAAAGCCAAAGCGTAGAAATTTTGCTTCCCCCTTTGCGTTTTTGTATAAAATTTCTTTGAGAGGATTTGCTTGTTCAAGCATTTGGGCGGTAATTATATGCGGAGAGAAAAATAACGCTAAAAATTTTTCAATAGATGCCCTAAGCGTTTCGTCGGTAAAAAAATCGAGAAAATTATGGAATGTGATTTCTTCGACGCCAAATATAGAAAGAGTTTTCTTTGAATGTTCCGCTTGGATAAAGCCGCGCTGGTCTACGGTTAGTATTCCCTGTTCAAGGCTATCTAAAATTTCAGAAATTTCGCGTGTGCGTTCTACAATACGGCTTTCCAAATTGCGAGAATACTCACCCAGTTCATGCGCCATAAGGTTCATTGCGTACGCAAGGTCTCCCAATTCATCTGCGCTATCTTCGTTAAGCCTTACAGAAAAATCGCGTTGGCCAAAGTGAGCAGCAGCGTTTTGCATTGCCTCAAGTGGCTTAAGCAAAAAACGGCTTGTGAAAGATGCCGCTAAAATTGAAAAAAGAAGAAGGGCAACGATAATGTAATAACCTGCAATTTTAAGACCGAAAAGGGCGTCGAACTCAGAAGCTGCCGAAAAATCAATTACCAAGAGCGCAATAATTCTACCGTGTGAATTTTTAACCGGTGTGTAACCCGATATGTATACCCCTGAGTTTTCCGTTCTATAGCCGTTAGTGACTGTCGTTGTACCGTTAAGGGCCGAGACGATACTTTCTTGACCGTATCCATTAAAAACATCTCCAATATGATAAATGCTTTCTTCCGGATCGATACGGTGGTTATTGTTACGATCAATTTCTTGAATTTCATCGGCGACTAGAACACGCAAAAAATTAGGAAGAACTGTGTGCATGCGTACGCCTGCAATCCATATCCTGTGGATTTGTACTTTTTGGTCGATGAGGGACGAAGCTGAAATCGTTGGATCGTAAACAGGGCTTTTACCAGAGGCGTAGCGGATGCGGCGCAATTTTTGCATTACAATTTGAAAACGGGTAGATCGTGCAATCGCGTGCTTTTCCGTTTCAGAAAGAGCGTTAAGGCGTGCCCCTGATTGTGGTTCTGGGGGAAGGGCACGTGGAATTGTGTTCAAATCGGTATCCAATTCCTCTAAAAATTTCATATCGTCTGGAGAAAATGTTGTAACGCCAATTTTTCCAAAATCTTTGACGCGATTTTTCATTTGCGACCACACTTGTTCCGAAGAAACTTTGTAGTAGTAGAGAAGTCCTGTAAGGGTGGCGCTAACGGCGACGATAAATACGGCGATGTTTATCCGTACCCGAAAAGTGAAAAATCGCCGCCGCATCTTTTAGGGAAAAAGAATTTTCTGTACATGCGCATGCAATCGGTAAGAGGCGGCGAGAAGAGATTTTCCTTTAGCTGCGTCGGCGCCTAAAAAATCGGAGATAACTCCGCCTGCGCCTTTAATTACTGGAATAACTGCCATTATATCCCAAGGATTCATTATAGGGTCGAGCATAATATCTGCGTAGCCAGTGGCTAAAAGAGCGTATCCGTATCCATCAGCCCATGTACGCCAAAAACGAACTTCTTGTGTAAGCTCTGTAAATTTAGCGTTAGGTTGGTGTACTCCCATATCGTGTGCATCGGTAACAAGAAGGGTTGCTTCTTTTAAGGTTGGAGTATCGCGAATGTGGGTCGCGGTGCCGTTAAAAAAGCATTCTTTGTTGTTTCCCCAAACAAGCTCGTCCAGAATCGGTTGGTAAATTGCACCGCACTGAGGTTCGCCTTTGTAAAGAAGAGCAACAAGTGTTGTAAAAAGGGGAACGCCAGAGATGAAACTTTTAGTCCCGTCGATAGGGTCGAGTACCCAAACGAAATCGGCATCGCTTTTGGTGGTACCGGATTCTTCGCCGACAATACCGTGCGTGGGAAATTTTTTTTCGATAAGCGTTCGCAGGCGTGATTCAATTTCAATGTCTGCTGCTGTAACAGGCGATGCATCTGCCTTTTGGACAATACCAATTTTCTCGAGAGGTTTTTTGAAAAATCGTCTTGAAACATCTTTGCTTATTCCTGTCGCTTCGGGTAGAAGCGATAAAAAATATTCTTGTGCTTTTTCCATTCTAAGTCCTTTTTTAATAAAGTGCTGCTAATCCATCGCGCTCGTACGGGATTGTAAGTGGGCCAAAGCGCGTTTTAAGGTTCAAGTCAAATTTCATCGCGTACTTGATTTTGCCTGAGCGTAGCATGTCAACGATACTCTGCTTTAGCCCTAAAAGTTTTACGCTTATCGGGAGCGTTACCGCCATTGATTTGTCTTCTCCTAAAGAACGCATTACTTGTACGTCGGTCGCAGAAATTAAATTATCTTGGAGTAAAAATTCGTACCGAAATTTTTCGATATCTAAGTTTATATCGTGGTTGTTTGTAACGCGGATATGTACGTTGAGCGTTGTTGAAGTTATAGAGAACTCTCCTAATGCAATTTTTTCAATTTCGAACCGCGGGCGATCGGGCACAGGAATAGCGCCTGCGTTGTCGATATTAAACGATAAATCACCAACAGGGGTGTCTAAAACAATTTTGCCTTTAAGAATATACGGGAGTTCCTTTTTAGAAAGCGCTCCTATAACCCCTGTTTTAAGTCCAGAGTAGTTAAGAGAGACTGGAACAGAAACGATGCTCAAATCATTTGCCGCAATAACTGTTTTTTCTTCTTTTTTCCCTTTAAGAAGCCTATCGTTATCAACGTCAAATGTGTATTCGATGCTTTTAACTGTTGCCCCAATAGAATTGGGGTTATTGATTTTGATATGTAAAATTACATCGACTCCGGTAAAGTCGATATTTTGCATTTCAACGCGGTCTAAAGCAACCTGCGGGGGATCAAAAATTTTTTTAACTAAAGATGCACAGCTTAACGTAAAAAAGACTAAAGCAGCAAATGCTACCCCAGAAACTCTTCTTCTTAAGAACACTACTTGCGTAAATTTTTCCACTTGTTCCCGATTCCAAAGAGGAAATCGAGAGGCAACACAAATACCTAAAATTTAAAATTATTGTATAAACGCACAGGCTCTTACATAAGCCCGAGTTGTAGCTTGGCCTCGTCGGACATCATCCCCATGTGGAATGGAGGGTCCCAAACAAGTTCCAGGTTTACAGCGCCAACGCCGTCAATCGACTCGAGTTTTTCTTTGACCTCTTCGGGTAATTCTTCGATAGAAGGGCAGTTGGGTGAGGTAAGTGTCATGTCGACGTGTACGTTTTTTTGGTCATCGATTTCAATACCGTAGATGAGACCCAAATCGTATACGTTTACAGGAATTTCAGGGTCGTAGCATGTCCGTAGTTGTTCAATAACCTTCTCGCGTAGCTCTTCAATAACTTCTTCTGTGGCGGGATTAGCGCTCATATTTCATCTCCATTTTGGTATTCAAAAAAGTTTGCTGCCTTTTGGTTTGGTAGCGCTTCGTAAAACTGTTTTTGTGAAGAAAGGATTAAAATCGAATCTGCCTCGGCAGGTGAAATTCCACGGGTAAGCAGGTAATGTTTGGCTTCTTCATCGATAAATCCAACTGTCGCGCCGTGTGTACATTTAACGTCGTCGTGGTAGATGTTCAAAAAAGGTTCGGCGTTTATCCGTGCGCCTTCGGTAAGCATAACCCCCCTGTGTAGTTGGTGCGCAACCGCGCCGTCTGCTCCGGCATCGACTCGAATGCGGCCTGTGAAAGCAACGGCTGCCGTATCTGCGGCATACGAATAAAACTTCTGCCATGTTAAATTTTGGCCTTCTGTGTGGTGCACATTCGTTTGGATTACAGCGTGCTCTGCTTTTTGAACTTCGGTAAGCCCTGTAAAGTTTGCTTCAGCCTCTTTTGCGACGGTGGCGTTTACGGTTAGCTGTGCATTTGCGCCGTTGATATATGTGTAGACATCAATTTTACTTTGTGGGGCAAGAGAAATATCCGAGGTAAAAATAGGCGCACCTTCCTTAAAGTAGTAAAACACTTTAACATGCCTTTGTGGATTTATTTTGAAATCGAGTTTAACAGGGTTTTGCTCGGATAAATTTTCGACCTTTAAGTAAACTTCTATGTCGTGCATGGGTTCTAAAAGTACGTTTTTACTTTCTACAAGTTCCAAGGAATTAAGCACAAATTCGGAAGCGTCCCGTGGAATGGTTAGATGCCTTTGGCCTGTTACAGCCTTTTCGTGCACTATGTCGGCGGTAGGCATTCTAGTAACCTTTTTCTTCAATCCGGTGGACAATTTCCATACCACCCGATTCAATTATTTTTCCGCCTGATAAAACGTGTACGTGCGTTGGCTTAATATATTTTAAAATACGCGAGTAGTGTGTAATGACAACCATCGAGCGTTCTTCGTTCATGTTGCGCACTGCTTCTTTGGCGACAAGTTCCAGCGCGTCTACGTCTAACCCCGAATCAATTTCATCGAGGATGGTGAGTCGTGGGCCTAAAAGAGTCATTTGCAAAATTTCATTTTTCTTTTTTTCGCCGCCTGAAAAACCATCGTTTAAGGAACGCTGGATCATCTCAGGTTTCATTTCGAGACGCGCCATCACTTCTTTTACAATTTTTAGAAACTCAATTGCGTTAAGCTCTGCTTGTCCATGCGCTTTGCGTATCGTATTTAAAGCCGTGCGCATAAACTGGATATTATTGACTCCAGGAATTTCGGGAGGATATTGGAATGCAATAAAAAGTCCCTTGCGTGCGCGTTCTTCAATAGGTAGTGAAAGTAAATCAACACCGTCGAAGGTAACACTGCCCCCTGTTACAGTAAAATCGGGGTTTCCTGCCAAAACATGCGAAAGGGTACTTTTCCCGGAGCCATTTGGTCCCATAATCGCGTGGATTTCTCCCGGGGCGATAGAGAGATTTATTCCATTAAGAATTTTTTTATCCGCAGTTGTCGCCTTTAAGTTTTCAATGTTGAGTAAATTTTTCTGCATTAAATTTCCTTGAGATGTTATTTTTTCCTTTTCTGTTGTAGCAACCATTAGCCGTTTGCCTCTTCTAAACTAATTTCTAAGAGCTTTTGCGCTTCGACAGCAAACTCCATCGGTAGTTCACGAAACACTTCTTTGCAAAACCCGTTGACGACAGTGTGTACTGCGTCTTCTTCGGATAACCCGCGTTGGCGTAAAAAATAAAGCTGTGCATCCGAAACTTTCGACGTGGTCGCTTCGTGTTCGACCTGTGCATTTTTATTTTTTACTTCGTTGTATGGGTATGTATGCGCTGCCGCTGTTTTTCCCATAATCAAAGAGTCGCAGCGTGTGTAGTTGCGTGCGTTTTCGGCGGAAGCTCCCACACGAACAAGTCCACGGTATGTATTGACGCTATGCCCCGCAGAAATACCTTTCGAGATGATAGTACTTTTTGTCCCTTTACCTAAGTGTAGCATTTTGGTACCTGTATCGGCCTGCTGGTAGTTACAGGTAAACGCGACTGAATAAAATTCACCTACAGAATAATCGCCTTTTAATACACAGCTTGGGTACTTCCACGTAATTGCAGATCCTGTTTCCACTTGCGTCCACGAGATTCGGGAGGCATTCCCTTTGCAAAGCCCACGTTTGGTAACAAAGTTATACACGCCACCGTTACCATTTTCATCGCCCGGATACCAATTTTGCACGGTTGAGTATTTAATGTGTGCGCGGTCGTGTGCAATAAGTTCGACAACCGCCGCGTGTAGTTGGTTTTCATCCCGTTGTGGAGCTGTGCATCCTTCAAGGTAACTTGCGTACGCATCGTTATCGGCGACAATAAGCGTACGTTCGAACTGGCCGGTGTTTTCGGCATTCATGCGAAAGTATGTCGAAAGTTCCATAGGGCAGTGTACGCCAGGGGGAATGTAGACGAAAGTACCATCGCTAAAAACTGCAGAGTTGAGTGCGGCAAAAAAATTATCGCGCACGGGCACAACTGAACCCAAATACTTTTGTATAAGTTCAGGGTGCTTACGCGTGGCCTCTGAAAACGAACAAAAAATGATACCGTGCTTGGCCAACTGGTCTTGAAAAGTTGTAACAACAGAGACGCTGTCAAAAACGACGTCCATCGCGACGTTGGGCCTTTGGCCTTCGGGTACCATGCTCCCCAAGGTACTGCCTGGAATACCTGGTCTCGTATTGACCTCTGAACCTTTGACGCCAGCCAAGTGCATTTGTTCGGAAAGAGGTAATCCCAACTTTTTAAATGTTTCAAGAAGTTTAGGGTCAGCGTCTTCTAACGAGTCGATTTTCTTTTTAGGGCGTGAAAAATAACTTACCTTTTGGTAGTCGATAGGAGGAAATTTGACCTCTGCCCATTTGGGTTCTTTCATTTGCGTCCACGCGTGGTATGCTTTAAGACGCCACTGGAGCATATACTCAGGTTCGTTTTTCATCGAGCTAATGCGGCGGATAACATCCTCGTTGAGGCCAACGGGCAAGGTTTCCGATTCGATATCGGTGACGAAACCGTATTTGTATTCGTTTTTGAGTTCGTCGACAACAGGTAGAGGCGTGGGTGAAGACATTATGGACAATATATACAAAAGACACAGTTGCGCAAAAAAAAATACTTTCGAGTCTACTTCTCGTCAATAGAATGTTTACAAGATTTCTTTAGTGGCTATTTTTTAAAAGCCCCTGTTAGTGCTTTGGCGCTACTTTCCAGCTAATTACTATAGTGCCGGTTCAGCCGGATTGCCTCGTTAAATGTACGTTTATCCCAGTCGATATCTTCCCAGAGAGGGTTGCGGTGGTTTATCCCCACCTCGGGATCGATTTCGCCTAGGATAATAAATCCTAGAGCGTATTTGGGCTTATACAAAATGTACTTATTAAAAAGATAGAGAAGATCGCGTTCAAAAAAAGCGGCTGTCGCGGTACGCAAATGGAGCAATACTTGCGGTACGGTATAATAAAGATCAGGGCCAGAATTTGCGCTACGTAAAATAATAGCCTGCGTTTCGTCCTTTAAATAGGGGCGTAACGGGAGTAAAAAATCCTGCTTCGAAAGCATTTTTTGCTTTATTTCGACGACGGGAAACGGTAATTTCTTTTTTTGGCTGCGGTAGATATCTATATAACGGTTTTTTTTATTCTCTTCATCGTTAACATCGCTAGCAACAATTGTAAGA
Organism: Turneriella sp.; assembly: GCA_019186965.1. Taxonomy (GTDB): domain Bacteria; phylum Spirochaetota; class Leptospiria; order Turneriellales; family Turneriellaceae; genus Turneriella. The sequence continues at coordinate 26,937 of JABARV010000006.1, forward strand.
TGTGGTCTAATCGCTTCGTCTTCGAATAAATCGCGTACCGTTACAGCCCCCTCTCCGAAAAGGATTGCACTGCCGATGTCGAGAAAGAGTGCGCCATTGAATTTTTTATCGAGACTTTCGCCGTTGAACGTAACGGTGCCAGTAAAAAGCGAGCGCAAAAAAATATTATGGTCGTATAGCCTTTTGCGGCCAGAGCGCTGTTCAACGATACTACCACGGAATTTCTTTATCTTATAAAAATTTTCTCGCTTTGGGTTGCCGTATTTTTCGTATTCTTGCTGGCAGTTTTCTATGAAAATTTTACTCTCGTATGGATTTAATAAAGCGTGACGGATAATTATTTTTTTAGTGTCTTCCTGTTTGTAGAGCGTACCTTCTGGCCATAACACAGAAAAAAACGAAAAAATAAATAAAAAACAAAAAATGGCTAAAAAACGTATTTGCACCGAAACAGAAGATTGGATAGAGACACTACGTCAACCGTACAGTTAGGAGTATTTGGACTGTGGTAGGAAAAAATTGAAAGATAATTTTGTAAATGAAGAAGAAAACCTAACCGCCCACTTTTTACGTAAAGAAGGTTTTACCGTTATCGCCCGCAACACGCGCCGTTTTGGCGCGGAAATTGACCTTTTGTGCACGAAAGAAGGCGGCGATACATATTTTATTTTTGAAGTCAAAAGACGGCCACGGAGTAAATCTGCAATGTACCCACGCATTAGCAAGCGCCAGTTGTTACGGCTTAAAACAGCAGCGCTCAAAATACAACAAGAAGCGGAAAAATTTCTTACCGTACGTATTTATTTAGCGCTCGTCGATAGGCATAATGCAACGGTAGAAATAATAGAAGTCGTTTAAACCTTGTTATCAACGTTTTTCAATGGGAGCAAAAGTTAGGTTTTTCTTTCCCGAATAAATTGCGCGTGGGCGTATAAGTTTATTGCGTTCCCACTGTTCGGCAATGTGCGCAAGGTATCCTGCAGAGCGCGCCATTGCAAAAACACACGTAAAGATATCAGCAGAAAGTCCCAAAAGGTAAAATGCGAGTCCAGAGTAGAAGTCTACGTTAGGATGCAAATTTTTGCGTTTGAGCATCTCTTCTTCTAAACACGTCGCGGTTGTAAAAAGTTTTTTTTCGTGTTCGCTTTTGGCCAAGGCTTCACAGAGTGTACGCAAAATTGGTACGCGGGGGTCGCCGTTTTTGTAGACACGGTGGCCAAACCCCATGATGATTTCTTTTTTTGCAAGGCGTGGCGTAATGTACTCAATAACACTTTCGGGAGAGGCTATCGAAAGAAGCATTTCGATTGAGCGCTGGTTTGCTCCGCCGTGCAAACTTCCCTGTAGGGTACTTAAAGCAGAAACAATGCAAGAGTAGGTGTCTGCCTCTGTTGCTGCAGTAACGCGTGCGGCAAACGTCGACGCGTTGAGCTCGTGCTCTGCATATAAAATAAGCGCGGTTTCAATGAGCCTTGCAGTTGTCTTGTCGGGAACTTTGGCGCTTAAGCAATAGAGAAAATTTTCTGCAATGCTAAGTTCTGGATTTGCTTCGACATGTGCTTTTGCATCACGGTGGCGCTCTATCGCAGCGACAATAAGCGGGATTTTAGCCATAAGCCGGATTGCCTTTTTTTGTTGTGCAGGTATAGAACGGTTAGCTGCCTCTTCGTCGTAAAGCCCCAACGAAGAAATAAGTGTACGCAACACAGCCATGGGATGCGCTTCACGGGGAACGTGGTTTATGTGCTCCACTATTTCGCGGGGAAGGCTATACTCTGCGCGTAATTGTGTGGTAAAATCTTTGAGTTCTTGTTTTGAAGGCAGGGCGTCGTTCCACAGTAAATACACCACTTCTTCGAAGGATGCGTTAGCTGCCAGGTCTTGGATACTATACCCACGGAAGCTAAGGTGTGTTTGGTTTATTTCGCAAATAGCCGATTTTAGGACTTCAATATCTTCAAGCCCAGCGTGATCATCAAGTGCCATACTTCGCGTTAGATGTTTGCGTTCCCATGGCAAGCTTTTTCATAACTACTCAAAAATTGGTTGTAGGTGTTCAGGTTACAATTCGCCTCTCACAGCTCTGTTTTTCCATAGCTATATAATTGCGGCAATAGCTATGGAATTTCATAGCTAAAAACTAAATTTAACTTTTTCTCAAAAAATTTCACTTTTTTTCGTAAAAGTGAGAAAATTTGTGCGTTTTCTGGTATTTAATATATAAGGGCGGATTGAAAT
>JABARV010000027.1 GCA_019186965.1 Turneriella sp.
TAATGTCATTATCCGTCTGTCAAAGAACAAATCTAACTTCTGATTAACCGGCCTAAAAGCCATTGGACGCGCCTTACGCGCCAGAAGACCGCTTACCACGAATAGTGGTACTACGCGGAAAGCCACTATTTGAAGGCCAAACAGACCGTCAAACAGTATGAGAATTTTTGGAGTAATTTTTACGAGTTGTCATATAAATCACCAGCTATTGTGTAAGTAATTTCTGGCTATCTTTGCTGCGCAAAACTTCGTTTGCCGCTCTACGCAAAATTTTTGCACACTCAGGGTATGAAACACGGCGCATAAACTTACGTAATTTTTCTTCTTCAAGTTTTCCCGCGCCAAAAGCTGCGATTAATTTCAACAGGCGATTATCAATTTCATGTGGATGGATCTTTATCTTTATCAAACTTCGGTGGGCGCTTATATAATCCTCTTGTTTAATAGAAGCAAATGCACGTAAATAGGTACATGCTTTTCGCGCAGCACTCTTTTGTGGGATATCTTGAAGTTTAAGACAAACTTGTTCTACTTTTTCCCAATTGCCAGCTTTAAGCTCTACACGCGCTTCTGCTACAACTATTTGCTGCATAAGCTTATGTGGATTATTTAATTGTGGCAAAGCAGTATTGCTAAGGAAATAGAGATACTCTTTTGCGTGTTCTAAATCCCCTTTCCCCAAAAGCTCTTGAAGCGTAAATAATCCGAGATAAAATTTATAATCATCCAAATCTTTAGCTATGTACTCTAAATCTGGCAATACTTCAAGATTATCTTTTGCGCCACAGTTAAAAAGCACCGTTAAGACAAACTGATAAATGGCAACATTAGCTTTAATTTTTTGCAAATAATTTTTAATTTTTTGGATATTGGCGTCAGGAGAGCATTCCATTTGGAGTAATTTGGTTAAACTATTAGCACGCAATGATGGAATACGAAAATTTTCTTCCATAGCAGAAAGAAAGCGTTTGTGGAATGATTTATTTTGGAGTTGGAAAAATGCCTCCGCTAAACGTCCTTCATTTAAGCGCAACGTAAAAAGTTCGTGTTTAGCCGCACGTTTCAACTTAGAGTCAGTTGTTTTAGTGATAAATTTTGAGTACAACGCTTCCGCCTCTCTGGGATCTATGGACGAAAGTTTTTGTGCGCGGCTATAGAGCGATGCCTTCGCTTCAATTTTTACTGAAAAAAAAACTATAGTTGCGATAAAGGCGCACAGAATATATTTCAATGAAACTGCGACTCTCCCATAACAGTTATAAATTCATGCTCCAAATCGATAGCTTTGCCATGCAAGCACTCTCCATCTGGAGTAACTCCCGATAAAAAGATTTCACTGTGCGCGTATGGGCATGAATCGGAAGCAAGCTTGCCTGTAAGAGGGCAAATCTTTCGACGCACCATTGAACTGTGCATTTTGAAGCGTACAGGAACAAAATTTTCTCTTAAAAAATCTGCCGCCAACTTTGAAGCTAAAGCAGAGCCTGTTGCGCCGGGAAGAGAGTAGCGCATATCATCAAAACCAAACCAAACGGCAACAATTATCTCTTGACCGCCGCCAACAAACCACATATCCCGTGAATCTGAAGTTGTTCCTGTTTTCCCGATAATCCCTTCTAAGTTTGTTCCTGAAAATTTTCCAGAACTTTTAAGCAAAGAAACCATTAGTGCGTTTTCAGCAGGCGATAAAATTGCTTCTTTGGGAGAAGCTTTAAGCCCCAATTGGTTATGGTGCGTCTTCTTTAAATCCACTATTCTATCGTGGTTTTCAACGCGAGTGATAAGAATTGGGTTTGGTAAAAACCCGTTATTGGCAAAAACAGAAAACGCACGCGCCAACTCTAGAGGCGAAAGCGAGACTGTGCCAATAGCGACAGTTTCGTCGTAAGTAAAACGTTCAGTCAAACTCTCTTCGTCTTGAAAAAAGAAATCTAAAAAAAGTTCACTCGTCAAAGTACGCCCAAGTAACTTCCCCACACGAATGGCGGGGATATTGCGCGACTTTGCAAGAGCCGTGCGTACAGGAATAGGTCCCTCAAAATTACCGTTAATATTTTCGGGAGCCCATGTTTTTGAACCAGAGCCAACAACGTACGGCGAATCATCAACCAGCGTTGCCGCGTTAATAAGATGCATGCTTAGGGCTTTTGCGTAAATAAACGGCTTTATTGCCGAACCTGTTTGGCGGCGCATTTGGATTGTACGATTAAGCTGGTTGTTACTCTCAAAATTTTCGCCTCCAACCATAGCTAAAATTTCGCCCGTAGTTGGCTTTATTGCGACAAGAGCCGCCTGAAGAAGGGGCTCGCCACTGGCCACTGAATCCAACCTCCCCAAATCTAGAAGTAGAGCAGAGTCGAATACTTTACGGCGAAATTCATCCTTCAATTTTTTATCTTTTTCGTCGGCACTTTTTAATCGAGGATGAAAACTACTGCGAGCACGCGCTAAATGTTTTTGAACAAGTTTTTCCGCACGCTCTTGGAGGTGGGAATCAATTGTAGTAAAAATACGAGTAGAATTTTGGTTTTCTTGTTGCAATAAATTACGCCGCAATAAAAATTCTCGCGAATACTCAACAGGCCATAACCCCAAGCGTGATTTTTCTCCAAATGCAGTTTCGCTTGTAAACCGATTACCTTGCTCTTCTACAGTATCATTTCCTTTTTTCCATTCTGCTGGCGTTATATCTAAAATTTTTGCGTCGTGTAGTTGTTCAAAAAGAAAGTTCATTCTTTCGCGCAAGATACGGTTGTTCTTTATAGGTGAAAACCGTTCGGGAGAAGGAATAAGCGCTACAAGCGAAACAAATTCGTTGACGGATAAATCTGCTACGGGCTTTGCATAATAAAATTTTGCCGCAGACGCAAAAGAATAAGTCCCATGCCCTAAATAGACATTATTTACGTACATCTCTAAAATTGCATTTTTTGTAAGAACAGCCTCGATACCGCGTGCCAAACGCGCTTCACGCACTTTACGTACTATACTTTTTTCTCTATCCCCTAAAATAATACGCGCCAATTGCTGCGTAATTGTTGAAGCGCCTTGTGCGTAACGCAGGCGCAAAATATTTTTTACTAAAGCACGTAAAATTGCACGGTACTCAACTCCGCTATGCTCGTAAAATTGTCGGTCTTCACAGTAAAGAAGCACACGAATTTGCCAAGGTTTAAACTCGCTTAAGGGGATTTTTTCACTTTGCGCGACCCCCAGGTTATTAAGTTTATTCCCGTATCTATCGAGAACAACGTCACTCTGGCGCGCTTTGAGAACTAAAATTGCGTCTTTAGCTTCTTCGGCAGAAACTGGGACCATTTGCCAGATAAATGCCGCCAAACCGATAAGAAAAAAAAATACGCCAACGCTAAAAACAAATTTAAGCGCCCTCTTCTGCTGCAAATTTCTATTAAAAAAGACTCTCGTCTTTTCAATAATTTCTTTTACTGAGAAACTTTCAAAAACACGTGGAAAAATTTTTATATTTTTTGCCTCGTAAGTGTTTTTTACAGAAGTCGCATTTGTCTCATCCGGAACAACTGGTTTTGGGGAAGTGTCTTCAGAATATCTTTCCTTTTCTTTACGTATTTGGTATATTTTTTGTTCAAGTAGCGCTGCGAGCTTTCCTTCGCGGTTGTCGTACCCGTGCGCCAAACCACAATTGGGACAGGCCGCGCTTAAAATCGACTTTTTACTTAAATCAAGGTTAGGGGAAAAATTTTTAGCGCAGCGTCTGCACGCATGTTCGAATGCGTGAACCATATATTACTTCAACTCGAATAAATCTCGAAGGTGTTTTTTTTGCGTAATTTCGATAGACTCGACAGTATAAAGTAAAGATTTAACCGTACGCCGCAGGTATTTTTTATACGTTTCAACAAAATCCATTTTTTTATCGTAAAATGAAATAGTCTTAAGTTCAATTTTTTCTTTTTCTTGAAAACTTTCTTGACCACGAGCATCAAACTGCGATTCGTAATAAATAAGCGTCATATCGTCATTCCGATCGACTTTAGGCTCGCTTTTATTTGCCATTTCTTTGGATTCAGTATTGTCAAAAAACAACGGCGTACTGTTTATAACTTCCCTTTTTTCTCGTTTGTACTCTTTCCCAAAAGGATTTGTTCTTTCAAAAACAAGTTTAACTTTATCTAGCTTGGGCGTCTTTGCATCTCCTGATGTATAAAGAAAAATTCTGCCATCGTAAAGGTAGCGTAGTGAGATTGTCTTTATAGATTCCCCCGAAGCGATTTCGAGGCTTAACGCGCCATCTGCCTCTTTTTTCATGCGTGGCGCCGCTTTAGGGAGTAATATTGCAATTTCTCGATGTAAATTGTCGATTTCGATGTCACCGTACCCTGTTTCTTCGGCTCGACGCTTCGCTTCTTCTTGCTGGGCAATAACTTGCGGGTCGATTATTTTTTGTGCCCAAAGGACTCCAAAAAAACCAGCAATGGCAATAATGAGAAGAAAAAGCTTTTTCTTATTAAGCATATTTTACCCGCCTACTATTTATTATTTACGGCTAAAACAGCGCCATCCTTTAATTGCTTTACTTTCGTATTACTCAATTTTGGAATATTATGCCCTTCGCTGTGCCAAAAAGTTTGCGACATCTTCTGCTTGCCTTGCTGCAGCTAAATCTTGCGCCATTTGCCCTTTTTTATTTTTTATTTTCACTAAAGCGCGTGCGTTGATAAGGAGTTGTACCTTCTCCATGTTGCCCTCGTGCGCGGCAAACATGAGCGCTGTCCATCCGTCTAAATCTTGGTCATTGACCCTTGCGCCAACCTTTAAAAGATGCGCCATCATGGCTGGAGTTCCTTTCCACGTTGCCATGATAAGCGCAGTACGACCGCTTCTATGTTTCAAATTTACGTCGGGACGGTATACCATTAACATTTCCATCATGGGTTGGTTACCTCGAAAAGCGGCAATCATAAGCGGGGTGTAACCATCGCGGTCTTGTAAATTTATGCGTGATTTTCTGTCCAAAAGAAATTTAGCAACGTCTATTGCTCCCGAATTAACTGCGTACATAAGAGCTGTATAGCCATCTTCGTTTTTTAAGTCGATGTTTATGTTTGCCTCTAACGCACGTTCTGCACGAGCAACATCGTTTGTACGCGCCGCAAGCACCAGTTCTTTATTATTTTTGGGATCAATAGCGCCTGCTGCAACAAGAATCCTTACAACTTCGTCATAATCTTTAATTGCTGCCCAATACGCCGCTGTACCCCCGTTGTCGGCAGTGGCGTTTACGTCGACCCCAGCATTTATTAAACGCCGCACCATTTCAACGTGCCCGCGTGCAGAGGCCAAAATAAGCGGCGTATACCCAAAGTTATTTTTCCGTTTTAAATCTGCCTTGTATTTGATAAGCTCATCGATAATACGAACCCGATTTTCCTGCGCGGCGTAAAAAACGGCAGAGTATCCATCTCTATCTCGCGCATTTACAAATGCCCCCCTTTCAAGTAAGGTTTTAACCATGTCGTAATTTCCAAAGGAAGCTGCCACCAAAAGAGGAGTTTGTAATACCTTATCTGTATAATTGATATCTGCATATTCGTTTAATGAATTTTTAAATATTTCGGAATTGTCGTTGCGGATTGCAAGAACAAGGCGTCGGCTTGCCAGTGCATTCCATGCCCCCTTGGAACGCAAGAAATCTACCATGGGTTTATTGCCCAATTCAACCGCATAAGACAAAGGAGAGTATCCGTTTTCATCCTCAACGTTAACATTTGCCCCACGATTGACTGCACCTATCGCCATAGGTAAATTCTTTGTTTTTGCGGCAATGAGTAGCTCTTTACTTGCAACAGGATTTTCTGCGCCAAAACTTTCTAAAAGGCGTGCGATATCGGTAAAGTTGTAATAGCGGGCAATCGAGACCGCCGTCTGTCCGTTATAATTTGCCGCTGGAACTGTTGGTTTATACTTAAGTATCAACTCCACAGCTTTTATATTTCCCGAGCGCGACGATTCGATAAGCGGAGTATCGCCGAATTTATTACGCTCATTTGCCTGTTGAAAAAATTTTGCCATGATAATTAAAACATGCTCCATTCCGTAGCGCGACGCCGCAATAAGAGGAGTATCTCCATTGGCGTTAAGTTGCATTTTACCCGCGTCAATTACGAGGATTTTTTCAACGGCATCCGAAAGGCCATTTGCCGCAGCGACGTGGATTGCATAACTTCCCGAAGAATCAACCTGGGATAAATCAATTTTATTTTCGACAAGAACATCCCAAACTCGTTTGTTATAGTGTTCAAGCGCCACACGCCACAAAATTTCGCCATTTTCGTCGCGTACGTTGAGCGATGCGCCTTCTTCGATTAACTTACGCGCATCTCGAGCAGAGCCTTCGCGCACGGCGTCAATAAGCGCCATACCCAGCTCAGCCTTGCCTTTTTTTTGGCAGGCAGCAAAACCGAGAATTGTTGTAAAACTTAGTGCAAATGTAATTTGAAAGAAGGGACGCATGGCTGCTATTTGTGAAGCCTAAAAGTCTTGTCAATGAGAAAAGAGTTCTTTGTTATTCGTTGACACCCTGTTTACGAAGCCATACCGTTCAACCGTAAAATTATGCAGATTACTTTTATCCGGCCATTTTTGGTATTAACCATTGTGCTTTCGCTTACGGCAATACGCGCAGATAAATTCGTCCATCCTGTCGATATTGCGCGTCAAATGCAGTCAAAATTTAAAGCGCTAAAAACATACCAGGCACACTTTAGCCTTGCCATTAAAGACATGAACAAGACTAAAACAAGCTCTGGTGTTGCAACGTATGCCGAAGGTGGAAAGCTCAACTTTACGTTTAGCCAACCCAAAGGCGACATTATTGTATCTAACGGCCAAATGCTCTACGTGTACGTTTCAAGGTTACGTGCGGTCGGTAAACAACCCCTCAAAGATAAAGATAAAGACGGCAAGCCGCTTTATACTGCAGGGACTGCCGAAGGACTTTCTAACCTTTTTAGGCGTTACCACTATCGTTTTGATAGCCCAGAACAGCCACGTATGGTTAACGGCGTAAGCTACTACGTTCTCGACCTCAAAGAAAAAGAGATTACGGGGGGATACGATAAAATTACGCTTTTTGTGAAAAGTGACACCTACCTCATAGAAAAAATGAATGCTTCAAGTCCCTCTGGGCGCACAGTAGAGTTAACCTTCTCGAATATCCAACTAAACCCCAATGTCGATCCTAAACTTTTTCAATTTAAAGAACCCGAAAACGCAAAAATCGTCGATAACCCACTGACAACGGAGTAACTATGACTGCAGGAGAGCTACTAAAAAAAGCACGCGAAGAAAAACGCATTACCCTTAGGCAAGCTGCCGACGACACTAAAATTACTTCGCGCCACTTACAGGCAATAGAAGATGACAACTATATGGTTTTCCCGGGAGAGACCTACGCGCTAGGTTTTCTTACAAGTTATGCAGTATACTTAGATGTCGATCCCGATGAAGTAAAGCGCCTCTACAAAGGGTCACAGCTTACCGAAACCGAAACGCCTTTGCAAGAGCTCATGCAGCCCACAGTACAGATGAGTGACTACGTCGAACGTTTTGCAAAACCGCTACTGCTTATTCCCCTCGTGATTCTTTTTGTTGTTGGTATTATCTACCTCATCGTACATTTTGCATCGCAAGAAAAAACAGTTGATAACCCAACAGATAATATATCAAACTCTTCTGTCAATTTTACGAAAACATCGAACGCAGTTCCCGATGTCGAAGCAGACCAAGTAAAACTTTCAGCAGGGCGTCCAAGTCCACACATTATTAAAAAGGGACGTGCGATAAGCTTTTCTATCCAAAACACAGAAGTTTTTTTGGTGCTGCGTGACATCATCGCGGATGAAAAGTCGGGTGGTTACAACGCCGCCGTTGAACTTTTTCCGGGTAAAAAAAGGTACTCTCTTAAAGAGGAAATTCCAGTTGCGATGGAAGATGCAGCAATCCCACGTAAATTCAATGTTACCCTTTCAGGGGTAACGGCGACAAACGCGAAACTCATAATTGATTTAGGCGAAGAAATACCTTCCGCTGAAACAGAAGCAGCAACAGAAGTTCGTGTATCCAATCCCGATAATTTTCTTATCCGCTTAGACGGCGTTTTAACGGCGGATACGTACATTGAATATTTTGTCGACGGCAAGCCCGGTAAGCGTGGTCTCCTTAAAAAAGGGACTCAGCTTCTTCTTGAGGCAAACGACAGTATCCAAATACGTATTGGCGACGCAGGGGACGTTAAACTTACCATCAATGGAAAAGCCGAAGTATTAGGGCAAAAAGGGCGGGTCGCGAATAAAATTATCCGTAAAGTGCGTGACCCAGTAGAGCAATCAAAATTTAAAGTGGTAATCAAAGACGCATAGCTATATATTGAAGGCGTGACGACTACGAAAAATTCCTCTGACCTTACATTTTATATTGAAACTTTGGGATGCCCCAAAAATCGCGCCGATTCGCGTAAAATGCGTTCGTCATTTCTATCGTTAGGCTACAAAGAAGCGCAGCAAGCTGAAAATGCAGATTTTTTTCTGATCAACAGCTGTTCTTTTATCCGCGAAGCGCAAGAGGAAACCATACAAACTGTTTTTGACGCGCTAAAAATTCGAGAAAAAAAATCGCCAACAATGAAAGTTGGCCTTATCGGATGCTTCGTCGAACGCTTTTCAAGCGAGGTAAAAAAAGAAATTCCCGAACTTGATTTTACTATTGGAACGCAAAGATACCATGAAGTAGGCGGACTTATAAGCGAAAAATTTGGTATCACGACAACAGGGCATGCTGCACTGGAACGCGAAGAAGTCTCGCAAAATCCCGACTCGCACAAACCATTTTCTTGGTTACGTATTGCACAGGGCTGCAACCGCCACTGTGCATTCTGCATTATTCCCCAAATCCGTGGGCCACTTAAAACGTATGAAATTGAAGCGGTTGAAAAACAACTTACCGAAGAAAAAAATTTACGCGGTAAAAACGGAATTCCTATTCAAGAAGTTATTTTAGTAAGCCAAGACACAATTAGCCAAGGCGTTGAAGCAATTGAAAGCATTATAGCACACCTTTCTGAAAAAGAAGACATACACTGGATTCGCCTCCAATACCTTTTCCCCGATCGCCGTGTTCTTGACCTGCTCAAACTATGGGAAAAATATCCTAAACTCACTCCCTACCTCGATATCCCATTCCAGCATGTTTCACCTACAGTACTTAAAGCAATGAAACGTCCTTCGGATGTAGAGCTTTTCTCTGAAATTATTGGGCGGGCACACTCTATCCGCGAAGATTTTGAAATACGCACTTCTTTTATCGTGGGATTTCCTAGAGAAGGAATCAAAGAATTTAATGCGCTCGAAAATTTTTTAGAGAAGCACCGTATCGATAAACTCGCGCTTTTCCGTTATTCGCACGAAAAGGGAACTTACGCGGGAGATAAACTTGTCGAAACTTTAGGCGACGAAGAAAAATACCGCCGTATCAATAAGCTACGCGAACAGCACATACTCTCCAGAAAAAAATATGCAACAGGTCTTATTGGAAAAACTGAAATGATGATTGTCGACGAAGTGGGACGTGCCGAAGTGACGCTTCGCCGCGCACACGATGCTCCCGAAAGCGATGAAGTTGTAATGGCGCTTTTGGGAAAAAACAAGCTCCAAGTCGGCCAAATGCCCAAAGTAACCATTAAAGCCTACACGGAGTATGCTTTTATCGGCGAAATTGTGCCTCTACTGTGATTTGCCACGTTTTCCTTGAAGGAGAATTTCCTTCTTTTAAAGAGTATGCCGCAGATTTTAATGCAAGTAAGTTTATCGGCCATAGATTTTTTATTACTGAAAATAATGATGAGTTCAGCGCAATTCTTGTTTCATTAAAAGAGGGAGAATTTCGCCACCTTCCCGTGTTAAATGAAATTTTTTTTAAAAATACGTACTATATCCTTAATGCACAAGCGTTCGATTTGGCGCAAAAAGTTGCTGCTTACTACCTTGCGCCTTTACCCCAAGTCCTTTCGTTATGCCTACCACCTGTAATAAAAAAAATTTCTTCTTTCTCAAAAATTGAAACTGTTCGTAGCGGACTAAGCCCGCTTGTTTTGAATGCAAAACAAAATGAAATTATGCAGAAAATTTTATCTGAAGATATGGCTATTTTTCCAGAGCATATAATTTGGGGAGTTACTGGTTCTGGAAAAACGCGTATTTACGAAAGCCTCATCGAAAACGCATTACAAAAAAATACACAAACCCTACTCCTTGTACCCGAAATCGCTCTTTCGGGACAAATTATGCGCTCGATTAGTGAACGCTTCTCGGAATATACAGTCCTCTACCATTCGGCGCTTTCAGGAAAAGAACGTGTAAACGCGCACAGGCGTTTCCTTGAAGGCGACGCAAAAATCGCAATCGGTACACGCTCCGCTATATTTTTACCCGCAGAAAATTTAGCGCAAATTATTATCGACGAAGAGCATGATGCTTCTTTCAAAGACCAACGAAAAATTCGGTTCGATGCGCGTACTGTTGCACGGCTTAGGTTAAACGCAAACACAAAACTTATTCTAGCGTCTGCGACCCCTTCTTTAGAAACCCTCTCGCGTGCAAAAACACAAAAAGCGCGGCTTTACCGTATACGCGAACGTGCGACGGGACAAAGTATGCCTGATATTTTTATTCCCGAATACAAAACGCAGTTTGGTCTCATCTCTCCTTTTCTCGCGCATAAAATGCACGAACATTTGGAAAAAGGAAACCAAGTGCTTTTACTTATGAACAGGCGCGGCCACAGCACGCATGTCCACTGCCCCGTATGCGATTCGTACGCGGAGTGTCCGCGGTGCGCAATTTTTCTCACCTACCACAAAGACGGATACCTTCGCTGCCATTACTGCGGTTTTCACGAAGTGTACCAAAAGCACTGTCCCAAAGACGGAGCGGTGCGTATGCTTACTGGACGCGGTATACAGCGTGTCGAAGAAATTCTTGAAGCGCAATTTTCCAATTACCAGTACGCACGCCTCGATAGGGATACCGCACGCACAAAAGGTTTTACCGAAGATGTACTTTCGGCAATGCGCGAGAAGAAAATACAAATTTTAATTGGCACACAAATGATTGCCAAAGGTTTTGACATTGAAGGGATTACCCTCGTTGGGGTTTTAAGTATAGACCAACTTTTCACTGCTCCCGATTTTCGCTCCAGCGAATTGGCCTGGCAACTTTTAGCGCAAGTCGTTGGGCGTTCAGGGCGGCACAAACAAGGCGAAGTAGTAATCCAAACAACAATGCCAAAGCACCCCGTTATCCAAGCTATCAAAAGCCACGACGACGACGCATTCTATGCCCACGAAGCACACGTTCGACAACTTACAAAATACCCTCCTTTTGTATTTCTTGCACGCATTCTTCTTTTGGGAAACGACGAAGCTGAACTACTGCGCGAGGCAGAAAAACTTTTGCCGGTAATACAACCAATAAATACAACAGGATTGTTTGATTCGGCGGCAGAGAAAATCAGCCTTTTAGGGCCAGCGTTTCCTTCGTTACATAAAATAGACAACGACTTTCGTGTCCATTTTCTTATCAAAGCCGAAACAATCCCTGCGCTTTCTACCTACCTTGCGCGTATCCAGCCATTCCTCAACCGTTTAGAAAAAACTTCGCGTGTGCGTGTAGTTATGGATATTGACCCACGCGAAACGATGTAAAAGAAAAACAGTATTTAAAATTTTTTACTAAGCTTCTGCGACAACGTGCACTTGGATATTCGCCTGGACACCATCGTGTAGTTTAATGTGGACTTTGTAGTTACCCAGCGCTTTAATGTGTTCGTCAAGGATGATTGCGCGGCGCTCGATGGAAAAACCCATCGCTTCAAGCTCTTTCGCTACTTGTATATTGGTGATACTTCCAAAGATTTTATTATCTTCACCGACTTTCGCCTTAACGGTAACTTCTTTACCGTTAATTTGCGCCGCCAATTCTTCTGCAGATTTTTTACGCTTTGCAATTTTACGCGCCTGTACTTGTTCGAGAAACGCTTTCTCTTTTACCGAACGTGCGTTTGCACTCATGACTAAACCACGGGGGAAAAGGTAGTTACGCGCATAGCCGTCTTTAACTTCTTTGATTTCGCCCGCACGGCCTAAAGTAGAGATATCTTGCTTCAATATAACGCGCATTAGCGAAACTATAAAACTTGGACAACGCGTAAAGCCCTTTTACGCAAAGAGAGCCAAACTTCCATAAGGCCTATCACGACAAAAATTGCTCCAAAAACGAGGATTAACCCCGGCACTAAAATACCAAGCACGAGTACGCCAAAGGTGAGCCACTGCGTAGGCAAAAGCCTCACCTCGAAAAAAAGGGAAACGATTCCAATTCCTTGGAGGGTATAGAGAAAAAGGATAATCCAAAGAAGATTTTTAGCGATAACCGTAAGCGGAAGAAATTGCGGCTGTTTTAACCCAAGTACAAAAATTCCCCCACAGATTATAAGAGGCCAAACAAGCCAATCAGCAAGGCGAAAAAGGCTTAGTTGGCCGTGGATAAAGTTTTGTTTGAATTTTAACCGTGCAAAAAAACGCATAAATGCGCCAATAAAAAAAACACTAAAGAAGCTTGAAATAAAAAGTAACGCGGGGGCAATTTCAATTATTTGTTTTTGGATGTCTATTTTATCAAGCCCCGCTTCGGTAAGTTTCGCATTCATTTGGGTTTCTATTTCTGTGAGTGTACTTTTTAAAGCTCCTATATTTACGTAATCGTACGCGGCAACCGCAAACGAAATACACGCCGAGGTTATCGTTAAATAGAGTAGTAGTACCGAATTTGCTTTAGAAAGAAAAGCATCTCGTTTTTCCCAGATTTTTTTTAACTGTTGTGTAAGGACAAAATATTTTTGCAGACGACCTTCTGTATCAGGCGCTTTTTCAATTTCTGCTTTAAGCTCGGCTTTTGTGGGTAAAGGTATCGCTAACAGTTTTACAATAGAGTTCTGTGGATTTATTGTCAACACCCAAATACTTGCGATATAGAGAAAAACTCCAGCGCCTCCCGGTAAAAACGCTTGCAGCCTCCAGCTATTGGGTAGCAACAGCAGCAGGGACACTAAACATAGCATCCCTACTAACCAATAACGTCTTGGAATACTCTCGCGGTAAAGATAAAAAGGTATTATCGCAAAGGCCAAGCTAAATGGAAAGCCCAGCAGTACTTCAGCCAATTTAGACGCTAAACGGCATAAAGCCTGCGTTGCGTGCTTTTTTTATCGATTTCGCAACATCACGTTGGTGTTTTGCACAAGTGCCTGTTAGGCGGCGAGGTAAAATTTTTCCTTTATTCGAAACGAGTTTAACCAAAATATCTACACGCTTATAGTCCATATTGAGGTCTTTATTTTCACAAAAGCGGCATGTCTTCTTTTTAAAGCGGGTACCGCGTGGTGCGCCTTTACGGTCGCCGTGGTCACCTTCTTCTTTACGTGTATTTTCTCTTTCTTGACGTTCTTCCATAATATTTCTCCAATTGTTTAAAACGGGATATCATCGTCGCTCATCGCGCCGCTATCAAACGCAGCAGCGCCAGGGCTTTCTGGTGGTGTATCCCGAGCTGTACCATCACCTTGTTTGTTATCCAAAAATTGAAAGGTTTCAACGTGGATTTCTACTTTGCTCTGCTTTTTACCGTCTGTGCCTTCCCACGAAGACCAGCGCAGTGCTCCATCGACGCCGATACGGCGTCCTTTTTGCAGATACTTATGTATTGATTCGGCTGCTTTACCCCACGCGACGCATTCAAAAAAGCCAACTTCTTCACGGCTTTCGCCGCTTTGCCGGTTATAAATGTTTCGATTTGAAGCTAACGAAAAACGGCAAAAGTAGCTTCCTGAGTTCGTCGATTTAAGTTCTGGATCGCGTGTTAAGCGACCGACTAAAATTACCCGATTGATATCGCTTGCCACGAAAATTCCTTTTAAGCGTTAAGCGCTGTAATCATCGATTTAATGACGCCTGCGTTAACGCGCAAATCGCCAGTTATTTGTTGTATCGCGCTTGGCTCCGCTTTAAAATTATAATAGAAGTAGTGGCCTCTATCTTGTTTTTTTGCCAAGTGGAAAAGGCGTCGTGCACCCCAATCTTCTTTTTGTGATACTTCTGCGCCGCGCTTGGTTAGCGACGATTCCACTTCGTCGCGAGCATGCGTTTTTTCATCTGCATTCTTGTCCGAAAGAACAAGGATGAGCTCATAATTTTTTTGTGCCATGTAACCCCCTATGGTTTTGTAGGAAGAGTGCTTAAAGTTGCCTCTTCCAGAAGGCACACCAACTTAAGCTTTCCAGACACGGCGCAAAGCAAAAACTGCCCTTTTAGAATCCTGTGCGTGTCGCCCTACTCCAATTAAACTCGCAAGAAAGTCTCGATAAAAACTTAGTAGAAATAGACGCTCTTCTTAAAGAAGCTTCAAGTAAGGGTTCTACTTACGCGCTACTTCCAGAAAATTTTGCATTTTTCGGAAGCGAAAAAGAAAAATTGAAACGAGCCAATTTCATCTCTACGGAAGTTTTCGAGTTTCTTAAAAACTCCGCCTTGAAGTACAACCTTACCCTTACGGGGGGAGGTTTTCCAACCCCTGCAACGCCAGCAAAAGTTTATAACACTGCACTAACCTTTTCTCCTAAAGGCGAGGAAGTAAACCGCTATAATAAAATTCACCTTTTTGATGTAGCCCCGGGAGATAATGTCGAATACCGCGAGTCGCGCTCGACAGAGGCGGGAGATAAAATAGCGCCACTTTTTTCTTTGGATAAATTTCTGTTAGGGATAACTATCTGCTACGATTTGCGCTTTCCCTACCTTTACCAAAACCTTGCAGCAAATGGGGCGACAGTACTTTTAGTCCCAGCGGCGTTTACCCAAGTGACAGGTAGTGCGCATTGGCATACGCTTTTACGCGCACGTGCAATTGAAAACACCTGTTACGTTCTTGCTGCGGCGCAGTGGGGAAAACACAGCGGAGGGCGCGAAACGTATGGCCACAGCCTTGTTGTAGACCCGTGGGGTGAAATTATTGCAGAACTTTCTTCTGGTGTAGGAGTCCTTTACGCCGACTTAGATTTTACGCACCTTAACGCTGTGCGTACACGAATGCCTTCCGTTCAACATCGAGTTGTGTTAAAAAATATGGCTTAGGGTTTTAAAAATTCGTGGAGTTCTTTCGGGATTGAAATGTGCCATTCGAGTTTTTGCGCTTCCCCTTCTTCTGGAGGAAGGACGCTTTGGGTGACAATTTGCGCATCTGGAGTTCCACTAATAAATCCTCTAGCCAAGGGCGCTACAATAGAATCGGCAACACGCCCACTTGCAGGCGTTGTCGTCGAAACATCGTGGTTAAATACTGCAAAATACTTTGTTCCCGAAACCATTGTAAGCCTGCACGCAGAACAAATCGAAAAAGAAGGTTCGGGAGAGATTTGGTTATTTTTATAAAGTTTTACTGCATAGCTTTCAAGCGGACCTGTATCGGGGGTGAGGCTCGCCAAAAACGAGCCATTTAGTAATGTATCGACCAATTCATTTTGGTAAGCAGTTGTTTGCGGGTTGAGCTTATACGAATAAAGCCCACTTACCGCTAAAGGAGTACTTGCAACGCCATTAAACACCACTTGAACCCCCGCGGGAGAGTCACCCAAATTTGCGTTCAGCATCGAACCCCACAAAAATCTATAGCTACACGTAAAATGTGGATACTCTAATGCACTTGTGTTACCACAGTTACTCAAAAGTTGAGCGTCGATTTGTTTGATAGATGCGTTTATACCTGGTACTCCCGAGAGTGGATTATTAAACATAGTGCTTATAACGCTAATTCCGTATACATCCGCCAAATAACGGAAATACATATACGAGTGTGCGTAGTTTGCTAAACCAAAACTTGCTGTATCTTTAATAAGCGATGTCCCTTCAAGCAATGCACGACGAAAATTATTTGCACGGCCAGTTTGTGGCCCAAAGCCGACAAGATCTGCAGTTACCTCCGCAAGACCTTCGTTTATCCACGTTGGTTCAAACTCTTCTTTTAGCCCTCTATAGTAGTTTGAAAACTGGAGCAAATGCGTGTACTCGTGCGCAAGCGTCGCGTAATAAGGTGTAAGATTATTATTTGCTTCTGCATTGCGTAGCCAAGGGTTTGTGTCTAAGTACAGCATATCGGCCTGGTTGCTATGGTACGAACTATTGAGCGCGTTTACACTCTCTTCCTTGTACTCATTAAACGGATCAAAATATCCACCGATGAATGCATTCTGTGTGGGATAACCGTCTTGTATATCCAAAAGAAGGAGGATAACTTTTCCATTCGTGTCAACATCGGTGGGTTTTGCGAGGTTAAGCTGTGTTATGGGGACGATTGTATTTTCAAACGCCGCTAGCATACCGTCGATAACGTTTTTGGAAACAGTTTGCCCCACTTCAGTATAGATTTCTGCGTGGTTGGAGGCACCAGCGTGCATTGCGGCGATACGGTAAAATGAAAACTCACCTGTGGATAAATTATTCCGACGCGCCCAAAACCCGCGTCCCCCTGGAGGGTCGAAAAGCGCGTCGCTCCCTACGCAGTGTAGCCCCATAAGAATTTCCAATATAACCAGTAGCGTAAAAAAAGCACGTTGCATGTTCATTTGAGTCTCCTTAGTGCACGGCGGCGGTTAACTGCACGTGGTAAATAAATTTGCGCGTCTGCATTCGTGGGGTCGATAAGCAAAACCTGTTCCATGCTACTGATGCATTGGTCAAAGTCGCCTTTATCGTATGCTTTTACACCGCTTGTAATGATGTTGGGAACTTGCAAAGCGTTTTCACTACGCAAAACGGCTAAATCCTCTTGTGCTAAAGGGATATCTGGCGCTTGCCGTAAAAGCGCCATAGCGGAAAAAATTTTTCCCGCAGTATATTGTTTTTTTGCAGCTTCGTATTTTCTCTGTTGGTAAATGAGGCTACGGTATTTTTCCACAACCAAATCGTCAGGAGCAATTTTTTCCAATGCTTCAATTTCCCTCGAGGCTTCTGTATATAATCCATTCTCGTAGTGCAACATAATATCGTCGCGCAACTGTGACGCGGGACTATTTTTTAGTGGATTAACGCCAATTTTAAAATTTACTCCTAAAGAAAAATAGGCTTGGTTAAACCACGTTGGACTCCCCATATACGCAAAATTTGCTCCGTGCGAAAGTTC
Organism: Turneriella sp.; assembly: GCA_019186965.1. Classification (GTDB taxonomy): domain Bacteria; phylum Spirochaetota; class Leptospiria; order Turneriellales; family Turneriellaceae; genus Turneriella. Next base: position 17,265 of record JABARV010000027.1, read on the forward strand.
TATAGAAAAATTTTTTGAAAGCGAATATCCTAAAGCAAGCGCAACATGTAGTACGGGATTTAGAACCGACATACTCTCATCGCGTTGCGACTTTAAAAAATTTGCATAGTACATCCCCCCCCCAATACGAGGAATAATGGTAAAATCGTACGGAAGCAGGTATGGATATTCTAAAGCAACCCACGCCTCAAACATCGTTAACTTACTTGCATCTTTCACGTGCATCGTATAAGGGACAACCGAAAGCCCCGCGGCAAAGTTTAAGCCTTTATCTTCAATTAAACTTAAATACTTTATACTTGTTTTCCCACGCACGTGCATTTCGACCCCAAGGCTATCTTGGAAAAAATCGCGCATTTTACCTAAAGGCAAAGAGACAATGGGCGCAAGAAATAATTCTCCTGCGGCAAAAAGTGTTGTTGTCGAAAAAAATAAAGCGAATAGTATGGGATAAAATTTCACAATTTAATACATCCTCCCAAAATAACCATTAAGCATCTACACTTTTACTCATAGCTTAAAAGCGAAACCATATCGCTATAGCCAGCATCTTTATCGCGCACTGCTAAATAAACCGCTTCGTCGGTAACCAAAAAACCAGGGTTACTACCGTTCACGGCGGAATCACTTTTTGTGGGAGAAACAAGATGGTGCCAACTATCAAGCGCGGTATACGTAACTGTATAATTAAACCCTGAACCAAGGTTAAAATTGCAAAAAGGTTGTGTTCCTCGTAATTGGCAATCTAAATAATTAACAGATAAAATGCCCGCAGTATACGCTGGAAATGCAGGTACCCAGTTTGTAGAAGCCCAGCTTGTTGATGTATCCCATTGGAAGAGCCGAATAATACGATCCCCCCCATTTTTTACACTGTATTGCATTGTTGGCATAGACGCCCCGGGTATAAGTTGAATCCCGTCGCACGACGTGTCGCCTGCATCGGCGACTAAATCTAATTTCGTCGAGTAACTACTCGTCCCAAAATCGTAATAGCGCATATACGGTTTATTGCACGTTCCATCACGCATCGCAATGAGAAGTTTGTTATCGTATTTTTGTACGGGCACTGTTGAAAAAGTATTTGCATCAGAAATAGGGTTTGCGTCGAGAAGTTGCCAATCGTTTGCTGTCCCTAAGTCTTTAAAATATATACGCAGCCTATTCGATGTGGCAGAATCCCTGTACGTTAAATAAAGGTTCGGTGCAGCATACGAAAGTTGGCTAGCGCCTGTTTGTGCGGCAGGAGTAAAACGTGGAGTTCCTACAGGAATCCAAGTATTGCCTGTAAAAGTAAGTACCGTTGCCTTCTCTCCAGGCTCACTCGTATCCCTGACAGCCAAATACAATTGGTTGTCTGCAACAATAATGTTGCTTGCCGAAGGCGACATTTCTTTCGCAGAGACAATACAAGGAACACCTAAGTGGCGGAAGGATTTAGAAATGGTGTTATATGCAATAATGCTTATATCGTTATAGCCGTAATTGGCGCGGCACTGTTCATCGGTATACGAAAGGAGAATATCGTCCCCCCACTTTTGTATATGGAGCTGGTCTAGTGCAATAAGCCCGCGTGACATTTTACGCGCCAAATAGCGCCATTTGGCAGCCCCATCTGCACTCCAACTTGCTTCTGGGTTTTGCAGTGGATTTCCCACGGAGTCGAAAATTCCTGTAATGGTGAGTTTAAGCGTTCCATCGGCAGGGATTCCCGTAAAGCTAAGGATACGCTTCCGTGACTCTTTAGTAATTCCCACTATATTTAGTGTGCCTTGCCCATCTCCCGACAGTGCATAATCTGAAATTTGTGCTCCACCTGAAACTTCTTCGGAAAAAGTAAGTTCGAGTTTTTCTAAACGCCGCACTTTTTGCCCTGGTTCTATAGAGAACGTAACATAGGGGTTTTCTACATCGATTTCACGTTGGATTTCTTTTTCTAAATTAACACTACAACGTATAAATATAAGGGCACATACGACGAAGATAAAGTACCGCATAAAAACATACTTACCAAGCTGGGGTGGCCTTGTAAAGAGGGATTTTAATAAATACGTTAATACCGCTTTACGTGCTTATTCCGTTTCCAAAATTCTAATTGGCGATGCGTACTCTCCTGCTACAAGATTGGTATTTAGAAAACGACCTTATAAACCCAAGCTTTTTTGCCCTTTTGGAGCTTTTCCCCAACGCAGATATTGGTTTTCTCAAAAACTTTGAAGCGGCAATACCCAAACAAATTCTCGATAGGCGCGTAGAATTTTACGGATCTCGCCTAACACGTAAAAATTTTGAAGATTTAGAAGAACTTATAAAAGTCCAAGGGGGTATTCCATGGGCAGAGTACGACCTTGTGTTTTGTAATACACGTGGGTATTTACGCCACCTGCGCAAAGAAAAACACCCCCGCACACGTATTGTGGTTTACCAACACGATCTTCTTCCTTTTGTTTGGCGCACTAACAATAACAACCTTACCGAAGCAGAAGCAGCAGAGATATTAAGCACACAGGAGCGCGATCTTGAATTTACGCATGGTGTAGACCTTACCATTGCGGCAAATTTTAGCTTACAGATAACTCTCTCCGCAATGCTAAAAACTCCAGTTCCTCTTGCGTACCCTCTTGTCGACCAAACTATTTTTTTTCCAGAGCACAACGCACTCCAAGAATATTTTGTCATGATGGATTCAGTAGATAGAGAAAAAATGATTCGGCTTGTTTCGTGTTTAAGCGACAAGCTTGTCGTTTTAGGGTCTTACCGTTACGACAAACTATTACGCGAAATGAAACCGGACAATATTTTCTATACGGGAGAGCTTAACCTTGCCGACCAAGCGTATTACCTTGCGGGAGCAAAAGCCCTTTTTTGTGGTGAAACACATTCGCTATCACACTTGCCTCTTTGCGCGTTAAAGGCAGGAATTCCTATTATTGCACACCCCTCGCAAGGGATGCGCGAAATACTCAGCGACGAAGACGCAGGGTATGAGCTCGAAACAGGAAACGAAGATGAATTTATAAAATATATCCGCAAGTTTCGCCATACGCAAAAAAATAAGGAGGCTGTAGCATCAAGCGTCCAATGGCTCAACACGCAAAGTTTCTTAAAAAGAATGCAAAAGGCTATAGCGAAAGGTATTTAAAAAGGTGACTTTTCCAAAAATAAATCCTGCGATACTTATTGCCGTTGGAAATGCGCCAATTTATGGTATGGGGCACATAACGCGTATGCGGCTTCTTGCTTTGTCTTTGCGCAAAAGGAAAATTGACGTCGAGCTTTTGGTTATTGACGAAGGCGAGGCTATCGACGTTCCTTTAGAGTACTCCCTCGTTCTTTTAGATCGACGCGATACGAATTTTAATCCGCCTTTTCCCAAAAACAACACACGCTATATTGCAATCGACAACAGGGGAGCCATGCGCAATAAAGCCGATTTCGCTATAGATCTTTTACCCCACTTTGCTATGGACATGCCCGAATACCACCGAGCATTGGAAAACATTCTTCTTGCAGAAAATTTAACGCACGAAAAGCCGCGTACCGAGAACGCCAAAATAACACTCTACGACACATTCGAAAGTGCGCGCCTATCTTCCGATTTTATTTTACCGCATAAAAAAATTTCTCATGAGGCTTTTATCCACGATCTAAAAAAAAGTACGTGCCCTGCCCTTTATTTTGGACAAGCATTTTTTGAGGCGCTTTACTTGGGACTTCATGTTCAGCTTTACCCCATAAGCGATTACCATAAAAAGCTCGCAGAAGATTTTTATACACGCTTTACCCAAACCCCAATGCTTTTGGCACACCTCGACGGGAACGGGCTTAAGCGAGTTACCGAAAAAATACAGTCTATCTATAAGGAAGGTATTAAAGAAAAAAAGTAAAATGTTTAAAAAAATTCTTATTTTTATTTTTCTTGCATTTTTTGTTTATGCAAATGAAAAGGAAACAATAACGCTTAAAGCCGTTGGCGACATGGTTCCTGGAACGCTTTATCCCGAAAGGCGTGTCCCTGCGAAACCTTATGAAACAATTTTTGCACCCATCCAAGAATACCTTTTGGGGGCAGATGTACTCTTTGGAAATTTTGAAAGCACCCTTACGCAGCATGCAAAAACATCTAAGAATACATCCTCCAAACACGTATTCGCTTTCCGCTCTCCCGTAGAAATGGCGGGTGTTTTTAAAAAAGCCGGATTTACTGTATTAAATACCGCAAACAACCATTCGGGAGATTTTGGCCCAATCGGTTTTAAAGATACAATGGCCAATATCGAGAAAGAAGGAATTCTTGCTGTTGGGCATAAAAACCAAATTGGTTACAAAAAAATTGCGGGCAGCCGTTTCGCCTTTATCCCTTTTAGCTATTTGCGTGCGCATAGTAATGTCAAAGATATTCCAGGCATGCGCCGTCTTGTTAAAGAAGCCCGCTTGCATGCAGATATTGTCGTCATTAGTTGCCACTGGGGCGGCGAAGGAGAAAAGTTTTTGCACACATACAACAAAACAGAAATTTTCTTTGGAGAAAATCGAGGCAACTTGCCCCATTTTGCGCACGCAGCTATTGATGCAGGCGCAGATTTAATATTAGGCCATGGTCCACACGTTGTACGTGCACTCGAACTCTACAAGAATAGGCTTATCGTTTACTCTCTAGGGAATTTTATAGGTTACGGCGCGCTTTCTTCACGGGGAAAAACAGGGCTTTCCCTTGTACTGGATGTGGAACTCTCTAAAGAAGGTAAATTTGTTTCAGGGAAAATAACTCCCATGCACATGCCTAGCTCCTCTTTGCCGCGTTACGACGCATCGGGCAAAACAATCCGCCTTATTCGGGATTTAACCAAGTCGGATTTCCCCCGCACACGCCTTACAATAGACGATGCGGGAAATATAAAACCCGTACGTTAACTTTTAAATTAACGTGTTACAATTTTAAAAGTAACGTTTTCGCCGTCGCGTTTTGCCACAATCATTTGCCCTTGCTCAAAAGTTCCTTTAAGCAATGTTTGTGCTAAAGGATTTAAAAGCAAGTTTTCAATTGCGCGTTTCATGGGACGTGCGCCGTATTCCTCGTCGAAGCCTTGCTCAACGATAAGTTTTTTGACGTCGTCTCCGACAGAAAGTTCGATACCCCGCGCACGGATTTTTGCAACGACTGCGTCGACTTGTAACGCAGCAATTTTCTCCAGATGTTTTTCGTTTAGCCTATGGAAGTCTATCACTGCATCCAAACGGTTAAGAAACTCTGGCCTAAAAAACGCACGCACGGTTTCTAAAACTTTGACTTCCTGCTCTTCAGCGTTTAAATTTTTGTTCGCTAAATGCTCAGAGCCCAAATTGGAGGTCATAATAAGGATTGTATTCCTAAAGTTGACAAGCCTTCCTTTTGCGTCTGTTAACCTACCCTCGTCTAAAATTTGTAGAAAAAGATTAAACACATCGGGGTGCGCCTTTTCAATTTCATCGAAGAGGATAACGCTGTAAGGGCGCCGGCGTACCTTTTCTGTAAGTTGCCCTCCTTCGTCGTAACCGATGTAGCCTGGCGGCGAACCAATAAGCTTCGCGACAGAATGTTTTTCCATATACTCACTCATGTCGATACGCACCATCGCTTTAGCGTCGTCAAAAAGGTATTCAGCCAATGCTTTTGCCGTTTCTGTTTTACCCACGCCTGTAGGCCCCAAGAAAAGAAAGCTACCGATTGGTTTATCTTCGTCGGCAATACCTGCGCGGTTTCGGCGTATAGCGTGCGCAATTGCATTTACCGCGCTTTCTTGCCCTACAACCCTTTCGTGGAGGACTTCTTCGATTTTTAATAACTTCGCCTTTTCTGATGTTAGCATCTTTGAGACAGGAATCCCCGTCCAACGCGACACAATTTCTGCAATATCTTCTTCGGTAACTTCGTCTTTAAGAAGGCGGACTTCCGCATTTTTCTTCTTCACTTGCCCCACGCTTGCTTCGAGCTTTTTTTGTAACGCAGGAATTTCTCCGTAACGCAATTCGGCGACACGGTTAAGGTCTCCTTTGCGTTCAGCGGCGCTTTCTTCAATTTTCAATTTTTCAATTTGCTCCTTAATTACCGAAACTTGCGATAAATCTTCTTTTTCTCGATCGAGTTGGAGTTTCATTGTATTAAATTTTTCACGTAACTCCGAAAGCTCTTTACGTACTTGCGCCAAACGCTCCACAGATGCTGTATCGTTTTCGCGGTTAAGCGCTGTCTCTTCAATGCTTAGGCCAATAATTTTTCGGTTTAAATCGTCCAACGCCTGCGGCATCGAGTTACGCTCAATTTTAAGTTTAGCCGCCGCTTCATCGATAAGGTCGATTGCTTTATCGGGTAAAAAACGGTCGCTAATATAGCGGTTTGAAAGCGTCGCTGCAGAAACAATCGCCGCATCGGTAATGCGGATACCGTGGTGCACTTCGTACCTTTCGCGCAAACCGCGTAAAATTGTAATCGCGTCTTCTACAGTTGGTTCAGAAACATACACTGTTTGGAAGCGGCGCTCTAACGCAGCGTCTTTTTCTAAATGCTTTTGGTATTCCTTAAGAGTCGTCGCGCCGATAAGCCGAATTTCTCCACGTGCCAGTGCGGGCTTGAGCATATTCGCCGCATCGAGTTGTCCTTCGGTTGCACCTGCGCCTACAACGGTATGTATTTCGTCGATAAAAAGGATGAGCTTGTCTTGGTTTGCTTTAACTTCGTCAAGTACAGCTTTTAACCTTTCTTCAAATTCGCCTCGGTATTTTGCCCCTGCAATTAAGGAACCCATGTCGAGTGTAACGACAGCTTTATCGCGTAGAATTTCAGGTACATCACCCGAAACGATACGTCCTGCAAGCCCTTCGACAATTGCAGTTTTTCCAGTACCCGGTTCTCCTATAAGGAGGGGATTGTTTTTATTTCGCCTCGATAGAATTTGGATTGTACGGCGGATTTCCTCGTCGCGCCCGATAACAGGATCGAGTTTTCCCGAGCGTGCTAAATCATTCAGGTTTTTTCCATATTTCTTGAGGGCGTTAAATTTTGCTTCTGGATTATCGGAGTCTGCTTTTTGGCTTCCACGTAAATCTTTAAGTAGGCTCGAAAGAGAACGGCGGTCTAACCCCAACTTCTCAAATTCCTTTTTGAGGGCAAAGTTACCATTTGCGTACGCTAAAAGCAAGTGTTCGAGCGAGAGGTAATCATCCCCTAAACCATCTTTTTCGCGTTCTGCAAGTTGCAGGAATTTACGCGCATCGCCAGATAAGTTTTGCCCAGCTTCAAAATTTCCTTGCGCACGCGGTAGGCGCGACAAGTAATTTGTGAAAAGCGTCGACGCCTCTTTAGGATCGCGTGAAAGGCGGATAAGGACCTGTGCGGGAAGGCCTGCGTCGTCTTCAAAAAGCGCCGCCATAAAATGCTCAGGCGTTAAATCTGCGTGCCCCATCTCTTGTGCAAGACGGACTGCCTCTTGGTAAACAGCTCTTGTTTTTACAGTCATATTTTCAGCCGACATAATACTCCTTAGAGTGATAGCACTCCAGTAATGACAGTGCTAATCTATAATAACTGCAGTTTTTTGGCAATATTTTTTTGAATTACGGCCTTAGTGGTGTGAAGAAACTGCAGCTGACACGCCTAAAAGCCAGCATTTCCTCAAATTTTACCCTCATTTTTGACCACTCCAGCACTTTTGGGGAATAGTTACCCCCCACAACGAAACCGG
>JABARV010000009.1 GCA_019186965.1 Turneriella sp.
CAATAGCTATGGAATTTCATAGCTAAAAACTAAATTTAACTTTTTCTCAAAAAATTTCACTTTTTTTCGTAAAAGTGAGAAAATTTGTGCGTTTTCTGGTATTTAATATATAAGGGCGGATTGAAATTTGCGCAGAAATCAATCCGCCTGATATGGAGGAAAAAAGTGAAATGCAGAAAACAACCAAAATTTTTGGAAAAACGTCCCGTTAAAATAACTAATGTGCTGGAAGTACATTTGTCGACGCGACGGTGGATACGAATTATCGCGCTGGCAGCAAGCAGAGGAAAAACGCTTTCGACGGTGACGCGATTTTGCGTGATGCGTCTAGCGCGAAAAGTTAATCTACGCTGGACACCGGTGTTAAGGAAGGCGCACGGTGTGACGAAATCGGAAATACAAAAAGCGGATGGAGTGCATCGCCACGTGATGTGCCTTTACGGGGAGGATGAAAAACTTGTTCGTTTAGCGTCGATGCAACTTAGGGTTACGATGTCGGCATTTATACGGCTTGCTTTGGAACTATTTTTGGAACGATTAGCTATGGAAAAACAGAGCTTGAGATTCATCTCCGACGAGAATCTCAAGTGGCAAGCCATACGCTTTATCGAAAAAGCCGTTACACACACGCAAAATATCTTCTCGCGACCCGACACACACCGTTTTAGGTGGCTTAATTTCGCCGCATGCACGTACTGGTAAAGACTTTCACGGCCATTGAGCGCGTGCGCTGTATGAGTTATTGAACATTGTTGCGACAAAATGGCCTTTACCGTACGCAATTGCCTGCCATTGCCCTTGTCTACCCCCTCTAAAACTGGAATACAGCACAGGGCAAAAAAGAGTATGAACCATGGTTACACGACGTAACTACACACAAGAAAAAAGGGAAGCTAAAACATGCATGGCAAACAAAAATTGTGGCAAAAACGCTTCAGTAAAATTTGTAAAAAGATTGCTTCAGCGAGTTAGCGCACAGGCTCGATAGAGCATTTTTGAATAATTGCCTTTTGTTTGACGGCCGGTTTACATTATTAGTGCGCTCTATAATGAGAATTGCATTTGTATGTGTGGTTGTGTTTTTTTTAAACGCATGCCAGTCGACACAGTCATCTAAACTTACCGATGAGGCACGTACTTTATTAACGCCAAACCATCCCATTACGCCGGGGCATGCCAAGATTTCCCTTCCCAGCGAAGGTGACATTGAAAAAATGCGAGAAGACTTTTTTAATCGGCCAGTTGAGAATGAAGAGTTATACCGTGTCTTTGTCACATCCGATGGCTATTTTCGTAAACAAGTTGCCCATTTCGATACAGTCACCGTTAAAGAAGATCCTGTTGGCGATAAATTAATCGCCGATGAATTCCGTAAGTTCGATATGATTAACAGCTTACAAGAAGGACAAATTAGGGTAGAGCTTTATCCAACTACAGGAAAATTTTATCGCATACGGCAATCGAAACCGTCGGTAATGAAAGAAACCGATCGCATTATGAGCGACGATACAACACGTTGGCAGTTTCAATTCCAAAAAGATAAAGTTGAACCTAAGGATTTCCGCATTAGCTACCAAGTACTTCTGCGTAAAAAAATTACGCGGGAACAGGCATTGAAAATTTTACAAGAACAAAACAAAAAAGGAAAATAGAATGGCCGATAAAAAAGAAATTGTACTACGCGTAACGTTAGACGAAAACGCTATTCCAGAGAAAATTTCCTGGGAAGCCCCCGGCGCGTCCAAAGGCGAAGAAAGAGCAGAAGCTTTTATGTTGTCAATTTTTAGTAGCGAAGAAAAGTCAACTTTGGGGATTGATCTATGGACGAAAGAAATGCTTGTGGGTGATATGAATATTTTCTTTTACCAAGCATTAAAAAAAATGGCGGATGTACTTGAGCGTGCAACACAGGATAAAGAAGCGGCGAAACTCGTGAAAGATTTTAGCCGTGAATTTGGAAAAAAAGTTAAGCTCCTCCAAGAAACGTGATTTTAGCTATTGCCATTCTTTGTATAGTCGCGCTTCTTTTGGGGCTCCCGCTTTTTATTGGGTTGGGGACGCTCGGGACGCTTTACCAAACACACAATGCAATCGATTTGGGCGCATCCTCGTTTGCCGATTTAACAAGGCAACTTACAGTTGTTTTTAGTGATCCTCTCTCAAAACTTACAGGCGACCAAAGCGCTCTTTTCTTGACTATCCCCTATTTTACCCTTACGGGATATTTAATTGCACACTCGCATTTTGCCACGCGTGTAGTTAACTTATACCTTCTTTTAATTAGGCGTATTGGTAGGGTAGGGACGTTGGGGCTTGGGGTTGTTTGTATTTTTATCGCTGCGCTCTTTACCCCTTTAACGGGAGCCTCAGGGGTTACCATTGTCGCCATTGGTGGAATTCTATTCCCCATTTTAACAGGCGCGGGTTATACCGAAAAACGTGCGTTGGGGCTTATTACGGCTTCGGGGTCTATAGGGCTTTTGTTTAGCCCAAGCCTTCCCGTAATTTTATTTGGTATCATGAGCGAAAACAAAGCGGATATTAACGAGCTTTACCGTTCTGGTATTTTGCCCGGACTTTTGCTTCTGTTTTCGCTTTCGGTGGTGGTATTTTTTTATTCGTTTACGGGTAAAAAGAGTACTACTTTAAACCTTAACGCCTCGGTTAAAGCGGTAGAGTTTAGCACACGCGACGCGTTAAAACTTACATTGGAAATTGCCGCAATCCCGCTTCTTTACGCGCTGATGCATTCACGGTACATGATTATTACCGAATTGGGAGTGTTTTTTCTTCTTTACTATTTTATTTTAGAAGTTGTTATTTTTCGTGAAATTAGCGTACGCAAGCTTTTGAGCGTGTTTGAAGAAGCCATTGCGATGGTAGGTTCAATCCTCATGATTATTTTCTTTGCGATGATTTTAACGAATGCGCTCCTTTACGACGCTGTTCCACAAAAGTTGTTTGGGTATATTAGCCAATACATCCATTCTCCGCTTACCTTTTTAATACTCTTAAATATTTTTCTTTTGATTGTCGGTTCGCTCATGGATATTTTTTCTGCGATTATTGTTATTGCGCCTTTGGTAATCCCCATTGCAGAAAGTTACCAAATTCCAATGCTGCATTTAGGTATTTTGTTTCTTACCAATTTGGAAATCGGCTACCTAACCCCACCTGTTGGGCTTAACTTGTTTTTAAGTTCGTTACGTTTCCAAAAACCGATGGGAGAAATTTATAAATCGATTGTCCCGTATTTAATAGCGCTTCTTGTTGCACAAATAATTATTACCTATATACCGTGGCTTAGCCTTTGGTGGAAATCTGGCGGATAGATAAAATAACGCAGCAAAGAATTTAAATTTTTTCAAGGGCGTTTGCTAAATCGTTTATTAGGTCTTCTGTATCTTCAAGCCCCACCGAAAACCGAATTAGGTTGTCTTGTATGCTTGCTTTAAGGCGTGCCGCGCTATCCATATCCCAGTAGCTCATTACCGAAACCTGGTGGATAAGCGATTCGACCCCGCCTAAGGAGGCGCCAATAGTGGGTATTGTAAGCGCGTTGAGGAATGCACTTGCCGCGCTAAAGCGTGCCTCTTGCGAAGAGTTTTTGGCTTTGACGCAAAAGCTTACTATGCCTCCGCCACCCTTAAGGTATTTTTGCGCAAGGGTAAAATCGGGGTGCGATGTAAGCATGGGATACCAAACACGTTCGATCTTAGGATGTTTTTCGAGGTATGTTGCAATTTGCAGTGCAGACCTGTTGTGCGCGTCCATACGCAAGGGAAAGGTTTTTATTCCCCGTGAAATTAAATAGCATTGGTGTGCGTCGGGGTTGGAGCCCAAAAGCCCACGGACACCGCGAACTTTTTCAATAAGCTCTTTCGAACCCAACACTGCGCCTGCAACAGTATCGTTGTGCCCGTTCAAGAATTTTGTGACCGAATGCACTACAAGGTCTGCGCCGTAGGTTAAAGGTTGTATATTAAAGGGGGAGGCAAACGTTGCGTCGACAACGGTAGTTATTCCTTTCGCTTTTGCGAGCGCTACAGCAGAGGTTAAATCGATAAGGCGTAAAAATGGATTTGTGGGAATTTCAATAAAAAGAACGCGCACATTTTTATCTAGCGCCTTTTTAATTGCGTCAAGTCCAAGGGATACGTAATCGGTATGGATACCCAAACGGGATAGGTGTTGATCGAATGCCTTGAACGTACCACGGTATCCTTCGTTAAGCGAAACAATCTGCGAGCCTGTGTCGGCAACGGCTAAAATTGCAGCACAAATGGCGCTCATCCCGCTGGATGTAACAACTGCATCTTCGGCTCCCTCTAACGCCATAAGGGTTTCTTCCAAAGCGCGTTGTGTTGGTGTTCCGTAGCGTGCGTATTCCGAAAGGCGCGTGGAAGTCTTGTCGTAAAATGCAGCCAAGTCCTCAGTTGTTTCAAAGCCGTAACTTGCTGTTTGGTAAATAGGGGTGATTAAGGGTTTGTGCGGATCGTTCTGGTTGTCGTGCCCTGCGTGTATCGCACGCGTTGCCATTCCTTTTTTTGCTACACCTTTTTTCATTTTCTATCCAAAAACCGTGCCACTTGGTCTTTAACGGCACCCAAGGTTGCCTCTAAATCGATGGGAGAATTTTTGTAAAGTGCGTTCGATGCGGAAGAGTGGTATTGAACTTTGAAGTCAGCAAATTTTAAGCCGTGTGCAGTTGACACAACACAAACCGAGTCATTAGGTTTAATCACTCCCGCTTTTTTGAGTTTTGCAAACGCTGCAAGGGCTACTCCCGTATGCGGATCAACTAAAAGCCCTGCACGGTCGCCCAATGCGGCAGTGTCTTTAAGTTCTACTTCTGTTGCTTCTTCAACAACGCCATTGAACTCTTTAAGAGTGCGGATTGCTTTTTCGACCGATACGGGATTGCCGATGCGGATTGCCGACGCAGCGGTTTCTTTTGCAGTTATGGGAGAAAACGTAGAAAATTTTTTGAGGTATGCTTGGTAAAGCGGGTTTGCCGCCTGCGCTTGTGCAACAGCAATACGTGGTAATGAATTTACGAGCTTTAGTTCGTAGAGCATTTTAAGCCCCGCGCCTAAAGCAGAAACATTTCCCAAATTTCCACCGGGAATTATAAACCAATCGGGTAATTGCCAACCCAACTGTTGCGCAACTTCAATACCTACTGTTTTTTGTCCTTCGACGCGCAGGCTGTTCATCGAATTAGCTAAATAAATTTCTTTTTCCAGGGTGAGTTCTTCAACGATTTTCATGCATCCATCGAAATCGGTATCAAGGGCAAGAACGAGTGAACCGTTTGCAATAGGTTGCATTAGCTGCGCGAGGGAAATTTTATTTTTGGGTAAAAGAATAACGCTCAAAATTCCTGCATAAGATGCGTATGCTGCAAGCGCGGCAGAGGTGTCTCCTGTCGATGCGCATGCAATTGCGCGAATAGGTTTTCCTTTTTTAATGAGGTGGTTTACTTGCGAAACCAAAACCGTCATACCCAAATCTTTAAAGGAACCCGTGTGGCTGTTGCCACAGAGTTTTACATAAAGGGCGTCGTGCTGAAAAAGTTTGGAAAGCATAGATCCCGAAAAAAGAGTCGAAGCTCCTTCGCCCAAAGAAACAACGTGTTCCCGTGGAATGTCGGGTAAAACCCATTCACGTTTTCCCCAAATTCCAGAAGCATCAATTTTATCTTGCGAACGCCACCTTTCTTCAAAAAGAGTGCGCCAATCCATAGCAGATTTTTTTTTGAGTTCGTCCATATCGTGGCGTACTTCTAAAAGGGAACCCGTTTGAGGGCATCGGTAAATAATTTCGTCTAGCGAATAATGAGCCGTATTTTTAGGATTAATACTTTGGAACCATGCACGTGCCACTGGGTTAAGTCGTCTTTGGAAACATGCGGACAAGAATATAATGGTAAAAATTGACGCAGTGTTTCTTCTCCACGACAAGACCCAGCGTGCAAAGCCCAGATGGCGGAATTGGTATACGCGCTAGTTTCAGGTACTAGTGGGGGCAACCCCGTGAGGGTTCAAGTCCCTCTTTGGGCAAATATATAACAGAGCTGTCCAATAGGCCGCCGCTGCGGCTATTGAACAGCATAAAAAGGTTGAGATTAGCTTATTTTGCGTGCTGCGCACGCAAAATAAGCGGTAAGCTCGTTCTTTTTTATGGCTATTAGAGAAATTTACTCTTAGAAACGCCTTCGTCGAACTCGCCGTAACCCGCATAATCAATGAGATCATAAAGCTCTTGGCGCGTCTGCATATTTTTAACTTCGCTTTCTTGCGAGCCTTCGTTTTTAATCGCGGTAAAGACCCGCTCGACTGCTTTCATTTGCGTACGCAGCGACGTCACAGGATAAATCACAATTTTGTAGCCCCACTCTTCAAATTTTTTAGCAGGTATGTAAGGCGTTTTGCCGAACTCGGTCATGTTGGCAAGTAGCGGTACTTTTACTTCAGAGGCGAACTGTTTGAACTCGTCCTCAGTTTTGAGCGCCTCGGGAAAGATGCAATCCGCCCCCGCATTGACGTACATTTTGGCACGTTTAATAGCTTCTTCGATGCCGAAAATCGCGTGCGCGTCGGTGCGCGCCATGAGCATGAGGTTCTTACGCGTTTTCACAAACGCATCGATTTTACGGCACATTTCGTCGGCGGTGACGAGTTCTTTACCTTCAAGGTGGCCGCACTTTTTAGGGAGCTTTTGGTCTTCCATTTGGATCATCGCCGCACCCGCGCCTTCCATTTCAAGCACCGTGCGCGGAATATGCACCACTTCACCAAAGCCGGTGTCGACATCGACCAGAATCGGCAGATTGGTCGCTTGGTAGAGACCACGCACATAGTCGGCGAGCTCGGTAACGGTGAAGTACCCGATGTCGGGCATACCGCGCGAGGCAGAAAATGCCGCGCCTGAAATATAAAGCGCGTTAAAACCCAATTTTTTCGCCATAAGGCCGGTGAGCTGGTCGTGCGCACCGGGCATTTGAATAATTTTATCTTCTTTCAGTAACGCTTTCAAGCGTTGCGGAGCGTCGAACTCCCGTTTTTCTAACATCCAAGGCATGGGGCAAATAGAGGAATCAAGACAGCTCGAAAAGGAATTAACGGGTGAGCCCCGGCCAGCACAGAGTGCTGGCCACGTCTCCCCGCTAACCCTTCGATACGCCCTTTGGGCTACTCAGGGCAGGCGCGGAGAGGGGTTTTTGTATGTAGAGACGTGCCATGGCACGTCTCTACATATTACCTACATTTGCCAAAGGCAAATGCCCCACGCCCCTCTCCATGCCTGCACTGAGCCTGTCGAAGTGTGGGGAGGGGGTGGCCGTAGGCCGGGGGAGGGGCTTCAATAACCAAATCACCCACCCCGGGAATGCCCGTATCGCCGAGCGCCAGTGTGACCGTATCGCCGAGCGCAGTCGAGGCGATACACCCATCACGGCCCGGTCTTCGCAAGCTCAGACTAATTATCGGCAACGCAACGAACATAGTAGAGATCCGTCTTATCGAGGCGGTAGGAGTTGCCAGCGTTGAAGTTGACGAACCACGCGTAGTTAACATTAGATGCGTAGGTACTCGACGACCAATAATAGGCAGAAACTGTCGCTGGAAATGCCGCTATGTCGATCGTAGGGCTCACCCTACTTCTGTCTACAATACTCACGAGTTCGTTTTTCGACGGCAACCGCCAAGCAGTTGAATTACCAAAGCTACCGAGATTCAAGCTCTCACAATACGCGATGGCATTCACCCACGAGACCTCTGTCGCCGTACCCGAGCTACATGACGCACCGCTAAGACCGTTGCTACATTTTTGCCAGCGCAGGTTCGTGCGGCTGTCGGTCACTGTACCATCACCGTTGTCGGTAAACGGTGCCGTCATAAAAGACGGTCCGGCGGCAACGCAACGAACATAGTAGTTAGTCGTCTTAGAGCTGAGGTTGGACAAGCCACCGAAGAAGTTGACGTCCCACGCGTCGCCAACATCAACATTAGATGCGTAGGTACTCGACGACCAATAAAAGTTAGAAACTGTCGCAGGAAAATACGCCGCATCGATCGCGGGTAAAGGCGTACCAAGATTCGGCAACGTCTCCAACTCCATACTCGTCGGCAGTCGCCAATCGCTGCGGCCTGCATAGCTCGCGGCATTGAGTGCCGCGCACTGGTTCATCGCAGCGTACCACGTCATGTTTGTCGCCGTACCTGTGGCGCAGGTCGAACCCGACAGGCCCTCGCTGCATTTCTTCCACACGAGGCCGGTCACGTTGTCGGTCACGATGTCGTTGCCGCTGGGCGACGAAGCGGTGAAGCTGCGCGCTTGCGGTTTGTCCGCGTAGTCGCCGTCTTGGCCGGTGATTGCTTGCGAGCAAGCAGCCATGGTGCTATCACCTGCTGCGCCCGAACTGCACTGCGTTTGCCCAGTGTCTGCCCACGCCAACGCGGGTGGTGGTGCGGTCGTCGTAAACACCTGCACCACATTCGCCGCCAAGGCGTTGCCACCCGTGTCTTTCAGATTCGTTTTATCCAGTGTCCACTGAATCTGTGAGTTTTCAGGAAAGTTTACCCAGCTCACCGCCAAAGTGAGCGTGTCATTGGTTTTGCTCGTTGTGCTCCATGTGGGGGTGGCGGCAACGGGTGCGTTGGTGTATGTCGACGGTGCGGTTGAAAGAATATCGGTTGTGAGCGTCGGCGCACCCAAACCAGTGTTCATGCTTTTGCTAAACTGCACCACAATCTTCGCCCTACAAGGCGTGCCGTTGCAAGGCATGACGCCCGTGGCGGCGGCGGCGGGTGTGGTGCTCACCACCGTGGGCGGTGTTTTGTCAATAACGTATGCCGCGCTCGAGACAGCAGAATCCTTTTCGCCTGCTTTGCAGGCAATCGCTTTGAGCGTTGTGTCGGCGTTTACAACGACTGCACCACCGTAAAGCGTGCCTGTTGTGCAACCGGTTTTGGGTGCGTCGCACGCGGGGGTGCTCAAGTTATTGGTGTAGCAAATCGTTGCACCCGAAAGCACGCTTGTGAGCGTCACCGATTGGTCGGCAAAGTATGTGCCTGCGCTCGGCGTAAATGTTGGCGCGTTAGGGTCTACTGCTGTTTTTGCATTGTCGTCAAAGAGTTTCTTTTGGTCGTCGAATTTGACGCAGGCAGTGAAGCTGAGTAGAAGTGTGACAAACCCTATGGTGTAAAATATTTTGTTACGCATGAAATCCCCCTTTGTAGTGTTGTGTTATTAAAACTGTACGCCGCCCTGAATACCCACGCGGTATTGCAAAAAGGCATAGCCTGGCTCGAAATAAAATAATTCGGTGGTGGCGTTGATGCCGACGATTGCTTTGCCGAACGCATAACGTAGAGCAAGCGCCAACTGCGCGCCCGGTGCAAAGCCCTGCCCCAACGCGCCCGAAGCGACGCGGTAATTAAAATACGCCGCCGAGGCGCCGATGTGCGGCGTGAACGTCCACGCGCCGTGCTTCATAAGTTCGTAACCCGCATACGCGCTGCCGGTCACTTGGTAGTGCGTGATGCTCTCGCCGGCCTTCCATGTGGTGCCGTCGTTGGCGATGAGATTGGTGGTGCCGCGCGTTTGCGCATAGCCCAGTTCGCCGCCTAGCACAAAGCGCGGCCAAAAAGCATTTTGTACATACCCCACGTACGCGCCGAAACCCATCATCTTTTGCAGCGGCAACTTGCTGTCGCGCGACACGTTGCTCTCGTTGTAAAACGGTTGTTGCAGTGGCAACGCTACGCCCCCATAGACGAGGCGCGTGTTGTTGCTCTGCGTTACAAGAGCCGGCGTGTCGATTACTGTTTTTTGTGCCGGACTTTTCGTAGCGACTTTTTTATTCGGTGGTACTTTGGGCGCAGCGTGTATCGTTTCGGCTGCGCTGTTTGATATCGCCTCGACTGCGCTCGACGATATTATTACAGTGAAGAGGATTACGCTCAACGATATAATTGCAGTGAATAGGAGTGCGCGGAGGAGATTGTAGTGTGACCGTATCGCAGAACACCACGGCAATCGTATCGTTGAGCGCAGCCGAAACGATACAGCTTTATATTTGCTGCAATATCTATTTAATGAAGAGAGCCGATTTTTGTCGAGTGTCGAGTGTCGAGTGTCGAAGGCGTATCGAAGGGTGCTGCGAGGTTGAGGACTCCACATGCGGATACATATTGGTTTTAGATGAATTTGTCAAAGATATTTGAATTTTCGACACACTCTCTGCGAGGAGCCTCATGCGCCAACATGCTGGTGCAATTTTAGGTTGCCGCACCGATGTCTATCTCGTATATTGATAGCAATGGCAGCCGTGCTCGACAAGCCCGCTTTAACCCAAAAGCTTTTTCGCCTCAGTGTTGATAAATACCACCGTATGATCGACGCCGGTTTTTTTAACGGGCGCGACCGTGTTGAGCTCATTGACGGAGTGCTCGTTCAAAAAATGCCTAAATCAAAATTGCATGTTTATCTCACCAAAAAAGTTGCGGCGATTTTAAGTAAAGTGTTGCCCGCTGCGTTCATGGTGAACGAAGAAAAACCGCTTACACTCGCGGCATCCGAACCCGAGCCTGACATTGCCGTCGTTGAAGGGCGGCTTGAAGATTACCGCGAGGGGCATCCTAAAACCGCCGCCTTGGTGGTTGAAATTGCTTTTTCATCGCTCAGTGAAGACAAAGAAAAAGCGGATATTTACGCAGAAGCCAAAATACCGCAATACGTCGTCATCGACGGCGTAAAAAAAAACGCGATTATCTATACGCAGATTAAAAATAACCGATACACAAATATAATCGAAGCCAAAGATCACCTCACGCTTTCTGTCGCAGACCAACATATAACTCTCGACCTACAAGAGTTGTGCGACTACTCTCTATGACCGTTACAGAATACCTCGACGCCTCGCCATCACCCGCATGGGCGGCTGTTAATTCTGCAACACTGCTTCAAAGTTTTGGGTTTGTAGAAACCCCAAATGCACACGAAACTACGGCCGATAAATTTTTTGTGCGTCCCTACTCGGGCATGCTTTTAGCGGCAAAAATTCCACAACAGGTCGACACGCAAAAACTTGCCCTGCGTATTATCGGTGCGCACACCGACTCACCGCACCTGCGCCTCAAGAGCAATGCCACCACCGTCAAAGAAGGCCATGCTCTCCTTGCCAGTGAAGTCTACGGAGGAGCGTTGCTTTACACTTGGCTCGACCGCCCGTTGGGTGTCGCGGGCGAAGTGTTTTACAAAAACAACGACACGATTGAAAAAAAACTTATCTGTACGCGCACGCCCATCGCGGTGGTGCCTTCGCTCGCGATACACTTGGCGCGGGGTGTCAACGACGACGGTTTCAAAATCGATAAAGCCAAGCACCTGCCTGCACTGACAGCACTCACGGGGGATGTCTCTCTCGATGCGTTTTTAGCGTCTGAAGCTCAAATAAACGCCGACGCGCTTTTAAGTTATGATTTATCGCTTTTTGATACCACGCCCGCTACGCAAGGGGGATTAAATAGCGAACTACTCACCTCTGCGCGGCTCGACAATTTAGCGAGCGTCTACTCGGCGATTTATACACTTAAAAAGGCGGAGAGTCCCAACAATATTTGTGTCGCTGCGCTCTTCGACCACGAAGAAATCGGCAGCGTATCCGAGGCAGGTGCCGAAAGCGTACAGCTTGAAAAATTTTTACGCGGCATTCAGGCGCATCTTAAAATCACCGACACCGATTTTGAGAGAATCCTCAGCCGTAGCTTATTTTTAAGTGCCGACATGGCGCACGGGCTGCATCCCAACTACGCCGATAAACACGACACCGAGAACCGCCCCCGTTTGGGTGGCGGCGTCACGCTAAAGATTAACCAAAGCCGCCGCTATGCCACGAGCGCTGCGGGTTCGGCATTTTTTCACGACCTTTGCCGCACGAACTCAATCCCATCGCAAGTTTACACGCACCGCAACGATTTGCCGTGTGGCAGTACCATTGGCCCCGCAGTGAGTGCGCGTTTGGGCATGACGACCATCGACGTGGGTGTGGCAATGCTGGCCATGCACTCGATACGCGAAACCTGTGCGGTGGCTGATTTAGAAAAATATCAGCGGTTTATGGAAGCATTCTACAATGCATAATGCATTAAAAGATTATGACAATATTTAAGCTCACTGTAAGTC
This sequence comes from Turneriella sp., assembly GCA_019186965.1. Taxonomy (GTDB): domain Bacteria; phylum Spirochaetota; class Leptospiria; order Turneriellales; family Turneriellaceae; genus Turneriella. The sequence continues at coordinate 12,190 of JABARV010000009.1, forward strand.
CGGCCTTCGTCATGGGAGAGCCAATTTCCTGTTTTAATTTCTGCTAATCGCGTTCGATGCGCCAGTTGTCAGTCGTTAGGGGAGAGCCCCGTTCGTGCGAACAGCGCTTTTGCGATCAATGGGTAGCATAAGCGCATGGCAATAATCGATTAGGCTATTGTGGCGCTCTCGGTTCCTCAGGACTTCACAAAGCGATTCCAAAGAGTGTCCATCAAGATGAGGCACAACCTTGTATCGGCGGGTTTGGAAAAAAATCGCACAGTAAATTAACCACGTACCACACACACTTCTTTTTCTAAGTGGATTCTAAATTTTTCCAGTACAGCCTTTTGGATCTCTTCGGCAAGGGTGAGGATGGATGCCCCCGTTGCGCCCCCATAGTTTACAAGGACAAGGGGTTGCCGTGTGTGCACTCCAAATTGGGCGCCATTTGCATCGAAGCGCTTTACCCCTTTAAAACCTAAACTGTCGATAAGGTACGCTGCAGGGATTTTTACGTATTTATCGCCAAAGGCGTAGTGGGGTAAATTGGGGAAAGTTTTAATCAGGCTTTCGTATTTTTCTTTTTCGATAACAGGATTTTTAAAAAAACTTCCTGCGTTTCCCATAATTTTAGGGTTGGGGAGTTTTTCGCGCCGTATAGCGCACACCGCATCGAACACGTCTTTGCAACTTGGCTTTTTTATCCCCGCAGATGTAAGGTGTTCTTGGAGGGCGCCGTACGAGGTATTGGGACTTTCTTTTTTAGAAACACGTAAAGTAACTTCTGTTATGATAAATTCATTTTTAAATTTTTCTTTAAAAATACTCGTGCGGTAGCCAAAGGCACATTCGTTGTTTTCAAAAGTTTCAAAGGCGCTTGTACGTGTTGAATACCCACGTACGGAAACAATGGCATCTTTAACTTCCACTCCATACGCGCCAATGTTTTGTATTGGGGCTGCACCAACGGTTCCCGGAATGAGGGCTAAATTCTCAAGACCTGTGTACCCTTTCTGGACGCATTCTTCGACGAGGGTATGCCAAATAACTCCTCCCCCTGCTTTAATAAGCGCCGTATCTTCGTGTGTGTCAAACCGTAAAGTGTTGATTTCGTTTTTGAGGATGGTGCCGTTGTAGTCTGCACAAAAAAGGATGTTGGAGCCGCCTCCTAATACCATGAATTGGGAGCGAATTTTTTCATCTTCAAGAAGCGCTGTAAGCTCTTTTTCACTACGAAATCGAAATAGCTGTGAGCAACTTACGTCAATCCCGAATGTATTGAGACTTTTAAGGCTTATGCGTTGCGGCAAGTAAAGATTTCCTTTAAAAAAGTCTAGCCCGGCCTATTTGGAGACGGCGGGAGTCGAACCCGCGTCTTACCGTTCCATCGCTCGCTTTCTACATGCTTAGTCGGTATTTATTTTTCGAGGAAATTTGCCAGCCGACAGGCGCTTCTTTCCCTTAGTGGTTTAGCTTTAGTAATGCGGCTACCACAGGCGCATTACCTATTCTGCTGTAAGGTTAAGGTAATAGTTTCCGCAGACTCAGCCCATTACCCGTGATCCGCACAAGGCGAATCGGCCCAGCAGCAATTAAGCTGCGAGAGCGTAAGTTTCAGTTTCTGCAGTTATACAGATTGCCTTTTATGATTTTTATCCGAAGATAAAAACCTATTGGAGGCTACCAAGCATGCTTTTCAAACAACGGCGACGACAATCGAAGCCAATGCGTCCCCATGGCTTAAGAGTATAATAAATTAACGATAAATTGCCAACTATTAAACGTAAAATTGGCCAGAGAGAGAATCGAACTCCCGACACGAGGATTTTCAGTCCTCTGCTCTACCGACTGAGCTATCTGGCCTATGAAATTACTTTCAACCAGAGTTTTTGATTTTAACATTTCTTAGTTAAGAAACGTATCTAAAACCCGCGAGGTGCATGATAAATTTTTGACATGTGGTAAAGCATAATTTGCTATAAAATACCAAATGCTTGAAATTCTCGAATCTACTTTAAAAATGACCAATGGCATATAGAAGAGTCATTGGCGCGAGTGCGAGTGAAGATCGCTTAGAAAAACTTATTGAAAGCAGGCTGCAACCCAATGCAGACAAGGAAAAAATTGATAGCCGCATTTGGGATCTTTTTGGCGAAACGTGGGCGGTAATGTTTACCGACCTTTCGGGTTTTTCCCGTAATGTGGCCAAATTTGGTATTATCCATTTTTTACAAACGATTTACGAATCAGAAAGACTACTTATCCCCATTATCGAAGACCATGATGGTATTTTGTTGAAGTCAGAAGGAGACAGCTTACTTGTAATTTTTCGTAACATTTCTAAAGCGTTGCAGGCGTCTATGCACATGCAGCGGACGCTCTTGGAATACAATAAAGACAAAAACGACGAGGATAAAGTCCTTTTGTGCGTTGGCTTGGGTTATGGCCAAATGCTGCGTATTGGCGATGTTGATGTATTTGGGCACGAGGTGAACTCTGCTTCTAAGCTGGGTGAAGATACCGCAGAAGCTTACGAGATTTTAGTAACACCCGCGCTTGCCGAAAACGCAGCAAGCCTTAAAGAATTCTCTTTTGGAAAAACAGATAAGGGGCATACAAAGCTAATTTGGACTTAGAGGTTAATCCTTGACGATGCATCGATGTATATAGATGTATCGATATGAAAAATCCAGAAAATGTCTCCGGTGCTACAATCGGACAAACTCCTTATAAAATCGCCGATATAAACCTTGCCGAATTTGGCCGTAAAGAAATAGGCATCGCTGAGCACGAGATGCCAGGACTTATGGCGCTTAGAAAAAAATACGGCGCTTCAAAACCGCTTAAAGGCGCAAAAATTATGGGTTCGCTCCACATGACAATCCAAACTGCCGTTTTAATCGAAACCCTTAAAGACTTGGGAGCTGATGTACGTTGGGCAAGCTGCAACATTTTTTCAACACAAGACCATGCTGCTGCTGCGATTGCAAAAACAGGCACTCCCGTTTTTGCGTGGAAAGGCGAAACACTGGAAGAATACTGGTGGTGTACCGAAGAGGCGCTTACATGGCCAGATGGTTCGGGGCCAGACCTCATTGTCGACGATGGAGGGGATGCAACCCTCTTAATCCATTTGGGTACGCAGGCAGAAAAAGACCCCAAAATTCTGGAACAAAAAACCGATAACAAAGAATTCCAAATTATTTTGAATCTCCTCAAGGCATCGCTTGCCCGTTCCAAAGATAAATGGACTAAATTTGGTAAAGCAATCCGTGGGGTGTCAGAAGAAACTACAACGGGAGTGCATCGTCTTTACCAAATGCTTGAAAAAGGAGAACTACTTTTTCCCGCAATCAATGTGAACGATTCGGTAACAAAATCGAAATTTGACAACCTCTACGGTTGCCGTGAATCGCTCGCCGATGGTATCAAACGCGCCACCGACGTAATGCTTGCAGGTAAAGTTGCTCTTATCGCGGGTTATGGCGATGTAGGCAAAGGCTCTGCGCAGTCGCTCCGGAATTTTGGCTGCCGTGTTATCGTTACCGAGATAGACCCTATTTGTGCATTACAAGCAGCGATGGAAGGGTATGAAGTAAAAACAATCGAAGATGTATTAAGTGAAGCGGATATTTTTGTAACGACAACTGGCAATAAAGATATTATTACTATAGACCATATACAAAAAATGAAAGACCAAGCAATTGTGTGCAACATTGGCCACTTCGATAATGAAATCCAAGTAACCGCGCTCGAAAATTTACCTGGTGTTAAAAAGCTCAATATTAAGCCGCAGGTCGACAAGTATACGCTACCCAACGGCCGCTCGATTTATCTTTTGGCCGAAGGGCGCCTTGTCAATTTAGGCTGCGCAACAGGACATCCGTCTTTTGTAATGAGTAATTCTTTTACAAACCAAACCCTTGCACAAATGGATCTTTGGAAGAACAAAGATACGTACAAAGTTGGAGTGTACCGCTTGCCAAAACACCTCGATGAAGAAGTAGCGCGACTCCACCTTGAACGGATTGGGGTGAAGCTAACCAAACTTACCCACGAACAGGCTGCTTACATCGGTGTTAACGTAAATGGCCCATATAAACCTGAACACTACAGGTACTAAAAGTTAGTTAAAATACTGGTCGAAAAGCGCAACGCTTTCCTGTAATTGTTGTTGTGCTTTTTTCGCCGCTTCTCCCTGTGTGTTTTTTAGCGCATCAACAGCCGGTATTGTTTTACCTATAAGAATGTGGAGTTGGTTGTGTGCTTCGCCTTGCATCGTACAACCTTTGAGTAGAGCATCGATGTTCTTTTGCTGCGCTTTAACAAATGCTGTAGTCGACGCCTTGTCGGTAAGTTTTGCAGATGCGGCTTCTTTCTTTAACTTTGCAAAAGTTTCACGGGCAATTTTATCTGCCTTCCACTTTGCACCATTATTTAGGCGTAAATCTGCTTGGTTGCGTTCGTGGCTGTGCTCAGTAGCGTGGTGGTGCTCCTTACAAGCTGTGGAAAGGAAAATGCTTAAGAGGGTTAAAGATAAAAAGGAAGATAATTTTTTCATAGGGTAGGGTCAAAACTTGGAGTATGGAGTAAAACCCTTCTTTTTACCTTTTCTTAACTAAGAAATGGGGCTATTCACGTTGAATCCAATCATGGGTTTGCTCCTCTCGCTACAAATATGCCAGTCTCTTACGAATATATACTCGCGTTGGGGACAAATGTAGGCGACCGAGAACAAAATTTAGCACGTGCAAGAGAAGGCATAGCGCGTATCGCGGAAATCCAACGTGTATCACGAGTTTTGGAAACATGGCCTATTTTAATCCGAGCCCAAGCACGCTTTCTTAACCAAGGACTTTATGTAAAAACCCCTAAAAATCCATCCGAGTTTTTAATGCTTCTACAAAGTATTGAAATAGAGCTTGGCCGTAAAAAGCGCGTGAAAAATGGGCCACGAGAGATAGATATTGATATTATTTGGTCGTCGGAAGGTTTGGTTGAAACAAGTGTGTTACGTATTCCACATCCGTTTAATCGGGCTCGCTCTTGGATACGCGAAATTATGTACGAGCTGGCTCCTGAAACAATAGATGTAGAGGCAAAGCTGGAATGGAAAAAAATTCAAGGAAGGTCTATCATGAATATCCATGATTTTGCAAAAAAGAAAGAAGCGGGAGAAAAAATTACCGTCGTTACATGCTACGACCATGCATTTGCAAGGCTTGTTGCACGCACTTCCATAGATGCAATTTTAGTCGGGGACTCCTTAGGTAATGTTATCCAAGGAAACCCCAATACGCTTTCTGTTACTTTAGACGAGATTATTTACCATACTAAAATTGTACGTAAAGGAGCGCCGCAAACTTTTCTTATAGCTGACCTTCCTTTCATGTCGTACCAAACAAGAGTTGAAGATGCGCTATATAGTGCAGGGCGTATACTCAAAGAAACAGGCGCTGATGCAGTAAAACTCGAAGGTGGCTCTTTTGTCGTTGAACAAGTAAAAAAAATGGTGCAAAGTGGCATTCCCGTCGTAGGCCACTTAGGACTTACACCGCAATCAGTTTTAGCGTTTGGTGGTTACAAAGTACAAGGAAAAAGTGTAGAAGCAGCTAAACAAATTTTGGAAGACGCACGCCTTCTCGAAGAGGCTGGAGTGTTTGCACTCGTATTAGAAATGGTTCCAGAAGCTCTTGCGCAAAAAATTACAGAAACCATCCGTATCCCCACAATTGGTATTGGTGCAGGAGTAAAAACCGATGGCCAGGTTTTAGTACTCACCGATTTACTAGGGCTTGACCCCGATTTTTCACCACGCTTTGTGCGTAAATACGCAAATCTAAGTCAAGTTGTTCTGGAGTCGCTTGAAAAATATGCAAGCGACGTGCGTGAAAAAAATTTCCCTCAAGAAAAAGAAACTTTTAGCTAAAATGCACAGTTATGCAGGCATTATTCTCGTGACCGGTGCAAGCCAAGGGCTAGGTTTTGCGCTTGCAAAGAAACTTAACCGCTTGGGTTACACAACCATTTTAAATGCGCGAAATTTATCTGCTTTAAAAGAAGCCCAAAAACAGCTTGAATTTCCTGAAAATTCCTTTGTCTTCGCGTATGACGTCTCCTCGCCACTTTTAGAAAGCGCTTGGAAAAAGTGGGCTATAAAAAATAATATCCCCAAATTAGATGCGGTAGTCCACTCTGCAGGGATAAACCATATTGGTTGTGTGGTGGATATTCGTTTAAAGAATGCAGAGACTACGTTTCGTGTAAATGCATTCTCCATATTCACTCTGGCACAGGCGACACGTGGTTATTTAGAGAAATCCGATAAGCCTCGCTTTGTCCTCGTATCGAGTTTAATGCAGTATTTTGCAATGCCCAATCGCAGTGTGTATGCAGCATCGAAAAGCGCTGCAGAAATTTTTGCAGGCGCGTGGCGCACAGAGCTTAAGAAAGAAAAAAGCCATATCCGTGTACAAATTTTTCGCCCCGCAGGAATTGAAACGCGCTTTCACGAAAATACAAAAACCGACGGCAAAAGTGCGCGTTCTAATGTGTCACGAATGAGTGCAGAAAAATCGGCGGATTATCTCTTTAAACTCCTGCACTCTAATTGCCAAGAAATGGCACCTGGATTTATGAATAAGGTAGCTGCATTTATGGCACGGCATTTCCCCAAAATCACACAGCGGTTTCTTAACTAAGAAAGTGTCATTTGCTTAAAATAGTAATTCTTAGTTAAGAAAATAGTCTAAAAAGTATAAACCGATATTTTTTTCAAAAAAAATTCAAAAAATGAGAAAATTTAAACATTTTCTGGTATTTAATATATAGAGGGCTACTTCCTACATGGAATAC
>JABARV010000016.1 GCA_019186965.1 Turneriella sp.
GAAATAAATCGGCAAAGTTAAGCGTTACCATTTGATATTGCTCTGTTACGGGTTCTTTATAGCGTGCCATAATATTACCAATACATAGATTCAAAAAAAAGTCAAGTCGGGTTTTTCAACAGGCTCAGGAGGATGATACTGCCCCCCTCCGGGCACGGCAGCGGGTCGTGAATATCAGGTTCGCCGGTCGTGGAGGGTTAGAAGCGATTAAGGATTGGGTGGAGAAAACTTCTGAGAAGAATGTTAAAGATAAAAAAATTCTGCGTAAGCGGATTGTCGATTATGCTGCCGATCATGGCATCAAGCCAACGGCGGCAAAGTTTGCCATTTCAAAGAACACTGTACGCTTCTGGTTGCGCCGCTACAAAAGCGGCATTATTACGAGTTGATGAGCCTTAAAGCAATGCGGAAAATATTTCGCGAAGAAAAATTAATCCGGCGAAAACGTAAGAAACCGAAGACGAAACAGAGCCTGCGCGAAGTGAAAAAAGCCTACGCTGGATTTCAACTGTCAAAGCCGACCCATCGGCCGTAAGGGGTCATGATCTTGTTCCCTATCCCTTTTTGGTATTACGTATAGTCTAAAGAATTCAACGTCAAGGCAAACTCGCCACACAGCGCAAATACCGCGGTGATGTTTTGACTAAATTATGCAACATGCCCTCGGTAAAGAATACATGCCGCGCATTGGCGGGCGTCGTAGGTAATGTCGTCGATGTCCAATAATTATCGCTGATCGAATTCGGAAAATAAGTCAAGTTGATCGCCGGGTTATTCGCTGTGAAATCCACAAGACTCATGAGCTCATTCGCACTCGGTAGACGCCAGCTACGCCCAGCCAGAGAAAGGCTATTGCACGTCGTGAGAGCCGACGACCAAGCAAGCGGTGTGTTTGTGCCACCTGCGCACCCCACCCCCGATTGGCCGTTGATGCATTGCTGCCACACTAAGCCCGTTGAACTATCGCTCACCGTACCGTCACCATTATCGGTAAACGCGGCTGCCATAAGAGGCCCGCCGGCGACACAGCGCACCAAATATAACATAGTTATTGTTGTGTTATTCACCGCACCATCGGCATAAGATACAAACCACGCGTAGCTTGAGTTCGTCGCGTGTATGGTCGACGACCAGTAAGGAGTTGAAGTTGTATTGGGAAACGCTGTCGTGTCGATTGCGAAAACTCCACCGTTATAATCCGCCAATGTCTGTAACTCGGCGACCTTCGGCAACCGCCAATCGGTGCGCCCGGCATAACCCGCGCCTGAATTTGCCGAATTGAGTGCAGTGCAGGCAGGAGTCGCTGTGTCGGGGGATATTGTGTGCGTGCTGGCCGTCCCCGTACACGTGGAACCTGCTTTGCCCTCAGCGCAGGTTTTCCAAACGAGACCTGTGACATTGTCTACCGTTGTATAGTCCGTCGTGTAAAGTGCATGCTGCGTCGGGCCCGTGAAAGAACGCGCGCGCGGCGTATTTATAAAATCTGCGTCTTGGCGGGGGTGCGTTCCGGTATTGCCAGTACACGTCGCGGTCGTCGAATCGTCGTAACACAGCGTTTGCCCCGTGTCGGCGATACGCCAATAGGTGACCGGTGCAGAAGGGTTCGTTTTTTGTTCAGGGGGAGACTCCCAAAAACGACCAAAGTTTTGGCAGCGGCTACAGAAAATAACTGCGCAGAAAAAAAGCAGTTTCGGTGTGTGCATAGCAATTTTCCAATTTAATACTTTTTTGTCTGACATTAGCGTACTAAACGTATGTATTCAGTATAATGTCAAGCCAAGGGAGAACGCTGCCAGATAAAAATTGCAAAACGAAAAATAAATTTGCCAGCTTACCGCACATCGTTAAACTTAGCTTGCCTTGAAAGTCAGCACGCTCATTCTTTTGTTTTTTATGGGTACTGTGCAGCTTTCCGCGCGTTCGTGGGATGATTTAGACCAAAACGAAAGCCGCGCATACAGGCGCGAGCGCGAAGAAAAATATCCGTTGCGGCTTTTTTTTGTCGAGCGCGAAGCATGGGAGAATCACCGTGCGTGGCATGTGCTTTTTCTGTGGGGGCAAAAAGATTATCCGCGCTATGAAAGTACGTGGGTGTTTCCGTTTTTCAAATCGCTGAAGAGCAAAATGGATAAGCGCTCTTATTTTTTGACGCCGCTTTCATACAAAGAAGAAGATATAACCAGTTGGGATTTTTCGCTCTTCTGGCTTTATTACTCGGGCGCAGATGAAAATCCGCGCTCGCATTACCACGCTCTGGCACCGTTCTATTATTACTCCATCGAAGAAAAAAAATCGTACTCAATCCTGACACCTTTGTTTTGGTACCATGCGCATCTCGATGACCAAGAGTATTCCTCTTTAGTCACACCGGTTTCGTTCACGCTGTCACGCAAAGGAGAAAATTATACATCACTATTATGGCTTGTGTATTGGGGGAAATCCGACGCAGAAAAATATTTTTACCACGCCGTATTTCCTCTTTACTTCGCGCTCCACGACACCCGAGGATTGCAGTTCTATTCTCCGCTTTATTGGAAAAGCGATACGGCAGATTCTTCTTTTCAAATGCTGCTGCCAATTTATTTAAGTTACCGCCGCCCGGGGTATGCGCTCCACATCAATGCGTTGGGATTTTCGTTTGCCGAGGAGAACGCCTCTGCCTTGCCGGTGGGTGTATCGGTGAAAGATAAAACTCTCTTCGTCGACACCGACTTTGGGTGGTTCTACAATCTGTTACGCCTCTCGTGGCGGGAGAGTATTCATCTCGACACGGATGAAAAAAATGCCGCAGCAACAAGCGCAACTCTCCCACAAACGCCACAGCTTTCACAAATGCGCAAACGCGACCGCGCACACAGCGAAAATTTTCGCGGCGTCTATCTTCTCTTTGGACTTTTCGCGTACGAACACGCCGACACGTACCGCCACATCCGCTTACTGCCTTTAAGCTGGCTTACATGGGACAAAAATTCCGACACGGGAGTTAAAGCGTTCCTCCCGTTTTATTTCAACTATAAAGACGCGAACATCGAGTATAAAATTATCGCCGCGCTGTTGCCGCTCTATGGGAAGCAGCAACAATTTTTCCCCGAGTGCACGAGTAGCACCGAAGCGTGGCTCGCCATCGTGTACTGGAGCGAATACGACTGCAAAAAAAATTGGTCGGAGAAAACAGTCTTATGGCCGCTTGTGAATACTTACAACGCACCCAACGAAGGCGGCTATCGCATTTTTCCGGTGTTCTGGTACAAGTGGAGGATGAATAATAATAAGCATGCGTACCGGCACTTTTCCCCGTTGCATCTCACCACTGGCTCCGAAAATTTTACAGATACGTACACCTGGCTTTTTTACCGCACGCGCAGCGAACAAAAAAGTACATGGGGGGTGTGGGCGTTACTCCATTTTTCACACAATGCAAACCAAACGCTGATGGAGGATACAACGTACGTACTCCCATTTTATTACACCACCACCACATATCTCCCCAGCGAGAGCAATCCCCGTGGCTCTTCTTCTTCGCTCTTCAGTTTTGCTGCGCTTTTTTGGCGGTACGCCGAAATACGCGACGCAACGAAAAATTTTACGCTGCATATTTCACCACTCTATTTTTACGCTCAGGAAAACCAGCGCAGTTATTTCTTTTCGTGGGTGTACTATGACTTTCAAAAAAATACATCGAGGAGTGTGGGCGTCCCACTTTTATTCCATCGTTATACCGAAGAAAGTAACCAGTATAAAAATTTTTATATTTTTCCGCTCTACCAATCGTGGCAGCAGAGTGCGGCTGGTGAAACGTACACGACGTGGTTTTTTCCGTTGTATTATTACGAAGGCGCTCCGCAGAGCGTTGAGTTCCAAGCGGTGTTTGGACTTTTAGGCGGTTTCAAAAAAAATGCGCAGGTGTTGCGTTGGCACGCTGCGCTCCTCGTCGGCTACAAGTATATAAAGGATGCGTACACCGACCACTATGTGTTACCGCTGTGGTATCATTCAAGGTATCGTTCGGAGGTAAGTACATCGTTCGAGACGTACATCCCCATCCTCCTTTCAAAATTTTCTAACGACGACAACGGTGCGCGTGTGCAGCGCATTCTCGTTTTGGGGCTTCTTTATTATTACAACAGTGAACGAGAAAAATTTTACCAACGCGAGCACTTGCTTTTGGGTACGCTTTATTATCACAACAAAAAATACGAACGTGCTGCGGATGGTCATCCACGCCACTTCGATTCGTACGGCAGCCTTTGGGGGCTCTTATGGCATTATGAAACCGAAGAGAATTACAAACGGTTTTCAATCTTGACGTTTGTGTACACGCGCACCGAGCGAGACGGCAACGTGCGGCATCGTGTGATGGGTGTTTCGTTTTGATACTTTGGTGGCCAAGCTGGAACTTTAACTTGCCTTCTCATGAGCTTCGGTAGGTTGTTTACCGCCGCCCAAAATAGGCTCGGCTTCTATTGCTCGATCATTGGCCTCCAAACTGAAATCCGTGAAGGTCTTTACCACCTGACTTTACCATAAAAAAAGTTCTTTATGCACTTCAAGCTTTCCGATTTAAGCGCAGGAAAAAAAATAGCGCGCCTCGTCGATATACAAACTAACGACCAAAACTCGCTTACACGCACAACCCTTTTGGAACTCAAAGCAATTCTTGACGAAACGTTAAAAGACGACAAATACGCATCGCTCGTTTTTACATCTACAAACCCCAAATTTTTCTCAAACGGCCTTGATGCAGAAAACGTCGCCAGAACACCCGACGAAAAACTTGCCGAAGAAGTGGGTGAAATCGTCCTCTTTTTTAACCACTTGCTCCGTTTTGATAAGCCCGTAATTACCGAAGTTACTGGATACGCGATGGGAGGCGGCGCTGTAATCACTACCGGCAGCGATTACAAGTACATGCTCGCGGGTAAAGCGCGTATTTCATTTAGTGAAGTTTTGGTGGGGCTACCTTTACCCGGCAATTTTATCGATAAAATTGCACGTACCGTATATCCTCCTTTTGTAAATACCGTTTGTGCAGGTGAAAATTTCAAAGCAGAAGAAGCAAAAGCAATTGGCCTTATCGACGAAATTGCCGCCGACACCGACACGCTCCGAAAACTTACGCTTAAAAAGCTCGACGCTTTGCATAAAATCCCGCTTTCTGCTCTGCGGCGCACAAAGCAATCCATTAACCAACCCATACTCGACCGTGCGGAGGCAACGCTCAAACACACGTACGAATCCTTTATAACACCCACTATCGTTAAAAATTTTCGCGAGGCAATGGCTGCGCTCCAAGAAAAGCGGCGCCCACAATATTTGGATTAATATGCTATCATCGTTTAAACCCGTAGAAATTGTACACCACCTCGACGAATTTATCGTTGGGCAAAAAGACGCAAAAAAAGCAGTAGCGATTGCGCTACGCAACAGGGAGCGCCGTTTAGCTTTGGGCGAGCATCCTTTACGTGAAGAAATCCACCCCAAAAATATTATTATGATTGGCCCCACCGGAGTTGGCAAAACAGAAATTGCGCGTCGGCTTGCAAAACTTTCAAATGCGCCATTTATTAAAGTCGAAGCGACAAAATTTACCGAAGTAGGCTACGTTGGCCGCGATGTCGAAAGCATGGTGCGTGATCTTTTAATGCTCGCAATCAAAATGGTGCGTGCAGAATCCGAAGAACACGCAAAGGCAGAAGCAGAACGCCGCACCGAAGAACGCCTGTTGGATTTACTCGTTTCTGGAAAATCAGAAACACAAAGTATCGACACAACAAACCCCGCGGTTGCAACGGTTGACGAAGACGAAAAAATTGCCCGTGATATCTTTAGAAAAAAACTCAAAGCCGGGCAGCTCGAAGACCGCGAAGTTGAACTTAAAATGCCACAACAAGCAGGTCCGCAAGTCGCCGTACAAATGATGGCAATTCCCGGTATGGAAGAGCTTGAAAACCAAATGCAAAATGTTTTGGGAGATATTTTCCCCAAAAAGAAAGAACGTAAAAAAATGACAATCAAAGAGGCGCGAAAGGCACTTTACCAAGAAGAACTCGACGCGCTTATCGACATGGAAAAAATTAAAGACGAAGCGATAAAGCGTACCGAAAACTCGGGAATTATTTTTATCGACGAAATTGACAAAATTGCAAGCCGTGGAAGTAAAGGGTCTCCTGATATTTCACGCGAAGGCGTACAGCGCGACATCCTTCCCCTTGTAGAAGGCTCTACTGTAAACACACGCCACGGCTCTGTTAAAACAGACCACATCTTGTTTATCGCTGCGGGAGCTTTCCATATCTCTTCCGTTACCGACCTTATTCCAGAGTTACAAGGCCGCTTTCCGATACGTGTGGAGTTAAAACCCCTCCTCAAAGAAGACTATATAAGTATCTTAAAAACTCCTAAAAACGCTCTTTCAAAACAATACCAAGCGCTGCTCTCGACAGAAAATGTAAATGTCGTATTTGAAGCATCTGGCTACGAAGCAATCGCCGAAATTGCATACGAAATGAACTCACGTAACGAAAATATTGGAGCACGGCGTTTGCACACGATTTTGGAGAAACTTTTTGAGCGTGTTTCGTTTACGCCTGAAGAATTCGCAATGTCCGACGTGGTTGTCGATCGTGAGTTTGTCGAAAAAGAATTTACAGAAATTGTAAAAAATCAGGACCTCTCAAAATTTATTTTGTAAAAGTTATGCGCCGCCTTCTAATGGTTGTTTTCTATGCGGCATATTTTACTACAACGGCGTTTCCTGTAAACTTTGAAGCCGAACAAAATTTTCGCTCTGCGATGACAGCGTTTAAAGAGCGCAATTTTTATTCGGCACGCCTTTTGCTCCAAGAAATTGTGCTTAAAGATGCACGTGGAGAATACGGCGACGATGCACAGTACTACCTTGCTCTCTCGTACTACTACGAAGGCGAGTACAAAGCAGCGCAATTTGAGTTTAAATCACTCATGCGCGATTTTCCTGAGTCGCCTTTTGTTGTCCGTGCGGTGTTTTGGATGGGAGAAGCATGGTTTTACCAAAAAGCGTACCGCGAAGCCTTAGAAAGCCACGCTAACTTTGTAAAAAAATACCGCGAAAATCCACTTGCTGCAAATGCGCTTTATACAATGGGGTTCATTTACAACGAACAACGCCGTTACGACGAAGCAATCGATTCGCTTAGCCACGCGCTCAAAGACTATCCACAGTCGAGCGCTGCGCCTACTATTACATTACAACTCGGGATCGCTTACTTTAACGCAAAGGAATATACAAAAGCGCGACAAACTTTTGAAACGCTTCTTATCAATTTTACGCAAGCCGAAAATTTAGATGAAGCGCGATTTTGGCTAGGAAAAAGTTATTACGCAGACGAAAAGTTTCCCGACGCTCTACGTGAATTTGGCGCGGTAGTAAAAGATTATCCTTCATCAAAAAGTGCAAGCGAATCGCTTTATCTATCAGCCTTGTGTAAGTATAAGACAAAAGACGTAGATGGCGCACTTGTCTATCTTGCACAGCTTGCAAAAGAATACCCACAAAGTTCCATTTATCCATTTGCTCGTATGCGGCAAGCGCAACTTTTAAGTGAAAGAAACCAATTACAAGAAGCGTTGCCTCCGCTAATGGATATTATACACAACTACAGGGAACACGAAACATTTGCGCCTGCTGTAGAGCTTATGGCTTCTGTACTGCGCAAGCAAGGCAAGGTACAAGAGGCGCTAAAAAATCTCGACGCGCTGCGCAACGCAGACACCATTCAAGGGAAAAGCCGCCGTGCGATGTTAAGGTACTACGGCGACTTACTCTACCAAGAAAAAGAGTACGCGAAAGCAGCCGAGGTGCTAAGCGAACTAACTGAAAAATATGGGAATGACGACGACGCAGCAGTGTACTATCTTTTACGCGCACGCGCCGAATTTAGCGACAAACGTTACGACGATGCACAAAGAACGCTCACACACCTTGAAAAAGAATTTAATGAACCTAAAATACATGCAGAGGCACTTTTCTTAAAAGGAGAGATTGCATACGCTTTAGGTAAATACCCTGCTGCGCTACAAATTTATGCACGGCTAACCAAAAAATACCCAAAACATATAAAAGCTTTCGATGCTGAAATGGGGATTGGATGGACATACTTCGAGTTAAAACAATACGCACGCGCAGGCGATACGTTTAAAAAAATTTTACGTAAATATAAAACACCCACCAAGCGTGCAAAGGTACACCTTGCGTTGGGAGCATGCCTTTACAACCTACGCGATTTAGTAGGCGCACTTAAAAGCTACAAAGCTGTGCTTAAAGAAGAAAAAAACGCACCGGAAGAAGCAGCGGAAGCCCTTTACCAAATCGCATGGCTCGAATTTAGGCAAAACAATTTTGGTAGCGCACAAAAATCTTTTGCAAAATATACCGCGCTTGAAAGCACACCCCCCCGTTACGCAGAAGCGCTTTACTTTGAAGGCCTATCTTTTTTTCAACAAGGCGAATACACAAAGGCAAAAGAAAAATTCAACCTTGTACTATCGTTCAAAAACACTCCTTCTTGGCTTAAAGAAAAAGCGCTTTCGGATATTGCGCGTTCCGAAAGTATGGAAAAAAATTACAAAGAAGCGCGAACGCATTACGAAACAATCCTAAAAGAATACCCGCAAACGACAATACGCGAAGAGGCGCTTTTTCAACTCCTTTTGCTTTCGCTTAAACTCGACGACGAACCCAGCGCAATCGAGTGGAAAGTTAAGTTAAAGGAAGAAAATAATGCTTCTTCTTGGTACATAGAGTCGCTTAGGGAAATGTTGGATTACTACCAAAAACGCAAGAGGTTTGGCCAGGCAGAAAGTATTCTTGCCGAAATGGAAAAAATCCAAAAAAAACCAACAGAAAAATTAGATTTAAGCCTTGCGAAAGCTTCGCTCCTTGTTGACCAAGGCCAAGAAGAGAAAGCGAAGGCTATAATTTTACGTGTGCTCCAAAATGAAGATATAACTACAGCAAGCGCAAATAACGGAGCCACCCTCCTTTTCCAAATATTTGAAAGCAAAGGCGAGTATAATCTTGCAGAAAAAGAAGCAGAAAAATTGGCTACACGCTTCGCCTCTGATTCTTTGCTTGCAAACGAAATGCAACTTTACCAAGCACATTTTCTTTTTTTACAAAAACGCTACGCTGAAAGCCGCGCACTCCTTATGCCGCTTACCACGAACAAGAATTTTTCTAGTCGCGCACGATTTAAAATTGCAGAGGCATACCGGCACGAAAACGATACAACCCACGCACTCGATTTTTACCGCCAAATTTTACCCAAAGAAGACGAAGGGTTGTACCTTAAGGCACGGTTTTTTATTGGCGAAATTCTTTTTGAACGTAAAGAATACGAAGCGGCGGCGCGAGAATTTAGCCGCATCGCGTACGCAGATACACGCGACGATGCAACATACGAAAAAGCGTTATACTTTGCCGCGCTTGCTTTTCGGGAAATAAAAAAAGAAAAAGAATTTGAAACTTTTCGAGCAAAACTCAAAGAAGCTTTTCCAAATAGCGATTATAATAGAAAATTGAATAACTAAGGACGATACATGCGAATTTTAATTTCTAACGACGACGGTCTTGATTTTCCTGGGCTTTTAAAACTACGAGACAAACTCGAAAATTTTGGAGAAACATGGGTTTTCGCCCCTGCAGAAGAAAAAAGCGCAACCAGCCAAGCGCTCACAATTTATAAGGACATCCGCGTAATAAAGCGCGGCGAAAGAACGTACGAAGTCGACGCGTTTCCCGCCGATTGCGTCAACGTGGCGCTACATTCGGGATTTGCTCCCACCTTCGACTTCTGCGTCTCTGGAATTAACAAAGGCGTAAACATGGGACAAGACGTGTGGTATTCCGGCACGGTTGGCGCGGCGCGGCATGCTTTTATACACAATGTTCCCGCTTTTTCTGTATCGTGTGGCTATTTAGACCATACGGGTGACTTTGAAAAAGTGGCAACGATTTTTTGTGAAATTTTTGCCCAGTTTTCCTCCGACGCAGACCAAAACTTTTTACTCAATATAAATATCCCCATGACGGCGCTTGACGCCAGCGACATAAAATGGGCTAAATTGGGAAGGCGAATCTACCGAGATAACTATAAGAGGGTTGTTCAAGATGATGGCGGCATGTTACTCAACTTGGGCGGCTCGGTACTAAGCCACGGGGGTGAAGCGGATACCGATTTTGACTGGTACGACAAAGGTTACACAGTAATCACTCCGCTAACAATAGATGCAACAGACTACGCCAAACTCCAAAAACGGAGAGCATAAAAAACCCAAAAAAACAATTTCTATAGGTGAATACTTAACCATAGGGAAAGATCCGCAAGCCCAAAAGCACGATTCACTCCTAAAAAAAAATCAGGCTCCTGTGAAAGAACTATCGCTCCTCGAAGTTGAAGAGCTCTCTCGCATTAAAGCAGAGGCCAAACGTGCATACCGCCGTAAAGATTTTATAACCGCGCTTGCCCGTTTTGACGATGCGCTCCAAATTTTACCCGGAGACTTAGAATTTTCTTACTACCAAGCACTCTGCTTTTTTCAATTACACCAATGGGATAAGGCAGAAGAATTTTTTGCTAAAATTGCAGAACTCGACGAACTTCATCTTTTGCCGGATGTACGCAAAATGCAAGCGCTTACCCTTTTAAAACGGCGCAAATACATAGAGGCAGAAGAACTTTTAACGCAAGCAGTACGTGACCGTAAAAACGACACCCAACTAATGAACATGCTTGCTTTTGCACTCGAAAGGCAAAACAAACTTGTCGAAGCCGAACGCATTCTTTTAAATCTTGTCGATAAAGATCCAGAAAATATAAACGGGATGAACTCGCTTGCAATGGTTTATTGCCGCTTAGAAAAAAATTATAGCGAAGCGCTTCAGCTTGTAAAAAAGGCGCTCATAAAAGAACCTCGGAATGCGCACTATTTGGATACCTTGGGAATGCTATACGCACACAGGGGAAACCGCTCTGCAGCAAAAAAAACGCTCCAAAAGGCGCTCGAGTTTGCGCCAGGGCATCCAGAAATCGTTGCCCACCTTTCGCGTATTTAATTTTCTTTGCGCTCTGACTCGCAAGAGGCATAGTGGGCGCATAAGGATGGCTATCCCATGATTTTTTTAACAATCGAGCCAGAAGATTTACGCCTACCTGGCTTTGACGCTACATCGGTTTGGTATTTAGTCTACGCTTTAATGGCGTTAACGCTTCTGCTCCTTTTTTTGCGCTGGCGGCAAAAAAAAGAATTTTTACGTGAAAGCTTAAGTAACCGCTTTATGCAAATCCTTATCCGACGGAATTTAACAAGCGCACAGCAAAAAACAGTTAATAATTTTTTTACAGGGCTTAACGATGACCAAAAGTCAGAGATACTCCTTTCGCAAGACGCTCTCGCACACAGTCTACATAATTATCTTGAGAAAAATTCAAATATTCCCCCCCGTGACCGTGTCCAAATTTTTGACAAACTTCTTCCCGAAATGCAATCACAAATTGAAGTAAAAAATCCAACCGATTTACGCTTTGGCGAATTGTGCGCACTCGAAGCACCTTCCAATACACATTTTGTAACAGTAATGAAAACAAACCCTACCCAAGTTCTCCTTTCGCTACACAATGGCAACTCTACGCCCAACCACGGCGAGGCAGTCCTTTACGTGTACAGACCACACTTGGGAGAATTTATTCTTTCGGGGGATATCCTCCGAGCCAATAATACATCCGCCGTTTTTGAGCACGATGGCACCGTAGAGTTCAATAGCGACCAACACCTTATGTCGACGTTCGCTTTAGATTTACAAATAGAGCCTTGGCCGCATACAGACATAGATATCGATATTCCCCCTGTACAAAATGGAACGGAGCGTTTTGATATTTTTTCAGGAACTACGCAAAAATTTTCGGAGCGCGCTTTGGTTGTCCAGTTTGCAAGCGCCCCCCCCGACTGGGTATTAAAACGGCAAGAGCTTTGGCAACTAACGCTAAACATTGAACCGCCTTTAGTGTGCCGAGTACGTATATCGAAATACGACACACACGGGCTTTATTTGCTACGCCCTGTTGATTTACAACCGAATGAAAAAAAACGCCTATTCGGATTTATCTCAGCGCACGAGCCCGTCCACGAGCATATTTAAAAAAACTAAAATCAACTTTTAATATGCCACGCTTTTGGGCGTGTAAATGTCTCAATACCATACGTCGAAAGTGTAAGCCCTACCCCGCTTAACCCACGGCCCGACCAAGGTAACCGTGGGCTAACACGGTCGCAGCAGTTTATATACGCACTGCCTGCGTTTACGTGGCTAAGAATTTTTTTGGCGCGTACCGTATCGTTGCAATAGACCGATGCTGTAAGGCCAAAGTCGGTATCGTTCATTTTCTCTATAGCCTCTGCATCGTCTTTTACTTTCATAATACCAATAACTGGACCAAAACTTTCTTCACGCATTAAATCCATCGTATGGTCTACATTCACAACAACGGTAGGCTCTAAAAAATATCCTGCATCCGAAGGTATCTGCTTCGCGCCTGTAAGAACAACTGCGCCTTTTTTTACCGCATCTTCAATTTGCCGTAAAAGAAAATCTAACTGTGCCTTGCCACGCGTTAAAGCGCCAACATAGGTTTCATTTTCTGCCGGATCTCCCTTGCGGAAATTTTTCACAGTGTGCACAAAAGCGTCCACAAATGCATCGTAAATTTTTTCGTGTACGTAAATACGCTCTACGCTACAACAACTTTGGCCGGTATTATACATTGCGCCATCTGCTGTCGCCTCTGCTGCATTTTTTACATCGACATTATCTGTTATATACGCTGGGTCTTTTCCACCAAGCTCGAGCTGCACCTTGATAAATTTTTTTCCTGCAGCTTCTTGGATTTTACGGCCAGTTGCAACCGAGCCCGTAAAAAAAATACCGTCGATGGGTAAATCTAAAAGCGCCGCGCCAATATCTCCCTTGCCGCAAATAACGGAAAAAATATCTACGGGAACCCCGCTCTCGTGCAAAAATTTTGCCATCAGAAACCCCGACAGCGTCGCGTATTCCGAAGGTTTGTAGAGAACCGCGTTTCCTGTTAAAAGCGCAGGCAAATACACGTTTGAGCCAACAAACCAAGGATAGTTCCATGCAGAAATATTAGCGATAACCCCCAAAGGTTCGTGTTCAATTTGTTCGGTCAAGTTGTCTTTTATTCCTTTTTCTAAAGGGTACACCGTTTCGGTCTGTACTGCTTTTTGCGTCGCCTCGAGAAAAAAATCGAGCCTTGTGAGCGTTCCCTTAATTTCATTACGCGACTGCGCGATAGGCTTTCCTACCTCGCTTGTAAGGGTTTGTGCCGCACTTTCTAAATTTTTTTCTGCAATTGAACGAAAACTTTTTATTACGTTTATACGCTCCGAAAGCGAGCGCTCCTTCCACGCAAGCGACGCGCTACGCGCTTTTTCGTATTTTATGCGCATACTTTCCACAGTATCTGCGTCGAGAGTTTTTAACAACTCTCCTGTCGCAGGATTTTTTACTTCAAGTGTTGGCATAACGGCTCCTATTCGATGCGGGTTCTATCCATTTTGTGGTTAAGCTTATAGATTTCGCACTCAGACATAAAGTCTTTAAGAAGGGGATCCGACCCCAAAAGAGAAGTGTCGGATGTATCATGAAACTCTGGATGCCATTGGATACCACAAACGTACGCTGGTCCTTGGAATTTAATTCCCTCGGCAATGCCGTCTTCAGCAGAAGTTGCCTCTACAACCAAATCTTTTGCAATATCTTTAAGCCCTTGGTGGTGGATGCTATTGGTTTTAAATTTTCCCGCGCCAAAGATACGCGCAAGGTACGAACCTTTGAAGAATTCAACTTCGTGGAAATTTTGGTCGTATATATTCCAATCTCTATGGACAAGCGAATTTTTTACTTGCGTTGAAATATCTTGGTAGAGTGTACCTCCCAATGCAACGTTGATAATTTGTGCGCCACGGCAAATACCAAGAACAGGTTTTTGTAGTTTATAAAATTCGTTAAAAAGCGCTATTTCGTATTCATCGCGAATTCTATCGCCTTTCCACTCTTCTTTGAGCGGAGCTTCTCCGTACATCTCTGGAGCTACATCCGAACCACCGTGCAAAATAAGTCCATCGAGATGCGCTGCGTAATCGGCGAGTGTAATTTTTCCGCGTACATCCACCGAAGGAATCATAAAAGCCATTGCGCCTAAACGCATCGCCCAATGCACAAGAGATTCTTCGTTGTAGAGGAGCGTTTTTCCTTTAAATATTGCACGCGTTGGATCGCGGTGCATAAAGCATGCAGAAATACCAATTTTAAGTAAACTCATATTTAAAGAAACGCCTTGTTAAAAATTTCTTTAAAATCGCTTTCTTTTACAGGCACCGGATTCGATAGATGGCAGCCATCGGCAACTGCAACTTGAACAAGCGCATCTATTTTGTCAGGAGAAATTTTTGCTTCCGCTAAGTTTTTAGGAATTTTAAGGTGCGCTTTTAAATCTTTAATATACGCAAGGAAATCCGCTGCCGTATTTAATCCAACTGCATGCGAGAGCCGTTCAAATTTTTCGGGCACTAATTTCCAATTGAAAGACAAAGCGTAATCGAGCATAATCCCGTTAGCAAGCCCGTGGTGCATATCGACAACCGCAGAAAGTGCGTGTGCGCACGAATGCACAACGCCCAAGCCTTTTTGGAACGCCACTGCGCCCATCATTGAAGCAACAAGCATATCCGAACGTGCGTTTATATCTTTGCCGTTTTCAAAAGCAACAGGCAACGCACGCGACGCAAGGTGCAACCCCTCGAGAGCAATGCCATCCGCCATGGGATGCCAACCTTTCGCAAGGTATGCTTCGACAAGATGCGTTACTGCATCAAGACCCGTCGCTGCGGTAACATGCGGTGGAAGGCCCAATGTAAGTTCAGGGTCTGCAAAAACGGCCTTTGCTAAAAGGCGTGGCGAAAAAATTACTTTTTTAACATGCGTTGTATCGTCGGCAACAACTGCACTGCGCCCTACTTCGGAACCTGTACCAGCAGTCGTGGGCATTGCAACCCAGTACGGAATTTCTTTGTCTATGGGAAGCGCTCCCGGTTTTTCGTCCTCGTAATCAAATATATCGCCCGGATGGTTAACCATGAGCGCGATTGCTTTTGCGACGTCTAACGCAGCGCCGCCGCCTATTCCCAAAATTGCAGCATCTTTTTGCGTAGACTTAAGAGAACGGTACGCCTCAACACCCGACGCAACTTGAGACTTTACAGGATTTCCTTGAACACCAGCAAAAAGTGCAACGGTGAGCGAGGCCTTTTTAAGCGAAGCTAAATACTCTTGGAAGAAAGGAAGTTCTTTAAGCTGTGCGTCTGTTACAACGAGTACAGAAGTATACCCATGTTTTTTAAAATGTTCCGCGACAAGATTTCGTGCGCCACTACCAAACGTAATCGAGGTAGGAAAACTAAAATGCGATACCATTTGCTCAAGTTTTTTTTTTTCTATAAGGGAGCAATGATATTATAGGTATTTAAATTTTACAACCTAAACAATCTCAAAGTAACGCCGTGTTTCCCAATCGGTAACAGCGTCTTGGAACTCACGCCACTCCCATTCACGCGTTTGGACAAAATGCTCGACGAAAGTATCTCCTAAAATTTCACGCGCAATTTTTGAATCTTTAAGTTTGCGTGTCGCATCGCTGAGGTTACGCGGCAAATGTTCTGCGCTACTTTCCGAAAAAGCATTCCCACGTACTGGCTTTTCGTCTAATGTAAGGTTGTGTTCAATGCCCCAAAGCCCTGCTGCGATAGACGCCGCCAAAGATAGATACGGATTTACATCCGAACCCGATATACGCACTTCAACGCGTGTTGATTTTTCGGAGCCTGGTATTACGCGGTGTGAAACTGTACGGTTGTCAATACCCCACGAAGGCTTAACCGCAGCCCAGTATCCATCCACCAACCTCTTGTACGAATTTACCGTTGGGGCAAAAAAAGGAAGAAGCTCTGGCAAAAGTTTCACCTGCCCTGCAAGGTAACTTTTAAACGTGCCACTCATCCTATTTTTATCCGCAGCGTCAAAAAATGTATTTTCACCGTTTTCGTTCCAAAGCGATTGGTGCATGTGCCCCGAACATCCAGGAAGCTTTGCATGCCACTTCGCCATAAAGCTTGGCATAATGCCAAAGCGGACTGCAATGTCTTTAACTCCCGATTTAAAAAGTACTGCACGGTCTGCACTTTCCAATGCGTCGCTAAAACAAATTGCCGCTTCATAAACTCCCGGACCAGTTTCTGTGTGTAATCCCTCGATGGGAACTCCAAACGTGCCCATCTCGTCCATAATTGCGTTAAAAAATTCGCGCTCTTGCCCCGCACGCAAAATTGAATAACCAAACATTCCAGGGGTTAAAGGATCTGGGTTGATGTACCCTTTTTCTGCAAGGTGTTTTGCCGTTTCTCGAAAATTAAACCATTCGAACTCCATGCCATTTTTTACAGTAAACCCCATTGAACTTGCTTTTTTTAAAACGCGTTTTAGCGTCTGCCGAGGACAAATCTCAAGCGGCGATCCATCTGAAGCGACAAATTCACCTAAGAAAAAGGGAACGTTGTTATCCCAAGGAACTGCGCGTTCTGTTTCGTGCGCAATACGTACCAATGCGTCGGGATACCCTGTGTGCCAACCTGTGTATTTGACGTTATCGTAACAAACATCGCCGATATCCCAACCAAAAACAACGTTACAAAACCCAAACGTCGACGTTGCCGCCGCAGAAAATTTATCGAAGTGTAAATATTTTCCGCGCAAAACTCCGTCGATATCCGAAACTGCGACCTTGACTTTTTTTATTCCCGCGTGCTCAAGACGTTCAAGAATTTTTTTTATATCGCCATTATTTTCCATGCACGTCCGTTTTTTTAACGCGCATAGTCGTGTAACGAAAATAAATACTTCCCAGAAGCAGGATGCCAAAGTATATAAGCCCAAGTAGAAGGTTGAAATACAGCATCGCAAAAAATGCGATAACGGCGATAACAAGGGCAAGCGCAGGGGTAAACGGATAAAGCGGAGTACGGTACGGCCTATCAAGCGATGCGGATTTCTTACGTAAAACAAAAAGTGCAACCAGGGCAAAAATATATATCGAAAGGGCGCCCAACGCTGCGAGGGTAATCATTTCCGAAGTTTTTCCCGAAAGAAGGATAAGCACTCCCAAAACCATATTGAGCAGCAGCGCAGCCATGGGTGTTTGCCGTGTGGGGTGGAGCAAAGCAAACCTATGGTGGATATACCGTGCGCGTCCCAACTCCATCGTGGTACGGCCAGCCACGAGGAGTATTCCATGGAACGAGGCAATAAGCCCTAAAAGGCCAATCGACACCAAAAGATGGTACATAGGGTGCGTAGCGCCTGTAATGTACCCCAGCGCCAAAGGAAGTGGGGAATCGGACATTGCCGCACCTTGCGCTATAAAGCCGCCACTTTGGTGCGCAGTCGAGGAGCCTGCACCGTGAACCGTCTGCGGGTCTCCGCTTCGGTGCGCAGTCGAGGGGCCTGCCCCGTGAACCGTCTGCGGGTCTCCGCTTCGGTGCGCAGTCGAGGGGCCTGCACCGTGAACCGTCTGCGGGTCTCCGCTTCGGTGCGCAGTCGAGGGGCCTGCACCGTGAACCGTCTGCGGGTCTCCGC
>JABARV010000011.1 GCA_019186965.1 Turneriella sp.
TCAGACAGCATGATAGCACTTATGCCTATATATGTCAAAAAGCTTATAAAAGAAATAAGCAATGTTAAAAATTTTGGTCAAAAACAAGTATCTGTTGTAAAGGCTGAGTTTTTCAACAGACTCGGGTTTTAATATATTTTTTGTCGCCACAAAAAATATATTAAAAATACAATTTAAGAGATGCATCAGCGCGCATAGCGTCGAGGCGCGTTGCGGGTGCCTTTACTTTTGCAATCAACGACCTGTTCAATTTTGGCCTTGATCGTCTCGATCTGGCGCAAATCGGCCAGAGCGCCGAACACAAATATGCCGGTGTACGCTGCTGCATCATGGACCAGTTCGCTTCTCTGCACGGCAGCAAGAACCATCTGATGCTGCTCGATTGCCGAAGCCTTGTGCACACGCTTGTGTCGTTTCAATGGTCGGGTCATAGGCTACTGGGCGAAGACGCTCGCTTTCCATAATCTGTTTGCAGCCATGAGTTTTACGTCAGCCTTGGACTATGTGGAAAGCCACGATAGTTTTGGCTCTGGCTACGAGTTGTTTAGCCTATGCTAAAAGCAATAAGGTGACAATTACCGGTTACTTTTGGACTTTTCAGGACGACCATATGCCCGATGGCCTGAAATCACCTGAAGAGAGAAGTGCCGCAATAGAACGCAAAGCAGGTAACGACGAGACAATTGGCCTGATCGCCCAAGATGACCGAAACGGCTATCTCGCGCTCGGCTTCAAAACCCGGCAACAGTCTGCGACGCATGAGTTTGCCGTCTGGCGCCGACGTGGTGATGATCCAGTCGTCGGCATCAATTCGATCTACAAGGGTGCAGGTGGCATAACGGGAAACATCCGTTTCGCAGTACTAACCGCTGCACGAAACAGCTGGCGCGACGCCACTGCAGAGGTCTTTGCCGCTTTCAACCGCGCCGCTTTCCAGCCCAAAGCGAATGCCCCCGCCGGATGTCCCGACGAGCCGCCGCTGGCAGAATTTCCCGAAAATTTCACCTGCAAATTGCCACGGAAAGGTTTGACAGTGGTCTGCCAGTTTAACCTGAACTGCGAAACATCCACAAAATTAAAGCCGAATGATTTCTATGCGAAGCCGATCGTGAAATTCGAATGGAAGAAAGATCGCTTCGTCGCAAAATAGAAGAGGAGTTCATATGCGAAAAGTAATCTTGCTCGTACTGGCTTCGTTTGTTACAATAGCCACGGACGCAAAGAAGCCCAAAACCACTATAAAAGAATATTTCTTCCTCTTGCCTGCCGATGCGCTAAAGATGGACATGGAAAGCATCGAAGTGCGCAAAAAGGTGCTGGCGCGCAATACCGAAGGCCTCGGGCTCATGTTCGAGGTAGAAGAAGTCATCGACGATGCGAAAAATGGCTACCTAGCCATAAAATATGGCGCGGACTGGGGTCCTGGCACACTCGCACTTGCCGTATGGCGTACTGATAAGGGCGAAGATATTATAGGCATCAGCAATGGCGACGGCAGCCCAACCTTTTACACGCAGCAAAACGGCAATTGGAAGAATGTGACAGCTGAGGTTTTCGGCGACTTTCAGAAGACGCTGTTCAAGCCGAAGGCAGAGTGGCCCGCGCACTGCGGCGCTGAAGACTCGAGCTCTTCGCCTGCAGAAATGGAATTTCCACACGGTTTCCAATGCCCCGTGCCACGCAAGGGCCTCAATATTACGTGCACGTATGCGCCAAAATGCCTGGTGCACGGGTCATCTTCTGTATTCGAGACTGATTTCAAGCGCAAACCGACAGACTATTACGCCGTCACAAAACGCCAGTTTACATGGAAGAAGAACCGGTTTGTGGCTAAATGAAACTCGCCAGCAGGCTACGCACTCAGCCGCTTCCTGATGGCATTGGCTGGTAGCGGCGGTGAGACGATAAGCTTATGAGTAAAAGTGATTTTTTGCGTTCGGATGCTGGTGGCAAAGTTTGGTGGTATTTTGACTCAAACGACACCCGCCTAAAAATACAATTTAAGAGATGCATCAGTGCGCATAGCGTCGAGGCGCGTCGTATGTGGCAGCGTTTCGACCGCCGCCCATGCGTAGAAAAATTTGAGTTCGAGTGCGGTGCTGTGGGTTATCGCCAGCGCATTACGCGTTTCTATTTTTTGTTCGATTAGGGTGGGCGAGAAAAACGCATAATCGATGCGGTACGATAGCGTCGAAGCGAAGGCACGCGACCAGTTGAATTTGAAACCCGTGTACAAAGAAGGTGCGATGCGCGCCGCGCTCTGCCATGCGGGCGTCACGTACGCGTTCGCCTCGGCGAGCACAAAAAAGCCCACCATCTTGAACGGCAAGAGCGTGATGCCGATGCCGGCGGTGGAATCCCATGAGAGTGTCGCTGCGTTGTAGTTTTGTAGCGCGTCGTGGCGGTAAAAGCCGGTGCGCAACCGGTACGAAAATTTGTGGATGTGTGCCTGCCACGGCGACAGCGCAAAAATATCGACGATGTTTGCTTCTTCTAAACGCAAGTGTTGTTTTTCAAAAAAGTACGCAAAAGAAAATTGCATCATTTGCATCTGCGACCACGGTGAAAATCCGCGTGAAGCGTCGGTGAGCTCGCGCAGCGCGGGGCGAAAGCGCAGCGTCATAGCATTGCCCAAATTATCTTGGGCGGCATAGCCTACGGCAATTTCAGACGACTTAAAACCTACAAGGGGATTATCTTCGGCGTGGGCGCGCACAAAATTTTCGAGTGTGTTTTCGTGAGGCACTTGGGCACGCCAAGCAAGCAATTTTTGGTAGTGCTCTTTATCTCTATCAGGCCAGAGCGCCATATTATACTCGTTGGTGTATTTATAGTACTCCAAAAGAATATCGACCGCTTGGGTGTCGTCGCTCGTGTGCGTTTGTGGTAGAGTACGATTTTCTTTAAGGAGAACCATTGTCTCGCGTGCTGCCGGCGTGGCGTTTTCATAAAACGTCGTGTAACGCGTTGCGCTCGATGCACGGTATTGACTTTCGCCCGTAAAAAAATTATTTTCTAAAAGCGTGTGCAACGTGTCGGTCGGAGCGACAAAGTAAGAAAAGCGGCTATTGAGACGCACCTCTGGACGCACTGCTTCCAAGAGTGCTAAAAGTTGGTACGAACAATTTTCATCGAGGTAATAATAAGGAAAATACGCGTAACTCAATTCCCATAAATGCGCTTCTAAAAAACGCAGTTCATCGGCGGTGAGGTTGAGGCGGTACTCCCACAGGTCGCGGCTTTCCATGTCGTTATATTCGTTGATTTTTACATAATAAGGGTGCATCGAAAATAAACCAGGAAATCCCCCCGTCATGCCGCGCCACGCATACACAATCGCGTTTTCGTCGTCGGGAGCGTTGGCGGCAAAATTAAATGAAGCGTCGAGAAGTGCGTTACCGTGCGCGTTGTGTAACCGCAGAAACGTGTGGCCAAAAAGCGAAGAGGGATTGCCCATAAAAAAACTCGCGAATACGATCGACGCCGACACCGTCGCATTATTTTTACGCCACCCGTCGTATTCGCGGCAGGTGACGGGCGCTAAACGCGCGGTATCGATACCCAGTTCGCGCACAAGATATATTTCACGGGCGGGAAACCGGCAGCGCGCAGGTTCGGTACTTTGGGTGTCTAAAAACAGCGCACGTATCGTTGCTTTAAGTTCCGAGTCGGGGTCTCGCTCACCTTGTGGTGAAAGAAAAAAATCTCCTTTTTTTTCTTTATCGCGTGCTTCGCTTCGTGTTATCCACAAAAAACTGTCGTAATGGATTAAAGTGCGCCATGCGCGGGTGTCGGAAAGATGGAGTGCCGTTGCTCTGTCGATGAGTGCATTCGCGTAGAGAAGGCGAAGATCGTTTTGGATGGGGTGTTCAGAATAAATTCTCATCGTACACAGAGCGCATACGATGAGATAAAGAATTTTATTCAGCTGCTAATTAAAGCGCAGAGCATTGAGAAGCGAGGGTTGCGTCGGCTTTTACCGATGCGCGTAAACGCTCGAGCATCACGTCTGAATTGGTTGTTTCGCCGGCAAAAATGGTTGAGTAGTTTTTTTGCGCAACGGCGCTAAAACCATTTAAAGACTCAGCATTGCAGCCCATGAGGTATGCCATGGTTTGCAGTCTTTCGCCTTTACCTTGAGCGATTTCTTTTTGCAGTTGGTTAAAGTTGTTGTAAGCATACACTTTTTGTTCTGCTTCAACTTTTACTAAACCGCCACCGCACTCAGATGTACCGGTGGTGATTCCAAAGGTTTGGCTAGCAAAAGTACCGTTTGTGGTTGCGGCTAAAACCTGAACGATGCCGGGTTTTGCACCAAAGACTATTGCACCCAAGCCGCAACCGGCTGCACCGTACGCCGCTGAAATTGCAGTGGGCATAGTGAATGCCGCCATTGCGATAGCAGTTAAAGAGAGAGTAATTTTTTTTATCATTGATTCCTCCGTAAAGTCGGGGTTTACCCGCTTGCGTCAAAGAAGGTTTTTTCTTGTACTTGCCAACCAAAATTTGGCTCTTCATAAATGCTGCGCGAGGAGGTGCATGAGGCTCTAATATGTTCTCATAGGCTTTTATCTCCTTTGGGTTGACAAGGTGCACTGTTCAAGAAGTGCGCTTCCAATGGCAGTAGATGGAGACGGTATTTTGGGTATCGATATTGGAGCGACGAGTATAAAATTTGCACGGTTGGATAGCCAAGGAAATTTAGGAAAAACTCGTGCATACCCAATTGACGCGCATAGCAACAGCGCCTTCATCCAACAAATTATAAAGATTATTGCAGATGGGGAGTTTGAAAATACCAACAGTGTGGGTATTGGTTCTCCTGGACCGCTTGATATAGAGCAGGGGATAATCCTCTCTTCTGCAAATATGCCGCACCTTAAAGGCGTAAAGCTCGTTGAAGAACTTACAAAAAAATTTCCCCAAAAGAAAATTCGCTTAGATAACGACGCAAATTGTGCGACGCTAGGACAAAAATTTTTTGGCTTAGCAAAAAGAAGTGAAACTTTTTCTGTTTTTACGTTGGGTACGGGAGTTGGGGGAGGTTTTTTTTGGAAAGGTAAGTTGGAGCGTGGTTATAAAGGAAATTTTTTTGAAGTCGGCCATATCCCCATTGGCGCCATGGAAGCGAATAGCCGTGTTTGTGGTTGTGGCAGTAGAGGCTGCCTTGAGGCGTATGCGTCTGCAACAGGAATTTCGGCATCGTACCGTGAAGCGACAGGAAAAAATTTAAGCGCTAAAGAAATTGCAGATAGTGCACGCCTCAATGATATCCACGCGCAACGGGCGTATAACCTTGCGGGAAAAACTTTGGGGCTTGCGTGCGCAACAATCACGCAGACTCTTAACTCTACTGAATTTATTTTTACCGGTGGCGTTGCACATGCAGAAGATTTACTTTTTCCTGAAATTATTAAAGAGTACAAGGCGCATACTTTTCCTTTATTCCATTCTCTTGTTAAAATCGCCTTTACACGGGGTGACGAAAATTCAGGAATTTTAGGCGCAGCAGCGTTGCTTTTAGAATAATGGATTATTTAATAGACTACCGTTTTTGGCTCGTGGTGGGGGGAGTTCTAGTCCTACTCGAATTTTTTATTCCAGGGCTTGTCGTTATTTTTTTAGGTGTTGGAGCGATTTTAACTTCGGGTATGCTTTATATAGGGTACATACGCGACCCCATCGTTGCGCTTGCGTTTTTTGTTTTTAGCTCTATTTTGATGCTTGCGACAATTAGGCGTTTTGTCAAAAAATTTTATCCATCCGATGTAGAAAGGGTTGAATCTGACGAAGACAAATTACTCCAAGGAAAAGAAGCAAAAACGATAAGCGAAGTCTTACCTGATAATTTTGAGGGACGGATAAAATACTCAGGGACAACATGGCCTGCTAAAAGTGTTTCTGGGAAAATACCTCCCGATAAAGAAGTTATTATTGTGGGACGTGAGAATATTAATCTTTTAGTCCAATTGAAAGAATAGTGTGTATAAAAAACTCTACGTTGCAATTATTATTTTCATTTTAATTCCCATACGCACCGATGCGCTTTCGGCTGTAGCAAGTCGCCTCAATTGCGAAGCACATTTTTTTGAGGCATATTTTGATTTTCCTAAAAACTATGACAAAAATAAAGATATGTGGCTTATGAGTATGTCGATGCATAGGATTTTTAAAGAACCTCCGCTTTCTTCGTATACATTTTTTAGAAAAATGGAAACACATATTTGGAAAATAAAAATTTTGAAACCTATTCGCGAAGAATTCCCGTTTTTGAAACGCTACGAGCTTACGTTTTTAGAATCGAGGGTGACAAGCTTAGGCGAAGTGTTTTACCGTTTTGAACAAAAAATTGCAGGAAGGGGGAGCGTTAGGTTTACTGCAGAGGTACGTAAACCAACAATTATATTTCTTGAGCACCGAGGCGAATTCGATATGTTTTTACATTTGACGTGTGTACCAATTTAATGGTAGAGGAGGTAATATGGAAAGTTTGTTTACACTTTTAGTATTTGCAGTTTTTATTTTACTATTGCGGATGTTCCGTGTCATTCCGATGCGGGCACTTGCGGTACGCGAAAGGTTAGGTGCTTTTCGTGGAGTCCTTCAACCGGGTTTTCATTTTATTGTTCCCTTTATCGACCGCATCGCGTATATACACGACTCGCGGGAACAGGTCATTGATATACCAAAGCAGCGTTGCATCACACGCGATAACGTCGAGGTGGATGTAGACGGTGTCGTGTACCTTAAAGTCACAGATGCGCAAAAAGCAAGCTATGGAATAACAAATTACAACGCGGCTGTAATTTCTTTAGCGCAAACGACGATGCGTTCAGAAATTGGTAAGCTTAACCTTGACGATACGTTTCGCGAGCGCGATAAAATTAACGACAAAATTGTACACGAAATCGACAAAGCTTCCGAACCGTGGGGTATTAAATTTATACGTTACGAAATTCGCTCCATTGACCCTTCGACGAATATGCTTAACACGATGGAAAAGCAAATGGAAGCAGAAAGACAAAAACGCGCTGACATTACCCTTGCGCAAGGAGACAAACAAGCACGCATCAATGTTTCCGAAGGCGAAAAACGCTCCGCAATTAATATCTCTGAAGGTGAAAAACAAAAACGGATTAACGAAGCCGAAGGGCGTAGCCGTGAAATTACGCTTGTCGCAAACGCTTCGGCATTGGGGCTTAAACAAATTGCATCCGCAATACAAAAGCCCGGTGGAATGAGGGCAGTAAAAATGCGTATTGTTGAGCAATTTTTAGAAGAATTTGGTAACGTGCTCGCAAAATCTAAACTGTCTGTGGTGCCGGGAAAAATAGCCGAGCTACAATCGTATTTTCAAGGCCTTTCGACTTTGACAGAAAATACAGCACCCCAAAAGAGTAGCACACCAAGCGCCACTGCAACAACAACTAAAGGAGGTAAAGCATGAATTACTTAAATTTATTCGTTTGGGGAGGCCTCCTCCTTTATTTTCTTATTAAACTTGTACAATCTGTCAGGATTATTCCTCCACGGGTTGCGGCAATTGTCGAAAGGCTTGGTAAGTACAATAAAACACTCTTGAGTGGTTTTCACGTGCTTATTCCCTTTATCGATAAAGTCACATTTATTCAAGACCTTAAAGAAGAAGCGATTTCTGTACCGCCACAGGATTGCTTTACGCACGACAACGTAAAGGTAGAGGTCGACGGCGTCATTTATATGGAAGTTACAGATCCTGTAATTGCAAGTTATGGCGTTACTGATTTTAGGCAAGCGTCTATACAACTCGCGCAGACGACGATACGTTCGGTAATGGGAACTCTAGAACTCGACCGTACGTTTGAAGAAAGAGAAGTAATTAACCAAAAAATTGTGAGCGTTCTTTCTGAAGTGGGCCAGACTTGGGGAATTAAAGTTTTGCGCTATGAAATTAAAAATATCGTTCCTCCGGTTTCGGTTAAAAATGCGATGGAACGGCAAATGACCGCCGAACGCGAACGGCGTGCGGTTATTGCACGCAGCGAAGGCGATATGCAGGCGAATATCAATACCTCCGAAGGATTAAAAGCCGAGCTTATCAACAAGTCAGAAGGCGAGATGCAGCGGCGTATTAATGAGGCTGAAGGCCGCGCAAAAGAAATTGAAGCTTTAGCAAATGCAACAGCGCAGGCAATTGAAACTCTCGCCGCCGCAGTGAATTCTCCCGGAGGAGAAGAAGCTATGTCTTTACGACTAACCGAGACCTACTTGAGTAAACTTTCGGGAGTTGCGCGTAAAGATGTTACAGTTATTTTACCTTCCGATTTAACGCGGTTGGGAGAGCAATTAGATTCGTTGGGGCTGCGTAAAATGGTATGAAGCAAAAGCGCAGCCGTGATGCCGTAGGCGCTGGACTTCCACTTGCACAAAGCTTTGTCGGATGGAGCCTTCCACGCCTTTTAGGAACAACGTACGGGCTTTTATCTAAAAAGGCAGCAAATCCCAAGTGGCCAGAGTTTCTTATTACCGCGTTTGTACTCAAAAAATACAGAGGAAAAAGTTCCTACTGGTTTATGATTAAAAATGCAGCGCGGGGAATGGCGTTAAGCCGCTTCAATGCATCGCGCCAAAACGCAGAGGGGCTTTATCAAGAAGCGCAAATTCGAGAAATTTTGGCGCACCTCATTGGCTCTCGTCCACGCGATTTGCATAGGCTTTCTGGAATTTATAAAGCGCTTCTTTTAGAAAAAGGAGCTACGGTTGCCTCCGCTGCCATTGCAGAGATTATTACAACGACGAACCAAAGACGTACAAAAAAATATGGCTTAATTAGAAAAACTCCGACACCTATAAAAAAATTAAAAGCGAAGCCGCAGAAAATAAAATTTTCCAAAAAAGAAGCGTTAGTAAAGGCGCGAAAGAAATCAGACTCTAAAAAATGAAATCGTGGATTCTTAAATCCGAGCCGGACGCTTTTAGCATAGACCAACTTATGGCAGAGCGTACACAAACAACGCTTTGGGATGGAGTACGTAACTACATGGCGCGGAATAATTTATTGGCGATGGAGCTTGGCGATAAAGGTTATTTTTACCATTCGAGCTGTAAAGTGCCTGCGATCGTAGGTGAAATGCGCGTGGTTGAAAAAGCCTTCCCCGACGAAACGCAATTTAATCCAGAATCGCGTTACTTTGATTCTAAAAGTACACGAAAAAATCCACGCTGGTTTTCTCCACGCCTCCAGTTTGAGCGAAAATACGCAACGCCCATAACGCGTGGTATGTTGCACAAGACTGTGCTTGTTAACTCACAGCTTTTCAAAAGTTTCCGTCTTTCGGTACTTCCCCTTACCCAAAGCGAAGCGGCAACGCTTGAAAAAATTGTTTTACGTTTAAATCCACTATAGTATTGAACGGTATTCGACGAAACGTTTTTTCCAATACGGGTGTTTAAGTTTTTCGTAACGGATTTTTAATCCTTCGCGGGGAGAATGGATAAACTTTTCTTCGTTGATGTAAATGCCAACATGGCCGACGTTGCCGTTGTCATTCAAGAAAAAAATGATGTCTCCCTTTTTGGGCAAATGCGTTAGTTTGAGCGTTGGCCGCATTTCGCGTACGCTGCGGGGAACTGAAAAGCCTTGCTGTTTGTAAAGATAAAGTACAAGGCCGCTGCAATCAAATCCTTTTGGTGTTGCGCCACCAAAGCGGTAGGGGACATTGAGGTAGCGTTCAGCCCCGCTTACGATTGCGTCGCGTATAGCTGGCTCTTTAAGGATTTTTGGTGCGGCAGGACCTTTGTGTGCATACGCAGCACTTTTAGGAATTGCTTCGATTAGGAGGAAAGCGAAAGTAAGAGAGAGGAGTGTCCAAAACCGGAACCTATGGCTCTGGAAGCAGAGTTTGATGCGCTGCATTAGTCAGCTTTTGTGCGTCGCATAATTCGTAAAGTAGTTTTTATTTGCCTGAGAGACCAAAACTTGGGGTTAAAAAAATAGTCTTGCCATACTAAATCTCTACAATAAACTGTGCAATTATGAAAACAAAATTAATTTTAATCTTGAGCGTGTTTTTACTTGCGACAGCGTGCGGCAAAAAATCTGCCGCAACCGGCGACGCGGGTTGTTCCGACTTAGACGCGATGAGTGCACGCATGCGTTGTACCAACAATAACCTTGAGTTCTGCTCTTCGTACTCAAAGTACAAATGGACGCAAACACAAAAGTGCGACACAGGTAAAACTTGCTTTGTCGCGCCCGACGGTAAATCAGGCGGATGTAAATAACACCAAAACTTCCCCTCGCCGAACGCTTACGCCCCAAGACGCTCAACGACTACGTCGGCCAAGAGCATCTTGTGGGCGCAGGTGCGGTTTTACGCCGCGCTATCGAAGCTAAAAATATCCCTTCTATAATTTTTTGGGGACCGCCCGGCGTGGGGAAAACTACACTCGCACACATCATTGCCAAAGAAGTGGGACGCCCCTTTTACGCGTTAAGCGCCATCCACTCGGGCGTCAAAGACGTGCGCGATGTCATTGAAAAAGCAGAGACGAGCGGGCTATTCACACAAAAACCTATACTATTCATCGATGAAATCCACCGTTTTTCTAAAGCGCAGCAAGATTCGCTTTTAGGGGCGGTCGAGCGCGGCTCGGTGACGCTCATCGGTGCCACAACCGAAAACCCGTCGTTTGAAGTCATCGCCGCACTCTTGTCACGTTGCCAAGTCTATACACTCAAGCCGTTAACCGAGGCGGATTTACTCCGCCGTCTCAATACTGCACTCTCGCATGACGCGTTTCTCAAAAACCAAAAAATTGTTCTTCAAGAGACAAGTGCGCTTTTTCACCTTTCAGGGGGAGATGCACGCAGGCTCCTCAATACATTCGAGCTCGTGGTGGATGTACTCCTCCAGAAAAAAAATGCCACCGACACGCAGGACATCCACATCACCGACAAAGATGTCACGGCAGTGGTGCAGCAGAACCCCGTGCTGTACGACAAGACCGGCGAGAACCACTACGATATTATTTCTGCGTTCATTAAATCCATCCGTGGAAGCGATCCCAATGCGGCGGTGTATTATTTAGCACGGATGATTGAAGGCGGTGAAGATCCCTCTTTTATTGCGCGGCGGCTCATCGTTGCCGCGAGCGAAGATATCGGTAACGCCAACCCCACGGCGTTGGTGGTGGCGACGGCGTGTTTCCAAGCGGTGAATATGGTTGGCTATCCCGAAGCACGGATTGTCCTCTCGCAATGTGCCACGTATTTAGCGACTTCACCGAAAAGCAATGCGGCGTATCGAGCCATTAGCAACGCTCAAAATCTTGTGCGTGAAACCGGCAATCTCCCCGTGCCGCTTGCTTTGCGTAACGCCCCCACCACACTCATGCAAGACGCTGGGTATGGAAAAGGGTATGAATACTCACACGACCAACCGGGGAGTTTTTCACCGCAGGAGTATTTGCCCGACACCATCCGAGGCCGCACTCTTTATGAACCGGGAGATAATGCCCGTGAAAAAGAAATTCGTGCTGCGCTAAAAAAACTCTGGGGCGAGAAGTACGGGTATTGAAAGAAGAGCCTGACCACACTTACCAGTACGTGCATGCGGCGAAATTAAGCCACCTAAAACGGTGTGTGTCTGGTCGCGAGAAGATATTTTGCGTGTGTGTGACGGCTTTTTCGATAAAGCGTATGGCTTGCCACTTGAGATTCTCG